>NZ_JBQTCE010000024.1:0-129875 GCF_052665095.1 Streptomyces sp. NEAU-174 | reverse complement strand
GGCGCGGGGGCCTCTTCGACGAGTTTCTGGTGGCGGCGCTGGAGGGAGCAGTCGCGGGTGGAGACGACGACCACGTTGCCGTGGGTGTCGGCCAGGCACTGGGTCTCCACGTGCCGGGGCTTGTCGAGGTAGCGCTCGACGAAGCATTCGCCGCGTCCGAAGGCGGCCACGGCCTCGCGGACGGCGGAGTCGTAGAGCTCGGGGACCTCTTCCATCGTGCGGGCGACCTTCAGACCGCGGCCGCCACCGCCGAAGGCGGCCTTGATGGCGATCGGGAGACCGTGCTCCTCGGCGAAGGCCACGACCTCCTCCGCCCCGGAGACGGGGTCGGGGGTCCCGGCGACCAGCGGGGCACCCGCGCGCTGGGCGATGTGCCTCGCCGCCACCTTGTCGCCCAGGTCGCGGATGGCGTGCGGCGGGGGGCCGATCCAGGTCAGGCCGGCGTCCAGGACGGCCTGGGCGAAGTCGGCGTTCTCGGAGAGGAATCCGTAGCCGGGGTGGACGGCGTCGGCGCCGGACTCGGCGGCCGCGGCCAGGACCTTGGCCTGGTCGAGATAGCTGGCCGCCGGGGTGTCACCACCCAGCGCATAGGCCTCGTCGGCCGCGCGCACATGCACAGCGTCCCGGTCCGGATCGGCGTATACGGCTACGCTCGCGATCCCGGCATCCCGGCAGGCACGGGCAACACGGACAGCGATCTCGCCACGGTTGGCGATGAGCACCTTGCGCACGATGGCTCCCTCCTTGAAACAAGCCGAGTTTAGGTACTGGCAACACCTCGCGCCGAGCAGACCCCGGGCGTGAGCTTGACCACACGGAGCGTGAACCTCGCGCTGGACGAACGTCCGGCTCCCCCGTCGCTCCACGGTACGCCCGGTTTTCCGGGCCGTGGCGCGGTCCGCGATGTGGGCAAGGTCTCTGGCGCGCCGTGCTGCGGCGCTTCACGTTTCTTTGTGGAGACCCTACGAATGCCGGGCGGAAACTTTGCCACGGCGTTCCGCTCGTCCGCACCTCTTGTGGCGGCGCTTACCCATTAGTAGCGTGCTTCGGCACTGAACAGAGTGGAGGGGATCGCTGTGGCGCGCAGACCAGTGGCCGCGGTGGCGGCAGTGACGCTGATGGTCGAGGCGGTCGGCATAGCGCTGCTGAACTGGATCCTCGGCCTGGTCGTGGACCGTCAGCAGATGTCCTTGGGCGGCATGGACACCGACGCGATGTCGATCGGGACCTGGGCCGCGGGCGGCCTCTTCGGCTTCTATCTGCTGGTGTGCGGGGTGGTGCTGCTGCGCACCGCCGTGCGGGACCGCGCCCCCGGCCGCCTGGCCCGCATCCTGCTCATCACCTGTGCGGTGGTGCACGGGCTGGTGGGCGCGTTCGCGGTCGGCCTGGTGGGCTGGGCGGCGTTCGCGTTCATGATGGTGGTGCTGGGGCTGATCGTGCTGAGCCTGCTGGGGTACGAGCCGGAGCCGCCCGCCGAGCCCTCCGCCGAGGCCGCAGGCGGCGGTCATGACGCCCCCAGCCCGGCCTGAGCCGGGGGAAGATCCAGGGAAAGACCTAAGACAAGTCCAGGGAAACGCCTAAGGCGAGTCCAGGGAAACGCCTAAGGCGAGTCCAGGGAAACGCCTAGCCGGAATTCCCTAGTCGCTCCAGAGGTCCGTGATCCGCACGTCCAGTTCGGCGAGCAGCCGGCGGAACAGCGGCAGGGACAGCCCGATCACGTTTCCGGAGTCGCCCTCGATGCCGTCGATGAACGGCGCCGAACGGCCGTCGAGCGTGAACGCGCCCGCCACGTGCAGCGGTTCGCCGCTGGCGACGTACGCCGCGATCTCCTCGTCCGTCGGCTCGCCGAAGTGGACGGTGGTGGACGCGGTGGCCGAGGCGCGGTGGCCGCTCGCCGTGTCGATCACGCAGTGCCCGGTGTGCAGCACCCCGGCCCGGCCGCGCATCGACTTCCAGCGGGCGGTGGCCTCCTCGGCGTCGGCCGGTTTGCCGAGCGCCTGACCGTCGAGCTCCAGCACCGAGTCGCAGCCGACGACGAGGGAGCCGGCCGCCTCCGGAAGCGCGGCCACGGCGGTGGCCTTCGCCTCGGCCAGCACCCGGGCCAGCTCGGCGGGGGTCTCGGCGCTGATCGCGTCCTCGTCCACCCCGCTGACGATCACCTTGGGCGCCAGTCCGGCCTGTCGCAGCAGCCCGAGCCGGGCGGGCGAGGCGGACGCGAGGACGAGAGTGCGCTGCGCAGTCATGCGCACCAGGGTAAGCCGCTCCCGAGATGGGGCCGTGGGCAAGGGGCTTCGCCCCTGGACCCCGGGGCCCAGGGGCGGAGCCCCGCCTTCCAGCCCCTCCGGCGCTTGAGGAGCGGGGTCTGGGGCGGAGCCCCAGTTGTGGGAAGGGGCGGGGAGGGGAGAGCAGTCCGCCGCAGGCGTACGCGTACCGCCGGGCAGGACACCCGCTACGGCCACATCCCCAAGATGCACATCGCCAGCAGCACGGAGACGGTCAGAACCGTGCGGGCGCGGCGGAGCATGGCCTCGGCGCGCCGCAGTTCCTCGGGCGGCTCATCGGGCGGCTCGGACCACAGCATGAATCCGATCCTGAGGCCGAAGACGCCGGGGCGCCTGAGTACGCGTACTCAGGCGCCCCGGCGCGAAGCTGCCATTCGGCCCGCCGCGGACCGCTCAGGTCGGCCAGTAGACCGCTCAGGCCGGCCAGTAGGTGGTGCGCCACGCCTTGGGACCCGGGTGCGGCACCCGGTGGCTGGGGACGGTGCGGGCAGGGTCGGACCACTCCTCCGGATCGTCCTCGGTCTGCGCGGCGGCCATGGCGGCAGCCGCGCGTGCTTGCACCACCGCCAGAGTGGCGGCCAACTCCTCGGGGGTCGGGTTGCCCCGGACAATACGGATCATGGAAACAGCCCTTCGCTAGGGGGCTAGAGGGGGATGTTGCCGTGCTTCTTCGGGGGCAGCGCTTCGCGCTTGTTCCGCAACGTCCGCAGACCGCGGACGATGTGGCGACGGGTCTCGGAGGGCATGATCACAGCATCCACATACCCCCGCTCGGCCGCGATATACGGATTGAGGAGGGTGTCCTCGTAGTCCGCGATCAGCTCGGTGCGGGTGGCCTCCGGGTCGTCGGAGGAGGCGATGGTGCGCCGGTGGAGGATGTTGACCGCGCCCTGGGCGCCCATGACCGCGATCTGCGCCGTCGGCCAGGCCAGGTTGAGGTCCGCGCCCAGGTGCTTGGAGCCCATCACGTCGTACGCGCCGCCGAACGCCTTGCGGGTGATGACCGTGATCAGCGGGACGGTGGCCTCCGCGTAGGCGAAGATCAGCTTGGCGCCGCGCCGGATGATGCCGTTGTACTCCTGGTCGGTGCCGGGCAGGAAGCCGGGCACGTCCACGAAGGTCAGCACGGGCACGTTGAACGCGTCGCAGGTGCGCACGAAGCGCGCGGCCTTCTCGGAGGCGTCGATGTCCAGACAGCCGGCGAACTGCATCGGCTGGTTGGCCACGATGCCCACCGGGTGGCCCTCGACCCGGCCGAAGCCGGTGATGATGTTGGGCGCGAAGAGCGCCTGCGTCTCCATGAACTCGTTGTCGTCCAGCACGTGCTCGATGGCCTTGTGCACGTCGTACGGCTGGTTCGCCGAGTCCGGGATGAGGGTGTCCATCTCCCGGTCCTCGTCCGAGACCTCCAGATCGGCCTCGTCGGGGAAGGCCGGGGGCTCGGAGAGATTGTTGGAGGGCAGGTAGGACAGCAGCGCCTTGACGTACTCGATGCCGTCCTTCTCGTCCCCGGCCATGTAGTGCGCGACACCGGAGGTGGTGTTGTGGGTCCGGGCGCCGCCCAGCGCCTCGAAGCCGACGTCCTCGCCCGTGACCGTCTTGATCACATCCGGCCCGGTGATGAACATGTGCGAGGTCTGGTCGACCATCACCGTGAAGTCGGTGATCGCCGGGGAGTAGACCGCCCCGCCCGCGCACGGCCCCACCACCAGACTGATCTGCGGGATCACCCCGGAGGCATGGGTGTTGCGGCGGAAGATCTCGCCGTACATGCCGAGGGAGACCACACCCTCCTGGATGCGGGCGCCACCGGAGTCGTTGATGCCGACGACCGGACAGCCGGTCTTCAGCGCGAAGTCCATGACCTTGACGATCTTCTCGCCGAACACCTCCCCGAGCGCCCCGCCGAAGACCGTGAAGTCCTGGGAGAACACGGCCACCGGGCGGCCGTCGACCGTGCCGTATCCGGTCACGACCCCGTCCCCGTACGGCCGGTTCTGGTCGATGCCGAAGTTGGTCGAGCGGTGCCGGGCGAACTCGTCGAGCTCGGTGAAGGACCCCTCGTCCAGGAGGAGGTCGATGCGTTCGCGCGCGGTCAGCTTGCCCTTGGCGTGCTGCTTCTCCACCGCGCGCGCGGACCCGGCGTGGGTCGCTTCTTCGATGCGGCGCTTCAGGTCCGCGAGCTTCCCCGCGGTGGTGTGGCGGTCTGGAATCTCGGGGGCGGTCTCCGGCTCGGTGGACATCGGGATGCGGCTCCTGCTCGTCCTGGGGGTGGATACGGCGGGTCTTCAGGATCGGGGGAAGGCGGGGAACGGGGTCGTACGGGTCGTGATCGTGATCAGACGGGGCCTGTCGGGTTTCGGGGGTTCCGGCTGCGTTCGGCGGCTTTGCGCTGGCTGGGCTACCGGCACGTAGCGTATCGGCGGCACCGCTTGGTGGCACTGCGTCGTTGGCCACACCTCCTGACCCTAGGCTGGCCCCCATGACGCCTTCTGACACCTCAGGGAGCCCAGGTGACGCGCGCGGACGCTGGTCCGACCTGGAGCGGCCGCCGCTGAACGCCGCCGCGCTGCGCCGCGGGCTGGTGCGGCCCGGCGGGCTGTGGACCGAGCTCGAGGTGGTGCGGGCGACCGGCTCGACCAATACGGATCTGGTCACCCGGGCCCGGGCCGGAGCCCCCGAGGGAGCGGTGCTCATCGCCGAGGAGCAGACCGCGGGGCGCGGTCGGCTCGACCGCGCCTGGACGGCTCCGGCCAGGTCCGGGCTCTTCTTCTCCATCCTGCTACGGCCCGGCGGCGCAGGCGTGCCCACCGAGCGCTGGGGCTGGCTGCCGCTGCTGGCCGGGGTCGCGGCCGCCGGGGCGCTCAGCCGTACGGCGGGCGTGGACACCGCGCTGAAGTGGCCGAACGACCTGCTGGTGACGGTCGGGGGCGAGGAGCGGAAGTTCGGCGGGATCCTCGCCGAGCGGGCCGGGGACGCGGTGGTGATCGGCATGGGGCTGAACGTCTCGCTGCGCGCCGGTGAACTTCCCGTTCCCACCGCCGGGTCGCTGGCCCTGGCGGACGCGATCTCCACCGACCGCGATCCGCTGCTGCGGGCCGTGCTGCGCTCGATCGCGGAGTGGTACGGGGAGTGGTGCCGGTTCGAGGGCGACCCCGGGGCGAGCGGCCTCCAGGAGACGTACGCGGCGGGCTGTGCGACCCTCGGGCGCCAGGTGCGCGCCGAGCTCCCGGGCGGCCGGGAGCGTATCGGCGAGGCGGTCGCGATCGACGGCGACGGGCGTCTGGTTCTGGCCACAGAAGGCGGGGTTCAGGAGCCGGTCTCCGCCGGGGACATCGTGCATCTACGCTCCGTACCGAGGGAGGAATGACCCTCCCGCGCGAGAGTGAGCTACGGCACACCTGACGTATCGTGGTCGCGGTCGGTCCAGCTCGGGGCGGCTGTGAGCGAGCTCGGGACCGGGCCGGGAAGAGGGAACGGAAGGGCAGTGCGCAGGGATCGGACAGGGGGCGGGCGGTGACCGCCGACGACGCGGGTTCCGGCACGGCCGAGGAGCGCGAGGTGCTGGACGCCGCCGCGCCCGACGGGGCCGTACGGGACACCGGGGCGCGGGAGAGCGCCGCCGCGGAGGCCCCCGGCGACGAGGACCAGCCGGACCCCATCGCGCTCCGGCTGGAGCAGCTGATCCTCGGCGCCGAGCGGCGCTACACCCCCTTCCAGGCCGCCCGCAGCGCGGGCGTCTCGGTCGAGCTGGCCACCCGCTTCTGGCGGGCCATGGGCTTCGCCGACATCGGCCAGGCCAAGGCGCTGACCGAGGCCGACGTCCTGGCGCTGCGCCGGCTGTCCGGCCTGGTCGAGGCCGGGCTGCTGAGCGAGCCGATGGCCATCCAGGTGGCCCGTTCCACCGGCCAGACCACCGCCCGGCTCGCCGACTGGCAGATCGACTCCTTCCTGGAGGGGCTCACCGACCCCCAGGAGACCGGGATGACCCGGACCGAGATCGCGTATCCGCTGGTCGAGCTGTTGCTGCCGGAGCTGGAGGAGTTCCTGGTCTACGTCTACCGGCGCCAGCTCGCGGCCGCGACCGGCCGGGTGGTGCAGGCGGCTGACGACGTCGAGATGGTGGACCGGCGGCTGGCGGTCGGCTTCGCGGACCTGGTGAGCTTCACCCGGCTGACCCGGCGGCTTGAGGAGGAGGAGCTCGGCGAGCTGGTCGAGGCGTTCGAGACCACGGCCGCCGACCTGGTGGCGGCGCACGGCGGACGGCTGATCAAGACCCTCGGCGACGAGGTGCTCTACGCGGCCGACGACGCGGGCATCGCCGCCGAGATCGCGCTGCGTCTGATCGAGACGCTGACGCATGACGAGACGATGCCCGAGCTGCGGGTCGGGATCGCGTTCGGCACGGTCACGACGCGGATGGGCGATGTCTTCGGCACGACGGTGAACCTGGCCAGCCGGCTGACGTCCATAGCCCCCAAGAACGCGGTCCTGGTGGACGGCGCGTTCGCCGAGGAGCTGAGCCGCACCGGGGAGGCCCCGGTGTCGGAGGCGGAGGCCGCGGAGGCGGCCGCCGCGGCGGAGAAGGAGGGCGAGGAGCCGCCCTCGTACCGCTTCGCGCTCCAGCCGATGTGGCAGCGGCCGGTGCGTGGCCTCGGGGTCGTGGAGCCGTGGCTGCTGAGCCGTCGCGCGTGAGCCCGGCTCCGGCCGGATCGTTCCGGTGGCGCCGGCCGGATCACTGAACCGGGCGCGGCGCGGGGCCTGTTGGGCTAGCCTACGTCCGCAAGATCCACTCGGTGGATCCCAGGTCCTGTCGTCGAAGTAGCACCGTCCGCGTCCGCCCGCGGGGTGGGCCCGACGGTGTCCAGGAGCACGTGTGACCCAGCTTTTCGATTCGAGTGCTCACCGTCCGGGCGCCTTACCCCCACCGGGCTGTCCCGCCCACGGGGAGACCGGCGCCGAACCGCTCCACGCGCCCGAGTTCGGTACGGACCCCTTCGCGGTCTACCGGCGGCTGCGCGAGGCCCACGGCGCGCTCGCGCCGGTGGAGCTGGACAGAGGCGTACCGGCCATGTTGTGCCTGGGGTACGACACGGCGCTGGAGGTCATGCGGCGCCCCGAGACCTTCTCCAAGGACCCCCGCCACTGGCGGGACCGGAACGAGGGCCTGCTGCCGGAGTCCAGCTACGCCCCGCAGGTCATCAGGCCCCGGCCGCAGGTCGACTTCGTGGACGGCGAGGAGCACCGGCGGCTGCGCGGCGCCATCGAGGACACCACCGGCCGGATCGACTCCAGCGCGCTGCGGAACTACGTCGAGCGCATCGCCGACTCGCTGATCGACCAGTTCTGCGAGGCGGGCGAGGCCGAGCTGATCGGGACGTACTGCGCACTGGTCCCGATCATGGTGACCAGCCAGCTCTTCGGCTGCCCGCAGGAGATCATGGACCGGCTGCTGCGGGGCGTGGCGTCGTTCATCGACGGCTCGGACCCCTCCGGCGGGGACCGGACCTCGGGCGCGGCGCTGCGCGAGCTGATCGACCTCAAGCGGCGCGAGCCGGGCGCCGACATCACCTCCTGGCTGATCGCCCATCCGGCGCGGCTGACCGACGAGGAGCTGGTCGAGCAGCTGCTGCTGCTGATCGGGATGGTGACCGGGGTGGTGCCCGGTCTGATCGGCAACGCCCTGCGGGTGCTGCTCACCGACGAGCGGTTCTCGGGCGAGCTGATGGGCGGCAGCATGCTCGTCGAGGACGCCCTGGACGAGGTGCTGTGGACGGACCCGCCGCTGGCCAACATGGGGCTCTACTTCCCGGTGCACGACACCAACCTCGCCGGGAAGCGGCTGCGCGCGGGCGACGCGGTGATGATCAGCTTCGCGGCGACCAACCGGGACGCCCTGCTGCGGTCCCCGCACAAGCAGGGCAACCGGGCCCATCTGGCGTTCGGCGCGGGCGCCCATGCCTGCCCCGGCCGGTCCTCGGCCCGGCTGATCGCCTCCGTCGCGCTGGAGAAGCTGCTGGACCGGATCCCCGATCTGACGCTCGCCGGGGAGATCGAGGAGCTGAAGTGGCTCTCCGGGATCTTCGTACGGGGGGTGATCACGCTGCCGGTGCGGTTCGCTCCCGTTCCTCGGCCGGGGAGCCGGCGCGGCGCACCGCCCGCCGCCCGTCCGGGGGAGCCGGGTCCGCAGGGACCGCAGGGCCGTCCGGGCCCGCAGGTCCAGTGGCCGGAGACGCCGCCGGGGACGCCTCCGCCGCCGCCCATCCCGCCGATCTCGCTGCCGTTCGCCACGGACGCGGCGTCCGCGGCCGAGCCCCCGACGGGGTCGGAGCCGGGGGCGGATCCGGAGCAAGGGGAGGACGGGCAGAAGCAGCAGTCGATCCTGCTGGGCTTCCTGAACCGGTGGCGGCGGGCCCGCTGAGCGCTCCGCGGGAAGGGGCGCGAGGCGCGGTCGTTCGTCCGCGGCCGCGTCGTGGCTGGTCGCTCAGTTCCTAGCGCCCAGTTCCTAGTCCCCAGTTCCTAGCGCCGCTTCGGGGCGCGACCGAACCGCACCGGACTTCGGCGAGGGCGCTCAGGGTCTGTCCGGGCGCTCACAGGTTCCGCACGACCCGGGGAGCTGGAATGATCGCGGGCAGTGTGTTCACGGTCGTTAACCGGGAGGGTGTGTGATGAGTGAGCAGCGGTACGGGGAGTGGGTCGCGGTCCGCAGGGACGGCTTCGTGGCCGAGCTGGTACTGGACCGGCCCAAGGCCATGAACGCCGTCTCGTCGGAGATGGCGCGCTCCATCGCGGCGGCCTGCGCGGCGCTGTCCGAGGACCGTGACGTCCGGGCCGTGGTGCTGACCTCGACCCATGAGCGGGCCTTCTGCGTGGGCGCCGACCTCAAGGAGCGCAACTCGCTCACCGACGCCGAGATGATGCGGCACCGCCCGGTCTCCCGCGCCGCCTACACCGGGGTGCTGGAGCTGCCGATGCCGGCCATCGCCGCGGTGCACGGCTATGCGCTGGGCGGCGGCTTCGAGCTGGCCCTGTCGTGCGACGTCATCGTGGCCGACCCCACCGCGGTGGTGGGGCTGCCCGAGGTGTCGGTCGGGGTGATCCCGGGCGGTGGCGGCACCCAGCTGCTGCCGCGCCGGGTGGGCGCCGCGCGCGCCGCCGAGCTGATCTTCTCCGCACGCCGGGTGGCCGCCGCGGAGGCCCAGGCGCTGGGCCTGGTGGACCGGCTGACGGCGGAGGGCGAGGACCGGGCCGAGGCGCTGGAGCTCGCCCGGGGCATCGCCGCCAACTCCCCGGTCGGCGTGCGGGCCGCCAAGAAGGCGCTGCGGCTGGGGCAGGGGCTGGATCTGCGGGCCGGTCTCGAGGTCGAGGACGCGGCGTGGCGGACGGTGGCCTTCTCGCGGGACCGCGCGGAGGGTGTGGCCGCGTTCAACGAGAAGCGTCCGGCGGACTGGCCGGGGGAGTGACGGGCCAGGACCGGACCGGGAGACGGCGGACTTTTGTTGGGCAGGTGGGAGCAGCAGGGGGAGTAGCGACCCCGGACCGGGGAAGTTGACCGGATCCGGGGAGTGGCCCCGGCCCGGGGGGAGCGAAGCGGCCACCGGGGGTGACCGTTCGCTCGGATACCCGGGGTGAACGGCCCGCAGCGGATTGTTCTCGACGTTCTTACGCTGGAGAGCAGAGCGAACGATGCATGGCCGTGAGGAATGCGAGGCCGTCGTGACGGACAACGGGGAGATCGGCGGGCGGCCCGGTGGGGTCGACGGACGATTGCGGGCCGTCGTGCGGCTCGCTCAGGAGATGGCGGCGGCGCACACCCCGCAGGAGTCGATGGGCGCGGCTGCCGAGGCGGCCTGCCGCGCCCTCGGCGGCAGCTTCGCGGCGATCTCGATGTGGGAGCGCGAGCGGGGGCGGCTGCGGGTTCTGGTGAACGTGGGTGAGCTGATGGCGGGCGAGGAGCGGCTGCCGGAGGACGAGTCGTACCCGGTGCACGACTTCCCGGAGATCGCCGAATTCGTGCATGAGCACTGGGCCGCGGGCGGGGAGCCGCACGCCTGGGTCGAGACGGCCGAGGGCGTGGGCACCGGCGTCGGCGTCGGCTCGGCCCCGCCGCCCAGCGGCAGCTGGGGGCGGGTGGCCGCGCTGCGGCGGCGTGGCCGGGGCAGCTGTGTGGTGGCGCCGATCGTGCTGCACGGGCGGGCGTGGGGCGAGCTGTACGTGGCCCGGCCGGCCGGGCGGCCCGTCTTCGACCGCGACGACGCCGATTTCGCGACCGTGCTGGCCTCGGTGACCGCCGCCGGGCTGGCCCAGACCGAGCGCCTGGAGGAGGCCCGCCGCCTCGCCTTCACCGATCCGCTGACGGGCCTCGGCAACCGGCGGGCGGTGGACATACGGCTGGACGAGGCGCTGGAGTCGTACCACGCGGACGGCACGGTGGTGAGCCTGGTGGTCTGCGACCTCAACGGCCTCAAGCGGGTGAACGACACCCTCGGCCACGCGGTCGGCGATCGCCTGCTGGAACGATTCGGCTCATTGCTGTCCATATGCGGCGCGATGCTGCCAGGGGCGCTGGTGGCCCGGCTGGGCGGCGATGAGTTCTGCCTGCTGGGGGTCGGGCCCCCGGCGGACGAGGTGGTCCGGGTGGCCGATGAGCTGTGCCGGCGGGCGGCGGAGCTGGAGCTGGGCGAGGGGGTGGCCTGCGGGATCGCCTCCACGGGCGATCCGATCGGGCCCGTGCCGTCGGCCCGCCGCCTCTTCCGCCTGGCGGACGCGGCGCAGTACCGGGCGAAGGCGGCGCGCTCGCAGAAGCCGGTGGTGGCGGGCCGGGACGGGGGCGCGGAGGACGCGGTGATCCGCCTCGCCGACACGTCTCCCGCCCACCCCCCAGAACGCCGCCGCTTCCGAGGCCGCCGCTAACCCCGGGTCCCGCTGGGGCTGTGCCCCTGAGCCCCGACGCGGGGGCGTGGCGCGTTTCGTTCCCCACCCCGCCCCTTCCCGATACCGGTGGCAGGCCCCCGGCCCCCCACCGGGGCTCCGCCCTGGGCCCCGCTCCTCAATCGCCGGAGAGGCTGAAACGGCCTCTCGCCCCTGGCTCCGCGGGGCTGGGGGGTTCAGCTCCGCTGGGGGCCGGGGCGGCACCGCCAAGGCCCGGGGTGCGAAACCGTCGGGGCTCAGGGCGCAGCACCGCTGAAGCGCGGGGTCCAGCCCGCCGCAGGGGCCTGGGGACGCGGCTCGGGGCGCAGGCCCCCCGTCCGGGGGCCGGGGCGGAGCCCCATATTCCAGCCCCTCCGGCGTTTGCGGAGCGGGGTTGGGGGCGGAGCCCCGATTTGAGCCTCTCCGGCGATTGAGGAGCGCGGGGCAGGGCGGAGCCCCGGAAGGACAGGGGTAGCGGGGTGACAGGTGAGGATTCACTCTCTAGGGTGCCTGAATATGGATATGCACACTGTGGTGGTGGGGACGTCCGGAACGACCGCCGACGATGTCATCGCCGTAGCCCGCGGCACCGCGCGCGTCGAGATCGACGAGGCCGCGCTCGACGCCGTCTCCGCGGCGCGGCAGGTGATCGACGACCTGGCGGCCAAGCCCGAGCCCGTCTACGGCGTCTCCACCGGTTTCGGCGCGCTGGCCGTGCGCCACATCAGCCCCGAGCTGCGCGCCCAGCTCCAGCGCAACATCGTGCGCTCGCACGCCGCCGGCATGGGCCCGCGGGTGGAGCGCGAGGTGGTGCGGGCGCTGATGTTCCTGCGGCTGAAGACGCTCGCGTCCGGCCGCACCGGCGTCCGGCCCGTCGTGGTGCGGACCATGGCCGCGCTGCTCAACGCGGGGATCACCCCCGTCGTGCACGAATACGGCTCGCTGGGCTGCTCCGGCGACCTGGCGCCGCTGTCCCACTGCGCGCTGGCGCTGATGGGCGAGGGCGAGGCCGAGGGCCCCGACATGACCGTGCGGCCCGCCGCCGAGCTGCTGGCCGAGCACGGCATCGAGCCGGTCGAGCTCCGCGAGAAGGAGGGGCTCGCGCTGCTCAACGGCACGGACGGCATGCTCGGCATGCTGATCATGGCCTGCGCCGACCTCGCCCGGCTCTTCACCGTCGCCGATGTGACCGCCGCCCTCTCGCTGGAGGCGCTGCTCGGCACGGACCGCGTCCTCGCACCCGAGCTGCACGCCATCCGCCCCCACCCCGGGCAGGCCGCCAGCGCCGCCAACATGCTGCGGGTACTGGCGGGTTCGGGGCTCACCGGGCACCACCAGGACGATGCGCCGCGCGTCCAGGACGCTTACTCGATCCGCTGCGCCCCGCAGGTCGCGGGCGCCGGCCGGGACACCCTCGCGCACGCCCGGCTGGTCGCCGAGCGCGAGCTGGCCGCCGCCGTGGACAACCCCGTGGTGCTGCCGGACGGCCGGGTGGAGTCCAACGGCAACTTCCACGGCGCGCCCGTCGCGTACGTCCTGGACTTCCTGGCCGTCGCCGCCGCCGACCTCGCCTCGATCGCCGAGCGCCGCACCGACCGGCTGCTGGACAAGAACCGCTCCCACGGCCTGCCGCCCTTCCTGGCCGGCGACCCGGGCGTGGACTCGGGGCTGATGATCGCTCAGTACACCCAGGCCGCGCTGGTGAGCGAGATGAAGCGGCTCGCGGTGCCCGCCTCCGTCGACTCCATCCCGTCCTCCGCCATGCAGGAGGACCACGTCTCGATGGGCTGGTCGGCGGCGCGCAAGCTGCGTACGGCGGTGGACAGCCTGGCCCGCGTCCTGGCCGTCGAACTGGTCGCCGCCACCCGGGGCATCGAGCTGCGCCAGGGTCTCGAGCCCGCGCCCGCGAGCCGGGCGGTGCTGGCGGCGGTGCGCCGGGCGGGCGTCGAGGGGCCGGGCGAGGATCGCTACTTGGCGCCCGACTTGGCGGCGGCGGACGCGTTCGTACGGTCCGGAGAGCTGATCGAGGCCGTGGAGTCGGTGACCGGCCCCCTCAGCTGAGCGAGCCGGAGCGCTCAGTACGCCTCCGGGCGGGTGCGCCGCACGGAGGCGGTCACCATCGCCACACCCAGCCCCAGGAAGGCCGTGCCGCCGAAGAGATACGGGGTGACGTCCACGCTGCCGGTATCGGCCAGATCCCCGTCGGGCACGGCCTCGGTCCTGGGCCCGGACCCGGGCGAGCCCTCGGAGGTCCGCGAGGACGCCGATGACGATCCCGGGTCCTCCACGGTGGCGTTGGCGGACGGGACGAACCACAGGGCGCACAGCAGCGAACCGGCAGCGGCGGCGGTCAGCAGCGGTCGGCGTGCGGACAACGGCATCCTCCTTGAGGCTGCGGCAAATTGACCCCGTGCGCCGATCGTAGTGACAACTGCGGGTCGTGCGGAAGCGAGACGGGTCGGACCCCTAACCTCCGTCGCATGACGAGTACCGAGACATCACGGTTTGTCCGGCTTCGTGTGGAGCTCGTAGTCGAGATCACCGACGCGGACCGGCTGCGGCGCGCGGCGTACGAGCGGATCGACGGCGACGAGTCCATGGCCGCGGAGGAGCGGGGCCACGCACGCCGCATGGTGGAGTCGGACGAGGCCGAGGCGCTGGCCTATCTGGTCGAGTCGTTCGAACTGGTGGAGGAGGTGCCGGGGGTCGAACTGGCGCAGGCGTCCTGGAGCAGCGAGCACATCGACTACGATCCTCGCGCCGTCGAGTGGTCCGGGGCCTTCCCCGACCTGGACGAGGACGACTGAGCCCGGAGAGCCGCATTCCGGGCGACGAAGACGGCTGAGCCGTGCGGGTCCGGGTGCCGGCGGGTCTTACGCTTGACTGGCGCCTTTGCTAAGTGGTCTTGCGCACAGTTTTACTGTGCGTGGAACCGGCCAAAAGGTACAGGCGTTCTTATCGGGCAGGTCCGGGGTTTCTGGGGTCCAGATCAAGATCCAGGTCAAATGGAGAAGCGTGTGATGACGGACGGCAAGCGTCGTAAGGGGCTGGTGGCCGTGGCCGCCGTGCTCGGCGGCGTACTCACTCTCGCCGCGTGCGGCGGGGATGGCGGCGGCGACGACGCCAAGAACGACGGGCACAAGTCGCAGTCGCAGGTCGACGAGGCGGCGGCCAAGGACGCGTCGGACGCCCACATCAAGATCACGCCAAAGGCCGGTGCGACGAACGCGGGCATCAACAGTGACACCAAGGTCACGGTGAGCGAGGGCAAGCTCACCTCTGTCACGATGACGTCCGCGGCGACCGGCAACACCGTGGCCGGGACCATATCGCCCGACAAGACGTCCTGGAAGCCGAGCGGGCAGCTGGAGCGGGCCACGCAGTACAAGATCAGGGCGTCCGCGGAGGACTCCAAGGGCCGTAAGGCCACCGAGAACTCGTCCTTCACCACCGTCTCGCCCTCCAACAGCTTCATCGGCAACTTCACGCCGGAGGACGGCTCCACGGTCGGCGTGGGCATGCCGGTGTCCATCCGCTTCGACAAGGCGGTGACCAACAAGAAGGACGTCGAGTCCCACATCAAGGTCACCTCCAGCAGCGGCCAGCAGGTGGTCGGCCACTGGTTCGGCGGCGACCGGCTCGACCTGCGCCCGAAGGACTACTGGAAGGCGGGCTCGACCGTCTCCCTGAAGCTGGACCTGGACGGCGTCGAGGCGTCGCCCGGTGTCAAGGGCGTCCAGGAGAAGACGGTCAACTTCAAGATCGGCCGCTCCCAGGTCTCCACGGTGGACGCGAAGACCAAGGAGATGAAGGTCGTCCGCGACGGCAAGCTGCTGAAGACCATCAAGATCTCCGCCGGCAGCCCCGAGAACACGACCTACAACGGTCAGATGGTGATCTCCGAGAAGTTCAAGGAGACCCGGATGAACGGTGCCACGGTCGGCTTCACGGACGACGACGGCAAGGGCGAGTACGACATCAAGGACGTGCCCCACGCGATGCGGCTGTCCACCTCGGGCACCTTCATCCACGGCAACTACTGGGGCGCCAAGTCCATCTTCGGCAACGTCAACACCAGCCACGGCTGTGTCGGTCTGTCGGACACCAAGGGCGCGGGCGACCCCAACACGGACGGCGCCTGGTTCTACGACAACTCCCAGGTCGGTGACGTCGTCATCGTGAAGAACTCCAACGACAAGACCGTCCAGCCGGACAACGGCCTCAACGGATGGAACATGGACTGGAGCCAGTGGGTGGCCGGAAGCGCGGTCGGCAGCGCCTGACGCACCCTCTACTCACCACCGCCGGGCGGCGGTCGGCCTTCGGGTCGGCCGCCGCCCGGCTTTGTGCGGCGGCCGGGAGGTCCTGTGCCGCGTTCACGGCCCGTCGACGTGCGGTTGCGCGCCGTAGCCGTCCGCGCCGAGTGGCGTGACGCCCGGGCCGGAGGAGAATGGGCCATGGGGGCATCCCGTACCGGCCGCGCACGGCCGGAAGTGGCGATACGGAGGCGGCCCCATGCCCGAAGTCACGTCCTATCAGCCCGGCACGCCCTGCTGGATCGATCTGATGGTCCCCGACCAACAGGCCGCCCTGGACTTCTACTCCGGGCTGTTCGGCTGGGAGGGAGAGGCCGGCCCTCCGGAGACCGGCGGCTATGCGACCTGCTCCCTGAGGGGCAAGCCCGTCGCGGGCGTGATGTCCGCGCAGTCGGTGGGCGAGGAGGCCCCGCCGCCGACCGTCTGGACCACCTACTTCTGCTCCGCCGACGCCCAGGCCACCTCGGAGTCCATCAGCCGGGCCGGCGGCACCGTGCTGATGCCGGTCATGGACGTGATGGACCTCGGGCGGATGCTGGTGGCGGCCGACCCGCTGGGGGCCGTCTTCGGCGTCTGGCAGCCGCTCGGCTTCGCCGGCGCGGGCCTCGTCAACGAGCCGGGCACGCTGATCTGGAACGAGCTCAACACCACCGACCGGGAGGCGGCTTCGGCCTTCTACGCGGAGGCGCTGGGCGTGGAGTCGACCCCCATGGAGGGCGAGGGCGCCGAGGGCTATTTCGCGCTCTCCGTCGACGGCCGCACGGTCGGCGGGCTCCAGCCGCTGCGGGAGGGGATGCCGCCGGAGGTGCCCCCGCACTGGCTGGTCTACTTCGCCGTGGAGGACACCGACCGTATTTCGGCCAAAGTGTCCGCCGAGGGCGGCAGGGTCCTCCGCCCGCCGTACGACATGGTCGCGGGCCGGATGTCGCTGGTGAAGGACCCGCAGGGGGCACCGTTCGCCCTGATCGCCCCGAAGCCCATGCCGTCCAGCCCCTCGGGGGGCACCTCCCAGCGGTAGCTGGGGGAGTTTGAGGAGCGGGGTCTGGGGCGGAGCCCCAGTTGTGGGAAGGGGCGGGGAGGGGAACCAGCCCGCCGCAGGCGTCGAGATCCGCCGGACTCCCCCTAGCCCCGCTTGAGGACGAAGTAACCGGAGGTGGAGCCCACGGGCGTGTACGAGCTGCCCGGGTGGAGCTGCCCGGCGTACTCGATCACCTGCCGCTCCGTGCGCTCCGGCGGCTCCTGGAGGGCTATGTAGTCCGGCCGTATGTCCCGGGTGGCGCCGACCCACAGCACCCGGCAGCGGCTGGTGAGCCGGCTTATCGGCCCGACGTTGGCCTCCACCGTCGCCCCGTCCGGGATCCGGTCCAGCAGCCGCTCCACCGCCCGCGTCTGCGGGGACTTGTCGTAGGTGGCGCCCTGGGTGAGGCCGTACAGCGGCATGGAGGACGACAGCGCCAGGGCCGCGCCGCACACCGCCGAGGGCAGCTGACGGGCGTACGAGGCGAGCCAGGGCCGGTGGATGTCGCGGACCCGGTCCAGGGCGTCCACCAGGGCCAGCAGGACGACCGGCATCAGCACCGCGCTGTAGTGCCAGTCCGTGCCCCAGTAATGGTCGTCGTGGGAGAGGAAGCGCCAGCCGAGGGTGGGCACGGCGGCCAGCAGCAGCGGGGAGCGCAGCGCCAGCAGCCCGGTGGTCGGCAGCAGGATCCACAGCAGGGTGCGCAGCGCGGTGCCGAACGGGATCGTGCCGGTCTGCTCACCGCCGCCGACCTTGTCCCAATAGTCGTACGAACCGGCGCCGTTGAAGCCGGGGATGACGACGCCGAGCGCGAGCGCCGAGACGGCGATGCCGAAGCCCATCAGCGCGACGGCGAGGGGGACGGCACGGGGGCCGCGCTCCGGGTCGCGCCGGGCGCGGATCCACACGACCGCGCCGATCGCGGCCACCGTGGCGCCCATGTCCTCCTTGACGAAGACCAGCGGGGCGGCCCACAGCAGCGCCGGGTACCAGCGCCCGCGGATCACCGCCTCCAGGGAGAAGGCGATGAGCGGAACGGCGAAGCAGATCTCGTGGAAGTCGAAGTCCACGGCGCGCTGGATGCCCCAGGACACCCCGTAGGCGATGCCGATCGCGAGCCCCCGGCCGCGCCCCAGCAGCCGGGCCGCGACGCGGGCGACGGGGACGGCGGAGACGGCGAACAGCGCCGCCTGCGCGACCAGCAGGGTGACCGGGCCGGGGAAGAGCCGGTAGACGGGGCCGAGTAGCGCCGTTATGGGGCTGAAGTGGTCGCCGAGGATATTGGCGCCGGGGCCCTTGAGATCGGCTATGGGGGCCTGGAAGTGCGCGTACGCCCGTATCGCCTGCTCGAAGATGCCCAGGTCCCAGGACATGGTGGCCATACGGCGGTAGCGGCAGACCGACAGCGCCGTGAAGGCGGCGAAGAGGGCGAGGGCCAGCCAGTACGGATCGGCCTTCGGCCGCCGCAGTACGCCTGCCCTCGCGAGAAGCCGGGTACGCCCCCCGATGACGGCGGTCGCCCCCTCGGCGCCGGTGCCGGGCGGAGCGGTTGCGGCCGTGTCCATCCAGGGTCCTTATCGTGTGGGCGGTCTGTGCGAAAAGATACGCGAAGGGGGCGGGAAGGTTGCAGGGACGGTTTCGCATACCGATGCGAAGTTCGGTCGCGGTGCTGGCCGCGGTGTTGGCGGTCGGCGGCTGCAAGGCCGGTGACCAGGACGGCAAGGGCGCTGACGAGGGCGGGAGCGGCTCGAGTCGGCCCGCGGCGTCCGGCTCGGCCCTGGCGGCTGTGTCCTCGCTCACAGTCAAAGGCCGTGCGCCGAAGACGGGTTACGAGCGGAGCGAGTTCGGCAGTTCGTGGGTGGACACCGACGACAACGGCTGCGGGACCCGCGATGACATCCTCAAGCGCGACCTGAAGGACGTGAGGTTCCGCGACGGCCACTGCCTGGTCGCCTCGGGCACGCTCACCGACGAGCCGTACACCGGTCGCGATGTCCGGTTCGTCCGGGGTCACAGCAAGGTGGACATCGACCATGTGGTCGCGCTGTCGGACGCCTGGCAGAAGGGCGCCCAGAAGTGGGACCGGGACAAGCGCGTGGAGTTCGCCAACGATCCGCTCAATCTGATCGCCGTGGACGCCTCCGCCAACCGCCGTAAGGGCGACGGCGACACGGCGACCTGGCTGCCGCCCAACAAGGCGTACCGCTGTGACTATGTGGCGCACCAGGTGGCGGTGAAGAAGGCGTACGGGCTGTGGGTGACCGGGGCCGAGAAGAGCGCGATGAAGCGGGTGTTGGGCGGCTGCCCCGACACGAAGCTGCCCGCGCGCTAGCCTGCCGGGGCCGAGGGCGCCAAGGAGGCTGACCAAGACCGTGGTGAATCGTTGTCCAAGCAGTGGCCTAGGCCGCGCCGACTCCATACCATCGATCAACGCCAGATCGTTTGTCGCGCCGCACGATCTCTGCCGGGAGGCTCAATGATCCGCCGCCGTACTGCGCTCACCGTCTCCGCCGCGTCCGCGCTGCTGCTCTCCGCGCCGCTGATCACCGCGTGCGGCGACGCCCCGCGGCCCGGGGCCGCGGCGGTCCTGGACGGTGGCCGGATCACCGTGTCCCAGCTCCAGGCGCAGGTCAAGGCCGTCCGGCAGGCACAGGGCAAAGACCCGAGGGCGGCCCAGACGGTCGCGGGCAGCGGTCGGCTGAGCCAGGACACACTGATCCGGATGATCCAGTTCCGGGTGATTGAGCGGGCCGGTGAGGACAACGGGATCCACCCCACCCGCCGCGAGGTCCAGCGCGCCCGCTCCGCCGCCGAGAAGCAGAGCGGCGGGGCCACCGCCCTGCGCGGCCTCTATCTCCAGCAGGGCATCGCGCCCGGCGGGATCGACGAGGCGGTCCGTATGGACCTCACGCGCAACGCCCTGCTGCGCAAGCTGGGCACCTCCAAGGTCAATGAGGTGTTCACACAGACCTCCAAGGCGCTCGACATCCGGGTGAACCCCCGCTACGGAAAGTGGGACAACACCAAGGGCACCGCCGTCCTGGCCAAGGAGGCCTGGCTGCGCACCTCCGGCGGTACCCCCGAGCAGGCGTAAGTTACGTTGCAAGGGTGACCGCACCTGACTCGCCCGCCGCCGCCGACGCCACCGCCCCCACCGGGCGCATCGTCCTCCTCACCACCAGCCACCGGGTGGCGCCCGGACTGCTGTCCTGGCCCGCCTGGCAGGCGCTGCGCGGCGCCGACCGGGTGCTCTCCGGCGATCCGGACCATCCGCAGCTGCCGTATCTGCGGGACGCGGGCGTCGAGGTGGAGCCGGGCGCGCCGGGCGCGCGCGAGCTGGTCGACTACTGCGGGGCGGGGGGCGGCCGCACGGCCGTCGTGATCACCTCGGCCGAGGGCGAGTCCGAGCTGACCGACGGGCTGGCGCGGCTGGCCGGATCCGGCCGCGAGGCGATGCCGGACCTGGAGCTGCTGCCCGGTTCCTACGATCTGCCGGGCGCGCGGCTGCTCGATCTGGTGCAGGTCATGGACCGGATCCGCGCCGAGTGCCCGTGGAGCGGCACCCGGACCAACGAGGAGCTGGTGAAGTACGGCATCGAGGAGGCGTACGAACTCGTCGAGGCCATCGAGGAGGGCGACCGCGAGGCGCTGCTCGAGGAGCTCGGCGATGTGCTGCTCCAAGTCGTCTTCCACGCCCGGATCGCCCAGGACGACCCCGAGCACCCGTTCTCGATCGACGATGTGGCGGGCGGCATCGTGGAGAAGCTGATCCACCGCCATCCCCATGTCTTCGGCGACGAGGCCGCCGAGACCCCGGAGGACGTCCGGCGCCACTGGCTGCGGACCAAGGCGGCCGAGAAGCGGCGCGATTCGGTCACCGAAGGGGTGCCGCTCGGTCAGCCCTCGCTC
Organism: Streptomyces sp. NEAU-174; assembly: GCF_052665095.1. NCBI lineage: Bacteria > Bacillati > Actinomycetota > Actinomycetes > Kitasatosporales > Streptomycetaceae > Streptomyces > Streptomyces sp. NEAU-174. Next base: position 109,440 of record NZ_JBQTCE010000024.1, on the reverse strand, counting down.
GCGCTGACCGCCAAGCTGGCCTTCCGCGCCCGGATGGCCGGGCTGGACGTGGCCCTGCCGGACGGGGCGGGCATCGGCTATGAGCTGCTGGCGCTCGCGGTGCGGGCCGAGGCGGACGGCGTGGACCCGGAGGCGGCGCTGCGCGCGGCGGCCCGCGCCTACCGTGACGCGATCCGGGCGGCGGAGGGCTCCGCGACGCGGTGACGCGGGGCCGGGTGTGACGCGCGACCGGTTGTAACGCGGGCCGGGTGTGACGCGGGCCGGGTGTGACGCGAATCGGATGTGACGCGGGCCGGGTGTGACGCCGGTGGGGCCGGAGTGATATCCGGGCGGGTCCGGGTACCCGGCCGCCATGGATACGTACACCGAGGATCTCGCCGTGACCCGGGACCTGCTGGTCGGGACGGGGCCGTTCATCGTCGGGCTGGTGGTCGTGATCCTGTGCTTCGGGGCCGTGTGGTGGGGGATACGGATACGGGCCCGTGAGCCGATCCCGCCCCAGCAGCCGCAGCGCCGCGCGGGTTCCTGGCAGAAGGTCCAGGAGGCCGACCACGAGGCGCGGGCGGCGGGCCATGGCCCGGGGCACCAGGACGACGAGGACAGCGTCGGCTATGTCACCCAGAACCGCGAGCCCCATGAGGTGGATCGGGACGGCCGCCGCCGGTTCCCGTCCGAGCTGGGCGGCCCCGGGACTCGCGACTCCGGCAAGCGCGGCACCGAGGACCGGCCCACCTGGCGCGAGGGCAGCAGCGGCTCGTTCGGCAACGGCTGAGCGGTGTGGGCGCGTGGCGGGTGCGTACGCACGACGCGGGCCCGCCACCGGTGGTGTCCGGTGCCGGGCCCGCGCGCGGCCGTGCCGAGGTCAGCGCCTGACGGGCACCGGCTCCAGCGTGGCGCGGAAGTGGCGCAGGATCGGGGACTGCTCGGTGATCCGGAAGCCGTACACCTGGTCCGCGTTCTTGGCGATCTTCGCGAGCGTCTCGCCCACGTGGTCGTAGTGGCTGCGGGTGTAGACCCGGCGCGGCAGGGCGAGCCTGACCAGCTCGTACGGCGCGCTCTTGATCGGGTTGCCGTGCTCGTCCTCCTCACCGAGGTAGAGCGACCCCAGCTCGGCCGAGCGGATGCCGCCCTCCAGGTAGAGCTGGCAGGCCAGGGCGTGGCCGGGGTAGTGGTGCGGCGGGATGTGCGGCAGCAGCCGGCCGGCGTTGAGGTAGAGCGCGTGCATGCCCGGGGGCTCGACGATATCCACGCCCGCGGCGCGGACCCGGTGGGCGAGGTGGGAGGCGATCTCGGCGCGCTCGGCGAGATAGCTCACCTCGGTCACCTCGGTCAGCCCCTGCGCCATCATGTCGAGGTCGCGTCCGGCCAGACCGCCGTAGGTCGCGAACCCCTCGGTGGCGATGAGGAGCAGCTCGCACTTCTGGGCGAGCTCCGGGTCGTTGGTGCCGATGAAGCCGCCGATGTGGACGATGCCGTCCTTCTTGGCGCTCATCATGCAGCCGTCCGCCAGGCGGAACGCCTCCTCCGCGACCTGCCGGGGGGTGCGGTCGCGGTAGCCCTGCTCATGGCGGGTGACCAGCCAGGCGTTCTCGGCGAACCGGGCCGCGTCCAGGAAGAGCGGCACCCCGTGCTGACGGCACAGGGCGGCCGTCCGCTTGAGGTTCTCCATGGAGACGGGCTGTCCGCCGCCGCCGTTGTTGGTGATGGTCATGACGACCACGGCGACCCGGGAGCCATCGGGCCCGGACAGCGTCCGGGCGAGCGCGTCCAGGTCGATGTTGCCCTTGAACGGGTCGGTGCTGTCGAGGTTCTTGGCCTCGGGGCACGGCAGGTCGCGCGCCTCGGCCTCGTTCAGCTCGACATTGGCCCGGGTGGTGTCGAAGTGGGTGTTCGACAGCACGAGGTCGCCGCGCTCCAGCAGGGTGGTGAACAGCACGCGCTCCGCCGCGCGCCCCTGGTGGGCGGGGAGGATATGGGCGTAGCCGGTGAGCTCGGTGACCGTCTCGTGGAAGCGGTAGAACGAGCGGGAGCCCGAGTAGGACTCGTCGCCCGCCATCCCGGCGGCGAGTTGGGCGGCGGACAGCGCCCCGGTGCCCGAGTCGGTGAGCAGGTCGATGGTCACCTCTTCGGCGCGCAGGTCGAAGAGGTTGTAGTTCACACGCTTCAGCGCCGCTTCGCGCTGCTGCCGTGTGGTGACGGGTATCGGTTCGACAACCTTGATCCTGTACGGCTCCACGCTGCCCCTGCTTCCTGTCTGTTCGTCGTTCGGTGTTTCTGCGCGCTCGGCGTGCGGGGTCCCGGAGTCGGGCGTCCCGGCGCGCTCGGCACGCTCGGTGTTCGAGGTACCGGCGGGGTTCAGAGCCGGGCCCGCACCCGGTCACGGGTGGGGACCGGCTCGCGGGGCGGCCGGGTCCGGTACGCCTCGGAGGAGACGTAGACGGTCACCCGCCGCGGCCGGCCGCGCTGGTAGACCAGTGCCAGATAGGCGATCAGGCCCACGCCGTCGCCGAGTGGACGCGGGCTCACGGCGGCCAGCGCCCGGTCGAGCGCCGTGCTGTCCATGCCATTGCTGCGCAGCACGGACACGGCCCGCTCCCGCGCCTCGCCGTCGTGCCGGACGTAGTCGCGGACGGGCACGTGGAGCGTGTATCCGCTGGGCAGCCCGGTCGCCGTCTCCGTGAAGGAGTGGCAGGTGAGGGCGGGGCGCCCGGCGAGCCGGTCGGCGCCCTCGTCGTCGGCGAAGTCCCCGGCGGGGAGGTCGCCGACGGTGCGGAAGAACTCCTCCAGCCGCTCCCGGCCCGGTGCGGGGGTCATCCGGGGCAGGGAGCCCGCCTCGGCGGGGGACAGCCCGGGGTGCTTGAGGTAGACCTTCACCCGTGGGGCGTCCCAGTCGCCGAGGTCCAGGGCGAAGAACGGGAAGCCCTCCGCCCGGGGCAGCGAGTCGAACGCTTGGCCGTGGCCCAGCCTCGCCAGCGCCTCGCGGACCGTCTCGGCGGCCCGGTCGGCGCCGTTCGCCGAGGGGTTGAGATAGACCTTGACCCCGGGGACGCCGCCGGGGCGGAGCTCCAGGGCGCACCACAGGGCCAGCGGGCCCTCGGGGGACGGCGGGAGGAACAGGTCCTCGATCCGGTCGAGCTGATCGGTCGAGAACCCCCAGCGGTCCGCCATGGCGTGAATCGATCGCAGACCGGCCCGGCCGTTCTCCGCCAGGTCGTCCCCGCTGGAGCAGCCCGGCTCCACCAGCACCCGCAGGTCCGGGGTCTGGCCCGGCAGGAAGGCCAGGGAGAACTCCACGGGGCTGTGGTCGTCGGAGAGAAAGGTGTGCGACGGGGGCGGCAGCGCCAGCGGCCGTCCGGCCGTGGCCCCCAGACTCTCGATCAGCACACCCGCGTACGCGGCCGTATCGGCCTCGCTCAGCCCCGCCACGTGGCACAGCCGGGTCAGCTGGCCCGTGACGAGGTCACCCAGCAGTGCCTCATCCGAACGGAAACCGTTCATCGAACCTCCCGCTGAATCGAGAGGAACGGCGGTTTTGGTTTAGGCGGTGGGGATACCCGGTGTTCCCGTGCCACGAGAAGATACCCGCCCCGGGGGGCGGGTATCTGGGCTCCCATCGCGTGTGCTTCCGCGAAATTAGGGTAGGTGTTCGATTGGCCGCGGGTGTGGGGGTGCGGTCGGGATATGAGTGGTACCGCTGATCGTCGACCGACAGTGATGTCGCCGGCGGCGGGAGACCTCACGACAGCTCCTCTTAGATTTTGGCCAACATAAATTGCGCAACATTGCCTACCCGTTCAATTGAACATTCATGCGGTATGAAATGGGTTCCCGATGTGACCTAGATCACGCTCGCCACCATGAGAGGAACGAACTCCACAAGCCGCCCTTCTCCTGCTTGTTCTGGGCGTGGGCGCGATGGTCACCCGTGGGGATCTGTTGCTGCGTAACGGGCTGTTTTTCCGTACGTATCGGAGTGAATCGGGCAGGCAGCGCGGTCAGCCCTCGGTTGAATGGGCCGGGGCGCCAGGTCAGGCTCGACTCGGGCACCGCGAGCTCGATGTCCGGCAGCTTGTTGAGCAGTTTCTCGATGGCCACCACGCCGATCAGCTGGGCGGTGTCCTTGGCCGGGCAGGCGTGCGGACCGGCGCTCCATGCCAGGTGAGCGCGCTTGCTGAGCTGCTGCCGGGAGGCGGACAGCGCGGGGTCGCTGTTCGCGGCCGCGATGGAGATCAGCACCAGATCGCCCGCCCGCAGCCGGGTCCCGGCGAAGTCCACATCGGTAACCGGGTAATGCGGAGCGTAATTGGCCATCGGCGGGCTGTTCCACAGCACATCGTCGAGGGCGTCCTCGACCAGCAGCCCGGCCCCCGCGTACCGCTCGTCCGAGAGCAACAGCAGCAGCGCGTTGGCGATGAGATTCCGCTGCGGCTCGGCACCGGAACCCAGCAACAGCACCAGCTGATGAGCCATTTCCTCATCATTCAGCTGGGCATGGTGCTGCATAAGCCAGGAGGTGACATCGTCACCGGGCTGCTTACGCTTCAATGCGACGAGTTCGCCGACGCTCTGGCCGAGCACCTCGTTCGCCTTCTCCGCATTGATTCCGTCAAAAATACCGGAGATACCGAAGATGACCCGGTCACCGATCTCCGCCGGGCATCCGAAAAGCTCATTGAAAACAAACAGCGGCAGCAGTTTGGCATAATCGTTGAGCAGATCGGCCGAGCCCCGGGAGAGGAACTGGTCCATCAGATAGTCCGCGACGCGTTCGACATGGCGGCTCAGCCGATGCGTATCCACCCGGGCCAGGCTGTCGGTCACCGCCTGACGCAGCCGCATATGCTCGGCTCCGTCGGTGAACATGCAGTTCGGCCGGTACTCCAGGAGCGGGACGACCGGATTGTCCCGGGTGACCTTGCCCTCGTTGTATTCACGCCAGCGGCGCGAGTCCTTCCGGAAGGTGTCCGGGTTCTGTAGCAGCTGGAGCGCCGCCGAGTAGTCCGTGACCAGCGTGGCCTCGACACCCGGGGAGAGCTCCACCGGCGCGGTCGGGCCGTACGAGCGCATATAGGTGTAGTAGGCACCCGGATCGGCGGCGAACTCCGTCCCGTACAGCGGCACCCGCTTGCCACTGCCATGGGCGGGGCAGCCGGGTGGTGGCGCCGCCGGAAAATCCGATTGCATGTTCATCAGGTGCTCCTAGCGGGTACGTTCCTGTAGGTAACGGACAAGCGTTATCAGCGCGTTGGCCGATGACTTCTCGTCACGTGCGTCACAGGTGACGATCGGGGTCTCGGGCAGCAGGTCGAGCGCCTCGCGCAATTCGTCGTCGGGGCGGGCCGGCGTGCCGTCGAAGTGGTTGACGGAAATCGCATAGGGCAGTCCGTAGTGCTCCACCAGGTCGATCACCGGGAAGGATTCCTTGAGCCGTTCGGGATCGACGAGGATCAGTGCCCCGAGGGCGCCTCGGGTCATGTCCTCCCACACCTGGACGAAGCGCTCCTGTCCGGGCGTGCCGAAGAGATACAGGACAAGTCTGTCGCTGAGCGTGAGCCGGCCGAAGTCCATGGCCACGGTGGTCGTGGTCTTGCCCCGGGTGCCCATGAGGTCGTCGACATGGGCTCCGGCCTGAGTCATCCGCTCCTCGGTGCGCAGCGGAGGAATCTCGGACATGGTGCCGATGAACGTCGTCTTTCCGACCGCGAAATGCCCCACGACCAGGATCTTGGCCGCGATCTGCACCGCTTCGTTCAGATAGACGTCATCATCCGAAACGGGCCTGGAGCCCATCCAGCACCTCCTGAAGGAGCGAAACGTCGACAAGCTGCGCGGGAGGCGCGGGTGCGCGGGTGACGAGGTAGCCGTCCGTGGAGAGATCGGACAGCAGGACCTTCACGATGCCGATCGGAAGTCCCATGTGTCCGGCTATCTCCGCGACGGAGAGATAACCACCCGAGCACAGCTCCAGGAGCCCGCGCTTCTCCGGGTCGAGATGGCTGGGGGGTCTCTCTTCGGAGGCGGTGACCAGCGTGATCAAGTTGAACTGGTCGTTCTCCGGAAGCCCTCGACCGTTGGTGATGACGTACGGTCGCACTAACTGAGCGGATTCGGGCTCCTGCTCGCCTGGCGCCGTCATGCCTGAATTCCGGTGTTTTCGCGAGGTGGTGTGGTCAGCGCCTTGCCGAGCTGCCCGACGAGCTGCTGCATCCGGAAGGTGATGTCGGCCATGTCGACATCCGGCGCCGAGGAGACCGCCAGATACGCGCCCTCACCCGCGGAGATGAGGAAGACCCAGCCACCGTCGAACTCCACCAGGGTCTGGCGCCACGTCATATGGGGGCCACCGCAGAAGCCGGCCATGGTGCGGCTCAGCGACTGGATGCCGCTCATCGCCGCCGCGACGGTGTCGGCCTCGTCCTTTTTGACCTCTTGAGAACGGGCCATCAGCAGACCGTCGGCGGAAACCAGGATCGCATGACGAGCACCTGGTACTTCCAGGGCGCTCTCAAGCATCCATGACAGGTCGTTGTTCACTGAGGATCATGCCCTTCCCTGTTCGGGTTTGCTGCTGAGCGGCCGGACTGAGTGCCGCGCTGGAACGCGCCCATGATCGATGCGGTTTCCTCGCTCGTCCGGGCCGCGGCAGTGGCGTCCGCTCTCGGGACGATGGAAATCGCGCCCTTACGGCGACGCTTGGGCAGGCCCCCGGCGGTGGAACCGCCCACGGTGGAACTGGTCACGGCGGAACCGCTCGGCTCCGGCTGCTCGGCCGCTGCGGGAGCGTGGGTCGTGGGCTGCTCTTCCGGCTCGGGCATATTGGTCAGAAGGTCCTCGGGGAGAAGCACGACCGCGCGAACACCACCGTACGGAGAGGCCGAATCGACGGACACCGTGAAGCCATAGCGCGCGGCGAGCACACCGATCACCGCGAAACCGAACTGCGGCGGATTGCCCAGTCCCGTTACACCGGTGGCGTGGGTGGCCGAGAGCAGCTTGTCCGCCCGGTTCTTCTCCTCCTCGTTCATACCGACGCCGGCGTCGTCGATGATGACGCACACGCCCTTGGGGACGGTGCGGATGGTGATGTCGATGGGCGAGTCGGGCGCGGAGTAACTGGTCGCGTTGTCCAAAAGCTCGGCCAGCGCCAGCGCGACCGGTTCCACGGCCCGGCTGACCAGGGCGAAATTGCTCTGCGAGCGGATTTCCACCCGGGTGTAGTGACGAATGCGGCCCTTGGCGCTGCGCACCACGTCGTACACCGAGGCGACGGCTCGCTGCCGGCCCAGCCAGCCGTCACAGAGCACGGCGATGGACTGCGCACGCCGACCGAACTGCGAGTTCATATGGTCGATCTCCAGGAGGTCCTGGAGAAGCTGGTGCTCGCCGTACTTTTCCTGTGTCTTGGAGATGGCCAGCTGCTGCTCGTTGGCGAGGCCCTGAAGGGTTCGCATGGCGGACTTCAGCGCGCTCTTGGTGGCCTCTTCGGCGCGGTTCTGGGCCTCCTGCACCGCCTCGGCGTAATTGTTCTCGAGGTCGGCCGCGCGTTTCTCTAGCTCCGCCCGCTCCTGGCGCAGATTCGCTCGCGTCTTTCGCCCGCGGATAATGGCGGCTGCGGCGAGAGGCGTGCCAGCGATCAGGGCCCAGAGCGCTGGATCCTGTAGATATTGCGTCATTGAGACTCTCTTTAAACGACTAGACCGCCAGGGACTTTAGGGAGGTGTGGTGCGTTATGCGTCTGGAATGGTCGGGGCGGCGGTAAGTCAGCGCCCGTACGGCGCCCGCGGGTTCCGGGGACATCGCACTCGTCTTGCCGACGGCAGCGCACAGGCGTCGGTGCGCCGGAACGGCTCCGTATGCCCGACTGGCGGCATAATGCTCCTCAGAGTGGGGATCCTCTCGGCGTGATGTGCCGGATCGCCGTGTGTCTTACGCGCCCTTGGCTCGCCTGGCAAGCGCGGTGATCGTATCACCGGTATCACTGGGCCCCGTGCATGTGCCCCAGTCCCATTCGTTCATCTGACGTCGTTTCAGCCACACCTCCAGTTCACCGCGTTGACCGACGTCAGGGCGGGTTCCGGCGGATCGTAACGGGGCGGCGCGGGCATCCGCCGAAGGGCGGCCCCAGCCATCAGATATCCGGGCATTCGACCCCGGCTGTGCATGGGTAGTGAAGGGTCTGTGGAGATGAATGGGGAATTCCGCTAGACATTCATCCCGGTCATGACTCACTTTTTCTCTTTGTTCTGCTTATTCCCTTATTTCTCTTGTCTGCGGTTACTTCCGACAGACCGGGGGAGAGCGGCCCCTCGCCGGTATCGTCGGGGGGTGTCGGAACAGCCCCGTGACAGCTCCGCTCCCACCCTCTTCACCTGGGAGTTCGCCAGCGATCCTTACCCCGCGTACGCCTGGCTACGCGACCACGCCCCGGTGCACCGGACCACGCTGCCCAGCGGTGTGGATGCCTGGCTGGTGACCCGTTACGCCGACGCCAGAAGGGCGCTGGCCGATCCGCGGCTCTCGAAGAACCCCCAGCGGCACAGTGCGGCGGCCCATGCCAAGGGCAAGGTGGGCATCCCGGGCGAACGCCGCGCCGAGCTGATGACACATCTGCTCAATATCGACCCTCCCGACCACACCCGGCTGCGGCGGCTGGTCTCGACGGCGTTCACGCCGCGCCGGGTGGCCGCGTTCGCCCCCCGGGTGCAAACGCTTACCGATCAGCTCATCGACGCCTTCGAAGAGAGAGGAGAGGCGGACCTCATCCATGAGTTCGCCTTCCCCCTCCCCATCTACGCCATCTGCGATCTGCTCGGGGTGCCGCGCGAGGACCAGGACGACTTCCGGGACTGGGCGGGCGCGATGATCCGGCACGGCGGCGGCCCGCGCGGCGGAGTCGCCCGCGCGGTGAAGAGGATCCGGGCGTATCTGGGCGCGCTGATCCACCGCAAGCGCTTGGAGCTCGCGGAGCGCGGGGAAGAAGAGGACGGGGAGGATCTGATCTCGGGGCTGATCCGGGCCAGCGACCACGGTGAGCACCTCACCGAGAACGAGGCCGCGGCCATGGCCTTCATCCTTCTCTTCGCCGGCTTCGAGACGACCGTCAATCTCATCGGCAACGGCGTCTACGCGCTGCTGCGCCATCCGGAGCAGCGCGCCCTGATGCGGCGGGCCCTGGAAGAAGGGGACGAGCGGCTGCTCGCCGCCGGGGTCGAGGAACTGCTCCGCTACGACGGACCCGTGGAGATCGCCACCTGGCGGTTCGCCACCGAGCCGCTCACCCTCGCCGGGCAGCACATCGCCGAGGGAGAGCCGGTGCTGGTGGTGCTCGCCGCGGCGGACCGGGACCCCGAGCGGTTCGCGGAGCCGGACGTCCTCGATCTCACCCGCCGGGACAATCAGCACCTCGGCTACGGCCACGGCATCCATTACTGTCTGGGCGCCCCGCTGGCCCGGCTGGAGGCCCGGACCGCGATCGCCACCCTGCTGCGGCGGCTCCCCGGGCTGCGGCTCGCGGAGGATCCGGACGATCTGCGGTGGCGCGGCGGGCTGATCATGCGCGGGCTGCGCACGCTTCCGGTGACCTGGAATTCCGCGGACGGCTGAGCCCCGCGAAACGGGCGGCCGAGAGCCCCAAGGCCCGTACGGGCGGACATAGGTGATGAATGATCAGCCGTGTGACCTTGGCGTGACCTGGGATACATCGCCTTGTGATGATCGAGTGCCCTCGCTATGTTCACCGGCAAACCTTGTCGCCATAGGGCCATAGCGCCATAGGAGAGGTCAATCGCATGCGTTCCGGTAATGGTCGACACCGTCGCCCCCGTCAGGCCCCGGCCATCATCGTCGCGGCGGGGGTCACGGGAGCGGGCCTCGCCATACCCCTCTTCGGGGCGGCCGGCGCACAGGCCGCCCAGACCGCCACCTGGGATCACGTCGCCGAGTGCGAGAGCGGCGGTATGTGGAGCGCCAACGAGGGCAACGGCTTCTACGGCGGGCTCCAGCTGACCCTCGACATGTGGAAGAAGTACGGCGGCACGGAGTACGCCCCGCGCCCCGACCTGGCCAGCCGCTCCCAGCAGATATCCGTCGCCGAGGCGATCCTGGGCGACCGCGGCCCCGACGCCTGGCCGAGCTGTGCGCTGGGCGCCGGGCTCACCGACGGCGGTGGCGCCCCCGATGTGGACCCCGGCAGCACGGCCACCTCGGACCCGGGGACGGGCCGCGGCGATGACGACCCGGGGGACCGGGGGCGGGACGGCTCCTCCTCGGACGCCGACCGTTCGGGGACGTCCGACGGCGCCGACGGGCCGGACGCGCCGGACGCGTCCGGGTCGGCCGAGGGTACGGAGGCGCCCCACACCTCCAAGTCCCCCGACGGGTTGGACGGCTCCGCCTCGGACGACCCGGCGGCGGACGATTCGGATGCGCACGATTCGGAGGCGGACGGCCCCTCGGGCTCGGACCGCCCCTCGGCGTCGGACGACTCCAGGACCCCCTCGGCCGACCCGTCGCCCTCCGGCCGCCACCGCGGCTCCCCGGACGCCGGGGAGGGGGCCGACGACGGCGACGCGGGGAGCGCACGGCCCTCCGGGCGCCATGCCTCGCGCGGCGCTTCGGACCGCGACGCGGGCTCCACGGACGACGATTACACTGTTCGCCCCGGTGACAACCTGTCAGGGATCGCCGAGCACCAGAATGTGTCCCGGGGTTGGGAAGGGCTCTACGAGTCCAACGAGGACCTCATCGGAACCGACCCCGATCTGATCATCCCTGGTCAGCGACTTGACCTCACCATCAGGGAGCAGTGATTCGGGGGGAATTGCCCGATCTGGACCCGGTGAGACATACATCTCGTCACATTTTCCGGGGCGCACCTCGTGTCCGATCCCTCCTCACCCGGCCCCACCTGCGCCGATGTGGGCCGGGTGAGATCAATTACAGCCCCATTCACTGCCCTTGGGGTGTTTGAACGTTCTTGGCAGGTGTGTTTAACGTCTTTCCGCTCGCCACCGCGGGCACCGTCGATCGTCACGCCGAATCCTGCCGGCGGTCGGGGGGAAGCCGACGCGTCAGCGCCGAAGGCAGGAGCGGGGGACCCAAGGTAGGTGCCGAGTGGCCTGTGGATACGGGCTTGTCGGCTAGGGGTGAAGCCGGGAGCGACCATCGCGACCGGCCGGGCAACTCACGTCCGAACCCGACAGCTCACCTCGTAGGCGTCGGTGAGGAAACGAACCAAAATGCTCAAGTCCAACGGGAAGCACCGCCGCCCCTCCAAGGCCACCCGTATCGCCGCGCTCACCGGTCTCGCCGGTGCCGCCGTGGCGGCACCGCTCATCGGGGCGACCTCCGCCTCCGCGGCCACCACCTCGCAGTGGGACCAGGTCGCGCAGTGCGAGTCCGGTGGCAACTGGTCGATCAACACCGGCAACGGCTACTTCGGCGGCTTGCAGTTCTCGAGCTCCACCTGGGCCGCCTACGGCGGCACGGCCTACGCCTCCACCGCGGACAAGGCCAGCAAGGCCCAGCAGATCCAGATCGCCGAGAAGGTCCTGGGCAGCCAGGGCAAGGGCGCCTGGCCGGTCTGCGGCAAGGGTCTGACCTCCGGCGGCAGCCCCTCCGCCCCGTCCGCGCCCTCCGGCTCGCAGGACCAGCCCTCGGCGACCACCAAGTCCGCCCCGGCCGCCCAGCCGGCGCAGCCGAAGGCCCAGCCGCGCACCGCGCCCGAGCACGCCGCGCGGCAGCAGACTCGTGGCCCGATCAAGAAGGGTGACGGCGAGTACAAGGTCAAGTCCGGCGACACCCTCGGCAAGATCGCCAAGGTTCACGACGTCAAGGGCGGCTGGAAGAAGCTCTTCGAGCTGAACAAGGACATCGTGGAGCAGGCCGACCTGATCTTCCCGGGCCAGCAGCTGCACCTCCGCTGAGCCACGGTCATGACGGGCCCCGGCCGGGCGTGCCGCCCCTATGGCGCGCCCGGCCGGGGCTTTCCCAATGCGCGGGAATTCTGGATTTTGATCCGGAATCCGGCGTTTTGTGTCGTGCCCCTGTCTCGTGGGGCGGGCGAACGCGGGGCGCAGCCCTCCCGGCCCGTTAGGCTCGTGCTGCTACCGCAGACCCATACGAAGGAGAACCTCGTGCCGTCCATCGACGTCGTCGTAGCTCGCGAGATCCTCGACTCGCGAGGCAACCCCACGGTCGAGGTCGAGGTCGGCCTCGACGACGGCAGCACCGGCCGTGCCGCCGTGCCGTCCGGCGCCTCCACCGGCGCCTTCGAGGCCCTCGAGCTCCGTGACGGCGACAAGAACCGCTACAGCGGCAAGGGCGTGGAGAAGGCCGTCCTCGCCGTGATCGAGCAGATCGGCCCCGAGCTGGTCGGCTATGACGCCACCGAGCAGCGGCTGATCGACCAGGCGATGTTCGACCTGGACGCCACCCCGGACAAGTCCTCGCTCGGTGCCAACGCGATCCTCGGCGTCTCCCTCGCCGTCGCGCACGCCGCCTCCGAGGCGTCCGACCTCCCCCTCTTCCGCTACCTCGGCGGCCCGAACGCCCATCTGCTGCCGGTGCCGATGATGAACATCCTCAACGGCGGGTCGCACGCCGACTCCAATGTGGACATCCAGGAGTTCATGATCGCCCCCGTGGGCGCGGAGTCCTTCTCCGAGGCCCTGCGCTGGGGGGCCGAGGTCTACCACACCCTGAAGTCGGTGCTGAAGGAGCGCGGTCTGTCCACCGGCCTCGGCGACGAGGGCGGCTTCGCGCCGAACCTCGGCTCCAACCGCGAGGCCCTCGACCTGATCCTCGAGGCGGTCAAGAAGGCCGGCTACCAGCCGGGCCAGGACATCGCGCTCGCGCTGGACGTCGCCGCCTCCGAGTTCTACAAGGACGGCGCGTACCAGTTCGAGGGCCAGTCCCGCTCCGCCGCCGAGATGACCTCGTACTACGCCGAGCTGGTCGCCGCGTACCCGCTGGTCTCCATCGAGGACCCGCTGAACGAGGAGGACTGGGACGGCTGGAAGACCATCACCGAGCAGCTCGGCGACAAGGTCCAGCTGGTCGGCGACGACCTCTTCGTCACCAACCCCGAGCGGCTGTCCCGCGGTATCGACAGCGACACCGCGAACGCCCTGCTGGTCAAGGTCAACCAGATCGGCTCGCTGACCGAGACCCTCGACGCGGTCGAGCTGGCCCAGCGCAACGGCTACAAGTGCATGATGTCGCACCGCTCCGGTGAGACCGAGGACGTCACCATCGCCGACCTGGCCGTCGCCACCAACTGCGGCCAGATCAAGACCGGTGCCCCGGCCCGCTCCGAGCGGGTGGCCAAGTACAACCAGCTGCTGCGCATCGAGGAGATCCTCGACGACGCCGCGGTGTACGCGGGCCGTTCCGCCTTCCCGCGCTTCAAGGGCTGAGCGGACACGTCTGACGCCCGTCCCCGGCCGTGGTCCCGTACCGTGGCCGGGGACGGCGTCGCTCGACGGCGTTACCCAAGCGAAGTCATCACCGGGGAGGCGACGTGCCGGCGGATCGGGAACGGTTCTCCACCGCGACCAGGCTCAAGGCGCTCGGCGAGCACGCCGCCGCCCGGGTCTACCGCGTGCGCACCAAGCGCCGCCGCGGCCGGCTGACCGGCCGGGCCGCCCTGCTCGCGCTGGTCGTCTGCTCCCTCGTCGTGGCGCTCGCCTATCCGATGCGGCAGTACATCTCCCAGCGCTCCGACATCGCCGAGCAGCGGCACGAGGCCCAGCGGGCCCGCGAGGACGTGAAGAAGCTGCGGGAGCGGAAGGCCCGGCTGCGCGACCCCGCCTACACCGAGCAGCAGGCCCGGGAGCGGCTGCACTTCCTGATGCCGGGGGAGACCGGCTACTCCGTGGTGGACGGCGCCGGCTCCACCGAGCACTCCACCGACCAGGGCGCGGCCGGCCGCCCCTGGTACACCAACCTCTGGGACGCCGTGGACACGGCGGACGCGGCGGGGGCGGGCGGCGCGCGCCGCTGAGGCGCCGCGCTCCGGCCGCCGGCCGCACCCGGCGTTCGAATCGAAACGAAGAAGAAGAGCTTTCCCACTCATGGATACGCCCCCGCCCCAGACGGAGCCCACCGCGCCCACCGACGCGGACATCCACGCCGTACGGGAGCAGCTGAACCGGGTGCCCCGGGGCCTGCGCGCCATCGCGCACCGCTGCCCCTGCGGCAATCCGGACGTCGTGGAGACCGCGCCGCGGCTCGAGGACGGTACGCCCTTCCCCACCCTCTACTACCTGACCTGTCCGCGCGCCGCGTCCGCGATCGGCACGCTGGAGGCCGAGGGCGTGATGAAGGAGATGACGGCCCGGCTGGGCACCGACCCAGAGCTGGCCGCCGCCTACCGCGCCGCCCACGAGGACTACATCGCGCGCCGCGACGCCGTCGAGGTGCTCCAGGGCTTCCCCAGCGCGGGCGGCATGCCGGACCGGGTGAAGTGCCTGCATGTGCTGGTGGCCCACTCCCTCGCGGCCGGCCCCGGGGTCAATCCGCTGGGGGACGAGGCGATCGCGATGCTGCCGGAGTGGTGGCGCAAGGGCCCGTGTGTGAGCCCCTGCCAGACCGAGGCCCCGGGCCGGGAGGAGAGCGCATGACCCGCGTCGCCGCCGTGGACTGCGGCACCAACTCGATCCGGCTCCTGGTGGCGGACGCCGATCCGGCCACCGGGGAGCTGATCGAGCTCGACCGCCGGATGAAGATCGTCCGGCTGGGCCAGGGCGTGGACCGCACGGGCCGGCTCGCCCCCGAGGCCCTGGAGCGCACCTTCGCCGCCTGCCGCGAGTACGCGGAGGTCGTGCGTGAGCTGGGCGCCGAGCGGGTCCGCTTCGTGGCCACCTCCGCCTCCCGGGACGCCGAGAACCGCGAGGAGTTCGTGCGCGGGGTCGTGGAGATCCTGGGCGTGGAGCCCGAGGTGATCACCGGGGACCAGGAGGCGGAGTTCTCCTTCACCGGGGCCACCAAGGAGCTCACCGGCCATGACCATGTGGCCGGGCCGTATCTGGTGGTGGACATCGGCGGCGGTTCGACGGAGTTCGTCGAGGGCGGCGACGGGGTGCGGGCGGCCCGCAGCGTGGACATCGGCTGCGTCCGGCTGACCGAGCGCCATCTGGTGGCGGACGGCCGGATCACCGATCCTCCGACGGAGGATCAGATCGCCGCCATAAGGGCCGATGTGGAGCGGGCGCTGGACCTGGCCGAGCGCACCGTGCCGCTCAGCCGCGCCTGCCGTCCCGCGGACGGCCACGCGCTGGTCGGTCTCGCCGGTTCGGTGACCACCGTGGCCGGGATCGCGCTGGGGCTGAAGGAGTACGACTCCTCCGCGATCCACCACTCCCGGATCACCCTCGGCCAGGTCCGTGAGATCACGGGCAGGCTGCTCGGCTCAAGCCACGCGGAGCGGGCGGCGATCCCGGTGATGCACCCGGGGCGGGTCGACGTGATCGGCGCGGGGGCGCTCATCCTGCTTTCGATCATGGAAAGGACCGGCGCCGAGGAGGTCGTGGTGAGCGAACACGACATCCTCGACGGGCTCGGCTGGAGCATCGCCTGAGCGGGCGGAATAACGTATGAGCGGCCGCGGAACCCCCTTCGGGGGCCCTCCGCGAGCCGCCTCCGAGAAAGTTCGTGAAACTCTTCACATGAAAAAGGCGCCTGGTGGCCGCCCCGATGCGGCGCTCTGGGGCGGTTTCGGCGGCCGAGCCCCGTAACTGACCGGATCGTGAGGTGTCAGGACGGTATTCGGTGTCCCCGCGCGGACCGTCTGGTCTACTCGCGGGTTCAGTCACAAGCCCTGTTCAGAGGGGTGGGAACGTCTCGATCCGGCCAGTGGTTCCGCTGTGCCGGTATGGCGTCCATCACGGGGGCGGCGGAGTGTAGCAGATACCTCCACCATGCTTGTGAAGGGGCTCACGAGGTCCCCCCCAAGGGGTGCTGGATACTCGAATCATGAGCACCACGGAGCGTCCCAGGATCCTCGTTGTAGGCGGTGGGTACGTTGGCTTGTACGCGGCGCGCCGCATTCTGAAGAAGATGCGGTACGGCGAGGCGACCGTCACGGTCGTCGACCCTCGCTCGTACATGACGTACCAGCCCTTCCTCCCCGAAGCTGCGGCCGGCAGCATCTCCCCGCGCCACGTCGTGGTTCCGCTGCGGCGCGTGCTCCCCAAGGCGGAGGTCCTCACCGGCCGCGTGTCGACCATCGACCAGGACCGCAAGGTCGCCGTCATCCAGCCGCTCGTCGGCGAGACGTACGAGCTGCCCTTCGACTACCTGGTCGTCGCCCTCGGCGCGGTCTCCCGCACCTTCCCGATCCCCGGTCTCGCTGAGAACGGCATCGGTATGAAGGGCATCGAGGAGGCCATCGGCCTGCGCAACCACGTCCTCGAGCAGCTCGACAAGGCCGACTCCACCACGGACGAGGAGATCCGCCGCAAGGCGCTCACCTTCGTCTTCGTCGGCGGTGGCTTCGCCGGCGCGGAGACCATCGGCGAGGTCGAGGACATGGCCCGTGACGCGGCCAAGTACTACCCGAACGTCAAGCGCGAGGACATGCGCTTCGTCCTCGTCGACGCCGCCGACAAGATCCTCCCCGAGGTCGGTCCGAAGCTCGGCAAGTGGGGTCTCGAGCACCTCCAGAAGCGCGGTATCGAGGTCTACCTCGAGACCTCGATGAACTCCTGCGTCGACGGCCATGTCGTCCTCAAGAACGGCCTCGAGGTCGACTCCAACACCATCGTGTGGACCGCGGGCGTCAAGCCCAACCCGGCGCTGGCCCGGTTCGGCCTCCCGCTCGGCCCGCGCGGCCATGTGGACACCGCCCCGAGCCTCCAGGTCCAGGGCAGCGATTACATCTGGGCCGCCGGCGACAACGCCCAGGTCCCGGACCTCGCCGCCGGCGAGGGCGCCTGGTGCCCGCCGAACGCCCAGCACGCGCTGCGCCAGGCCAAGGTCCTCGGTGACAACGTGATCTCCGGTATGCGGGGCTTCCCGCAGAAGGAGTACAAGCACGCCAACAAGGGCGCCGTCGCGGGTCTGGGCCTCCACAAGGGCGTCGCGATGATCGTCTTCGGCAAGATGAAGATCAAGCTGAAGGGCCGCCTGGCCTGGTACATGCACCGCGGCTACCACGGCATGGCCATGCCGACCTTCAACCGGAAGATCCGGGTGCTCGCCGACTGGACGCTGGGGATGTTCCTCAAGCGCGAGGTCGTCTCGCTCGGCGCCATCGAGAACCCCCGCGAGGAGTTCTACGAGGCCGCCTCCCCGGTCAGCGCCGCCACCGCGGCCAAGCCCGCTGCCCCGGCCGAGAAGGCCAAGGCGTCCTGACCGTACGGGCCCGCCCGGCCCGCCCAAACGGGCGCGAACCGCACAACTGAACGCCGAGGGCGTCCGCCATCCGTGGGGCGGACGCCCTTACGTCTGCCCTCGGACGCCCTCCGATGGCCCGCTTTTGAAGCTGTTTTGCCGATTCCAGACGTGTCGGCGGGACTGTACGGCGGGTTCCATGGTGTTTACGTGGTGAGTGAATCTTCCTGACTCGCCATCACGGAGGTGCGAAATGGCCGACGCCGCTGGGCGGATCGCCACCCTGGCCGAGGAGGTGCTGGGGACCCCTCTCCCGATCCGCGTCCGCGCCTGGGACCACAGCGAGACCGGCCCGCCCGGCGCGCCCACCCTGGTCATCCGGCGCCGCAGGGCGCTGCGCAGGATCATGTGGCGGCCGGGCGAGCTGGGCCTGGCCCGCGCCTGGGTCGCCGGGGACCTCGATGTCGAGGGCGATCTGTACGACGCCCTGGACCGGCTGTCCGGGCTGCTGTGGGAGCGCGGCCCCGCCACCGCGCCGCGGTCCCGGCTCCGCACCGGCCTCCAGGCGCTGCGCGCCCCCGCGCTGCGCACCGCCGCCCGGGAGATGATCGCGCTCGCCGGGCCGGGGCTGCCGCCGCCCCCGCCGCGCGAGGAGGCCAGGACCACCCTCGGTCCGCTGCACTCCCTGCGCCGCGACCGCAAGGCCATCAGCCACCACTACGACGTCGGCAACGACTTCTACGAGCTGGTGCTCGGCCCCTCGATGGTCTACTCCTGCGCCTACTGGGACCGGGCGGACTCCACGCTGGAGGAGGCCCAGCGCGCCAAGCTGGACCTGGTCTGCCGCAAGCTGGCGCTGAAGCCCGGTCAGCGGCTGCTGGACGTGGGGTGCGGCTGGGGCTCGATGGTGCTGCACGCGGCGCGCGAGTACGGGGTGCGCGCCGTCGGCGTCACGCTCTCCGAGGAACAGGCGGCGTACGCCCGTAAGCGCATCGCGGACGCCGGGCTCACCGACCAGGTGGAGATCCGGGTCCAGGACTACCGCGAGGTCCCGGACGGGCCCTACGACGCCATCTCCTCGATCGGCATGGCCGAGCACGTGGGCGCGGTGCGGTACGCCGAGTACACCGCCATCCTGCACCGGCTGCTGCGGCCCGGCGGGCGGCTGCTCAACCACCAGATCGCCCGGCGCCCCCAGCCGGACGAAGAGGCGTACCACGTGGACGAGTTCATCGACCGCTATGTCTTCCCCGACGGTGAGCTCGCCCCGGTCGGCCGGACCGTGGCCCAGCTGGAGGAGGCGGGCTTCGAGGTGCGCGACGTGGAGGCCATCCGCGAGCACTACGGGCTCACGCTGCGCCGCTGGGTCGCCAACCTGGAGCGGTCCTGGACCCAGGCCGTGCGGCTGACCTCCCCGGGCCGGGCCCGGGTCTGGCGGCTCTACATGGCGGCCTCCGCCCTCTCCTTCGAGCGCAACCGGATCGGGGTCAACCAGATCCTCGCCGTCCGCACCCCCGAGGGCGGGGCCTCGGGGCTTCCGCTGCGGGCCCGCGACTGGCGCGGCTGAAACCGGCCACAACGCGGACGTCCCCGCCCGCCCCTCAGAGGGGCGGACGGGGACGTCCCGGTTCCGGCTCGCCGCCGTGCGGCTCGTTCTGCTACTCGGCCTTGATGGCGGCCAGCATGTTGAGCTTGGCGGCCCGCCGGGCCGGCCACAGCGCCGCGATGACGCCCACGAGGGCGGCCATCAGCAGGAACAGCCCCATCCGGGCCCACGGCAGCACCAGCTCGTAGCTCGGCAGCTCGGTGGCGATCAGCTCACCGGCCGCCCAGCCGAAGAAGACGCCGAGCCCGAGGCCGAGCACCCCGCCGAAGAGCGAGATGACCAGTGACTCCAGCCGCACCATCCGCTTGACGCCGCCCCGGTCCAGGCCGATCGCCCGCAGCATGCCGATCTCCTTGGACCGTTCGAAGACCGACATCGCCAGGGTGTTGATGACACCGAGTACGGCGACGATCACGGCCATGGCGAGCAGCCCGTAGAGCATGTTCAGCATCAGGGTGAAGGCGCTGGCGATCTCGTCCGAGGTGTCCTGCTTGTTCTGGATCTTGATCGCCGGGTTCTCGCCGAGCGTCTTCTTCAGCAGGTCCTTGTTGTTCTCCGTGGCGCCGCCCTTGGTCTTCAGCATCACCTGGAAGTCCGCGACGGTGGTCATGTGCGGGGTGACCGTGGCGCTGTCGACCATGACACCGCGGATCATCTGGTTGCCCTCGAAGATGCCGCCCACGGTCAGCTTGCCGCTGCGGCCGTCCTCGTAGGTCACCGGGATGGTCGAGCCGACCTTCCAGTGGTGCTCATCGGCGATCTTGTCGTCGATGAGGGCCTTGGTGCCTCCGAGCGCGGCGAACGAGCCCTCGGTGAAGTCCACCTTCACCAGGTCCTTGATGGCCTTCGGGTCGACGCCCGTCAGGGAGTCGGAGTCGCCGGCGACCCGGGCGGGGGAGGAGCGCAGCGGGCTGATCGTGGTGACCTCGGGCAGCTTCGCCAGGGTCTTGGACACCTCGGGCGACAGCGGCCGCCCGCCGGTTCCGCCGCCCCCGCCCATGCTGACGACGTAGTCGGACTTCAGCCCGTCGGCCGCCATCTTGTCGATCCCCTTCTGCATGGATCCGGCGATCACCGTCATACCGGTGATCAGCGTGAGACCCACCATCAGGGCGGAGGCGGTGGCGGCGGTGCGGCGCGGGTTGCGCACCGCGTTCTGCCGGGCCAGCTTGCCGGGCATCCCGAAGATCCGCAGCACCGGGCCGGCGGCCGCGATCAGCGGCCGGGACAGCAGCGGGGTGAGCACGAAGATGCCGATCACCAGGACGGCCGCGCCGAACGCCATCGGGCCCTGGCCGTCGCCGCCCATGCCCGCACCGGCGACCACCAGCGCGGCACCGGCCGCGGCGAGGATCGAGCCGATGGTGTTGCGCAGCACCAGACCGCGGGTGGTCGGCGCGGCGTGCACGCTGTTCATCGCGGCGACCGGCGGGATCTTGGCGGCGCGGCGGCCGGGCAGCCAGGCGGAGAGGACGGTCACCACGACACCCACGACCACCGAGGCCAGCACCGTGGTCGGCGCGACGATCAGCGGACCGTCCGGGACGTTGGCCCCGGTGGAGTTGAGCACCGAGCGCAGTACGGCGCCGATGCCGACACCGGCGGCGAGGCCCACCACGGCCGCGACGGCGCCCACGACGGTGGCCTCGATCAGCACCGAGCGGGTGACCTGACGGCGGGTCGCACCCACCGCGCGCATCAGGGCGAGCTCCCTGGTGCGCTGGGCGACCAGCATGGAGAAGGTGTTGACGATGATGAAGATGCCGACGAAGAGCGCGATACCGGCGAACACCAGCATCGCGGTCTGCATGCTGCTCATGCCCTCTTCGATCGCCTTGGCCTGGTCCTTGGCGAGCTTCTTGGCGGTGGTGGCCTTGGCCTGCTCGGGAAGGATCTTGTCGATCGACGACTTGAGGGTGGACTGCGAGGTGCCCGCGGCGGCCTTCACATCGATCTCGTCGAACTGCCCGGGCTTGCCGAACAGCTTCTGCGCGGTGGCCGTGTCATACAGCGCGAGGGTGCCGCCCGCCGCGACATTGCCGTCGTCGGTGGTGAAGACGCCGACGACCTTCTCGGTGCGCACCGGGCCGTCGACGGAGACCCGGATGGAGTCCCCGGCCTTGTAGTGGCCGCGTTCGGCGGTCCTGGCGTCGAGCGCGATCTCACCCGCGGCCCTGGGGGCGCGGCCCTCGGTCATGTTGTACCGGGGGTCCTTGCCGCCCGAGCCCGGGTAGTAGTTGCCGCCGAGGTTGGAGAAGCCGCTGCCGATCAGGTCGCCCTTCTTGTCGGCGAGGGCGGAGGAGCCCTTCACCACACCGAAGGCGGAGGTGGCGCCGGGCGCCTTGGACGCCTGGTCCAGCAGCCGCTGGCTCAGCCGGGGCGCGTCACCGGGGTTGGCGGAGTCGTCGTCCTTCTTGTCGGGCGTGATGGCGACGTCGACGCCCTTGAAGCCCTTCTGGGAGCTCTTCTGGTAGGCGTCGGAGATGGTGTTGGTGAAGACCAGGGTGCCGGCGACGAAGGCCACGCCGAGCATCACGGCGAGCACGGTCATCAGCAACCGGGCCTTGTGCGCAAGCACATTGCGCAGGGCTGTACGGAGCATGAGGTGTCAGTCCTGAGGGGGTGGAGTGGGGGAGTGCGGGGCGGCGTACTGGTACGGGCGCGCGCCCCGCGTCAGCTCGTACGGCCCTTGGCGTCGAAGCGCTTCATGCGGTCCAGTACCGAGTCGGCGGTGGGGTTCCGCAGCTCGTCCACGATCCGGCCGTCGGCGAGGAAGACCACCCGATCGGAGTAGGACGCGGCGACCGGGTCATGGGTCACCATCACGATCGTCTGGCCCAGCTCCCGCACCGAGTTGCGGAGGAAGCCCAGGACCTCGGCGCCGGAGCGGGAGTCCAGGTTGCCGGTCGGCTCGTCGGCGAAGATGATCTCCGGCTGGCCGGCCAGGGCGCGGGCCACGGCGACGCGCTGCTGCTGACCACCCGACAGCTGGTTGGGGCGGTGCTTCAGTCGGCCGGCCAGCCCGACCGTGGCCACCACCTGGTCCAGCCACGCCTGGTCGGCCTTGCGGCCCGCGATGTCCATCGGGAGGGTGATGTTCTCCAGCGCGTTCAGCGTCGGCAGCAGGTTGAACGCCTGGAAGATGAAGCCGATCTTGTCGCGGCGCAGCTGGGTGAGCTTCTTGTCCTTGAGCGTGGTCAGTTCGACGTCGCCGATCCGGGCCGAGCCGCTGGAGATGGTGTCGAGACCCGCCATGCAGTGCATCAGCGTGGACTTGCCGGAGCCGGAGGGGCCCATGATCGCGGTGAACTCCGCCTGGCGGAACTCGACGGAGACCGAGTCCAGGGCGATTACCTGGGTCTCGCCCTCGCCGTAGACCTTGCTCAGGTCCGTTGCGCGGGCGGCTGCCGCGGCGGAGTGGGCGGTGGTTTTGACGCCGAGGGGCATGGTGGTCACGGTGAATGACTCCTGTCGTGCTCTGCGGGAGTGGGCGGGACGTCACTCCATGGTTCCGGTTGTGAAGGGGAGAGGGATCAGCCCGTGCTCCCGTTCTCGTGGGGGTCTCGCGATGTAGCTGGTGTTGGCGGAGTCCTCCTTGAGGAGGAGAGGACGCCCCATCCGGGGCGTCGAGATTGCGTCAATCCCCAGTTAATGGGGGTTCAGGGCATATCGGCAGGTCCAATGGCCGTCGGCATCTTTGGGTACCCCGCCCCGCTGCTGATGCACCCTCAGTTGCCAATAAAATAAGACAACCTCGGGCCGAGGATTCGCTGTGCGGGGGCATGTCCCCGGATAGGCTCGTGCTGCTCTCTTCCAGGGGAGGGCCGTATGCGCGCCGTACGGCCCAGGGGGAACCGCTGCCCGGATGGTGGAATGCAGACACGGCGAGCTTAAACCTCGCTGCCCCTCGCGGGCGTACCGGTTCAAGTCCGGTTCCGGGCACCTTCAGATCCGGTGGGCGCACTCAGCGTGTGTGGATGGTCGC
Organism: Streptomyces sp. NEAU-174; assembly: GCF_052665095.1. NCBI lineage: Bacteria > Bacillati > Actinomycetota > Actinomycetes > Kitasatosporales > Streptomycetaceae > Streptomyces > Streptomyces sp. NEAU-174. The sequence continues at coordinate 86,518 of NZ_JBQTCE010000024.1, read as the reverse complement.
CCCAGGTGCGTGCGCGGGGCCCGAAGGGGCCTCGCGCGGCCTCTTCCTGCATGAAAAGATCCTCCTTGGGCACTAGGGTGCTTTCTTTGCTTACCCATTACTCTTGAGTCAAGGTCGCGCTCGGCGGCCACGGAGGAGTGAGATGAGGAGCAGCAACCCGGTCTTCTCGCGACGGGGGTTCAGCCGCAGCGGCGGCTACGCCGGTTTCGGCGCGGCGCCGCAGGCCGGGAGCCCCGCCGCCGGTCAGGCCAATCCGTACGCGGGCGGTAACCCGTACGCGCAGACACAGGCGCCCACGAACCCCTATGCGGCGGGCGACCAGCAGAATCTGACCCCCGAACAGCTCCAGCAGATGTACGGCGCGCCGCCGGCGGGCCCGCTTCAGACCGGCCGGATGACGATGGACGACGTCGTCATGCGCACCGGTATGACCCTCGGTACCGTCATCGTCGCCGCCGCGGCCGCGTGGATCGCGCAGCTTCCGGTGGGCGTGGGCTTCGGCGCCGCGCTCGTGGCGATGGTGCTCGGCCTCGTCCAGTCGTTCAAGCGCACGGCCTCGCCCGCGCTGATCATGGGTTACGCCCTCTTCGAGGGCCTCTTCCTCGGCGTTATCAGCCAGGTGTACAACGAGCGCTGGTCGGGCATCCCGATGCAGGCCGTGCTCGGCACGATGGCCGTGTTCGTCGGTGTGCTCGTCGCGTACAAGACCCGCCTCATCCGGGTGAACGCGCGATTCCAGCGCTTTGTGCTCGCCGCCGCCATCGGGTTCATCCTGCTGATGGCGGTCAACCTGCTGTTCGCCGCCATCGGCGGCGGGGACGGCCTCGGCTTCCGCAGCGGTGGCCTCGGCATCGTCTTCGGCCTCGTCGGCGTCGTGCTCGGCGCGGCGTTCCTGGCGATGGACTTCAAGCAGGTCGAGGACGGTGTCCGGTACGGCGCTCCGCGCGAGGAGTCCTGGCTGGCCGCCTTCGGGCTGACGCTCTCGCTGGTGTGGATCTACCTGGAGCTGCTCCGGTTGATCTCGATCTTCAGGGATTAGCGACTAGCGCTAAGCGGTCCGCGGGAAATGCCGCGAAATGCCGTCGTGCGTCTGCGGCCGCATCGTGGCTGGTCGCGCAGTTCCCCGCGCCCCTTCGGGTCGCTGCCCGAACCGTAGCGGACTTGCTCCGACCTGCTTAGCGGCCCTGAGCGTCGCGTAGCACGCAGACAGCACGTAGAAGGGCCCGCGGAGGTGAAGACCTCCGCGGGCCCTTCTTCCTGTGCGGCTTAAGCCGCTCCGTTCGGTGGGTCTGTCATACACGCTTCTGCCTCCGGGCAGCGGGCTACAGCAGCTTGCGGGCCGCGCGCCTCAAGTCGTGTTCATGGATGATGGCCTTCGCATGGCCGTAGGCGAGCTGGTGCTCGCCGCGCAGCCAGCTGACCTTCTCCTCGAATCGGAAGAAAGCGGGGCCCTCGTCGACCGTGCGCAGCCAGTCTGCGACTTCACGGCCCGTGCACTGGGGGATGCGGGAGAGTAGGTTCCGGTGAGTCTCGTCGGAGAAGATTTGGGACATCGGCGCCTCCGGACGCTTCCATGCCGGACCCGGGTCGCTGGCCCGGGTTTCCTTCAGCTCACCGTGCCTGAGTGTTCGCCCGTTGGCAACAGTCCCTCAGTGGCGCATACGCTCGGAGCGTGGATGATGTCTCCCCCCTCCTGACCGCCGTCGATCGGCTCGCCGACCGGTTGCGCGCCCTTCCGCAGTCCCGGCTGCGCGCGGGCGCGGCGGCCGAAGGGCTGGCCCTGGCCAGGGAATTGTCGGTGCGCGCACAGCGGCTCGAGGAGCCGGGAACCCCGCCGCGGATCATGCCCGACGCGGGGCTGTTCGTGGTCGCCGACCAGGTGGCGGTGGCCGGACATGATTTGGTGCACGCGCTGGAGCGTGCGCCGGGCGGCGCCGGGGACGACGAGGTGGCGCGGGGGGCCGCGGAGGCGGTGGCGCTGGTGGTGGAGGCGGCGGGGCGCTGCGGCGTCTGAGGGCTTGCTTGCGGTCTGGGGCCCGGGGGTCCGCTTACGCCTGAGGGCCCGCTTGCGGCCTGAGGGAGCCCGCTTGCGGCGCGAGGGTCCGCCCCCAGCGGGGCGCCGTGTCCCTTACAGCGAGGCGATGACGCGGTCGGCGAGGACGTACACGTTCTCCTCGCCGCAACCGAACGTGAGCGCATAAGCACCGGAGACGCCCGAGCCGCCGAGCAGCACCGGGGCGGTGCCCTCGCGCAGCGCGTCCGCCAGCCGCTCGGCCGTCTCCCGGTGGCCCGGGGTCATGCAGATCGTGGTGCCGTCGGCGAAGACGTAGACATCGAGGGTGCCGAGGGGCCCGGGCCGCACATCGGACAGCGGGGTGCGGGCGTCGGCCAGCTCGGTGAGCCGGGTCACCGTACGGTCGTGGTCGGCGACCGGTGACGACGGAGTGAAGTCGGGGTGGGACGGATGGCGACGGCGGGCCGCCGCCAGCTCGGCCGACTCCCGGGGCTCGGCCGCGGGCTCCGCCCCGGCGCCCAGCTCCAGCTCCACCTCGGACTCGACCTCGGGCTCCTGATCCCCGTTGGAGTCCATGGCGTCGGGGCCCAGCGCGTCCAGCCCGAGCAGCGGTTCGAGCCCGGCCAGGTCTGCCTGGCGGGGCACGAAGAGCTGCGCGTCCTGGGAGGTGTCCTCGAACCCGCCCGGCCCGCTGAGCAGCGAATGGGCGTCGGCCGCTCCGGCGGAGTCCCTGGCCTCCTGGGCGGCCCAGAACGCCCGCGCCTCGGCCAGCTCGCGCTCCCGCTCCTCGGCCAGCGCGTCGGCGACGGCCGCGCGTATCTCGGCGGCCGGGGTGGCGCGGGGCGCGGGCACCGTCGGGCCGCCCTCCTCGCCGCTGCCTCCGCCGCCTCCGCCGCCCGTCCGGGCACCGGCGGCCACGGTGGCCGCGAGCTCGGCGCGCAGCTCGCTGATCTGCCGGCGCACACCGCGCGCGGTGTGCAAGGCGGCCGCCCCTACGGCCGTGGCGGTCACCGCGGCCAGGAGGAGGACAAGACTCGTGGGGCTCACTGACGTACTCCCGGTTGGCTGTAGATCCCCCGAATTCCTACCTCAGCTTGAGGCTTATCGCCTCTCGACGTCAGTGCATACCATCACCAAATGGACAGAATTCGGTACCGGGCGGGCCTTTGGTCACCGGTGCTGAGCTGGGGAGACGGCGCTCCCCCAGGACTTTTGTCACAACCTGGGGGAGATTCGGTCACGGCCCGGGTCGAACCAGTGTGGCAGACGTGCCACGGCGGGACCGCGGGGCGCTTTCCCCCTCCCCACCCCTTCCCGCAGCACCGATATGCGGCTCCGCCGGGTGGAAGGGCTTCGCCCCTGGACCCCGGGGGGTCTGGGGCGGAGCCCCGATGCGGCCGCAGACGCACGACGGCATCTCGTGGCACTTCCCGCGGAGCGCTCAGCTCAGGCGCTCGATGACCATGGCCATGCCCTGGCCGCCGCCGACGCACATGGTCTCCAGGCCGAACTGCTTGTCGTGGAACTGGAGCGAATTGATCAGCGTGCCGGTGATCCGGGCGCCGGTCATGCCGAAGGGGTGGCCCACGGCGATCGCGCCACCGTTGACATTGAGCCGGTCCAGGTCGATGCCCAGGTCGCGGTAGGACGGGATGACCTGCGCGGCGAACGCCTCGTTGATCTCCACCAGGTCGATGTCGCCGATCGACATCCCCGCGCGGGCCAGCGCCTGCTTGGACGCCTCGACCGGGCCGTAGCCCATGATCTCCGGGGAGAGGCCTGTGACGCCGGTGGACACGATCCGCGCCAGCGGGGTCACGCCCAGCTCCCGCGCCTTGGTGTCGGACATGATCACCAGCGCCGCGGCGCCGTCGTTGAGCGGGCAGCAGTTGCCCGCGGTGATCCGGCCGTCGGGGCGGAAGACCGGCTTCAGGCCCTGCACGCCCTCCAGGGTGGTGCCCGCGCGGGGGCCGTCGTCCTGGCTGACGACCGTGCCGTCGGGGGTGGTCACCGGGGTGATCTCCCGCTCCCAGAAGCCCTTCTTGATGGCCTCCTCGGCGAGGTTCTGGGACCGCACGCCGAACTCGTCCATCTCCTCGCGGGTGACCCCCTTGAGCCGGGCCAGGTTCTCGGCCGTCTGGCCCATCGCGATGTACGGGTCGGGCAGCAGGTCGTCCTCGCGCGGGTCGTGCCAGTCGGAGCCCTCCTGCTCGGCGCGCGCGGCCGTACGGGCCTCGGCCTCCGCGAACAGCGGGTTGTGGGTGTCCGGCAGCCCGTCCGAGGTGCCCTTCTTCGACCGCGAGACCATCTCGACGCCCGCCGAGATGAAGAGGTCGCCCTCGCCCGCCTTGATGGCGTGCAGCGCCATCCGCGAGGTCTGGAGGGAGGAGGAGCAGTAGCGGGTGATCGTACAGCCGGGGAGGTGGTCCATCCCCATCTGCACGGCCACGATCCGCCCCAGGTTGTGCCCCTGCTCACCGCCCGGGAGCCCGCAGCCGAGCATCAGGTCGTCGATCTCGCGGGGGTCGAGCTCGGGGACCTTGGCGAGCGCGGCCTGGATGATCTCGGCGGTGAGATCGTCCGGCCTCAGATCCTTGAGCGAGCCCTTGAAGGCGCGGCCGATGGGGGAACGGGCGGCAGAGACGATCACTGCTTCGGGCATCACGGCTCCAGGGGGGCGGGGTGCGGGCGGGACTCCGAGGGAAGTTACCCGTACGTATCGGCAGGGTCACGGGGTGCGGGCTGTGACACCGGACTCTTTTTTCCAAGCGTACGCTCAGCGCCCCGCCATGCAGAGCCCCTCCCGGGGCGTCACCAGGCCTCGCCGGGGTCGATGGCCCCCGGCACGGCCCGGTCGGTGGGCCCCGGCCGGCGGGCCCCGGCATGGTCCGGTTGGTGGGCCCCGGCATGGTCCGGTCGGTGAGGCCCGGCGTGGTCCAGTCGGTGGGCCCCGACGCGGCCCGGTCGGTGGGGCCCGGCGTGGTCCGGTCGGTGGGCCCCGGCACGGTCCGACCGGTAGGCCCCGGCACGGCTCGGTCGGTGGGGCCCGGCGTGGTCCGGTCGGTGGGGCCCGACGCGGCTCGGTCGGTGGGGCCCGGCACGGTCCGGTCGGTGGGCCCCGCGTGGTCCGGTCGGCGGGCCCGAGGCCTCGCCCCGGCCCCAGCCCGGGGCGGCGGGCCCGCGCGAGGCACCGCAAGGCCGCGTCGGGCACCGCAAGGCCGCGCGAGGCACCAGAAGGCCACGCGGGGCACCGCAAGGCCGCGCGGGGGCCCGTGGGCCCCCGAGCCCGGCCCGGTCGGGGTCAGCAGCCCGAAGGGGGTGGGGACGTCGGGGTCGGGGTGTCGGGGGAGCTGGAGACGGCCGCGGGCTCCTTCGTGGTGGGGCCCTGGCGGCGCAGCAGACGGGCCCAGGGGCCGCGGGCCGCGGTGACCTCCGTGCCGCCCTCCGCGGCCGCCTCGGCCGCCGCCGTGGCGACCGGCAGGATGCCCTCGTCGAGCATCTCCGGCGCCTCCTCGGGCCACAGGCCCAGCGAGTCGCACAGGGTCGGCAGGACGGCCATCGCGGCCGTGGCGTACCCCTCCGCCGAGGGGTGGTAGTTGTCCGGGCCGAACAGCTCCCGCGGATTCGCCGCGAACTCCGGGCCCAGCAGATCGCCCAGCGAGACCGTGCGCCCGCCCTGCTCGACCACCCCGATCGTCTGCGCGGCGGCCAGCTGTCGGCTCAGCCGCCGCGCGATCCAGCGCAGCGGCTGATAGACGGGCTCGATCGTGCCGAGGTCGGGACAGGTGCCCACGATCACCTCGCAGCCGCTGTCGCGCAGTCTGCGCACCGCGTCCGACAGCAGCCGCACTGACTTGGCGGGCGGCATCCGGCGGGTGACGTCATTGGCACCGATCATGATCACGCATACGTCGGGGAGCAGGTCCGGATCCTCCAGCACCAGCGTGACCTGGCGCTCCAGATCGCTGGACTGTGCCCCCGGCAGCGCCACGTTCCGCAGGTCCACCGGGCGCTCCGCAACCGCCGCCAGCCCCGAGGCGAGCAGCGCGCCCGGTGTCTGACTAGGGCGGTGGACGCCCTGTCCGGCGGCCGTGGAGTCGCCGAGAAAGGCCAGCCGCAAGGGTGACTGGCCGGTCCTGCGGGCGAAGGCGAAGCCATATCGCCCGTCCGCGCGCGGAGGCGGGTCGTCCGACCCGCCCACGACCCGCTTCGCATGGGACACCTCGGTGAGCAACAGCACGGCGGTCACCCCGCCCAGCAGCCCGATCCCGCCGCCCCCGTACGCCGCCGCGGCGGCGATCCGCCGCGCCACCCTCGCCCTCGACATCGACATGGGTCCAGCCCACCTCCGTCCGCACGGCCGCACGTCCGCACGCGCTTCCTTCTCCTTTGTACGCCTTGCTAACAACTTGTTGCCCCGTGCAGGCTTCGTCCCAACGCACCGGTCGGAGGGCGGCGGCGCGCAATAAGCTGACAGCACGGCCCCCGCGACGGCGGCCGCCCCGACGCGGAGATCCCGCGGAACCGGACCAGGAGCAGGTGTGCAGTACTACGAATCGATGATTGAGCTGGTCGGCAACACCCCGCTGGTGAAGCTCAACACCGTGACCGAAGGCATCCGGGCGACCGTCCTGGCCAAGGTTGAATACTTCAACCCCGGCGGCTCGGTGAAGGACCGGATCGCGGTCCGGATGATAGAGGCCGCCGAGCGCTCCGGGGAGCTGAAGCCGGGCGGCACCATCGTGGAGCCGACCTCCGGCAACACCGGTGTGGGCCTCGCCATGGTCGCCCAGCGCAAGGGCTACAAGTGCGTCTTCGTCTGCCCGGACAAGGTGTCCACGGACAAGATCAACGTGCTGCGGGCCTACGGCGCCGAGGTCGTGGTCTGCCCCACCGCGGTGGACCCCGAGCACCCCGACTCGTACTACAACGTCTCCGACCGGCTGGTCCGCGAGACGCCGGGCGCCTGGAAGCCCGACCAGTACAGCAACCCGAACAACCCGCTCTCCCACTACGAGACCACCGGCCCCGAGCTGTGGGAGCAGACCGAAGGCAAGATCACCCACTTCGTGGCGGGCGTCGGCACCGGCGGCACGATCTCCGGCACCGGCCGCTATCTGAAGGAGGCCAGCGAGGGCCGGGTCCAGGTGATCGGCGCCGACCCCGAGGGCTCGGTCTACTCCGGCGGCTCCGGCCGCCCGTATCTGATCGAGGGCGTCGGCGAGGACTTCTGGCCGACCGCGTACGACCAGACCGTCGCGGACGAGATCGTCGCCGTCTCCGACAAGGACGCCTTCCAGATGACGCGGCGGCTGGCCAAGGAGGAGGGGCTGCTGGTCGGCGGCTCCTGCGGGATGGCCGTCGTGGGCGCGCTGAAGGTCGCCGAGCGGCTCGGCCCGGACGATGTGGTGGTCGTCCTGCTGCCCGACAGCGGCCGCGGCTATCTCTCCAAGATCTTCAACGATGAGTGGATGGCCGACTACGGCTTCCTCGAGGAGGAAGGCCCCTCGGTGCGGGTCGGCGATGTGCTCCAGGGCAAGGAGGGCGGGCTGCCCTCGCTGGTCCATATGCACCCGGACGAGACGGTGGGCGAGGCCATCGACGTACTGCGGGAGTACGGCGTCTCGCAGATGCCGATCGTCAAGCCGGGCGCCGGCCACCCGGATGTGATGGCCGCCGAGGTCATCGGCTCGGTGGTGGAACGCGAACTGCTGGACGCCCTGTTCGCGAAGCGCGCGGAGCTGACCGACCCGCTGGAGAAGCACATGAGCCCGCCGCTGCCGCATGTCGGCTCCGGTGAGCCGGTCGAGGACCTGATGGCGGTGCTGGGCGCGGCGGACGCGGCGATCGTGCTGGTGGAGGGCAAGCCCAAGGGTGTGGTGAGCCGGCAGGACCTGCTGGCGTACCTGGCAGGCGGCCCGAAGTGAGGGCCCGTAAGGACCCCAACTCCGCCTTCGGGCAAGTGGTACGAACGTGTCACGCGCCCGCAGCACAGGGTTAACACAGCTCCGGCAGATTAGTGGGTGTCGGAAGGACGACACCGACACCCGAGACAAGGCGACAGGACCTCCGGAGCGGCTCCCGGACCTCCATGGTCGCCTGGACGCGGAGTTCCGGCCCTGACCCGGCCCGCGTCCCCGCGGGGACCGCCGTCGTCCCGCCCTCGGTGGCTTGTCACCGGGGTGCGGCGGTCCCCGCGCAGACTTCCCCCAGTCCCCGCTAGTCCCCGCTCTTCTCCTGCCCATGGCCCCGGCGGAGCCGGGAGAAGGCCCCCATGGCATGCACGGCGTTGACGCCGAAGATTCCGGCCCAGGTGATCAGCAGGCCCGGCAGGCCCTCGTTCACGACGCCGATGGCCGACAGCGGGATGGCCAGCACCAGGGAGACCCCGACGAAGGCGAAGCGCTCGCCGACGCCCAGGCCGTGGGGCTGGTCCGCGGACGCCCCGGTGGCGTACGGGCGGCTGCCGCGGGCCGTCGCCATCTGCTGTTCCGCGAGCTGGCGGCGGACATGGCGGTCCGCCGTATCGTTGAAGCGCTGCTCGACCTTCTCCATGAAGGAGTCGACCAGCTCCGACTCGTACTCCGCACCCAGCTCCTTACGGGTTTGCAGGGCCGCGTCGAGTTCCTTTTTCAGATCCGGGTCACGGGCGTCCATGCTTGGGAACGGTACGGTCGCGGGGACGCTTTGTCGGTAGGGCTAGCCCCCGAAAGACGTGCGGGCGTGAAGAGGTACCCCCTGGTACCCCCGGCCCGCTGTGGAAGGAGTCAGTTCCGTGACCGCACCTCTCCTCACGTCCCTCGCCGCGCCCGGCGACGACCGCCCCGACGCGCTGAGCGTCGGCGGCCGCGCGCTCTCGCGCGAGGAACTGCTCGGTGCCGCGGGCGCGGTGGCGGCCCGTATCGCCGGTGCGCCGGTCGTCGCGGTCCGGGCGACCGCGACCCCGGAGACGGTGGTCGCGGTGGTCGGCGCGCTGCTTGCCGGGGTGCCGGTGGTGCCCGTACCGCCGGACTCAGGCCCGGCCGAACGCGACCACATACTGCGGGACTCGGGCGCCACCCTGCTGCTCACCGGGGAGGCCGTGGACGCCCCGGTCGAGACCGTCCCGGTGGACCCGGCCGAGCGCGCGGCGTGGACGAAGGCGGAGCCGGACCCGGAGTCCACCGCGTTCATCCTCTACACCTCGGGCACCACGGGGGCGCCCAAGGGCGCGCTGATCTCCCGGCGGGCGGTGGCCGCCGACCTGGACGGGCTGGCCGCGGCATGGGCCTGGACGCCGGACGACACCCTGGTCCACGGCCTGCCGCTGTTCCATGTGCACGGCCTGGTCCTCGGCGTCCTCGGCGCACTCCGCACCGGCAGCCGCCTCGTCCACACCGGCAAGCCGACCCCGGCGGCGTACGCGGCGGCGAACGGCAGCCTCTACTTCGGCGTCCCCACCGTCTGGAACCGCATCGTCCAGGACCCGGACTCCGCCCGCGCCCTGGCCTCGGCCCGGCTGCTGGTCTCCGGTAGCGCCCCGCTGCCCGCCCCCGTCTTCCGCGAGCTGGAACGGCTCACCGGCCAGCGCCCCATCGAGCGCTACGGCATGACCGAGACCCTCATCACCATCAGCACCCGCGCCGACGGCGAGCGCCGCCCCGGCTACGTCGGCACCCCGCTCTCGGGCATCCGCACCCGGATCGCCGCCGAGGAGGGCGCCGAGATCGGCGAGCTCCAGCTGACCGGCCCGACCCTCTTCGACGGCTACCTCAACCGCCCCGAGGCCACGGCCGGTTCGTACACCGAGGACGGCTGGTTCCGCACGGGCGACATCGCCGCCGTCGACCCGGACGGCTTCCACCGCATCGTGGGCCGCGCCTCCACCGACATGATCAAGTCCGGCGGCTACCGCATCGGCGCGGGCGAGGTCGAGAACGCCCTGCTGGACCACCCGGCCGTCCGCGAGGCCGCCGTCGTCGGCGCCCCGCACGAGGACCTGGGCCAGGAGATCGTCGCGTATGTCGTGGCCGACGGCATCGGCGAACAGGAGCTGATCGACTTCGTGGCCTCCCAGCTCTCCGTCCACAAGCGCCCCCGCAAGGTGCGCTTCCTGGAGGCCCTCCCCCGCAACGCCATGGGCAAGCCCCAGAAGAAACTCCTCCCCCCGGCCTGACCCTGGCCCGCGAGGTCCCGCCGCCTCACCCGGACTCGGTGACGTACGGGCGGCCCGATGGCGGATCCGGGGTGAGGATCATGCGGTCCGGGACGTGGGCGGTGTCGCGGTGGGACAGGAGCCAGTAGACGGCGGCGGGGACGGCGAGGCCGACGAGCCAGGAGATGTCCGCGCCGCCCAGGGGGGCGACGAAGGGGCCGGTGTAGAAGGCGGTGGACAGGAAGGGGAGCTGGGCGAGGACGCCGAGGGCGTAGGTGGACAGCGCCTTCCAGCGCCAGGCGCCGTAGCGGCCGTTGGGGTCGCTGAGGGCGGGGATGTCGTAGCGCTCCTTGGCGATGGCGTAGTAGTCGACGAGGTTGATGGCGCTCCACGGGGTGAAGAAGGTCAGCAGGAACAGCAGGAAGTCCTTGAAGGAGGACAGGAAGCTGTCCTTGCCGAGCAGCGCGACCGCCGTGCCCGCGACCATGATTCCGGCGATGTAGGCGGCCCGGCCGCGTGGGGAGAGGGTGGCGCGGCCGCGGAAGCCGCTGACGCTGGTCACCATCGACATGAAGCCGCCGTAGGTGTTGAGCACGTTGATCGTCAGCTTGCCGAGGGCGATGACGAAGTAGAGCAGCGAGGTGATCAGGGCCGCGCCGCCGCCGAGGCCGACGATGTACGTGACCTCGTGGCCGACGAAGGCGTGGCCGGCCGCGGCGGCCGCGAGGGCGCCGAAGGTCATGGACCACTGGGAGCCGAGGACGGTGCCGGCGAGGGTCCAGGAGAAGGTGGCCTTCGCGGAGGTGGCGCGCGGGAGATAGCGGGAGTAGTCGGCGACGTACGGGCCGAAGGCGAGCTGCCAGGAGGCGGACAGCGACACCGCGAGGAGGAAGAGCGGGAAGTCGAAGGTCCGGTCGTGGAGGAGGGTGGCCAGGTCGGTGCGGTCCAGCAGCCGGATGCCCAGATAGACGAAGGCCAGGGCGCAGACGACGCCCGCGATCCGCCCCAGGGTGTGGATCAGGCGGTAGCCGACGGCCGCCGCCACGGCGGTGACGAGGGCGAAGAGGACGATCCCGGTGGTGTCGCCGAGATGGGTGAGTTCGCCGACCGCCTGCCCCGCCAGCACGCTGCCGCTGGCGAAGAAGCCCACGTACATGACGATGACCAGCAGCAGTGGGACGATCGCGCCCCGGACCCCGAACTGGGCCCGGGAGGAGATCATCTGGGGCAGGCCGAGCCGGGGTCCCTGGGCGGAGTGGAGCGCCATGACGGCTCCGCCGAGCAGGTTGCCGATCAGCAGGGCGATGATCGCCCAGAAGGCGGCGGCGCCGAAGACCACGGCCAGGGCGCCGGTCACGACGGCGGTGATCTGGAGGTTGGCGCCGAGCCACAGGGTGAACTGGCTGAAGGCGGTGCCATGGCGCTCCGCGTCCGGGACGACGTCGATCGAGCGCTTTTCGACCAGGGAGTCCAGAGGGTCTGGGGAGTCCAGAGGGTCCAGGGAGTTCAGAGAGTCGGGCATACGGGTGCTCCTGCCGCTACTTCTTGGTGAGGCCGTTCTTGGCGGCCCAGTCGGCGGCGACCCGGTCCGGGTCCTTCTTGTCGTTGCTCACCAGCTTGTTGAGCCGGGCCAGTTCCCGGGTGGTGAGGGCGCCGCCGAGGCGGGCCAGGGCCTTGCGGACCTTGGCGTCGGCCTTGGCGGCGCGGATCACGGGCACGATGTGCTGGGCGGGGATGAGCGCCTTGGGGTCGGCGAGGATCACCCAGTCGTTGGCCTCGATGTCGGGGTCGGTGGAGAAGAGGTTGGCCACGTCCACGTCGCCCTTCTTCAACGCGCCCTTGACCAGGGGCCCGGAGGCGTCGAGGGCCTTGAACTCCTTGAAGGTCACGCCGTAGCGGTCCTTGAGGCCGACCAGGCCGACCACGCGGTTCTTGTCCTCGGCCGGGCCGCCGAAGACCAGCTTGCCGTTCTGCTTGGCGAGGTCGGCGAAGCTGCGCAGCCCGTGCTTCCGGGCGGCCTCGCGGGTGACGCAGAAGACGTCCTTGTCCTCGGCGGCCGCGTACGACAGGGCCTCCAGACCGCTGGGCAGGGCCACGGTGAGGGCGTTCTGGAGGTCGCCGGCCTCGGTCTGGGGGGCCTTGTCGTCGAAGTGGAGCAGCAGATTGCCCTGGTACTCGGGGAGCAGATCGATATCGCCCTGCTGGAGGGCGGGTATGACGATCTCTCGGGAGCCGAGGTTGGGCCGCACGCTGGTCTTGATGCCCGCGCCCTTCAGCGCCTCGGCGTAGAGGTAGCCCAGCAGCTGGTTCTCGGTGAAGTTGGCGGTGCCGATGACCAGCCCGCCCAGGCTGCTGCCGCCGCCCGAGCCGCCGCTGCCGCCGTCGCCCTTGAGCGAGGTGACGCCGCCGCTACAGGCGGCGAGCGTGGGCACGGAGGCGCCGGCGAGCAGGCCGCCGAGCAGTTTCCTGCGGTTCATGGGGTCGTCTCCTCGGATCGGAGTTCGGAGTGAAGTCGCTGAGTCGGTGGGGCGCCGAGCCGCCTCGGGGTGAAGCCGGGCGGCGGCGCTCAGTGCGCGTGGGCGCGCGGGGGCCGGTTGCGGAACAGCAGGCGCTGCACTCCGGCCAGCGCCAGGTCCAGGGCGATGGCCAGCACGGCGACCAGCACCGCCCCTCCCAGCACCTGCACCAGATCGCGCTGGGCGAGCCCGTCGAAGACATAGCGGCCGAGTCCGCCGAAGCTGACGTACGCGGCGATGGTGGCGGTGGCCACGACCTGGACGCAGGCCAGCCGCAGCCCGGTCATGATCAGCGGCAGCGCGAGCGGCAGTTCGACCTGGAACAGCACCTGGTACCAGCGCATGCCCTGGCCCCTTGCCGCGTCCCTGACCTCGGGGTCCACGGCGGCCATGCCCGCGTACGTATTGGTGACGATCACCGGGATCGCGAGGGCGACCAGCGAGACGTACACCGGCCACATGCTCAGCCCGCTGGCCAGGAAGACCAGCGTGACCAGGCCGACGGTCGGCAGCGCCCGCCCGAAGCCGGAGAGGTTGATGGCGAGGAACGCACCGCGCCCGGTGTGCCCGATGAGCAGCCCGACCGGCAGCGCGATGGCGGCGGCGACCAGGGTGGCCAGCACCGAGTACTGGAGGTGCTCCAGCAGGCGGGTGGCGATGCCGTCCGGCCCGGACCACTGGGCACCGCTGGTCAGCCAGCGGAGGAGGTTCTGGAGTAGTTCGAGCATGTCAGGCACGCCTCCTCAGCCACGGGGTGCACAGCCACTGGATGGTGACCAGCACGGCGTCCGCGACCAGCGCCAGCAGCAGGGACAGGACGACTCCGGCCACGACGGGGGTGGGGTAGTTGCGCTGGAAGCCGTCGGTGAACAGCTGGCCGAGGCCGCCGTACCCGATGTAGCTGGCCACGCTGACCAGCGATATCGCCATCACCGTGGCCACCCGTACGCCCGCCATGATCACCGGGAAGGCGAGCGGCAGCTCGACGGTGAGCAGGGTGCGCAGCGGGCGGGCGCCCATCGCGGTGGACGCCTCGCGGACCTTGGTGGGGACGCTGTCGAGGCCCTCGACGGTGTTCCGGAGCAGCACGACCAGGGTGTAGATGGTCAGGCCGGTGATCGCGGTGGAGCGGGTGAGGCCGGTGATCGGCAGCAGCAGGACGAAGATCGCGATGGAGGGGATCGTGAACAGGATGTTCGAGAGCCCCAGCAGGAGTCCGCGCAGCGGGCGCACCCGGTGGGCGATCACCGCCAGCGGCAGCGCGATCAGCAGCCCGAAGAGGACGGCGGGGACGGCGGTGGAGAGGTGGTCCAGGGTGAGCGTGACCAGAGTGCCCTGATGGTCGGGGAACCAGCCCCAGTCGATGGTCATGCGGTCACGCTCGTGTCGGAGCTCTTCGGGTCCCCGTCGGCTTCGGGAGCCTCGGCGGCGTTCTTGAGCGCGGCCGCGCGGCCCGCCTCCGCGTGGCGCCGCCCCGCGTACTCATGGATCGCCTCGCGCCCGGTGACCCCGGTGAGCACCCCGTCGGCGTCCACCCGGGCCACCAGACCGGCGGGGGAGGCCAGCGACTCGTCCAGGGCGGTGAGCAGCGAGTCGCCGTCCCGCAGTGCGCGCACCGGCAGCAGCGGGGCCCGGTCGCCCTCCGGCCCCTCGGTGTCGCGCCAGCCCAGCGGCTCACCGCGCTCGGAGGTGACCAGCTGCCAGCGCTGCCCGTCGGCGGGCACGGGCTGCCGTGCCACGTCGGCGAGGGTGGACAGGGAGAGCAGCTTCAGCCCGCGCTCGGCGCCCAGGAAGCCCGCCACGAAGTCGTCGGCGGGGCTCGCCAGCAGCTCGGCGGGGGGTGCGCACTGGACGAGATGGCCGCCGGTGCGGAAGATCGCGATGCGGTCGCCGAGCCGTACCGCCTCGTCGATGTCGTGGGTGACGAAGACGACCGTCTTGCGCAGCTCGCTCTGGAGCCGCAGCAGCTCGTTCTGGAGCTGGGTCCGTACGACCGGGTCGACCGCCCCGAACGGCTCGTCCATCAGCAGCACCGGCGGATCGGCGGCCAGCGCGCGGGCGACCCCGACGCGCTGCTGCTGACCGCCCGAGAGCTGGTGCGGGTAGCGCTTGCCGGAGTCGGCGGGCAGCCCGACCAGCTCCAGCAGCTCGGCCGCGCGGGCCCGGGCCTTGCGGCGGCCCCAGCCCAGCAGCAGCGGAACGGTGGCGATGTTGTCGAGAATCGTGCGGTGCGGGAAGAGCCCCGCCTGCTGAATCACATAGCCGATCCCGCGCCGCAGCTCGGCGGCGTCCGCCTTCAGGACATCACGCCCGCCCACGCTCACCGTGCCGCTGCTCGGTTCGACCATGCGGTTGACCATGCGGAGGGTGGTGGTCTTGCCGCAGCCCGAGGTGCCGACAAGAACGGTGATGCCCCCTTCCGGGAGTTCGAGACTGAGGCGATCCACCGCTGTGGTGCCGTTCGGGTAGTGCTTACTGACGTCCTTGAAGCTGATCATCCGCTTCCCCTTGCCCTGTCTGCATATAGTCATGCACAGTCATAGTCGAGTGAATAGAAGTCAAGAGGTCTGCGTTAATCACCGGTTACTTCTGCTCGCGATGCGGACGGAGCGCTAGGCAATTGGCCCGAAAGGGGCGTATTCGAGAGGGGTTGCCCTGGATGTTGTCTCACATGCTGGACGCTGATCACGCGGCGGCCGACGGCGCCGACGGTGCCGACCCGCGGATCACGCTGGACGGCCGGAGCCTACGCGTCGTGGATGTCGTGCGCTTGGCCGACCGGCTCAGCCGGCCCGCCGCGCCCGATCCCACCGCGCTCGCCCTGGCCGAGCGCGCCTGGGAGACCGCGGACCGGCTCGCGGCCACCGGCCGCGTCTACGGGCGCAGCACCGGTGTGGGCGCCAACCGCACCGAGGACGTCGGCCCGGCCGACTCCGACCACGGGCTGCGGCTGCTGCGCAGCCACGCCGGTGCGATCGGC
The DNA here is from genome assembly GCF_052665095.1 of Streptomyces sp. NEAU-174. Taxonomy (NCBI): domain Bacteria; kingdom Bacillati; phylum Actinomycetota; class Actinomycetes; order Kitasatosporales; family Streptomycetaceae; genus Streptomyces; species Streptomyces sp. NEAU-174. The sequence goes on along the minus strand of NZ_JBQTCE010000024.1, from coordinate 70,874 downwards.
GCACCCCTGCCCGGCCGCGAGGTGCGCGCCATGATGGCCGTCCGCGCCAATCAGCTGCTTGCGGGCGGCGCCGGGCTGCGCCCCGCCGTCGTCACCGCGCTCGTCGAGGGCCTCGACAGCGGCGCCCACCCGGTGATCAACGAATACGGCGCGGTCGGCACCGGGGACCTCGCCGCGCTCGCCCAGACCGGTCTCGCGCTCGTCGGCGAGCACCCCTGGGACCTCACCGAGGCCGTCCCTGGCCGTCGCGCCCCCGACCCCATCACGCTCGACAGCAACGACGCCCTGGCGCTCATCAGCAGCAACGCCCTCACCCTCGGCCAGTCCGCGCTCGCCCTCGCCGAGCTGCGGCGGCTGCTGTCCGCCTCGCTCGCCGTGGCCGCGCTCTCGCTGATCGCGGTCGGCGGCTCGTACGAGGCGTACGCCGAACCCGTCCACGCGTCCCGGCCGCACCCCGGCTCCGTCGCGGCCGCCGCCCGGATGCGCGCCCTGCTCGGCGCCCCGCCCCGGCCCACCCCGCCGCTGGGCCGCATACAGGACCCGTACGGCTTCCGCTGTCTGCCGCAGATCCACGGACCGGCGCTGGACGCGGCGGACGCGCTGGAGCGGGTGCTGGCCGTCGAGTTCAACGCCGCCGCCGAGAACCCGCTGATCAGCTCCACCGACGAGGCCGCCTACCACCACGGCAACTTCTACGCCGCGCACACCGCACTCGCCCTGGACCACTTCCGGCTCGCCGCGCTCCAGACCGCCCGGCTCTCCACCGCCCGGCTCGCCGCGCTCAGCGAACCCGACTTCACCCGGCTGCGCCCCTTCCTCGGCGACGCCGCGCCCGCGAGCTCGGGCGTGATGATCCTCGAATACGCGGCGGGGGCGGCCCTCGGCGAGATGCGCGCGGTCTCCCACCCCGCCTCGCTGGGCCACGCCGTGCTCTCGCGCGGGGTGGAGGAACAAGCCAGTTTCGCCTCGCTCGGCGCCCGCCAGACGCTCCGGGTGGCCGACCACTACCGGCTGGTCCTGGGCTGTGAACTCGTCGCGGCCGTACGGGCGTTGCGCCAGCGCGGGCTCGAGCCGGACCCGGAGCTCCCGGCCGGTGTGGCCTTCGCCCTGGCGTCGGAAGTGCTCGATCCCCGGATGGAGGACCGGCCGTTGACGGAGGATGTGGCGGTGGCCGCGCGGCTGCTCGACCGGCTGGCGGGGGTCTGAGGGACGAGGGTACGAGGGTCAGGAGGACGTGATGGATACGGAACACGGGGTGAGCGACGGGGTGGGCGGTGCGCGGATGACGCAGGTGGACGAGGGCGCCACGGCGGTGTCGGCGGGGGTGCCGGGCGTCCCGGCCGCTTCCGGCGCCTCGACCGCCGCCCGCCTCCAGGCGCTCTTCGAGGGCCACCGGCTGACCCCGACCCAGCGGCGGATCGCCCACTGCATGGTGCGGCGGGCCGCGGACGCGCCGTTCCTCTCCAGCGTCGAGCTGGCCGAGCTCGCGGGCGTCAGCCAGCCGTCCGTGACCCGCTTCGCGGTCGCCCTCGGGTTCGACGGCTATCCGGCGCTGCGCAAACATCTGCGCGATGTCGCGCCCGCGGAGCCGGAGGCGGACGAGGGGTCCTACAACGAGTACCAGCAGGCCGTGCAGTCCGAGATCGACAATCTGCGCCATCTCGCCGCGCTGCTGGCCGACCCCGCCCCCGTCGTCCGCGCCGGACGGCTGCTCGCCGACTCCCGTCCGCTGCCGGTCCTCGGGCTGCGCGCCGCCTCCGCGCAGGCCCGCGGCTTCACCTACTTCGCGCGCAAGGTCCATCCGGACGTCCGGCTGCTCGACGAGGGCGGCACGATGCTCGACGACCGCGTGGACGCGGCGAAGCGGGCGGGCGCGACGGCACTGCTGTGCTTCGCGCTGCCGCGGCATCCGCGCGAGGTCGTGGAGGGTCTGGAGTACGCCAGGGAGGTGGGCCTGACCGTGGTCACCGTCGCCGACAGCGCCTTCGCCCCGGTCGCCCGCCACAGCGATCTGCTGCTGCCCGCGGCGGTCGGCACGGGCCTCGCCTTCGACACCGCGTGCGCGCCGATGCTGCTGGGGCGGGTGCTGCTGGAGGCGATGTGCGACGCGCTGCCGGACGCGCAGGCGCGGCTGGAGGAGTTCGACGCGAAGGCGGCGGAGCGGGGCCTGTTCGTGGAGTGAGCCGGGCCTCCGGGCCGCTCTGTGTGCCAACCCCCGTTCCTCTCACCGAATTCTCAGGCATCCTGGCTAGATTCCTCGATTCGACAGGGATTTCTTCCGGAATTCACCAGGCGTGAGGAGGTCGGTCGTGGGGCGCGGGGCGTATGCGCTGGCACGGGTGGCGGTGATCGTGAGGGCTCCCGCGGGGTGGCTGTGGTGGCCCGGTGTGCTGGCCGCGGGGGTCGGGGCACTGGTGCCGGGGCTGACCGGGCGACGGATCGGAGTGCTCGCCGGGGCGGCGCTCTTCCTGGTCGCGGGGGCCGTGGTGTTCGTGGTGCGCCGCAAGCGGTATCTGGAACTGGCGCGCGACGCCTCGCGCGCGGGCAAGGCGGTCTTCCTCCAGGACCGCGCGGTGACCGTAAGGACCCGGCGGCGCGCCCTGCGGTGGTGGCTGCTGCTGGCCTTCCTCGCCGCGATGGGTTCGTCCTTCGCCGTTCCGGCGGCGGGCGGGATGCTGCTGGCGGGGCTGGGCGCCGGGCTGTGGGCCAAGGCGTGGTGGCTGGGCCGCTGGGAGCGCGCGCACGACGCGCTGCTGTGGGTCCGTACGGAGCGGGTCTCCCGGGGGCGGCCGGCGGGCAAGGCGGTGGACGGCTACCAGACGACGGGGATTGTGGCCGGTGACGCGGGGCCGGGTGGCGCGAGGCGGTCCCGGGCGATGGCGGGGGCTGGGCGCTGAGGGGTTGCCCCGGTGGGGTTGCCCCGGCGGGGTTGCGCGGCGTGGGTTGGTGCGGCGCCGTCTCGCGCCTTCGGCGCCTTTGAGCATGGGGGCAGGGGTGCCCTGGCCGGGGCCCGTCGCCGGCGGCCCGCCCGTGGGGGCGGGCCCGGTGGCGGCGCCTGTCCGGCCGGGGCTTCGCGCCGATCCGGACTGCCGGGGGGGTTGGGGTACCCCTCTCGAAAACGTTTGACAAATTAGTTGCGCCAGATCAAGTGTTTTCTTGAAGGGGGTACCCCCCACCAGGCGGAAGTGGCCGGGCTCGGCCGGACCACGCGGGGCCCGCAGTCCGGCAACGGCCTTGGCTCCGGGGCACAGAGGCCGCCACCGGGCTTCGCCCCCACCGGCCGGTGGTCGGCGACGTGGCCCGCGCCCGCCCCCACCTGCCCCGATGCTCAATCAACGCCGGCCCAGACGAAAGCGTCACCTGTACGGCGGACGTCGGAGCCCCACAGCCTGGGAAACAGCTCGGGCGCCCCACAGCTTGGGCGCCCCACAGCCTGGGCGCCCCGCGCCCTACCGCAACCGGCTCAGCCCCAGCGCATGCTTCGCGCCGCTCTCGGTCACGATCTCGTCCACCGTCTGCGGCTCCCGTACCGTCGCGAAGCGCACATTGCCGTCGGGGCTCGTCGCGTCGAAGCCGTAGATCCCCGGGCGGGGCAGGCTGTTGTACGCGAAGTGGTTGGAGAAGTAGTACGCGCCGGTGTCCAGCAGGGCGACCAGGTCGCCCGTCGCCAGCTCCGGCAGTGCCCGGTCGCGGGCGACCAGATCGCCCGCGAAGCAGCAGGGACCGGCGATGTCCTGGGGGACCGGGCCGTCGCCGGTCCCGGCCTTGGGGCGGCCCTCCGCGTCGTAGGCCAGGACCCGCAGGGGCCAGGCCTCGGGGGCGAAGACCGTACGGGTGGCGAGCTGGGCGCCCGCGTGGGTGACCGCGATCGGGCGGCCGCCTGCGGACTTGGCGTATTCGACCCGGGCCAGCACCAGGCCGGACTTGGCGAGCAGGGACCGTCCGAACTCGGTCACCAGCTTGTACCGCCCGTCGAGGAGCCCCGGCACGGCGGCCCGCAGCAGTTGGGCGTACTCCCGGAAGCCGGGGGTGACCTCGTCGGAGGTGAAGTTCACCGGGAGGCCGCCGCCGATGTCGAGGGCGTCGATCTGCCGCCGGCCGACCGCCTCGTTGATCTCCTCGGCCAGTTCGTAGGCCACCCGTATGCCCGCCGCCATCAGCTCCAGCGGACAGCCCTGGGAGCCGACGTGCGCGTGCAGCCGGGTCAGCCAGGGGCGCTCGGCGAAGGCGCGCACGACCCACGCGCGCGCCCCCGGGTCCTGGAGGGCCACGCCGAACTTGGAGGTCGCGGTGGCGGTGCTCATCGCGTCGATGCTGCCGCCGCCCACCTGGGGGTTGACCCGCAGGCCCAGGGGCGGGGGCGGGGCCGCGCGGTGCCCCACCAGCGCGTCGAGCCGCTCCAGCTCCTGGGGGTTGTCGGCGTTGACGGCGATGCCCAGGTCGAGGGCCTCGCGCAGCTCCGCGGCGGTCTTGGCGGGGGAGTCCAGGACGATCCGGTCGGGCGTCACCCCCGCCGCGCGGGCCAGCGCCAGCTCGCCCGGGCTGGCCACCTCGCAGCCCAGGCCCTCGTCGGCCAGCAGCCGCAGGACGGGGACGAGCGCGGCGGCCTTGACCGCGAAGGCGTGCAGGATGGGCGTGCCGGGCGCCACGACCTCCTCGAAGGCCGCGCGCAGCCCGGCGGCCGCGGAGCGGATCCCGGCCACGTCCAGCAGCCCCACGACGGGCTGGTCCGGGCCGAGCAGCCGCTGTTCCACGGCCGCCCGTACGGCCTGTTCGCGCCGGGTGGCCATCGCAACCGCGTTCGACGTCATGCTTTCAGCCAACCATCCGGAACGGCCGCGGACCAGCTCCGCGGGGGGCGCTCCGGGGGCGGGGCCGGGCGGTCGCGGGGAGCGCGGCCCCGGAGCCGGGCCGACCGACCCGGCCTACAGCTCCACCAGCACTGCCCCGAGATGGCGGCCCGCCACCAGCTCGCACAGCGCGCCCGGCGCCCGGTCGATCCCCGTCAGCCGGGTGTACGGGTAGGTGAGCGCGCCCTCGCGCAGCGCCCGGCCGAACTCGCTCAGATACCCGGGCATGGCGTCCTGGTGGTCCACCGCGCTGATGCCGCGCAGCGTGACGCTCCGGGTGATCAGGTCCAGGGTGCTGATCGCGGTCGGGGCCAGCGCGTCGTCGGAGAGCTGTGCGGCCAGCGCGCCGACCAGGGCGAACCGGGCGTTGCGGCGGGCCAGCGCCAGGGCGGCCCGCAGCTGTTCGCCGCCGACGGTGTCGAAGAGGACGTCGATGCCGTCGGGGGCGGCCGCGCGCAGTTGCCCCTCGATCGATCCGGCCGCCCCGGCGCCCCGCAGCACGACCGCGTCATAGCCCAGCTCCCGCGTCAGCCGGTCGGCCTTGTGCCGGGAGCCGGTGGAGCCGATGACCCGCGCGGCGCCGTGCAGCCGGGCGAACTGCCCGGCCAGGGAGCCCACTCCGCCCGCCGCGCCGGTGACGAACACCGTGTCGCCACGGCGCACCCCGGCCCCGCGCACCACCCCCAGCCAGGCGGTGAACCCCTGCGAGAGATGGGCGGCGGGGTCCGGCAGCACCTCGGGGTCGACGGGCGAGACCTCGGGGGCGTTCAGGACCGCGTACTCGCGCCAGCCCGCGCGGTGGCGGACGAGGGTGCCGGGGGCGAGGTCCGTGCCCGGCGCCCGTACCACCTCGCCGAGGGCTGCGCCCCGCATCACCTCACCGGCCTTGTGCAGCAGCTGGGGCAGGCCGAAGGCGTCCGGGTCGGCCAGCGTGAGCGGGCGCATCACGGCGGCGACGCTCATCAGCCGGTTGCGCACCAGCACCTGACCGGGGCCGGGGGCGGGGACGGGAGCGGTGACGACCTCGAAGTGACCGGGGGTGAGCTCCCCGTCGGGCAGGGCCGCCAGACGGACCTCGCGGTGGGTGGCGGGGAGGGACACGAAGGGCTCCTCGGCGGGCGTGGGGACACGACCTGGTGACGCTACCCCGTGGCCCGGCGCGTCTCGGCCGTGACCAGCACGGGGAGCCCGCGTCGCGGAACCACCTGGGCGTATGCGGAACCCCTCGGTATTGACTAGTCATATTCATCAGCATCAAGATGTGAATAACTCGATCCAGTCGACGCAGTCCATGCAGTCGAACCAGTTGATGGCACAGGGAGGCTTGGCCCATGACAGGACCGCGACCCGTACGGGCGCCGCGTGGTGCAGAGCTCAGCGCCCGGGGGTGGCAGCAGGAAGCCGCCCTGCGGATGCTCCAGAACAACCTCGATCCGGAGGTCGCCGAGCACCCCGACAAGCTCGTCGTCTACGGCGGCACCGGTAAGGCGGCCCGCGACTGGCGCTCGTTCGACGCCATGGTCCGCACCCTGCGCACGCTGAAGCAGGACGAGACGATGCTGGTCCAGTCGGGCCGTCCCGTGGGCGTCATGCAGACCCACGAGTGGGCGCCGCGGGTGCTGATCGCCAACTCCAACCTGGTCGGCGACTGGGCCAACTGGGAGGAGTTCCGCCGCCTGGAGGCGCTGGGTCTGACCATGTACGGCCAGATGACCGCGGGCTCCTGGATCTACATCGGCACCCAGGGCATCCTCCAGGGCACGTACGAGACCTTCGCCGCGGTCGCCGCCAAGAAGTTCGGCGGCACCCTGGCCGGGACGATCACCCTTACCGCGGGCCTCGGCGGCATGGGCGGCGCCCAGCCGCTGGCGGTCACCATGAACGACGGCGTCGCGATCTGCGTCGACTGCGATCCGCGCGCCATCGAGCGCCGTATCGACCACCGCTACCTGGACGTCCGCGCCGACAGCCTGGACCACGCGCTCCAGCTCGCGACCGAGGCCCGGGACGCCCGGCGCCCCCTGTCGATCGGCGTGCTGGGGAACGCGGCCGAGCTGGTCCCGCAGCTCCTCGCGATGAACGCCCCGATCGACATCGTCACCGACCAGACCAGCGCCCACGACCCGCTGTCGTATCTGCCGGTCGGCGTGGACTTCGACGAGATGGCCTCGTACGCCGCCGAGAAGCCCGCCGACTTCACCCAGCGGGCGCGCGAGTCCATGGCCAGGCACGTCGAGGCCATGGTCGGCTTCATGGACGCGGGCGCCGAGGTCTTCGACTACGGCAACTCGATCCGCGGCGAGGCCAAGCTGGCGGGCTTCGAGCGCGCCTTCGCCTTCCCCGGCTTCGTCCCCGCCTACATTCGGCCGCTCTTCTGCGAGGGCAAGGGCCCGTTCCGCTGGGCGGCCCTGTCCGGCGACCCGAAGGACATCGCGGCCACGGACAAGGCGATCCTGGAGCTCTTCCCGGAGAACGAGTCGCTGGCCCGCTGGATCAAGATGGCGGAGGAGCGGGTCCACTTCCAGGGGCTGCCCGCGCGTATCTGCTGGCTCGGCTACGGCGAGCGTGACAAGGCGGGCGAGCGCTTCAACGAGATGGTCGCCGACGGCACGCTCGCCGCACCGCTGGCGATCGGCCGCGACCACCTGGACTGCGGCTCGGTGGCCTCCCCGTACCGCGAGACCGAGGCCATGCTGGACGGCTCGGACGCGATCGCCGACTGGCCGCTGCTCAACGCCATGGTCAACGTCGCCTCGGGCGCCTCCTGGGTCTCCATCCACCACGGCGGCGGCGTCGGCATGGGCCGCTCGATCCACGCGGGCCAGGTCACGGTCGCCGACGGCACGGCGCTGGCGGGCGAGAAGATCCGCCGCGTCCTGACGAACGACCCCGGCATGGGCGTCATCCGCCACGTGGACGCGGGCTACGACCGAGCGGACGAAGTAGCGCAAGAACGCGGCGTGCGGATCCCGATGCGCGAGGAAGAAGCGTGAGCGACGATCGTCAGCCGGTTGTGGGCAATCGTTCCGCGGAGGGGGCACCTCCCAGCGGTAGCTGGGGGAGGAACGGGTGGGCACAACCCGACCACCGGGCGGCACCCGCGCACGAAGCGGAAACCCATGCAGGGGGTCGGGCGCCGTCGCCGACTGCGGGTGCGGGTGTGCCCACCCGTTCCGCCCCTGCGGAACGACTGCCCACACCCGCTTCTTTCCACGACATGTGGCGCGACCTGAAGCCGGTCGGCCGGGACAAGACAACAAACGGCTACCGCCGCTACGCCTGGACCAATGCGGACGCCGACTGTAGAACGTGGTTCAAGGAGCAAGCCCAAAACCGCGGCCTCACCTACGAAGTGGACCGCAACGGCAACCAATGGGCCTGGTTGGGCGACCCGGAAGCCGGAGACGCCGTCGTCACCGGCTCCCACCTCGACTCCGTCCCCGACGGCGGCGCCTTCGACGGCCCGCTGGGCGTCGTCTCCTCCTTCGCCGCCCTCGACGAGCTACGAGCACGCGGCGCCCACCCCACCAAACCGCTCGCCATCGTCAACTTCGGCGACGAGGAGGGCGCCCGCTTCGGCCTGGCCTGTGTCGGCTCCCGGCTCACGGCGGGGCAGCTCACCCGGGACCAGGCGTACGCCCTGCGCGACGCGGACGGGCTGAGCCTCCCCCGGGCGATGGAGCGCGCCGGTTACGACCCGGACGCCATCGGCCCGGACCCGGAGCGGCTGGCCCGCATCGGCGCGTTCGTCGAGCTCCACATCGAGCAGGGGCGCGCCCTGGACGATACGAACAACCCCGTGGGCGTCGCCTCCGCGATCTGGCCGCACGGCCGCTGGCGGTTCGACTTCCACGGCGAGGCCAACCACGCCGGGACGACCCGGATCGAGGACCGCCGCGATCCGATGCTCACCTACGCCAATACGGTCCTCGCCGCCCGTAAGAAGGCCAAGCTCGCCGGGGCGCTGGCGACCTTCGGCAAGGTCAGCGTCGAGCCCAACGGGGTCAACGCGATCGCGAGCCTGGTCCGCGGCTGGCTGGACTCGCGCGCGGCCGACGAGGAGACCCTGGCCGCCGTGGTCGGCGAGATCGAGCGCGCCGCGGTCGAGCGCGGACAGCGCGACGGAGTGGACGTCCGGGTCACCCGGGAGTCCTTCACCCCGGTCGTGGAGTTCGCCCACGACCTGCGTGACCAGCTCTCGGGCCTGCTCGGCGGCGTCCCGATCCTCCCCACCGGGGCCGGGCACGACGCCGGCATTTTGTCCGCGTCGGTTCCGACGGCCATGCTGTTTGTAAGGAACCCCACCGGCGTCTCGCATTCACCCGCGGAGACGGCGGGCGAGGACGATTGCCTCGCCGGTGTGGCCGCACTCGCGGAGGTACTGGAGGGCCTGGCGTGTCACTGACGGCGCAGACGTACTGGGCGGAGCACGCCTGGGTGGACGGAAGCGTGCGGTCGGACGTGGTGATCGTGGCCGCGGCCAATGGGCGGATCACGGCGGTGGTGCCCGGGAGTCCGCGGCCGCCCGCCGGGTCCGTCACCCTCCGTGGTCTGACGCTCCCCGGCCTGGCCAACGCCCACAGCCACGCCTTCCACCGGGCCCTGCGCGGAGTCGTCCAGGCGGACGCCAGGACGAACGGCGCGGCGGACGGCGAAAACGGCGGCGAGCCGGGAGCCGGGACCGGAGCCGAGACCGGGGACGAGGCGAACGCCCGGCCCGACCAGCAGCGCAAGGGCGGCGCACCGGACTCCTTCTGGACCTGGCGCGAGGTGATGTACGGCGTCGCCGACCGGCTGACCCCGGACAGCTACTTCGAGCTGGCCCGAGCCGTCTACGCCGAGATGGCCATGGCCGGGATCACCTGCGTCGGGGAGTTCCACTACCTCCACCACGCGCCCGGCGGCGCCCGCTACGGCAACCCCAACGCGATGGGGGAGGCCCTGATCGCGGCCGCGGCCGAGGCCGGTATCCGGATCACCCTGCTCGACACCTGCTATCTCTCCTCCGGTTTCGGGGCCGAGCCCAACGAGCACCAGCTGCGCTTCTCCGACGGCACCGCCGAAGCCTGGGCCGAGCGGGTCTCCGGGCTGAAGGGCGACGGCAACACCCGCATCGGCGCGGCGATCCACTCGGTACGGGCCGTCCCCGTCGATCAGCTGGCGACCGTGTCCGGCTGGGCCGACGAGCACACGGCGCCCCTGCACGTCCACCTCTCCGAGCAGACGGCGGAGAACGACGCTTGTGTGGAGGCTCACGGCTTCACCCCCACCCGGCTGCTCGCCGACCACGGGGTGCTGGGCCCGCGCACCACCGCCGTGCACGCCACCCATCTCACCCCGGGCGACATCCGGCTGCTGGGCCACGCCGGCACCGGCGTCTGTATGTGCCCGACCACCGAGCGTGACCTCGCCGACGGGATCGGCCCGGCCGTCGAGCTCCAGAGCGCGGGCTCACCGCTCTCGCTGGGCAGCGACAGCCATGCCGTGATCGACATCCTGGAGGAGGCCCGCGCCATGGAGCTGGACGAGCGGCTGCGCACCCGCGCCCGGGGCCACTGGACCGCGGCCCAGCTGCTGCGGGCCGCCACCGCGGACGGTCATGCGGCGCTCGGCTGGGGCGCGGAGGCGGGCCGGATCGAGGTGGGGGCGCTCGCCGACCTCACCACGATCGCGCTGGACTCGGTGCGCACCGCGGGACCGCCGCCCCGGCTGGGCGCGGAGACCGCCGTATTCGCGGCGACCAGCGCGGATGTCCGGCACACCGTGGTCGGCGGCCGCCATGTCGTACGGGACGGCGCCCATCAGCTCGTCCCGCGTGTGCCGCAAGCGCTGGCCGAGGCCATCGAAGCCCTGCACGGACCGTGACCCGGCCGCTGCCGGCACCGCCGCCGGCACGGCCGACGAAGGAGAGCACCCCCACGATGACGACCGCGACGCCCACGACGGCCATCACCGACATCGCCACTCTGGTCACCAATGACCCCTCCCTCGGTGAAGGCCCCCTCGGCCTGATCCGGGACGCGGCCGTCGTCATCGACGGCGACCGCATCGCCTGGGTCGGTGAGTCCAGCAAAGCACCCGCCACCGACAACCGGGTCGACGCCGGTGGCCGGGCCGCCATTCCGGGCTTTGTGGACTCCCACTCCCATCTGGTCTTCGCGGGCGACCGGACCGAGGAGTTCAACGCCCGGATGTCCGGCCGCCCGTACAGCGCGGGCGGGATCCGCACCACCGTGGCCGCCACCCGCGCCGCCTCGAACAACGTGCTGCACGCCAACGTCGGCCGCTATGTGGCCGAGGCGCGCCGCCAGGGCACCACGACCGTCGAGATCAAGTCCGGCTACGGGCTGACCTCGCACGACGAGGCCCGCGCCCTGACCATCGCCGGTGCCCACACCGACGAGGTGACCTTCCTCGGGGCGCATATCGTCGCCCCCGAGTTCGCCGACGACCCGGCCGGGTACGTGGATCTGGTCACCGGCCCGATGCTGGACGCCTGCGCCCCGCACGCCCGCTGGATCGACGTCTTCTGCGAACAGGGCGCCTTCGACGGCGACCAGGCCCGCGCCGTCCTGACCGCGGGCAAGGAGCGCGGGCTGATCCCGCGGGTCCACGCCAACCAGCTCTCCTACGGCCCCGGGGTGCGACTGGCAGTGGAGCTGGGCGCCGCCTCCGCCGACCACTGCACCCATCTGACCGAGCAGGACGTCGACGCGCTGGCCCAGGGCGAGACGGTGGCCACCCTGCTCCCGGGCGCGGAGTTCTCCACCCGCTCGACCTATCCGGACGCGCGTCGGCTGCTCGACGCGGGCGTCACGGTCGCCCTGTCCCCGGACTGCAACCCGGGCTCGTCCTTCACCAGCTCCATGCCGTTCTGCGTCGCCCTGGCCGTACGGGAGATGGGGATGACGCCGGACGAGGCGGTGTGGGCCGCCACGGCCGGTGGGGCGCGGGCCCTGCGCCGTACCGACGTGGGCCGGGTGAGCCCGGGCGCCCGCGCCGATCTGGCGCTGCTGGACGCCCCGTCCCATGTGCACCTCGCCTACCGCCCCGGAGTGCCGCTGGTCTCGGCGGTGTGGCACGAGGGCACCCTGGTCTGACGGCACGACGGAGACACGCGAGACACACATAGGCGCGGGGCACACGGATAAGGGCCCGTCCCGGGCGATCCGGGGGCGGGCCCTTATCCGTCTGCGGAGGCGTCACTCCTCGATCATCAGACCCTTGCGGAGCCGACGGAGGGTGCGCGACAGCAGCCGCGAGACATGCATCTGGGAGATGCCCAGCTCCTCACCGATCTCCGACTGCGTCATATTGGCCACGAAGCGCAGGGAGAGGATCTTCCGGTCGCGGGCAGGCAGATCGGCGATCAGCGGCTTCAAGGACTCGACGTACTCGATGCCTTCGAGCCCGTGGTCCTCGTATCCGATCCGGTCCGCCAGCGCGCCCTCGGAGTCGTCCTCCTCCGGCTGGGCGTCCAGCGAGCTCGCGGTGTACGCGTTGCTCGCGGCCATGCCCTCGACGACCTCGGCCGGGCTGATGTCCAGTCGCTTGGCCAACTCGCCGACGGTGGGGGCGCGGTCGAGCCGCTGTGCCAGCTCGTCGCCGGCCTTGGCCAGGTCGAGACGGAGCTCCTGGAGGCGCCGCGGCACCCGCACCGACCAACTGGTGTCGCGGAAGAAGCGCTTGATCTCCCCGACGATCGTCGGCATCGCGAAGGTCGGGAACTCCACGCCCCGGCCGGTCTCGAAGCGGTCGATCGCCTTGATCAGGCCGATGGTGCCGACCTGGACGATGTCCTCCATCGGCTCGCTGCGGGAGCGGAACCGGGAGGCGGCGAACTTGACCAGCGCCAAGTTGAGCTCGACCAGGGTGTTACGCACATAGGCGTACTCGTGGGTGCCTTCCTCCAGCACCTCGAGACGTTCGAAAAGGGTCTTCGACAGAGCCCTCGCGTCCACCGGCGCTACCGTGTCATACGGCGGGATTTCCGGCAGATCGGACAATTCCGGCAGTTCATCGAAGAGATGGCCGACGGTCGCCGAGGCGTCAACGTCGGGGGTGAACTGCTCGGGCAGGGGGGCCGACGAAACGGTGGTCCGAGTACTCCCCGTGGGTTCGGTACGCGTGTCGTCGAGGCGGGGTGACATAGTCTCCTCCATCGTTCTTCGGCATATGGCTGCCGGTGCCATAACGTGCTGCTCCGGTGAGCGGCGCCTCCAAAGCCGGGCCGTAGCGGGTGTGACCCTCTACGCCTACCTGCATCGGCCACCAAGTGGCAAGTCCACGTTGTCCATATTTGCCGAACTATGCGAAATGTTCGGCTACCAGAGCGGCGGGTAGAAGGCGTAGGGTTCGATGCGCGCAATCGAAAGCAACGAGACGCCAGAAGAGGTGCGCAGATGGACCGCGGGATGGTCGGCAGCGCCAGCAAGGGCCGACTTCAGGTCGAGGTTCGGCACCACGGGGCGAGTGCGGTCGTCACGCCGGTGGGTGAGCTGGACCACCACACCGCCGAGGTGCTGCGCGAGCCGCTTGAGAAATGCGTGGAGGGGGGACGTGTCCGGCTGGTGGTGGACTGCTCGAAGCTGGAGTTCTGCGACTCCACCGGGCTCAATGTCCTCCTCGGCGCGCGGCTCAAGGCCGAGGCCGCGGGCGGCGGGGTCCACCTGGCGGGGATGTTGCCGATCGTTGCCCGGGTGTTCGAGATCACGGGCGCGGACGCCGTCTTTACCGTGCACGGGTCGCTTGACGCCGCCCTTGTCGAGTGACATAGCTCACTCCTGTTTCCGGCGTGTCATCGATGGGTCATCGATGCGTTGCCCGCGTCACATCGATGGGGCGGAAGTAGTGGGTGTTCTCACGCTTTGGCCGGGCAGGAGACAGGCTGAAACTGTTGAAGAGATCAGGTATCCCTTGTCCCTGAATCGGTGAATCGGTGAGGTGAAGCGCTGATGAGCACCACGCGGCCGTACCCGCCGGGCGACCGCGGCCCGGACCCGGACGGCCCAGCCGCTTCGGCCTCCCCACCGGCCCCCCCGACCGCCGGCGCCCCCCCGACCGTCGGCCCCACCCGCCAGATCCGCAGACTCCATCTGATCGGTGCCAGCGGGGCCGTGCCGCGCGCCCGCGACTTCACCCGCCAGGCGCTGCGCGACTGGGGGTGGCTTCCGGCCGCGACCGCCGACCACCGGGCCGCCGCCGAGGATGTGCTGCTCGTCGTCTCCGAGCTGGTCACCAACGCCTGTCTGCATGCCGAGGGCCCCGAGGAGCTGCGCGTCAGCTGCAACGCCAAAGTGCTCCGTCTGGAGGTCGTGGACCTCGGCACCGGTACGCCCGCGCCGCGCACCCCGCACCGCGCCGGACGCCCCGGCGGCCATGGCATGTTCATCGTCCAGCGGCTGTGCCTGGACTGGGGGGTCGTGCGGAACGTGGAGGGGACCGGCAAGACGGTCTGGGCCGAGCTGGCCGCGCCGGGCTGAAGAGCACGGCTCCGGCGCCACGATCCCGCTTTCCCTCACCCCTTCTCCGCCCCACGCCGATCCGGCGTGCTCTTTGTCTTCCCTTGACAAGGTCCCCGGCGTACCGTCAGCGCCCAATCTGATGTGCCGTCAGTTACATTCGGCTGCGGCGCTTGACGAGAGGGGATCTCGTGGTGTCCCACAACCAACGCCGTCCGGCCGGCCGTGGCGGCGCCCTCACGCTCGCGGCGGCCCTGGCCGGGTCCGTGGTGCTGCTCACCGCCCCGGCCGCGCACGCCGACACCGTGGACGTCGACTACAAGTGCAAGACGCCGATCGGCGACAAGAGCGCCGTATCGCCCATCGACATCAAGAGCGTCGCGAGCGGCGGCGCCTACAAGCTCACGATGTCCTTCCAGAAGGGCGTCTCCTCCAGCCCCGTCGAGCTCGGCAAGGGCGCCATGCACCCCAGCGCGCTCATCAAACTGGGCGGAGCGGAGAGTGGCACGGTATCGGTGTCGGGCCCCACCAACGACAAGGCCATCCCCGCCAACACCCCGATCAAGATCAGTGACCTGTCGGGTACCTACACCCCCAAGAAGAGCGGAAAGGTCACCTTCACCGCGTCCACGCTCACCATCAAGGCGCTGGGCACGACCACGACCTGCACCCCCGGCAACAACCCCAAGCCCTCGCTGACGCTGGACGTCAAGGCGGCGGGCGGCGGCGGAGACTCCGGCTCCACCGGCGGTTCGGGCAGTACGGGCGGCTCGGGTAGTACGGGTGGTACGGGCAGTACGGGTGGTACGGGCACGGGCGGATCGGACGGATCCGGCGGTGCGCAGGGCGGCTCCGGCAACGGCCAGCTGCCGCAGACCGGACCGACGGACTCCGCCGTCGCGCTCGGCACCCTCGGCGGCACGGTGCTGCTCGCCGGGGTGGCCGGGGCGCTCTGGCTGACCCGCCGTCAGCGTCCCACCTCCTGACGCGCGCGGCAGCCGAGGAGCCGCCGATGCTGTCGCGTATCCGTACAACGGTCCATGCCGTCATCCGCCCGGCCGTGCGGGTAGCCGTACGCCCGGCCGTGCGGGCAACCGTACGCCCGGCTGTGCGGGCAGCCGGGCGTCCGGCCGTCCGCCGAGCCGTCCGCGCCTGTGCCCCGGTCCTGTTGGCCGCCTCCCTGATCTCCCTGGTGGGCCCCGCTTCGTGGGCCGCCACGGCGGCCGCCGCCGGGCCCGACTGGTCGGCGGCCCCCGCCGCCGGGGGCGGCGGCGCGCCGGGCGCGGGTGACCGGCCGTACATCTACCTCGAAGGCGGGCCCGGCGCCGTCCTCGAGGACAAGCTCTCGGTCACCAACCGGAGCGAGCACCCCCGCACCGTCCGGCTGCGCGGCGGCGACGGCGCCCGGATCGCGCTCGCCGAACGGCGGGTGACGGTGCCGCCCCGCACCCGCGCCGACATCCCCTTCACCGTCACCGTTCCCTCCGACGCGGTGCCCGGTGAGCACCCCGGCGCGGTCATGGTCTCCTCCGGCGACCGGGAGATCGCGGTCCGGCTGCGGCTGCGGATCAGCGGCGCGACGCTGTCCGCCCTCTCCGTCGAGGACGTGACGGTCCAGGGCCACGGGGACGGGGCGGCCATCCGCTACGCCCTGGTCAACCGCGGCAACACCGTGCTCACCCCCCGGCTGGCCGTACGCGCCGACGGGCTCTTCGGCCAGGTGCTGCGCCGGGCCCCCCGCACCCTGCCGGTCGAGCTGCCGCCGGGCAAACGGGTCCGGCTCACCGAGAGCTGGCCGGACCCACCCGCCCTGGACTCGGTGGACGTGAAGCTCACCGTCACCGCGGGCGGAGGCGCGCACGCCACCGCGACCGCCGGCTACACGGCCGTCCCCTGGTGGCTGCTCGCACCGGCGGCGACCGCCTTGGCGGGCGCCGGGGGAGGCGTCTGGCTGCTGCGCAGACGCCTCCGACACCGCACACCGCGATCGCAGCCGCAGCCGGAACCGCAGCGCACAGGGGCAGGAGCGACCACGTGAACGCACGCCGACACCCAGCCACCCCGGTCCGGCCCTCCGCCGTGCTCACCGTGCTCGCCCTGGTTCTCGCCACCCTCGGCGCGCCCCTTACGGGCGGCGCCGCGGCGGCCGAGGGCCCGACCGCGAAGGTCTCCAAGGCCGAGGCGGGTACGGGCGGCACGGTCACCGTGACCGGCGCCCACTGGCGGCCGCGCGCCCTGCTCACCCTGCTCATCTGCGGCCAGAACATGATCGGCGGCACCAACGCGTGCGCCAACGGCGACGGCAGGGCGGTCACCGTCGGCAAGGACGGCACGTTCACCAAGAAGCTGCCGGTGTCCGAGCCGCCCAAACCCTGCCCCTGTGTCATCCATATAGCGACCGTCACCGGCGAAGCCGCCGCCGCGGACGTGGCGTTCAAGGTCGCCGGACACCCGGTCGCGCCGCTGCCGAAGGAGCGGACCGGGGGCGAGCGGCTGAGCGTGCTCTCGGCCCGGCTCGACGGCTCCAGCGGGGTGCTGACCTGGTTCGGCGCACCGCCGAGGCGGAAGCTCGTGGTCACCGTCGCCAATCTCGGCTCGACCCCGGCCCGCGACCCGGTCTTCGAAGTGGGCAGCTCGCATGGCGTCTTCGCCCCGTCCTGGGAGGAGCAGCGCTGGCGGGGGACCATCAAGCCGGGGAAGAAGGAGCAGGTCAAGCTGGACGTCGAACTGTCCTCCGGGGCCCATGGCGACTATCTGGTCTCACTGCGCTACGGCCACAAGCTGCTCGTCGAACAGCCGTGGGCGGTGGGACGGCCTTGGGGCGTCACGCTCTTCTGGGTCCTGCTGTGCGTGGTGGTCTCGGCGACGGTCTTCCGGATCGGCATGGCCGTCGTGGACAAGGTACGGCCCCGTACGGCCCGGACCGCGCCGCCACCGCCCCCGTTCCCGCCCTCGCCGCCGCCGCCGCCGTCGCCGTCCGGACCGGCCGCGGCGGACGGCGCACCGCCGGCGCTGCCCTGGTTCACCCCGGACACCGCGCCGGAGGCTCGGCCGCACCACCAGATTTCCGCACCGACCGAGGAGATCCGACCGACCCCGAAAGGAACCACGTGAGATGCGACCAAGAGTGAGTGCGGCCGCCGTCGCGCTGCTGCTCGGCGGTGCGGGCGTGCTGCTCGGCGCGGGCAGCGCGGAGGGCGCCGAGGTCTCGTACAAGACCGAGTGCTTACCACCCCCCATCTCCGGCATGCCCCCGGTGGAGGGCACCACGACCGTGGCCGTGACGGCACCGGAGACGGCCAAGGTCGGGGACGAGGTCGAGGTGGTGTGGAAGACGGTGCAGGCCGCCTCCAAGAACCCGCCCATCCTCGACCTGGAGGCCAACACCGTGCTGCCGACCGGCACCGTCACGGTGGGCGGCGCCCAGACCGGCGAACTGGCCATGGAGGGGCCGCGGGAGAACCCGGCGATCCCCAAGGGCGGTGAGATGAAGCTCTCCGACATGAAGGGGAAGCTCAAGCTCACCAAGGCGGGAGAGGTGACGCTGACGCCCGGCGGCTACAACATCAACGTCAGCAAGCCGCTGCCCACGGACACCAAGTGCTCGGCGAAGGAGGACGTGAAGGCCGCCGCGACCATCAAGGTGACGGACGGCGGCAGCGGTCCGGGCGGCACGACGAGCGGGACGACCAGCGGTACGACGAGTGGTACCACGAGCGGGACGACCAGCGGTACCACGAGCGGCACCACCAGTGGTACGACCAGCGGTACCACGAGCGGCACCACGAGCGGGACGACCAGTGGCACCACGGGCGGTACCACCAGCGGTACCACCGGTGGCGGGGACGGTGGTGGCGGTTCGTACACCGGTAAGGAGGTTCAGGTCGCCTACGCCTGCAAGACCCCCATCGGCGACAAGAACGCGACCTCCCCGGTGCAGATCAACGCCAAGAAGAGCGGCGGGAACTTCGCGCTGACCGTGAAGTTCGGCAAGTCCGTGATGGACAGCCCGGCCGACATCCCCGCCGATTCGGTCAAGCCGTCGATGGCCGTCAAGGTCGGCGGTGCGGACAAGGGCACCGTCGCCGTGGCGGGGCCGACCAACAAGGAGCCCATCAAGTCCGGCGATCCGATCGAGATCCCCGACCTCACCGGCACCTACAAGCCGGGCGCGAGCGGCAAGTCGACGCTCACCCCCGGGGTGCTGACGGTCAAGGCGCTCGGTACGACCACCACCTGCACCCCGTCCAAGGACCCCGGCGCCTCGCTGGAACTGGACACCACCGGCCAGCCCGGCGGCACCACCGGCGGTGACTCGACCGGCGGCGGCAGCGGCTCCGGGGGCTCCACCTCCGGCGGCGGCGGTTCGGGCAGCAGCGGCGGTTCGTCCACCAGCGGCGGGCTCGCCGACACCGGCGCCAGTGACCACGGCGGGCTGAAGGCGCTCGCCCTGATCGCTGGGACCACCGTGCTGCTCGGCGGCGCCATCTTTACCCTCACCCCGTGGCGCAAGCTGCGCGGCACCACCCGCTGACCATTGGCGGACAGGGAATGGCGAAGGGCCCGGCGCGGATCCCCCGCGCCGGGCCCTTCGTGAGCCCCGTAAGGACGTCAGTGGACGCCCTTACCGACGTCAGTGGACGTCGGCCATCAACGCCACGACCTTCTTCCGGTACATGAAGACCGCGAAGCCCGCGAGCGCCGCCATCGTCGCCTCCAGCGCGATCACCCCGCCCCCGCTCAGGTCGACCCCGGCGATGGACAGCAGCCCCGTGACACAGTCGCCCGCGGTCACGGCCAGGAACCACACGCCCATCATCTGGCTGGCGTACTTCGCCGGCGCCATCTTGGTGGTCACCGACAGGCCGACCGGCGACAGGCACAGTTCACCCATCGTCTGGATCATGTAGATCGACACCAGCCACAGCGGGCTGACCTTCGTCCCGTCCCCGGCCATCCCCATCGGCACGACGAAGACGAAGAACGAGGCACCGACCAGGACCAGGGCCATCGCGAACTTCAGCGTGGTGTTCGGCTCCCGGTCACGCCGCGCCAGCCACAGCCACAGCCAGGCGAAGACCGGCGCCAGCGCCATGATCATCAGCGGGTTGACGGACTGGAACCACGAGGACGGGAAGTGCAGCCCGAAGATCGTGTCCGCGGTCTTGGAGTCGGCGAAGGCCGACATCGTCGAACCGCCCTGGTCGTAGATCATCCAGAACACGGCGGCGGCCACGAAGAACCAGATGTAGCCGCTCACCTTGGTCTGCTCGACCGCCGAGAGCTCCCGGTCGCGCTTGATCCGGATCAGCACCCCGGTCGGGATGATCAGGCCGAGGATGGTGATCGGGATCAGCACCCAGTTGAGCGTCCAGCTGCCGCTGAGCACCACGCCGGTGTAGAAGACCGCGGCCACGATCAGCCAGATCATCGCCTTGCGCAGCCAGGAGCGGCGCTCCTCGGCGGCCAGCGGGGTGGGGACGACGCTGCTCTCCGCGCTCAGGTGGCGGGTGCCGATCAGGAACTGGACCAGGCCCAGCGCCATGCCGAGGGCGGCGAGCGCGAAGCCCAGGTGCCAGTTGTACGACTGGCCGACGGTGCCGATCACCAGGGGGGCGGCGAAGGCACCGAGGTTGATGCCGATGTAGAAGATGGTGAAGCCGCCGTCCCGGCGCGGATCCTGCGGACCGTCGTAGAGCTGGCCCACCATCGTCGAGATATTGGCCTTGATCAGACCGGAGCCGAGCGCCACCAGGCCGAGGCCGGCGAAGAAGGTCGCCTGGCCGGGGACGGAGAGCGCCAGATGCCCGGCCATGACGACACCGGACGCGATCACCACCGTCTTGCGCGGACCCCAGACCCGGTCGCCGAACCAGCCGCCCGGCATGGCCAGCAGATAGACCATGGCCAGGTACACCGAGTAGATGGCCACCGCGTTGCCCTCGGTCATCCCGAGTCCGCCGCCCTGCCCGCCGTCCTTGGCGTCCGGGCCACCGGAGATCAGATAGACCACGAGGAGGGCCCGCATACCGTAGAAGCTGAACCGCTCCCACATCTCGATCATGAAGAGAGTGGCCAGGCCGCGGGGGTGGCCGAAGAAGGTTTTGCCGCCGGCAGGGGTCCCCTGCGCGGTGGCGCCCTTCGTCAGGCTGGACGCCATGGTGGGTTTCCTTGTGTGCTCAGGGAGCGCTGCCAGGCGGGGCCAGCGCCCTGTGGGGGGATGGCTGAGCGACTGAGCGGCCGGGCGCGGCCGGGCCGGTTGTGCCGACCCCGTCCCGCTCCGGACATGACAGAGACCTTTGGGTGCGTCGTCGCCACCAAAGGTCCCGGAGGAGTGCTACAGACGTTGTATCACCATACGACACGTTCTTGACACCTTTGGGGACGGTGAGAGAAAGCTCACGGGGAGGTGTGCAACCGTCCGTGCTCCGTCCGTCGCGCCGTACGCGCCCCGTGCTCCGACCTCAGCGGACTACCATCACCCCCATGACCCGAGTACTGCTCGCCGAGGATGACGCATCCATCTCGGAGCCGCTCGCCCGCGCCCTGCGCCGCGAGGGGTACGAGGTCGAGGTGCGTGAGGACGGACCCACCGCGCTCGACGCCGGTCTGCAAGGAGGCGTCGATCTGATCGTCCTCGACCTCGGCCTGCCCGGGATGGACGGGCTCGAGGTCTGTCGTCGGCTCCGTACCGAGGGCCATGGCTTTCCGGTGCTGGTGCTCACGGCCCGCGCGGACGAGGTGGACACGGTGGTCGGCCTGGACGCCGGCGCCGACGACTACGTGACCAAGCCGTTCCGGCTCGCCGAGCTGCTCGCCCGGGTCCGGGCGCTGCTGCGGCGCGGCGCGGTCGAGACGCAGCAACAGCAGCCGGCCACCCACGGGGTGCGGATCGACGTCGAGTCGCACCGCGCCTGGATGGGCGACGAGGAGCTCCAGCTGACCGCCAAGGAGTTCGATCTGCTGCGGGTCCTGGTGCGGGACGCCGGGCGGGTGGTCACCCGCGATCAGCTGATGCGCGAGGTGTGGGACACCACCTGGTGGTCCTCCACCAAGACCCTCGACATGCACATCTCCTGGCTGCGCAAGAAGCTCGGTGACGATGCGGCCAACCCCCGCTATATCGCCACCGTCCGCGGTGTCGGCTTCAGATTCGAGAAAAGCTGACCAGAGCTGACACGGTAGGGCAATGCGCCGTCGCTTGATCAACTCCACCCTGGCCGTGGTGCTCGTCGTCATCGCGGTCTTCGGGCTTTCGCTGGTCATCGTCGAGACCCGGACCATCGAGAACAGCGCCCAGGAGAGCGTGAGCTCCGACGCCGTGCGCCTGGTCAGCATCGTCGACAGCAGGCTGCTGGGCGGCGAGGGGGTCACCCCCCGGGTGCTGCGCGAGCAGATCGAGCCCGGGCGCTACGCCGTGATCAGGATGCCCGACCACCGCACGGTGGAGATCGGCAAGCGCCCCACGGGCAGTGTCATCTCCGCCGAGGAGCCGGGGGAGCAGGGCGAGGTCGTACGGGTCGAGGCGTCCCGCTCCACGGTGAGCCGGGAGATCGGCCGCACCATGCTGATCATCCTGGCGGTGGCGCTGCTCGCCGTGCTCGCCGCGGTGGCCCTCGCCGTACGCCAGGCGCACCGGCTCTCCGCCCCGCTCACCGATCTCGCGGAGACCGCCGAGCGGCTGGGCTCCGGGGACCCCCGGCCGCGCCACCGGCGCTACGGGGTGCCGGAGCTGGACCGGGTCGCCGATGTCCTGGACGCGAGCGCCGAGCGCATCGCCCGGATGCTCACCGCCGAGCGGCGGCTGGCCGCCGACGCCTCCCATCAGCTCCGTACGCCGCTGACCGCGCTGTCGATGCGGCTGGAGGAGATCACGCTCACCGACGACCCGGAGACGGTCAAGGAGGAGGCGACGATCGCGCTGGGCCAGGTGGAGCGGCTCACCGATGTCGTCCAGCGGCTGCTGACCAATTCGCGCGATCCGCGCAGCGGCTCCGCGGTCGCCTTCGACCTGGACGAGGTCGTCAAGCAGCAGATCGAGGAGTGGCGCCCGGCCTCGCGCAGCGAGGGCCGTGCCATCGTGCGCTCGGGCAAGAAGGGGCTGCGCGCGGTGGGCACCCCGGGCGCGGTCGCCCAGGTGCTGGCCACGCTGATCGAGAACTCGCTGATGCACGGTGACGGCACGGTCGCGCTGCGTACCCGCGTCACCGGCAACCAGGCCGTGGTGGAGGTCTCCGACGAGG
The DNA here is from genome assembly GCF_052665095.1 of Streptomyces sp. NEAU-174. Lineage (NCBI taxonomy): Bacteria > Bacillati > Actinomycetota > Actinomycetes > Kitasatosporales > Streptomycetaceae > Streptomyces > Streptomyces sp. NEAU-174. The sequence continues at coordinate 48,320 of NZ_JBQTCE010000024.1, read as the reverse complement.
GCCCGGGGGTGTCGCCCGACCTGGGGGCGCGGGTCTTCGAGCGCACGGTCAGCGGACGCAACTCCACGGGTCTCGGGCTCGCCGTGGCGCGGGACCTGGCGGAGGCGGACGGCGGCCGGCTGGAGCTGCTCCAGCAGCATCCGCCGGTGTTCGCGCTCTTCCTCAGCCGGGAGGCCGAGGACCCCTCGGCCTCCTGAGCGGCCCCGCCGTGCCGCTGGGCTACTTCCGGACCGGCTGCTTCCGGGTGGCCTGGGCGGGCGGCGCCTCGGACAGGAAGGCCTCCGCGCGCTCGACGGCCTCCCGTGCGGGCAGCGTCCGGAACACCCAGGTCCGGTACGACCAGAAGCGGAAGAGCGTGCCCAGGCCGATGCCGAGGAACTTGAACACATTGCTCTGGAGTGAGCTGTCCCACCCGAAGCCATAGGTGGCGGTGTAGAGCACACCGTTCTCGATGATCAGGCCGATGGCGCTGAACAGCAGAAAGAGGCTGAGTTCCTTGGTGCGGCCCTGCTTGTCCCGGTCCCGGTAGGTGAAGTACCGGTATCCCAGGTAGTTGAAGCCGGTGGCGACCACCGTGGCCACGATGCTGGCTCGCACCACGGGGAGTTCGGTGACCCCGCGCACCAGGTTGAACACCGCGAGATTGACGAAGACGCCGGCACCGCCGACCACCCCGAACTTCGCGATCTCGCGGGTCAGTTGCCCCATCCGGGCACGCAGCCCACCGAGTGTGCTCCGTTCACTCATGGTGATCGTTCAGCCCCGTCCCGTCGGCGTTGTCAATCCCCCCATGCTAACCAGCGGGCGCGCCCCGCGCCCTTCAGGCCGCGAGGCTGGGCCCGGCGGATTCTCTGGAGGTTCCTCCAACGCAGGTCAGGGCCGGTCGGAGGGGGAAGTTACTCTGGGAGGGTGACATTCCCGGTAGTCGGCATGGTCGGCGGCGGCCAGCTCGCCCGTATGACCCATGAGGCGGGCATCCCCCTCGGTATCAGGTTCAAGCTGCTCAGTGACACCCCCCAGGACTCGGCGGCCCAGGTGGTCAGCGATGTCGTCATCGGCGACTACCGCGACCTGGACACCCTTCGTGCTTTCGCACAGGGCTGTGATGTGGTCACCTTCGACCACGAGCATGTCCCGGCCGAGCATCTGCGCGCCCTGGAAGCGGACGGCGTGGTCATCCGCCCCGGAGTCGAGGCGCTGCTGCACGCCCAGGACAAGGGTGTGATGCGCGAGCGGCTGCGTACGGCCGGTGTGCCGTGCCCCCGCCACCGCATCGTGGCCGACCCCGAGGACGTGGCGCGATTCGCGGACGAGGGCGACGGCTTCCCGGTCGTCCTCAAGACGGTGCGCGGCGGCTACGACGGCAAGGGCGTCTGGGTCGTCCGCGGCGCGGCGGAGGCGGCCGAGCCGTTCCGCGCGGGCGTGCCCGTCCTCGCCGAGGAGATGGTCGACTTCGCCCGCGAGCTCGCCGCCAATGTCGTACGGTCCCCGCACGGCCAGGCCGTCGCCTACCCCGTCGTGGAGTCGATCCAGGTGGACGGGGTCTGTGACACCGTGATCGCCCCGGCCCCCGGCCTCTCCGAGGAGTTGTCCGGCCAGGCGCAGGAGATGGCGCTGAAGATCGCCGCCGAGCTCGGGGTGGTAGGCCATCTCGCGGTCGAGCTCTTCGAGACCCGCGACGGCCGGCTGCTGGTCAACGAGCTGGCGATGCGCCCCCACAACTCCGGCCACTGGACCCAGGACGGCGCCGTCACCTCCCAGTTCGCCAACCATGTACGGGCCGTGCTCGACCTCCCGCTGGGCGACCCGCGCCCGCGCGCGCGGTGGACGGTGATGACCAATGTGCTCGGCGGCGACTTCCCCGACATGTACGCGGCGTATCTGCACTGCATGGCCCGCGACCCGGCGCTCAAGATCCATATGTACGGCAAGGACGTGAAGCCCGGGCGCAAGGTCGGCCACGTCAACACCTACGGCGACGACCTGGCCGACGTCCGCGAGCGCGGCCGCCACGCCGCCGACTACCTCCGAGGGACCATCACCGAATGAGCGCTCCTGTGATCGGCATCGTCATGGGCTCCGACTCCGACTGGCCCGTCATGGAAGAAGCGGCCAAGGCCCTCGACGAGTTCGAGGTCCCCTACGAGGTGGATGTCGTCTCGGCACACCGCATGCCGCGCGAGATGGTCGCCTACGGCGAGAACGCGGCCGACCGCGGCCTCAAAGCGATCATCGCCGGCGCGGGCGGCGCCGCCCACCTCCCGGGCATGCTCGCGTCCGTCACCCCGCTGCCGGTCATCGGGGTGCCCGTACCGCTGAAGTACCTCGACGGCATGGACTCCCTGCTGTCGATCGTCCAGATGCCCGCCGGGGTCCCGGTGGCCACGGTCTCCGTGGGCGGCGCCCGCAACGCGGGCCTGCTCGCCGCCCGCATCCTGGCCGCCCACGACGCCGGACTCCAGGCCCGGATGCGCGAGTTCCAGGCCGAACTCAACGCCCAGGCCACGGAGAAGGGCAAGCGCCTGCGCGCGAAGGTGGACGGCTCGGATTCGTTCGGCTTCGGCCACTGAGCCGCAACTAAGCCCCTCCGGGGCAACTCCAGCCCCTCCGGGCAACTTCTAGCCCCTCCGGCGTTTGAGGAGCGGGGTCCGGGGCGGAGCCCCGGCGGGGGTCTGGGGGCGGAGCCCCCAGTTTCGGGAAGGGGCGGGGTGGGGAAAGCCCGCCGCAGGCGCCCCACCCCACGCGCCCCCACCCCCACGCGCCCCCACAACACGTGACTTCCACCGCACCGCATACGAAACTACGAGGATGACGGATCACCTCGCGCAAGCCCACGACCTGCTGGCCACCCACCCCATCGTGGACGGCCACAACGACTTCCCCTGGGCCCTGCGCGAGCAGGTCCACTACGACCTCGACCAGCGCGACATGGCCACCGACCTCACCGCCTACACCCACACCGACCTGCCCCGCCTACGGGCCGGCGGCGTAGGCGCCCAGTTCTGGTCGGTCTTCGTCCGCTCCGACTTCCAGGGCGACACGGCGGTCAGCGCCACCCTCGAACAGATCGACGTCGTCCGCCGGTTCACCGACCGGTACGCCACCGATCTGCGCCCAGCCGTCACCGCCGACGACATGGAGGCGGCCCGGGCCGAGGGCCGGATCGCCTCCCTCATGGGCGCCGAGGGCGGCCACAGCATCAACTGCTCCCTGGCCACCCTGCGTACCCTCTACGACCTCGGCGTGCGCTATATGACGCTGACCCACAACGACAACGTCCCCTGGGCCGACTCGGCGACCGACGAGCCGAAGGCACACGGCCTCACCCCCTTCGGCGAGGAGGTGGTGCGCGAGATGAACCGCCTGGGCATGCTTGTCGACCTCTCCCATGTCTCGGCCGACACCATGCGGGACGCGCTCCGGGTGACCGAGGCGCCCGTGGTCTTCTCGCACTCCTCCGCGCGCGCCGTCTGCGACCATCCGCGCAACATCCCGGACGACGTCCTGGCCCAGCTCCCGGCCAACGGTGGGGTGGCGATGGCGACCTTCGTGCCCAAGTTCGTCCTGCCCGAAGCGGTCGCCTGGACCCGGGAGGCGGACGAGAACATGCGCGCCCACGGGCTGCACCCGCTGGAGATGACGCCCGCCGCGATGAAGGTGCAGCGCGCCTTCGAGGAGGCCAACCCGCGCCCCATGGCCACCGTGTCGACCGTCGCCGACCACCTCGACCACATGCGCGAGGTGGCGGGCATCGACCACATCGGCATCGGCGGCGACTTCGACGGCACCGCCTTCACCCCCGACGGCCTGGGCGATGTCGCGGGCTATCCGAACCTGGTGGCCGAACTCCTCGACCGCCGCTGGTCACCGGCCGACCTGGCCAAGCTGACCTGGCAGAACGCGGTCCGTACGCTGCGCGGCGCGGAAGACGCGGCACGCGCGGCGCAGACCACACGCGGCCCGTCCATCGCGACGATCGACCAACTGGACGGCACGGACGCCGCCGAGTAACTGAGCGGCACCGACGCCAATGGGTCAGGGATGAATCAGGCAGAAGGGGTGCCCCGCCGGGTCGGCGAAGACGCGGAAGTCCCGCTTCCCGCCCTCGTCGTCGAGGTCCAGCGCCCGGGCCCCCAGCGCCAGCACCCGCTCCTGCGCCTCCGCCATATCGGCCACCCGCAGATCGAGGTGCAGCTGCTGCGACTCCTTGGCCGAGGGCCAGCTCGGCGGGACGAAGCCGGGCGCCTCCTGGAAGGCCAGCCGCGCCCCGCCGGGCAGGTGGAGATCGACCCAGGGCTTCCCCTCGTTCTTGATCTCACCGCCCAGCACCTGCTGGTAGAAGTGGGCGAGCGCGGTGGGGTCGGGGCAGTCGAACGCGACAAGTTCCAGCTTGGCGGTGGCCATGGCTCCTCCTCGGGTCCCGTCCCGGGTTGACCGAACGGGCCCCGTCAAACGGGGAACCTCCCCCCGTCAAACGGGGAAACCTCCCACCCCGTCACACGGGAAGCCTCACACCCCGTGAAGCAGGCAGTCCTACGGCGCCCTCACGCCATCGGACGCCCGAGCGCCCGGTACGTCCACCCGGCGTCGCGCCAGACGTCGGGGTCCAGCGCGTTGCGCCCGTCGAGGATGCGGCGCTCGGCGACGACCGCGCCGAGGCTCGCCGGGTCCAGCTCCCGGAACTCGCGCCACTCGGTGAGGTGCAGCACCGCATGGGCGCCCTCCGCCGCCGCGGCGGCGGTCGGGGCGTAGGCGAGGGTCGGGAAGAGCGCCCGGGCGTTCTCCATGCCCTTGGGGTCGAAGACGGTCACCTGGGCGCCCTGGAGGTGTATCTGACCGGCCACATTGAGCGCGGGGGAGTCCCGGACGTCATCGGAGTCCGGTTTGAAGGTGGCGCCCAGCACCGCGACCCGCTTGCCGAGGAAGGCGCCGCCGACGGCCTCGCGGGCCAGCTCGACCATATGGCCGCGGCGCCGCATGTTGATCGAGTCGACCTCGCGGAGGAAGGTCAGCGCCTGGTCGGCGCCGAGCTCACCGGCGCGCGCCATGAAGGCCCGGATGTCCTTCGGCAGACAGCCGCCGCCGAAACCGATCCCGGCCCGCAGGAACTTCTTGCCGATCCGCTCGTCGTAGCCGATGGCCTCGGCGAGCTTGACCACATCGCCGCCCGCCGCTTCGCAGACCTCGGCCATCGCGTTGATGAAGGAGATCTTGGTCGCCAGGAAGGAGTTGGCCGCGACCTTGACCAGCTCGGCGGTCGGGAAGTCGGTCACCACGAAGGGCGAGCCCTCGCCGATGGGCGTCTGGTAGACCTCGCGCAGCAGCTTCTCGGCCCGGTCGCCCGCGACGCCGACCACGATCCGGTCCGGGTGCAGGGTGTCCTGGACGGCGAACCCCTCGCGCAGGAACTCCGGGTTCCAGGCGAGCTCCGCGTCCGCTCCCACCGGTGCCAGCTCGGCCAGCCGGGCCGCGAGCAGGTCGGCGCTGCCGACCGGCACCGTGGACTTGCCCACGACCAGCGCGGGGCGGCGCAGATGCGGGGCCAGCGACTCCACCGCGGAGTTCACGTAGCTCATGTCACAGGCGTACTCGCCGTGCTTCTGCGGGGTGTTCACACAGATGAAGTGGATGTCGCCGAACTCCCCGGCCTCCTCGTAGGAGGTGGTGAAGCGCAGCCGCCCGCTGGACCCCTCGATCCCCACCGTGTGGCGCCGCAGCAGGTCCTCGAGGCCGGGCTCGTACATCGGCACCCGGCCCTGGGTGAGCATCGCGATCTTCTCGGGCACGACGTCGAGACCCAGCACCTCGAAGCCCAGCTCCGCCATGGCCGCTGCGTGGGTGGCGCCGAGGTAGCCGGTGCCGATCACAGTGATCTTGAGGGCCATGCAGTGCTCCAGAACGGTCGATCGCAGATGCGGTGCCTGAGCATAGTCGGGACCGCGGTACGAGCTCAGCCGACTCTGTCAGGTAGCTCACGTATACCTACCGAGGCGTCGCCCCTAGAATTCAGTTACTTAACGGTAGTTAGCGCTTTATGGGGAGTGAGAGGCTTGGCGTCCTCGGGATACGACTTCGACCTGTACCGGCCGTCCGAAGAGCACGACATGCTCCGGGACGCCGTCCGCTCTCTCGCCGAGGCGAAGATAGCCCCTTATGCCGCCGAGGTCGACGAGGAGGCCCGGTTCCCCCAGGAGGCGCTGGACGCCCTGGTCGCGAACGATCTCCACGCGGTGCACGTCCCCGAGTCCTACGGCGGCTCGGGCGCGGACGCGCTGGCCACCGTGATCGTCATCGAGGAGGTCTCCCGGGTCTGCGCCTCCTCCTCCCTGATCCCCGCGGTCAACAAGCTGGGCTCGCTGCCGGTCATCCTCTCCGGCTCCGAGGAGCTGAAGAAGAAGTACCTGGCCCCGCTCGCCAAGGGCGACGCGATGTTCTCGTACTGCCTCTCCGAGCCGGACGCGGGCTCGGACGCGGCCGGGATGAAGACCAAGGCGGTCCGCGACGGCGACTTCTGGGTGCTCAACGGCGTCAAGCGCTGGATCACCAACGCCGGGGTCTCCGAGTACTACACGGTGATGGCCGTCACCGACCCCGAGAAGCGCTCCAAGGGCATCTCCGCCTTCGTCGTCGAGAAGTCCGACCCGGGCGTCTCCTTCGGCGCCCCGGAGAAGAAGCTCGGCATCAAGGGCTCCCCGACCCGCGAGGTCTACCTCGACAACGTCCGCATCCCCGCCGACCGCATGATCGGCGCCGAGGGCACCGGCTTCGCCACCGCCATGAAGACCCTCGACCACACCCGGATCACCATCGCCGCCCAGGCCCTCGGCATCGCCCAGGGCGCGCTCGACTACGCCAAGGGGTACGTCCAGGAGCGCAAGCAGTTCGGCAAGCCGATCGGCGACTTCCAGGGCGTTCAGTTCATGCTCGCCGACATGGCGATGAAGCTGGAGGCCGCCCGGCAGCTCACCTACGCGGCGGCGGCCCGGTCCGAGCGGGTGTCCCTCGGCGGCGGCAAGGAGGACCTGACGTTCTTCGGCGCCGCGGCCAAGTGCTACGCCTCCGACGCCGCGATGGAGATCACCACGGACGCCGTCCAGCTGCTCGGCGGCTACGGCTACACCCGTGACTACCCGCTCGAGCGGATGATGCGTGACGCCAAGATCACGCAGATCTACGAGGGCACCAACCAGGTCCAGCGCATCGTGATGGCGCGCAACCTTCCGTAGCCCTCGAAAGACCAAAGACAAAGACCAAAGGCCAAAGACCGCTGCCGGGCCCGAGGGCCCGGCAGCGGTCTTTGGTGGTGGTCCGGATCAGTTGCTGGAGACGGTGACCTTGTCGTCGTTCTTCAGCTCGCTCATCAGCTGCTTGACCTTCGCCATGTCCCACTGCACCGCGCTGCCCTTGGAGGTGGCCAGGCCGGGGTTGGAGATCGGCATGTTCATCTGCTTGCCGTCGCCGCCGGAGACGCTCTTCATCGCGAAGAACATGTCCTTCACGTCCCACAGGCTCATGTCCTTGTCGACGACCAGGTTGTCCAGGCCGGCGCCCATCGTCGGGTAGAGCTTGAACGGGTTCATGATCGTGCTCGGCGAGGCCGCCTTGTTGGCCAGCGCGGACAGGAACTTCTGCTGGTTCTTGGTGCGGTCCAGGTCGCCGCCCGCGAGGCCGTAGCGCTGCCGGACGAAGGCGAGCGCCTGCTGGCCGTTCAGCGTCTGCTTGCCCTTCTTCAGGTCATTGCCGGACTTTTTGTCCTTCATGTCCTGCGGGACGTCGATGTCGACGCCGCCGACGCCGTCCACCAGGTTGGCGAAGCCGTCGAAGCCGATCTCCGCGTAGTGGTCGATCTTCAGGCCGGTGTTGAACTCGATCGTGCGGACCAGCAGCCCGGGGCCCTCGGAGGAGTACGAGGCGTTCAGCTTGTTCTGGCTCTGCGGGATCCGATTGCCGCTCGTCGAGCCGGTGAAGGCCGGGATGGTGACCCAGGAGTCACGCGGGAGGCTGATCATGGTGTTGCCGTTCTCACCGACATGGAGAAGGATCATGGAGTCGGTGCGCCGGCCGTCGGCCGAGCCGGTGTGCAGCTTCTTCTTGTCCTCCTCGGACATGCCCTCGCGGCTGTCCGAACCGACGATCAGGTAATTGGTGCCCTTGCCGCCGCCCGGCCGGTCCTCGACCTTGCTCAGGTCCACCTCGTTGCGGAGCTTGGAGTCGGCCCAGATGTAGGTGCCGATGCCGACGGCGAGCAGCAGGACGATCAGGGTGACCAGGCCGATGGTTATCCGGCGCTTCCAGTTCTTCGGCCTCACCGGGCGCGGGCCGCGGCCGCCGGGGCCACCCGGGCCGTGGTCGCCGCCGCCCGGTCCGCCGTTGCCGCGGCCGTAGACCTGACCGGTGTTGTAACCGTCGTCGTAGTCGTCATAGCCCTGGGACGGCTGCTGCCGCGGAACGGTGCCGTGCGGCGAGAGGTCGGGCGGCAGCGGGGGCTCGTCGTACGGCGGCGGACCGCCCGCACCGGGCGCGCCGCGCCTCACCTGTGGCATCGCGCGAGCCCCCTCCGGCTCGGCGCTGCCGCTACCACGTCCGTACCGGCCGCTACCGTCGCCGGACCATCCCTGGGGCCATTCGCTCATGCAAGGCAGTGTGCCTGGTCGGGCGGGTCGCATTACAGGGCGGGTGCCGGATCGCGGCAGGGCTGTTGCAGACCTGATAAGAATCTGGTCCGCATAAGGTGGACGACATGACCAAACAGGCCCAGGGTGCGGAACCGGAGCTTCCGGGAAAGCCCACCTCCGCCTCTCGTACCACGCTGTCACACATCATGACCGGCAGTGACACCAATCTCCTCGGCACCGTCCACGGCGGCGTGATCATGAAGCTGGTGGACGATGCCGCCGGAGCGGTCGCCGGACGCCACTCCGAGGGGCCCGCGGTCACCGCGTCGATGGACGAGATGGCCTTCCTCGAACCGGTCAGGGTCGGCGACCTCGTCCATGTGAAGGCCCAGGTCAACTGGACCGGCCGGTCCTCCATGGAGATCGGGGTGCGGGTGCTGGCCGAGCGGTGGAACGAGTCCACGCCCGCCACCCAGGTCGGCAGCGCCTATCTGGTCTTCGCCGCCGTCGACGCCGACGGCAAGCCCCGGCCCGTGCCCCCGGTCATCCCGGAGAGCGAGCGGGACAAGCGGCGCTATCAGGAGGCCGAGATCCGCCGGACGCACCGGCTGGCCCGCCGCCGCGCGATCAAGGAACTCCGCGCCCAGCGCAACACCGCCGGGCGCGCCGACGACACCACCGAGGGCGCCGACCGGCGGTGACCCCCGGGGCCGCCGCCGACCGCCCGTGACCCCCGGGGTCAGAGGGAGCGCGTGGCGCCGCCCTCGGGGCAGACGACCTCGTCGCCGGTGACGGCACCGAACCCGGCGGTGTCGGTCTTCGGCGCCTCGAGCCGGACCGGCCGTACGCCCTTGTAGTCCGCGCCGATCGTGATCTGCATCACCGCGCCCTGCCCGACCACCGGCTTCAGCCGGGCCCCGGGCAGCGCGGCCGCCAGCGAGCGCACCGAGCGGTCCCAGACGGGGTCGTACGCGATCACAGTGTGCCGGACGTCGGGGGTCGCGGCGTCGGCGGGGGAGCCGGTGGTGGCGAAGCCGGTGGCGTGCAGCGCGCGGTCCGCGCGGCGGGCGAGCCCCGTCGTATTGGTGCCGTTGAGCACATGGACCCGGATCCGGGCCGGGTCCACGTCCACCGGGGTGGCCCGGACACGCTTCGGGCGGTGGGTGACGAGCGGCCGGTCCTCGCGGAGGGTGGTGAAGAGCCGCTCGGCCTTGGCCCGGTTCCAGCGGAGCGTGGAGCCGGCCCCCTTCACCGGCACACCGGGCAGCACCACCGGTACCGAGGCGAACTCCGAGGACGCGGGGGTGACCCCGCTCATCGCCCGCCCCAGGGCGACCAGGTCCTCCGCGCTGAAGCCGTGGTCCGCGCGGACCGAGCCCAGCAGCGCCCCGGCCACCCGGTTGAACCGCACCGGGTTGAGCAGGATGCGCCCGGCCGTGGTCTGGTGGACCACGGCGGCCATGAAGCGCTGCTGCCGTTGGATCCGGCCCAGGTCGGAGGTGCCGTCCACATGCCGGGAGCGGACGTACTGCAACGCCTGGCCGCCGTTCAGCACATGGGTGCCGGCCGGCAGGTCGAGACCGGTGTGGTCGTCCTTGAGTGGCCGCGCGGTGCAGATCTTCACCCCGCCGAGCACATCGACCGTCTTCATGAAGCTGGTGAAGTCCACCTCGAGGTAGTGGTCGATATGGACGCCGGTCAGATGCTCCACGGTGCGCACGGTCAGACTCGGCCCGCCCTCGGCGTACGCGGCGTTGAGCTTCCGCGGATGGCTCGGATGGCGCTTGCCGGTGGCGTCGGTGTACGCGGGGATCCTGGCGTACGAGTCGCGGGGCAGGCTGACCGCGCTGACCCGGCGGTGGTCGCCCGACAGATGCATCAGCATGATCGTGTCGGTGCAGCGGCAGGGGGCTCCGCCCAGCCTGTACAGCGCCTTCTCCCGAGGCGTGATCTTCTCCCGTCCGTCCGTGCCGACCACGAGGAAGTTGACGCCCCCGCCGGTGCTCTTCGGCCGGTTGTCCAGGCCGCCGAAGGCATCCACCCGGTGGATCCCGGAGTCGAGCTCCCTGACCAGCAGATGCCCGATACCGCTGACCGCCAGCACCAGACAGGCGCCGCCCGTGGCCAGCCGCAGCCCCCAGCGGGGGCGGCGGGAGCGGGGGCGCGACGGGCGCGGCGATCGGGCCGGTGCACTCACTTAAGGGGACCTCCGTGAACTCGGCGGGCTGGGCGGAACCGCCTCACCGTAGGCCCATACGACGATCGCCTTGACGGCCCCACGCCGCCCGTACGGGGCGCTGCCACCCGGGCGGCGCGCTCCGGTGTCCACCATTCGCGGTAACGTGGCCCGGAAACCGCAGTCCTTTGGGGCCCCCGCCGCCAGTCTCCTGGGGCCCGGCCCCCGAACCCCGAGGTGCCATGCCCCCGCATCAGCTCCCGGCCGTCTCCGTGATCATGCCGGTGCTCAATGAGGAACGCCATCTGCGCAACGCCGTACGGCACATCCTGGAGCAGGAGTACGACGGTGAGATGGAGGTGGTGATCGCGCTCGGCCCGTCCACGGACCGCACCGACGAGATCGCCGCCGAACTGGTGGCTGAGGACCCTCGGGTGCATACGGTCCCCAACCCCACGGGCCGCACCCCCGCCGCCCTGAACGCGGCGATCAAGGCGTCCCGCCATCCGGTGGTGGTCCGGGTCGACGGCCACGGCATGCTCTCGCCCGACTACATCGCGACCGCCGTACGGCTCCTGGAGGAGACCGGCGCGCAGAACGTCGGCGGGCTCATGCACGCCGAGGGCGAGAACGACTGGGAGAAGGCCGTCGCCGCCGCCATGACCTCCAAGATCGGGGTCGGCAACGCGGCCTTCCACACCGGTGGTGAGGCGGCCCCCGCCGAGACCGTCTATCTGGGCGTCTTCCGGCGCGAGGCGCTGGAGCAGCAGGGCGGGTACAACGAGGAGTTCATCCGCGCCCAGGACTGGGAGCTGAACTTCCGGATCCGCGAGGCCGGCGGGCTGATCTGGTTCTCGCCCGAGCTGAAGGTCTCCTACCGGCCGCGGCCGAATGTGCGGGCCCTGGCCAAGCAGTACAAGGACTACGGCCGCTGGCGCCATGTGGTGGCCCGCTTCCACCAGGGCTCGATCAATCTGCGCTATCTCGCCCCGCCGACCGCCGTCGTCGCCATCGCGGCGGGCATCGTGGTGGGCGCGGCCGTCACCCCGTGGGGCTTCGTGATCCCGGGCGGCTATCTGGCCGCGATCGTCGCGGGCTCGCTCCCGGCGGGCAAGGGGCTTCCGGTGGCGGCCCGGCTGCGGATCCCGGTGGCGCTCGCGACCATGCACATGTCGTGGGGCTGGGGCTTTCTGACCAGCCCGCGGGCGCTCGCCAAGAAGGTCATCGCCAGCCGTCGCCCTGCGGTCATGGCGCCGTAGCCGCGCCCGTACGCCCCGTACGCGCATACGCCCCGTACGCCGGAGGGGCCGGACCCGCAATCGGGTCCGGCCCCTTCCGCATGCCGTGACGGGCGGTCGGTCGGTCGTCAGAAGGTGTAGCCCGCGTTGACCTTCATACAGCCCTTCTCCTCGCCGTTGAGCGCGTCCGCGCTCTTGGGCGTCTTGTCGCCGTCGTCCGCCGCCGCCTTCGGATAGGCGGTGCCCTCGCGCCAGTCGTTGCCGACCACCAGGGTGATCTCCCGCACCGACTTCGACGACTTCACCGCGGACTTCGGCAGCTTCAGCGCCTTGGCCACGGCCAGGGCGTCGCCCTGCCGGGGCTCGTCCGGGTAGAGGACGGTGGTGTCGGCCTGCGAGATGAGCACCGTGTTCGCGGTGGCCTTGGCGTAGCCCAGCCGCGCCAGCTCGGAGGTGATGACCGCCGCCCGGCCGGAGACCGGCCCCAGGACGGTGCTCGCGGTGCCGTTCTGCACCACCACCGGGAGCTGCTCCTTGGGCGCGGTGGGCGCCGGGGTGGCGTCGGGCTTCTTCTTGTCCCTGCCGTCCAGGCTTATGTCGTTGCGCAGCAGCGAGAAGGTCTGCTCGGCGTCGCCCGGCTTGGGCAGTACGTACCCCCCGCCACCGCCGTACTCCCAGGGCATGGTGATCATCGTGGTGCGCTTGGTCGGCACCCGCTTGAGGTCATTGCCCAGGTCGTACAGCTTCTTGACGGTCCCGAGGCCGTGGTCGACGGTCAGCGCGTCGGTGGCGGCCTCCGCGAGGTCCATCAGCTTGCCCGGGTCGCTGAGCTTGGTGCCCGACTTCAGCTGGCGGATCATCGACGTCATATACATGTGCTGGGCCTTGGCCCGGCCGATGTCGCTGTTGTCCTCGAAGCCGTAGCGCGTGCGCAGCCACTGGAGGGCCTGGACGCCCTTGACGTTGTGGGTGCCCTTGGTCAGCTTCAGCCCGGAGCCATGGCCCTTGCTGTCATGCGAGTAGACGTTGTTGTCCACGCACACCGGGACGCCGCCGATGGCGTCCGCCATGGAGACCACCCCGGAGAAGTCGATCATCATGAAGTGATCGATGTAGACGCCGGTGAGCTCCTTCCAGGTGGCGACCGTGCACCCCGGGCCGCCGTGCTGGAGCGACTGGTTGATGGCCCCCTCGGTCTTCGGATACACCGTGCCGTCATGCGGATCGGTGCACCGGGGGATGGTCACCCGGGTGTCGCGCGGGATGCTGACCACCGACATGTTGCCGCGGTCGGCCGAGACGTGCACCAGCATCTGCACATCGCCCAGCGGCTTGCGGTCCGCGTCCTGCTTGGCACCGCCCAGCTTGACGTTCTCCGCGGTGTTCCGGCTGTCGGAGCCGATGAGCAGGATGTTGAGGGGGGTCTGTCCTTCGGCGTTGGGCTCGGGCTTGCCGATCTTGCTGTCGCCGAGGTCCAGATCCTCCTTCTTCAGATTGCCGTTCAGGTGTTCGTAGTAGAAATATCCGGCGCCGGCCGCGCCGAGCACCAGCACGGCCAGCGTCAGGGCGGTCCAGCGCAGGATCCGCACCCCGCGGCTCCGCTTCGGCCGCCCCTGACCACCCGGCCGGCGCCCCGCGCCGTGCGACGCGGGGCCCTCCCCTTCCGGCGGGCTGTCGTCCTCACCGTTGTCACGTGGTTCGGGAACGGTGGCCCGCCGCCCTCTCTCCCCCCGCACACTGCTCTCCCGCATCGGGCCCTCCCCGCAGTCTCTCGGTCGTCCGGCCCGATGGACGAGGGTGGATCCGCTGGCCGGCGACGGTCACTTGGCGCAGACGTCCTTGTCGTCGGCCTCGACCCTCTGAATGTCCTTCGGCGCCTTCGACGGGGCGGAGATCGGTGTGCCGGCGCCCTTGAAGTCCGCGCCCAGCGTCAGGGTCATCTCCGCCATCGGCTCGGCGTCCTTCGTGCCTTCCTTCATGGCGGAGGCGGGCAGCCCCATGCTGTCGGCCAGCCGACGCGCCTGGTCGGCCTGGTTGGGAGCGTACTCCAGCGTCGTCTTCTTCAGTTCTGACGGAGCGTTTCCGCCGTTGCTGGTGCGGGACATCCCCTCGGTGTTCTGCATCCAGTCGACGGTCTCCTGGGCGGCGCCGAACTGCCCGCTGCCGTTGAGCACCTTGACCCGGACATCGGCGGGATCGGCCTTCGGCCCCTTCAGCCGCTCCGCCTGCTCGTTCTTGGCCGCCTTCTCCTTCTTCTTGACCTCGGTCAGCGAGACATCCTGCCGGACCATGGAGAAGAGCGGCTCGGCCTTGGTCTTGTCGAGCAGCACGGTCGCACCGTCGGTGTTGTCGACGACCGGAACCGTCGCGAAGGTGACGTTCTTGAGATCAACCTTGCTCAGGTTCTTCCCCAGCGAGGCCAGCTTGGAGACGGTGCCGATCCCGGTGTCCACGGTGAGCGCCTTGGTGGCCGTCTGGGCCAGGTCCCACATCTTGCCCGGGTTGGTGAGCGTCCCGCTGGCCTTCATCTTGCGCATCAGCGAGCTCAGGAACTGCTGCTGGAGCTTGATCCGGTCCAGGTCGCCGCCGAAGCCGACGGCGTGCCGGGTCCGGACGAACGCCAGGGCCTGCTCGCCCTTGACCGTATGCCGCCCCTTCTTCAGATTCAGGTGCGACTTGGGGTCGTTGATGTCCTTGCCGAGGCAGATGTCCACCCCGCCGACCGCCGTGGACATGCTCTTGACCGCGTTGAAGTCGGCCATCATGAAGTGGTCGATCTCCAGCCCGGTGATCTTCTCCACCGTCTGCCAGGTGCAGCCGGGGTCGCGGCCCTCCTGCCCCAGACTGGTGTTGAACCGCACCTCGTCCTCGCCCGGGATCTTCTTCCTCCGGCCGTCCTTCTTCACCGTGCAGTCCGGGATGTCGGTGATCATGTCGCGCGGGAAGCTCAGCACCGTCGCGTTCGACCGGTCCTCGGAGACGTGGAACAGCAGGGTGGTGTCGGCGTGGCCGACGCTCCCCGCGTCGCCGTAGCCCTCGTTCCCCTTGCCGTCCCGGCGGTCGGTGCCGATCAGCAGGATGTTCATCGGGCCGTCGGAGACCGCGGCGTTGTTCTCGCCGACGTCGACCTTGCTGATGTTGTTGTTCAGGTGCTGATAGACGAAGTACGCCGCGGCCGAACCGCCCACCAGCAGGAAGGCCAGGGTGCCGCTGCCCCAGTAGAGTGCCTTCTTCGTCTTCGACTTCTTCGGCTTCGGCTTGCGACGGCTGACCGGGCCGGCCGCCTGCTCCTTCTCCGCCTCCCGTTTGGCCGCGCGGCGGCGCCCTCTGGGCTCGGAGCCGGTGGTGCCGTCATCGCTCGATGATCTGGAGACCCGTCGCAGCTCCGTGGTGTCGTCCGCCGATGTCTCGGCGGGATTCAGCCGCAGCTCGTAGTTGCCCGTATTCGGGTCGAACACCCACTGATCGGCTGGGTCGAAGTCACCCGCCCCGCCAGGGCCTTGCGCGTCCACGGTCGCCTGTGTCCTCCGTCGGTGCCACGCGGCGCCTCCCCCTCAAGGCGCTCCATCTGTCTTCGTGCAGTGCGCGGCCACCTCGTAGAGCGCACCGGATCGCTCACACTATCCGTCCAGATCAGCGTCAAGCGACGCCGGTGACAAATTCCACTTCCCTACAACTGGGCAATCTGCCCAATCCTTATCTGATCCTTCACGATTCATGGGCTGCCCTTATGGTTCTTTTACTCGCAGATGCCGCGCGCCGCGGTCGTCCCCTGGTACCCGGTGAGATCGGCGGCTTCGGGTCCGCCACCCGCCGAGGCCGTGACGGCGTGGGACACCGGCACCGGCCGGTCCAGCCGCAACTGCCGAAACAGCCGGTCGGCGTCGGGTTGGACGAGCTCATCGCGGTTCTTGTTGTACGTGTAGGGCTGCCGCGGAATCGTGAGGAAGCGGATCTTGTCCCGCGGGATGTCCCGCACCCCGCGCACCAGAGCGTACAGATCTTTGAGCGAATCCAGGCCCGGATCCGTGGTCAGCGAGGACGTCGCGGCGTTGAGCACCGGATACAGCTTCGCGGGATTGAGCAGCACACCATTGCTCTGCACTTTCTTCACAAGCGAGCTCAGGAACTCCTGCTGCCGCCCGATACGCTCCGTGTCGCTGCCGTCGCCGATGCTGTACCGGGCGCGCACATAGCCCAGGGCCTGCTCGCCGTGGAGGACCTGACGGCCCGCGGGCAGCTTCAGATGCGCTTCGGCGTCGTCCACGGGCTCCTTCAGGCACATCTCCACTCCGCCGACCGCGTTCACCAGCCGCTTGAAGCCGCTGAAGTCCACGATCATGTGGTGGTCGACGCGGATCCCGGTCAGCTTCTCGACGGTGCGGATCGAACAGGCCGCGCCACCGGATTCGAACGCCCAGTTGAACTGGGCGAACCGGGCCTGGGTGCGCTTTCCGTCCGGCCCCTCGCAGGCGGGGATGTCCACCATCAGATCGCGCGGGATGGAGACGGCGGTGGCGCTCTTGCCGCCGGCCTGGAGGTGCAGCAGGATCGTGGTGTCCGAGCGCTGGGTGCCGGTGTCCTTGCCGTATTTTCCGTTGCCCTTGCCGCCCCGGTTGTCGGAGCCGATCAGCAGGATGTTCTGCGCGTCCCGCACCACCGACACCGGCCGCTCGGCCTCGTACTTCTTCAGCTCGTTCGCGGTCCGGGTGTCGGTGCGGATATTGCCGTCGAGGCGTTCGTAGAACCACCAGCCCACCCCGGCGGCCGACAGCACCAGCAGGGCCACGCCCAGCGCCAGGACGCGCGGCCAGCGGCGCCTGCGTCTCGGCGCGGGCTCAGAGCTGTCGGTCGTCACGTCCGCGTCCTCCCACCCGTCTTCCGCCCGGGGGGCGGAGCGGCATCGCATGCCGGGATACCGATTAACGGAACAGACATGCGAAGCCCGTACATGGTTGTACGTATCCGTAGATCATCGCGCGGGGTGGGCGGCGCGGCCCGTGGACTCGGCTCTCGGTCCGCCGGACGGGTCAGGGGAGGGGTGGAGGGCTGGGGTTGGAGGCTGTTGTTCTCAGGGTGTGGGTGGCGGCCGTCACCTCAGGGTGTGGTGGCGGTGACGCGTTCGCTCTCCTTGCGCCCGGCCAGCTCCTTCTCGTCCAGCCGGTCCAGATGGCGGCAGAGCACCACCGAACCGCCACTGGCCAGCGGCGCGTACAGCCCGTACGAGAGCCCCTCCCAGGTGCCGTACGAAAGCCCCGACAGGATCCGCGAACCGGGCCCGAGCCCCCGCCCGGCGGCGTCGGCGCTCGCCCGCTCCACCACCTGGGCGCTCGTCAGCTCCACACCGCCGACGGCCAGCGCGGGCGTATCCGGGTCCACGGGGGAGTACGGGGCGAAGCGGTCGCCCTGGCTGGGCACCTCCACGGCGTAGTCCGCGAACCCCTCCGGCAGCTGGGGGAAGCGGCCGCCCAGCGGCTGGAGCGACAGCGCAACCCGCTCCCCGGAGCACTCCCGTGCCTCCTTGAGACTGTCCGGGCCGCTGACGACGAGGTCGGCGGAGGCCGGGTCGCCCCCGATGTCCACGAGGACCCCGACCGAGGAGCAGGCCACCAGCCACACGGCGGTCTGCCAGTGGGCGGGGAGCAGTAGTGCGCATCTGTCGCCGGGCGCGGCGGCGAGATCGTCCTGGAGGAGATTGGCGGTCTTCGCCACCCAATTGGCGAAGGTGGCCACGGAGAGTTCGACGCGTTCGCCCGTGGCGTCGTCGTAGAAGGTCACGAGCGGGCGGGAGGGGTCCGCGTCGAGCGCGGATCCCAGCAGGTCGGCGGGGGTGCGATCGGTGGCGTTCACCCGCGCAAGCCTACGCGCCGAAGATGCCGCGCGGATGGGGTCGGTGGGGTCCGGGTCGGCGGACGGTCCGCGACGTGTGCGCTCTTCCGAATGGACAGGTTTGTCCCCTTATGTAGACGATTTCAATCATGCGTGCATACCTGGCATCCTCGATCGGCGTCGCGTGCACCGCCGCCCTCGCCCTTCCCCTCGCCCTGCATCCCGGCACCGCCCACGCCCGGGCCGAGCGGACCGTCGCCGCGGGCTCCACGCGGTCGCTGCCGCTGCGCCCGTTGGACTCGCTGGACTCGCGTGTGGGCGGCGGGACGGACCGGGGCGTGGCCGCCGGGCGCGGTGACGCCGCGGTCGAGCGGGGCGTCACCGCGTCGGGCGTACGGCCGTTCTCGCTCGTCGGCGTCGTCTGGGACCGGCCCGCCGCGGAGCTCCGCGGCCGGGCGCAGGTGCGTACCCGCGCGGTCGGCGGCGCGTGGTCGCCATGGCGCGAGCTGCTGCCGTACGGGGACGAGGCCCCAGACCCGGACTCGCCCGAACTCCGTGGCGCACGGGCGCACGGCGGCACCGCGCCGCTGTGGGTCGGCGCCTCGGACGCGGTCGAGGCGCGGGTGCGGCCGGAAGGGGTGGGGTCGGCGGGGGCGGATGCGGGGGCGGGGGCGGACGCGCGGGCGTCGGACGCTGGGGCGGAGGGCGCGGGGGCGGCGGACCTGCCGTCCGGGCTGCGGCTGGAGCTGATCGACCCGGGTGAGCCCCCGGCGCCGCCGGACCCGGGCCGGGCCGCGCTCCGCGCGCTTCCGGGGCATCCGGCACCGACGGCGGGGGGCGGGGCGCCGGCGTCAGGGGGTGGCGTGCCGGGTGCGAAGCCGACGGTGGTGGGTTCGCCGGGAAGGCCGTCCTGGGGGCCCTCCGGGCCGTCCGTCAAACCGTCCTCGCCCCCCACACCGTCCGCGCCGTCCGCGAAGCCGACCACCCCCAGACCCTCCGCCTCCGTACCCGTAACCACCACCCCGCCGCCCAGCGCGCTCGACACCGACACCGACACCGACACCGATGCTGACGCCGAGGCCGAGGCGGCCACGGCGGGCGCCGCCCGCTACAGCGCGCCGCGGCCCGGCATCGTCACGCGTGCGGGCTGGGGCGCCGACGAGAAGATCCGCGAAACGGGCCATGTCTACAGCAAGACCGTGAAGGTCGCCTTCATCCACCACACCGTGACGGGCAACAACTACAGCTGCTCACAGGCGCCCTCCGTGTTGCGCAGTATCTACCGCTACCACGTGAAGAGCCTGGGATGGCGTGACTACGGCTACAACTTCACCATCGACAAGTGCGGGAAAATCTACGAAGGCCGCTCGGGCGGTGTGACCAAAGCCGTACGCGGGGCGCACACGCTGGGTTTCAACACCAACAGCATGGGCATCGCCGTCCTCGGCACGTTCACCTCGAAGAAGCCCTCGGCCAAGGCCGTGAAGGCCGTCGCCAAGCTCACCGCGTGGAAACTGGGCCTCTTCAAGCGGAATCCGCGCGGTACGACGCATCTGGTGTCGGGCGGCGGCAACAAGTACAAAAAGGGCACCAGCGTAAAGCTCCATGTGATCGCGGGTCACCGCGACGGCTTCGCCACCGAGTGTCCCGGCAAGCGTCTCTACAAGAAGCTCGGTTCGGTACGGAAGACGGCCGCCCGCCTCCAGGGGCGCTGATCAGGCGCGGTCCGGGGATCTGCATACACTGGCCGCCGACCGGCGAGCCCCAGCAGGAAGCAGAGACGTACGTGACCAACGCGCCAGCAACGCCATCGCCAGAGGCGATCCTCCTGGTCGGCGGCAAGGGAACCCGGTTGCGCCCGATGACGGTGCACACTCCCAAGCCGATGGTCCCGGCGGCGGGCGTCCCGTTTCTGACCCACCAACTCGCCCGCGCCCGCGCCGCCGGGGTCGAGCACATCGTGCTCGCCACGTCCTACCTGGCGGAGGTCTTCGAGCCGTACTTCGGTGACGGCTCCGCGCTCGGCCTGCACCTGGAGTACGTGACGGAGGAGGAGCCGCTCGGCACCGGCGGCGCCATCCGCAACGTCGCCTCCCGGCTGCGCTCGGGCCCCGACGACCCGGTGCTCATCTTCAACGGCGACATCCTCACCGGCCTCGACATCCGCGCCCTCGTCGACAACCACCGCACGACGGGCGCCGATGTCTCCCTGCACCTCACCCGGGTCCCGGACCCGCGCGCGTACGGGCTGGTGCCCACGGACGAACGGGGCAGGGTCACCGCGTTCCTGGAGAAGCCGCAGACCCCCGAGGAGATCGTCACCGACCAGATCAACGCGGGCGCGTACGTCTTCAACCGCTCGGTCATCGACTCGATACCCGCCGACCGCCCCGTCTCCGTGGAACGCGAGACCTTCCCCGGTCTGCTCGCGGCGGGCGCCCACCTCCAGGGCATGGTCGACTCCACCTACTGGCTCGACCTGGGCACCCCCCAGGCGTTCGTCCGCGGCTCCGCGGACCTGGTGCTCGGCCGTGCCCCCTCCCCGGCCGTGCCGGGCCGCTGCGGCGACCGCCTCGTCCTGGACAGCGCCTCGGTCGCGGTCGACGCCAAACTGACCGGCGGCACGGTCATCGGCCGCCAGGCCCGGGTGGGCGCGGGCGCGCGCATCGACGGCAGCACGGTGCTGGAGGGCGCCATCGTGGAAGAGGGCGCCCAGGTCCGCGACTCCCTCGTCGGCGCCGGCGCCCGAATCGGCGCCCGCACGGTCCTCCAGGGCGCGGTAGTAGGCGACGGCGCCCTGGTCGGCCCCGACAACGAGCTACGAGACGGAGTGCGCGTGTGGTGCGGAGCCGACATCCCGGCGGGCGCGGTCCGCTTCTCCTCCGACCAGTAACGCCCTGACGCCCACCACCCCCAACCCACCCTCAGCCGCCCACGGCGGAAACTTGGCCTCCCCGCAGGAACCCAGCTTCTCCGGCGAAACCCCAGCCCCTCCGGCAGGAACCCAGCTTCTCCGGCGAAAATCCAGCCCCTCCGGCGATTGAGGAGCGGGGCCCGGGGCGGAGCCCCGCAACCCCAGCCCTCCCGGCGTCCGAGGAGCAGCCGAGCCCGGGGCGGAGCCCCGCATTCCAGCCCCTCCGGCGATTGAGGAGCGGGGTCGGGGGCGGAGCCCCGGCGGGGGCCGAGGGGGCGGAGCCCCATCGTTTCGGGAAGGGGCGGGGTGGGGCTCATCGCCGAAGGCGCCCACGGCCCCCGCAACGGCGCCCGCACCCGGCAACGGCAACCGCACCCGGCAACGGCGCCCGCACCCGCACCCACAACGACGGCAACCACACCCAAAAACCCGAAGCCCTACATCCCCCGAAAGTCCCGCACCGCCAACCGCGGCGCCCGCCGCCCCGGCACCCGCCCGGACAACAAAATCAACCGCGCCGCCCGATACCTCTGCCCCGCATAAGGCGCCAAAAGCTCAAGCATCGCCTCATCATCCACCCCCCGCACCCCCGCCAACGCATACCCGACAATCCCCGGCAAATGCAGATCACCAACCGTGACCGCATCCGGCGTCCCATTACTGCGCTGCAACGTCTCCGCCGCCGTCCAAGGCCCAATACCCGGAATCACCCGCAGCCGAGCCGAGGCAGCGGCAAGGTCCATGGACGCCGCCTCCTCCAGCCGCCCAGCAACCCGCACCGCCCGCAGAATCGTCGAGGAGCGCTTCGCATCCACGCCCGCCCGATGCCACTCCCACGACGGAATCAGCGCCCAGCCCCGCGGATCGGGCATGACCCGCATCCGCATCCCCTCGGCCGGCCCGGGCGCGGGCTCGCCATGGCGCTGGAGCAGCAGCCGCCAGGCCCGGTACGCCTCGACGCCGGTGACCTTCTGCTCCAGGATCGAGGGGATCAGCGACTCGAGGACCAGTCCGGTCCGGATGAGCCGGAGGCCGGGATGACGCCGGTGCGTCTCGTGGACCAGCCGATGGCGGGGCACGAACGCGGACGGGTCGTCGTCCGCCCCGAGCAGCGCGGGCAGACCGTCCAGCAGCCACTCCGCCCCCGGCCCCCAGGCCCGCCCCTCGATCTCCGCGCCCTTGCGCGCGATCCGTAGGGTCCCGGGCCCGGCCGGAGTCCGGCTCGCCCGCCAGAACGCACCGTCCGCGCCGACCTGAAACGCGGGATCCCCCGGCCCTCGCTGCAACACACCGAGGTTACGCGCGAGGTCACAGGGGCCTGGGGGACTCCAGACACGTCTCACACACACGCGGCCACCCTACGACCCACCGCCGCCCCACCGGCCCGGCACCCACCACACCACCGACCGCGCACCGCCCCCACGGCGCCCAGCCACCCCCAACCACCACCCCCAACCACCACCCCCAACCACCCCCGGCCAACCCCAAGGCGCACCCCAGCAACCACCCCCGCCCCCGCACCCCCACTCCGCACAACGCGCGCCCCCAACCCCCGCGCACGCGACCCCACCGCACCACCACTCCGCACAACCCGACCCCAAGCCCTCACGGCACACCCACCGCAACCACCCACCGCGAACCCCACCTACCGCACCACCACGAACCCCTCGACCCCCCGCTCCGGCCGCGCCACCGGCGGCACCGCCGCCTGGCCGACCGCGACCGTGCCCATCGGGTCCCAGTCGTCCGGCAGGCCCAGGACCTCGCGCACCACCGGGCGGCAGAACATCGTGGACGACACCCACGCCGAGCCGAGCCCCTCACCCGCCAGCGCGACCAGCAGGTTCTGCACCCCGGCCCCGGCCGCGACCACGAACATCTCGCGCTCCGCCGTGTTCCGCCGAGGGTCGGGATACGTATGGGCGCCGTCGGCGACCAGGCACGGAACCACCAGGTACGGCGCCTTGCGCAGCACATCCCCGCGCCGCACCCGCTTGGCGATGCTCTCCTCCGAGAAGCCGTCCCCGCGCAGATCGGCGATCCAGGCGTCCCGCATCGCGTCCAGCAGCCGCGTCCGCGACTCCTCCGACTCCAGCAGGACGAACCGCCACGGCGTCGTATGGTGCGGCGCCGGCGCGGTGACGGCGGCGGCGACCGCGCGCCGCACCGCCGCGCCGTCCACCGGCTCATCGGTGAACTCCCGCACCGTACGGCGCAGCGTCACCGCCTCCCGTACGGCCTCGGAGGTACCCAGCCGGAACATGTCGTCCGCGGCGCCGCGCACCAACGCCCGCGCGCCCTCGTCCTCATCAACCCCCCGCCGATCAGACCCCTCAGCTCCCTCAGGCCCCTCAGCTCCCTCAACCCTGTCCAGCCCCTCGAACGCCACCACCTGCGGAAGCCCCCGCAAGACGGCCACCGGCAGCCCCTCGGCCTTGCCCTTGACCAGGTCACCCGCGGCGGCCAGCTCATCAGCGGTGGCGACGACGGTCGCGCTCAGCGCGTTCCCGTACGCGTCGACTCCGCCGCGCAGATCGTCCAGCACCCGCACCCCGGCGGCCCCGATGGCGACATCGGTGACCCCGTTCCGCCACGGCCGCCCGAACGTGTCGGTGACGATGACGCCGACCCCCACGCCGAGCACCTCCCGCAGCCCGGCCCGGATCGCCCGCGCCGAGGCATCGGGGTCCTCGGGGAGCAACAGGATGGTCCCGGAAGGGGTGTTGGAGGCATCGACCCCGGCGGCGGCCATGACCAGACCGTGACGGGTCTCGACGATCCGCGTGCGGCCGCGCCGCGCCACGACCCGCACCGTCTCGGCGTCTATGGCCGCCTCGCGGTCGGCCGCCTCGACGACGCGCCCCTCCGCCTTGCTGACGATCTTGGAGGTGACCAGCAGCACATCGCCGTGCGCGAGCCCCGGCAGACCACCCGAGGTCGCGGCGTCGGCGATCAGCTTGGCGAGGTCGTCACCGGGCCGCACCTCGGGCATCCCGGGCAGGGCCCACACCTGGTACGACGCACGTTCCGTCATCCCCGCACCTCTTCCGTCATCCCCGCACCTGTTCCGCCAGCGCCAGCGCCTCGGCCGCCATGGCCGCCGTGGCCTTGAGGTCCGCCATCATCAGCGGGATCGCCCGGCAGCGGATCCCGGCGGCCTCGACCTCCTCGACCGCGCCCGCGTCCACGGTGTCGACGAGCCAGCCGTCCAGCAGCCCGGAGCCGTAGTGCTTGGCGACGGCGGCGGCGGTGGACTCCACGCCCACGGCGGCGAGCACCTTGTCGGCCATGCCGCGCACGGGCGCGTCGCCCACGATGGGGGACAGGCCCACGACCGGGACCCCGGCGTCCGCGATGGCCTCGCGCACGCCGGGCACGGCGAGGATCGTGCCGACGCTGACGACCGGGTTGGACGGCGGGAAGAGGACGACATCGGCGTCGGCGATGGCCTCCAGGACGCCAGGCGCCGGTTTGGCCTGGTCGGCGCCGACGGGAACGACGGCGTGGGCGGGCACGGAGGCGCGCAGCCGCACCCAGTACTCCTGGAAGTGGACGGCCTTACGGCCTTCACCATCGGGGGCGTCGATCAGGACGTGGGTCTCGACGCGGTCGTCCGTCATGGGCAGCAGCCGCACCCCCGGCTGCCACCGGGCGCACAGCGCCTCGGTGACGGCGCTCAGCGGATAGCCCGCGCCCATCATCTGCGTACGGACTATGTGCGTGGCGAAGTCGCGGTCGCCGAGGCCGAACCACTCGGGTCCCACCCCGTACGCCGCCAGCTCCTCCTTGACGGTGAAGGTCTCGTCGGCCCGGCCCCAGCCCTGCTCCTCGTGGATGCCACCGCCGAGGGTGTACATCACGGTGTCGAGGTCGGGGCAGACCTTGAGGCCGAAGAGGTGGATGTCGTCGCCGGTGTTCCCGATGACGGTGATGTCGGCGTCCGGAGCCGCCGACATCAGACCGCGAAGGAAACGGGCGCCGCCGATACCGCCTGCCAGAACCACAATGCGCATGGAGCACAGTCTTGCAGCAGCCTCGGACATCGGGGGCGTTCGGGGCGGCTCAGCCGCCGAGGGCGCCCAGCGCCTCCGCCCCGGCCCCGGCGGGCAACTCGGCGCTCTGGGTGGGGTGCAGCGGCATCTCGGTCAGCCCGGGGAAGTAGATGTGCAGGCTGACGGCCGGTTCGAGGGCGTCGTTGACCACGTCGTGCACATAACCGGGCGCGAAGACGCGCTGTGCGCCGGCGTGCAGCGCATGCCGCGCGCCGCGCGTCCCCACCCGCTCGGTGAGCTCGCCCTGGAGCACGGTCAGCACCCCGGAGGAGCGGCCGTGGTCATGGGCGCCGCTGCCCTGTCCGGGCACCCAGCTGAGCAGCCACACCTCATAGCCGGGGCCGGTGCGCAGCCGGTGGTACCAGCGGCTGGTGGCGTCGTACTGGACGAGGGGCGCCCAGCCGTCGCGGTCGGCCGCGATGGTGCGGGCCAGGCCCGCGAAGGCCGAGACGGTGGCGGGGTGCGCGGGTACGGGCGGCAGCAGATGCGGGATGGCGAGCGGGTCACCGGCGATCTGGACGTCGCTGTTCATGCGGTGGGGTTCCTCGGCGGGAAGGGCGCGGAGAGGGCGCCGTAAGGACGTGAGCGCCGTAAGGACGCGATGGGGCGGCAGGTGCGCGGTAAGGGCGCGAGGTGCGATCTGGACGCGGTGTGCGGTCTCAGTACGAGACGCCGCGTGCGGAACGCGGGGGCAGCTGGAGCTCGGAAGGCATCAACAGCTCGAACAGCGACAGCGAGCCCGCACAGCGCAGCGGAACCCGTGGTCACGGGTCGGCAGGGGCGCGTGGGTCACTGACATGCGACCTAGGAGACCCGGAGCGCCGCGCCGCTGTCAACTTCATCTCACGTTTCAGGTCAAGGTTCACCTCATCCGGTCGCTGTGGAGGCAGAAAGGTTTGTGCGCGCGTTGTATTGGTGACACGGCGCATCAACGCGTCACTCCCGCACCACCCGCCCACTCCGCACCATCTCCCACGCGATGCAACGGGACCGGCGCCGATGGCGTCCTCCTCAGTGAGTGAGAGGAGGGACCCCGGGCAACGGATGGGGAAGGTGTCGCGTTTAGGCCGATTTGAACACTTTCCGCGCAGCCTTGGTTCCGCAGAGTGAATAAGAGGCCCAATAGCAGATCTCGGCTTGACTGGCCCGGATCGGCACACTTGTAATTTCACTCGTGTCGTTCTGCCGCTTCACCAACGGCATCAGGCACGGGGACGCAAAGACAGACGAGGGGCGCACATGACCGAGTTGTTCCAGCAACTGCTGGTCGAAGAGGCGGACGAGGAGCTCGGTTGGCAGGAGCGCGCGCTGTGCGCCCAGACCGATCCCGAGTCGTTCTTCCCGGAAAAGGGCGGATCCACCCGTGAGGCGAAGAAGGTCTGCCTCGCCTGCGAGGTCCGTTCCGAGTGCCTCGAGTACGCCCTCGCCAACGACGAGCGCTTCGGCATCTGGGGCGGTCTGTCCGAGCGCGAGCGCCGCCGCCTGAAGAAGGCCGCCGTCTGACCCACGGCGTCCGGGACCCGCCGTCTGACCCACGGCGTCCGACACCCGCCGTCCGACCCACGGCGTCCGACACCCGCCGTCCGACCCACGGCGCCCGACATCGGACAGATCCGCCGGGCCCGTCGCCAGGATCCGCTGGGCCCGTCGTCAGGGCCGCCGGATCCGTCGGCCCTGGCAGAACCGCATGACCCGCGCTGACATATCCGCACAGTTCACGGCGGAGTGAGCCACCGCGACCGGTCCGCCCCCGAGCCCATGGCGACGGGAGGCGGACCGGCCGCATACACAGCCGTTAGTGTGGGGCCCCGTCCGAGACGCTCCAACGCCCCCATGGGGTGCGCGCGTCCACCGCAGTCCAGCGAACCGGGGCCCGTACCTCGATGTCCGTGCACAGCCACCCGGCGGCCCAATACCCGGCCGCCACCGCCGCGTTTGCGCCCGTTCACGAACCGGTTCAGACACCGGCCTATCCGCGTCATGTCGTCACCGCCGTCCTGGTCGCCCACGACGGCGCCCGCTGGCTGCCCGACGCGCTGTCCGGTCTGCTCGGCCAGGAGCGCCCGGTCCAGAGCGTCATCGCGGCCGACACCGGCAGCGCCGACGACTCCGCCCGGCTCCTCACCGAGACCCTCGGCGAGGAGCGGGTGCTGCACATGGCGCGCCGCAGCGGCTTCGGCACGGCCGTCGCCGAAGCGGTCCGTACGGCCCCGGTGCTGGGCCCCGAGGAGCTCACCTACCTCAAGCGCCCCAGCGGCTGGGACCCCGTCAACCGCACCTGGCGCGACGACGCGTACGACATGCCGGAGCTGCCGCACGGCGAGCCCGTCCAGTGGCTGTGGCTGCTGCACGACGACTGCGCCCCCGAGCCCGACGCCCTGGCCGAGCTGCTGCGGGTGGTCGACGCCGAGTTCACCGCCAACCGTGAGCCCGCGATCGTCGGACCCAAGCTGCGCGGCTGGTACGACCGCCGGCAGCTGCTCGAAGTCGGCGTCAGCATCGCCCGCAGCGGCCGCCGCTGGACCGGCCTGGAGCGGCGCGAGCAGGACCAGGGCCAGCACGACCAGGTGCGCCCGGTGCTGTCGGTGTCCAGCGCGGGCATGCTGGTGCGCCGCGATGTGTGGGAGCAGCTGGGCGGTTTCGACTCCCGGCTGCCCCTGATGCGCGACGACGTCGACCTGTGCTGGCGCGCCCAGGCGGCCGGGCACCAGGTGCTGGTCGCCCCGGACGCCGTACTGCGGCACGCGGAGGCGTCCGCGCGCGAGCGGCGGCCCATCGACTGCGTGGGGCGCTCGGTAGCGAACCCGCACCGCGTGGACAAGGCGGGCGCCGTCTACACCCTGCTGGTCAACACCCGCGGCGCGCTGCTGCCCTATGTGATGCTGCGGCTGATGTTCGGCACGCTGCTGCGCACCCTGGCCTATCTCGTGGGCAAGGTGCCGGGGCAGGCCCTGGACGAGGTCGCCGGTCTCTTCGGCGTCCTGCTGCGGCCGGGGCGGATCCTCGCCGCACGTAAGCGCAGAGGCCGCCCCGCGACGGAGCCGAGCGAGCTGCGGCCGCTCTTCCCGCCGCCCGGCGCGACCGTAAGGGCGACGGTGGAGCAAGTCGCCAGCAATATTGGCGGCCGTTCCGAGCCCGAGCTGTCCTCAGGCGGGCGGCACGGCGCGGTCGAGTCCGGGCCCGGCGGCGACGACGCCGACTTCCTGGAGATCGAGCAGTTCGCCCGGCTCAAGCGGATCGCGCGCAAGCCCGGCCCGATGCTCTTCCTCGTGCTGCTGGTGGTCTCCCTGGTCGCCTGCCGGGATCTGCTCGGCGCCGGCGCGCTCGCGGGCGGGGCCCTGCTGCCCGCGCCCGCCCATGTCTCCGAGCTGTGGTCGAGCTATGTGGACGGCTGGCATCCGGTCGGCACCGGCGGCACGCAGTCCGCGCCGCCGTATCTGGCCGCCCTCGCCTCGCTGGCCACGGTCTTCCTGGGCTCCACGGGCTTCACGCTGACCCTGTTGCTGGTGTGTTCGGTGCCGCTGGCCGGATTCATCGCGTACTTCGCCTCCCGGCCGCTGGTCGAGTCCCGGCTGCTGCGCGCCTGGGGAAGCGTCGCGTACGCCTTCCTCCCGGCCGCGACCGGGGCGCTCGCGGGCGGACGGCTCGGCACCGCCGTGCTCGCCGTACTGCTGCCGCTGATGGCCCGCGCGGCGGCCGCCGCGACCGGCTTCACCGGCAACGGGACGCGGCTGCCGAGCTGGCGGGCGACGTGGGCGTACGCGCTGCTGCTGACGTTCACCATGGCCTTCACCCCGGTCGTCTGGCCGATGGCGCTCCTCCTGGGCGCCGGTGTGCTCGTGCTGCGCCACCGGCAGAGCGGCACCGAGCAGCTCATGGGGTACGGGCTGCGGTTCCTGAGCCTCGTCGGCACCCCGCTCGTCGTGCTCGCCCCCTGGTCGCTGGACCTCCTCACCGACCCGGCCCGCTTCCTCAAGGAGGCCGGGCTGGACCGCGGCGCCGGGTCCGCGTCCGCCCTGGACCTGCTCGCGCTCAGCCCCGGCGGCCCCAACGGCGGCGGCACGCTGCTGCTGCTCGGCTTCGTGCTGGCCGCGCTCGCCGCCCTGATGCGCGGGGAACGGCAGACCGTGGTGCGCACCGCGTGGGCCGTGGCGCTCACCGGCTTCCTCTTCGCGGCGCTCACGAACGGCTCCGGCTGGGCCGGGCCCGCGACCCTCGTCTACGGCCTGGCGCTGCTGACCGCCGCCGTGGTCGGCGCCGAGGACGCGAAGGAGCGGGTGGCGGCGCAGAGCTTCGGCTGGCGCCAGCCGGTGGCGCTGCTGATCGCGGTCGCCACGGTCGCCGCGCCGCTGTACACCGCCGTCACCTGGATGACGGGCGGTGCGGACGGCCCGGTCGGGCGGCGCGACCCCTCGCAGGTCCCGGCGTTCGTGGCGGCCGAGAGCGCCACCGAGGACCAGGCCCGCACCCTGGTGCTCGGCGGCGACAGCGGCGCCGCCCACACCGACTACGCCCTGGTGCGCGGCTCCGGTGCTCGGCTCGGCGACGGCGAACTCGCGGCCGCGGGCGGCTCCGACACCCGGCTGGACGGCGTGGTGGCCAATCTGATCGCGGGCTCCGGCGCCGACCAGACCCGTCAGCTCGGCGGCTACGCGGTGCGCTATGTGTACGTCCAGAAGGGCGCGCCGCCCGAGATGGAGCGGGTGCTGAACGCGACCCCGGGCCTCACCCAGCTCAGCCGGGAGCACGGCGGCGTGCTGTGGCGGGTCGACCAGCGGGTCTCGCGGGTCTCCATCGTCCCGGCCGAGTCCTCGGGCCGCCCGGCGGGCGGGGCGGCTGCCAAGCCCGTGCATGTGGCCTCCGGCCCCGTCGAGGCGCACACCACGGTCCCGGACGGCACGGCCGGGCGGGTGCTGCGGATCGCCGACCGGTCCGCGCCCGACTGGCAGGCCACGCTCGACGGCAAGCCGCTGAAGCCGACGACGGTCGACGGCTGGGCGCAGGGCTTCGAACTCCCGGCGAGCGGCGGCCGGTTGGACCTCACGTACGACACGCCCATCACGCACACCGCATGGGTGTGGGCGCAGGGGCTGCTCGCGGTCGTGCTGCTGGTGCTCGCGCTGCCGGGCCGCCGCCGGAACATCGACGACGACATGCCGGACGCGGAGGGCGCGGCCGCCGCCGTCACCGCCGAGGACCTGGCGGGCGACGGCCGCCGGGCGCGGCGGCTGCGGGCCGCCGCGGAGGCGCAGGCGGCGCAGGCCGGTCAGGACGGGGGCGGCCAGGACGGGGGCGCCAAGGGGCTGCCGGAGACGGACCAGGCCGCCGCGGCCGCCATGCCCGGGCAGCCGGGCGAGATTCCCCCGCAGCCGGGGGAGCCGCCGATGCCGGGCGAGCCGCCCATGCCGGGTGAACCGCCGATGCGGCCGACCGCCGAGCCGGCCGCCATGGGCGACCCTTACGGCGACAACGCGATGGCGAACGACCCTTACGGCGACCAGACGGCCGCCGGCGACCCGTACGCGGCGGTGCCGCACCAGCAGCAGTACGGGCAGCAGTGGGACGCGCAGACGTACGCCGACGCCGGATACGGCCAGTACCCGGCCGGTCAGTACCAGGGAGAGCAGCGGTACGCGGGGGAGCAGTACCAGGGCGAGCAGTACCAGGGCGAGGGCTACGCGGGCCAGTACTCCACCGGCCAGTACCCGGCCGGTGACTACCAGGGCGGCTATCAGGACACCGGGTATCCGGCCGGCTACCAGGAAGGCCAGTACCCGGCGGACCAGGAGGGCCAGTACTCAGCGGACCAGTACGCGGGCGGCCAGTACGCCGACCCTTACGGCTACGACCAGCAGCAGCCCTATGCCGACGGCGGCTACTCCCCGCAGGGCGACACGACGTACGGCGGCGCCGACCCCGAGGACCGCCGCGACGGGAGCGATCAGCAGCGATGAACCGCACCACCCTGTCCCTGATCGGCGCCGCCACGGCGCTGGCCGCCGTCACCGGCGTCGCGGCCCTCACCGGGGGCTCCTCCGACGACGCGGACGCCTCCGCCAAGGCCGCCACCCGGCTGCCCGTGCAGCGCTCGACGCTGCTGTGCCCGACGCCCTCCTCCTCGGAGGTGAGCAGCACCACCTACACCGCGTACACGCCCAAGCGGGACGGCGTGGACGCCACGGACGGCACCGCCGAACTGCTGCCCGCCCAGAGCCCCGCCGACGACACGGCGGATCCGGGCGGCGACGGCGGTAAGGACGACGGCAAGAACGGTAAGGACGGCAAGGACGGCGGGAAGGGCGGCCAGGCGGCCCCGGGCGGCGACAAGCCCGTGCTGCCCCTGAAGGAGCCCGGCAAGCCCGTCACCACCGAGGAGAGCAGCGCGGGCGCGCCCGCGCTCATCGGCACCGCCGACGGCCGCTTCGCGCCCGGCTGGACCGTCCAGCAGACCACCACGGTCGACGCGGGCAGCGGGCGCGGCCTGCTGGGCACCGCGTGCACGGCGCCCGACACGGACTTCTGGCTCCCCGGCGTCAGCACCGACCGGAACCGCCAGGACTTCGTCCATCTGACGAACCCGGACGACGCCGCGGCGGAGGTGGACCTGAAGCTCTACGGCCCGAGCGGCCGGCTGAAGCCCTCCACCGACGAAGCGATCACGGTCCCGCCCCGCTCCACGGTCCCGATCCTGCTCTCGACCCTCACCGACCAGCGGGCGGCCGGCGCCTCGCTCCATGTGACGGCCCGCACCGGCCGGATCGGGGCGGCCGTGCAGGCCGTGGACCAGAAGGCGGGCAGCGACTGGCTCCCGGCCTCCGCGGTGCCCTCGACGAGCGTCGCGATCCCCGGCATCCCCAAGGACGCCACCTCAGCCCGCCTGATCGTCTTCGCGCCCGGGTCCGACGACGCGGACCTCAAGGTGCGGCTGGCCGGGCCGAACAACGCGATCGCCCCGGCCGGACATGAGTCGCTGCACGTCAAGAGCGGGATGACAAGCGCGATCGACCTCGGCGACGTGACCAAGGGCGAGCCCGGCTCGCTGCTGCTCACCCCCGAGGGCGGCGAGGGCCGGGCCACACCGGTCGTGGCCGCGCTCCAGGTGACCCGGGGCAAGGGCAGCGACCAGGAGACGGCGTTCATCCCCGCGACCGCCCCGATCGAGCGCAGCGCCACCGCGGCCGACAACCGCACCAAGGGCTCCACGCTCTCCCTGGTGGCCCCGCGCGGGTCCGCCAAGGTGCGCGTCACCGCCTCGGCGGGCGCGGGGGGCGGCAGCCCGGTCAGCAAGACCTACGAGGTCAAGGGCGGCACCACCAAGGCCCTGGAACCACCGCGCCCAACCTCGGGCAAGGGCCCGTACGCGGTGACGGTCGAGCGGCTCTCCGGCGGCCCGGTGCACGCCTCGCGGATGCTGGCGCTGCCGCAGGACGGCGTCCCGATGTTCACGATCCAGTCGCTCCCGGACGACCGAGGCACGGTCGCGGTACCCGAGGCGGGCCAGGACCTGTCCCTACTCAACGACGACTAGGGCGGGGCTGGGGACTCAACGACGACCAGGCCGAGGCTGGAGCCCCACCTTCCAGCCCCTCCGACGTTTGGCCTTCCAGCCCCTCCGGCGCTTGAGGAGCGGGGTCTGGGGCGGAGCCCCAGTTACGGGAAGGGGCGGGTAGGGGAAAGCACCCCGCCGCAGGCGCCACGCCCCCCGGACGCCCCCGCCCCCGCCCCTGCCCGTACGGCGTGCCCGCTGCCCCCGGCCCCTACCGCAGGCCGCCCCCACCCGCCCCACGGCCTAGTCCTGCCCGTACCGCGGATCCACAGACTCCGGCGCCAGCCCCAGCAGCTCCGCCACCTGCTCGACCACAACCTCATGCACCAGCAGCGCCCGCTCGTCCCGGTTCTTCGCCCGGATCTCGACCGGGCGGCGGTAGATCACGATCCGGTCCGGCGCGTCCCCCCGGGCCGCGATGAAGCGCCCGAGCGGCACGGACTCGCCGTCCCAGCCGTCCGCCCCGCCCGGCGGCCCGCCCGGGCCACCGCCCGACCCCGGGCCGCCGAGCCCCGACGTGGGCACCTCGAGCACCGTGAAGTCGACCCCGGACAGCTGTGGCCAGCGTCTCTCCAGCCGCTCCGCCGAGTCCTGCACAAGATCGACGAATGACTCCGCGCGGCTGACCGAGAGTGGCACCTGGGGAGGCGCGATGGGGCCGCGCATACCTCGTCCGTGGCGATCGCGACGACGGGGACGCGGCTCGGACTGCTGAGGGTGAGGGTGTACGGGCCTGGTCATCACTCCGAGGGTAGCCGTCGCCGACCCACCCTCATGCGCTTACCGGACAGCCGTGCCGGATGTCGCCAAATGAGCATTCCAGCCATGCTTGGGTCCAAAAACGGACGTCTCTTGAGTCGCTTCCCTGGCCCAGGATGATCCCTCTCGGTTCGACTGCTGACCGGATTCGTTGTCGGCGGTTCTGGCCGCGTCAGCGGTCCACGCTGGTCAACCAGTAAGTTCACGTTTCGGGTGCACGGTGCGAACCGGGACGACACGGCGGAGTGAGCTGGTGGAGAGTCGTCGCGGCCCGCTCAAGAGTGCGGTACCGTCCAACGTCGTGAGCCCTGTACGTCGCTGTTCGCGCACCGCCTGCGGCCGCCCCGCCGTCGCGACGCTGACGTACGTCTATGCGGATTCGACCGCCGTTCTCGGGCCGCTCGCCACCTACGCCGAGCCCCACTGCTACGACCTGTGCTCGGAGCACTCCGAGCGGCTCACCGCCCCGCGCGGCTGGGAGGTCGTCCGGCTCGCCGTCGACAGCGGTCCGCCCCGGCCCAGCGGTGACGATCTGGAGGCGCTGGCCAACGCGGTCCGCGAGGCCGCACGCCCGCATGAGCGCGCGGCGGGGGCGGCGGCCGGTTCCGGCGGCTCCGGAGGCGGTCACGGCGGCCGGGAGGGCGACCCGCGTGAGGTCGCGCGCCGCGGCCATCTGCGAGTCCTGCGGTCACCCGAGCCCTGATCGGTCCCCACCCGAGTCCTGGTTGGTTCCCCACCCGAGCCCTGATCGGTTTCGCTCCGGCGATCTCCCGCGACCTTCGCGCGTACCCCGCCCCACTTTCTCCGCGATCTTCCCGCGTTACGCGGTCTTCCCTCGTTCCGAGGCATTCCACGGCGTTCCCCGGGATCACTTGCTGACGGAGCATTGACTGTGACTTGGCGCGGACACGACCATGCGTGCACCCCAGGGTCCTCCGTTTCCGCATCACGGATGTGACCTTCCAGGGATGGCCCATGCCGGGAGGCCCGTGTGTTCGTGCAGCAGCTGGACCCCGTCGCCGATTCACTCTCCCTGTCCGCCCTCGTCGCCGCCCTTCCCCTCGTCACCGTCCTCGTCCTGCTCGGCGGGGTGCGGATGCGCGCCCACTACGCGGGCCCCATAGGGCTCGTCGTCGCCGCTCTCGTCGCCTGCCTCCCGTACGGGATGCCCGTCGGCCAGGCCGTCTCCAGCGCCGCCCAGGGGGCGCTCTTCGGCCTCTTCCCCATCCTGTGGATCGTCGTCAACGCCCTGTGGGTGTACCGGATGACCGTCCGCACCGACCATTTCGACGTGCTGCGCCGCTCCTTCGGCCGGCTCTCGGACGACCCCCGCGTCCAGGCCCTCGTCATCGCCTTCTGCTTCGGTGCGCTCCTGGAGGCGCTCGCCGGGTTCGGCGCACCGGTGGCGATCTGCTCGGTCATGCTCGTGGCGCTCGGCTTCGACCCGGTGCGCGCCGCCGTCGTCGCGCTCGTCGCCAACACCGCGCCGGTCGCCTTCGGTGCCATGGCCACCCCGGTGGTGACGCTCGCTCAGGTCACCGGGCTGCCGCTGGACTCCGTGGCCTCCGTCGTGGGCCGCCAGACCCCGCTGCTCGCCCTCGTCGTCCCGCTGCTGCTGGTCGTGCTCGTCGACGGGCGGCGCGGGCTGCGCGAGACCTGGGCACCCGCGCTCGCCTGTGGGGTCGCCTTCGCCATCGCCCAGTTCACCGTCTCCAACTACCTCTCCGTCCAGCTCGCCGACATCGCGGCGGCATTGGTCGGCGCGGCCGTGCTGATGGCCGTGCCCGCCGCCCGCCGCCCGGCCGAGGAGCCGGTGCGCGCCGCCGTGCTCACCGGCGTACGCAGCGACGACCTGGACCGCGAGGACCCGCGCCGGGAGGTGGTGCGCGCCTACGCCCCGTACGCACTCATCGTCGCGATCTTCTCCATCGCCCAGATCGGCCCGGTCAAGGACCTCCTGGCCAAGGCCACCCGTACCTTCGACTGGCCGTTCCTGGACGTCGCCGACCCCGCTGGAAAGGCGGTGGGCGCCAATGTCTTCTCGATGCCGCTGATCGCCACCGGCGGCACTCTGGTGCTGCTGGCCGGGGTGGCCACCGCCGCCGTGCTGAAGGTGACCGCGGGCGACGCCCTGCGGGAGTGGGCGGCCACGGTGCGCGAACTGCGCCATGCGATCCTTACGGTCACCTCGGTGCTCGCGCTCGCCTATGTCATGAATCTCTCCGGGCAGGCCGCCACCATCGGTCATTTCGTCGCCGCCGCCGGGGCCGGGCTGGCCTTCCTCTCCCCGGTGCTCGGCTGGTTCGGCGTCGCCGTCTCCGGTTCGGACACCTCCGCGAACGCCCTCTTCGGCGCCCTCCAGGTGACCGCCGCCCGCGAGTCCGGGCTGTCCCCGGATCTGCTGGCCGCCGCCAACAGCTCGGGCGGGGTGCTCGGCAAGATGATCTCCCCGCAGAACCTCACCATCGCGTGCGCGGCGGTCGGTCTGAAGGGGCGCGAGGGCGATCTGCTCCGTAAGGTGCTGCCGTGGAGCCTCGTGCTGCTGCTGGTGATGTGCCTGATCGTCGTCGCGCAGTCGTCGTTCCTGCTGAGCTGGATGCTGCCGTGACCCTGTCCGGGATGGCTGGTAGCACGCCGCGCGACGGGGCTCACAGTTCCGGCCCAGGTCCTGCGGGTAGGTTTTGAGGTCCGCGGGGACGTGCTCCGCGGGGACGTACCGCAGGGACGTGCTCCGCGGGGACGTACTCCGCATGGGACGTACGCGGAGACGTCCGTAGAGACATCTCCACCAGGACCTCCAGAAGGGGTTGGCTGTGCCCGACTTGTCGCAGATCGTGAAGGCTTACGACGTGCGCGGTGTGGTCCCGGACCAGTGGGACGAGTCGCTCGCCGAACTCTTCGGCGCCGCCTTCGCCCGGGTGACCGACGCGGACGCGATCGTCGTCGGCCATGACATGCGCCCCTCCTCGCCCGGTCTGGCGCGGGCCTTCGCGCGCGGCGCCGCCTCGCTCGGGGTGGATGTGACCGAGATCGGACTGTGCTCGACCGATCAGCTCTACTTCGCGAGCGGATATCTCAATCTGCCCGGCGCGATGTTCACCGCCAGCCACAACCCCGCGCAGTACAACGGCATCAAGATGTGCCGCGCGGGCGCCGCCCCCATCGGCCAGGACAGCGGGCTCGCCGAGATCCGCGCCCTGGTCGAGGAATGGGCGGAGGGCGGCGCGCCCGAGCCCGCCGCCGAGGCCGGCACCATCACTCAGCGGGACGTCCTCGACGACTACGCCGCCCATCTGCGCTCGCTGGTGGACCTGACCGCCATCCGGCCGCTGAAGGTCGTCGTGGACGCGGGCAACGGCATGGGCGGCCACACCGTCCCGACCGTCTTCGAGGGCCTCCCGCTCGAGCTCGACGCCCTCTACTTCGAGCTGGACGGCACCTTCCCCAACCACGAGGCCAACCCCCTCGACCCCAAGAACATCGTCGATCTCCAGGCCCGGGTCCGGGAGACCGGCGCCGACATCGGCCTCGCCTTCGACGGCGACGCCGACCGCTGCTTCGTCGTGGACGGGAGCGGCGAGCCGGTGTCCCCCTCCGCCATCACCGCCCTGGTCGCCTCCCGCGAGCTGGCCAAGCACCCGGGCGGGACGGTCATCCACAACTGCATCACCTCCTGGTCGGTCCCCGAGGTCGTCAAGGAGAACGGCGGCACCCCCGTCCGCACCCGTGTGGGCCACTCCTTCATCAAGGCCGAGATGGCCCGCTCCGGCGCGATCTTCGGCGGCGAGCACTCCGCGCACTACTACTTCCGCGACTTCTGGAACGCCGACACCGGCATGCTGGCCGCCCTGCACGTCCTGGCCGCACTCGGCGGCCAGAAGGGCCCGCTGTCGGACCTGGTCGCCCAGTACGACCGGTACGCGGCCTCCGGCGAGATCAACAGCACCGTCGACGACCAGGCCGGGCGCATGGAGGCCGTCAAGGCGGCGTACGAGCGCCGCGAGGGCGCCGAACTCGACGAACTCGACGGCCTTACGGTCACCACCCCCGACTGGTGGTTCAACCTCCGCCCCTCCAACACCGAGCCGCTCCTCCGCCTGAACGTCGAGGCCAGGGACGAGGAGACGGCAGCCGAGGTCCGCGACGAGGTCCTCTCCATCGTCCGCGCCTAGGGGCGCCCGACGGACCCTGACGCCTGCGGCGGGCTGTTCCCCTCCCCGCCCCTTCCCTCAACTGGGACTCCGCCCCAGACCCCGGCGTCCTGACCGGCGGGCTGACCGCGGCCGACGGCGGTCGGCTCGTCGGCCCCTGGTTACGGGATGAAGGGGCGGAGTTGGGGAAAGATCCGCGGGACACCCCGCAGCCCTTACGGCTTTTCGGCGCGGGGCCATCCGACTCCCGAGCGAGGCGGATGGGCCAGCAGGAGGTCCGCAGCGCCCCTGCGGCGGTTACGGCCATCGGCGCGGCTCCCGCAGCCGCGTGCGCCCTTGCGGAGGCCCTCGCGTCCGTACGGAGGCCGCGCGGGACCCACACCACAACCGGAGCCCCCGGGGACGTCCCCGGGGGCTCCGGCATACGCGGGCCGCGGCATACGTGGGCCGCCCGTCCCCGGGCTCCGGGGCACACCGGCCGCGCCCCGGGCCCGCCCGGCGGTACGCTGACCTCGCCGGACCGATGTCCGGCTGGACGCATACCCGAAGGGACGACCTCATGCCGCTCGAAGCCGGTCTTCTGGAGATCCTCGCCTGCCCGGCGTGCCACGCCCCGCTGCGCGAGGAGCAGTCCCCGGAGACCCTCGAGCTGGTGTGCACGGGCGAGGGGTGCGGTCTCGCGTACCCCGTGCGGGACGGCATCCCCGTGCTGCTCGTCGACGAGGCGCGCCGCCCGGCCTGACCCGGCGGCCCGCCGCCGGGGCCCAGCCCCGCGCGGTCCCACGCGTAAGCCCCGCGCGATCCCACGCGTACCGCCCGCCACGGCGATCGGAGGCCGAAGCACGATGCTCGACGAATCCCTCCTCGACGCCCCCGAGGCACTCGCCCGCGCCGATACCCGCGGGCTGCTGCGCGGAGCCGCCGAGGCCGGCGCCCGCGTCCGTACCGCCGCCCGGCACGCCGCCGAGGCCGGTATAGGCGACCTCAAGCCGGACGGGCGCCCGCGCGCCGTCATGGTCGCGGGCCCGGGGGCGGCCGGAAGCTGCACCGCCGACCTCCTCGGCGCGCTGAGCGGAGGCAACTGCCCGGTCAGCCTGATCGCGCCCACCGGCGTGGCCCCCGCGCCGGGCGCCCTGCGCTGGACGCTGCCCGGCTGGGCGGGCCCGCTGGACCTGCTGGTCCTCGCGACCCCGGATGGCACGGAACCGGGCCTGCCGCGCCTGGTCGAGCAGGCGTACCGTCGCGGCTGCGCGATCGTCTCGGTGGCCCCGGGCCAGTCCCCGCTGGCCGACGCGGTCGCCCAGGCCCGCGGCCTGATGGTGCCGCTGGCCACGGCGCCGTACGGCTCGGCCCCGTATGCCACCGGCGGGTACGACCCCGGTGGGTACGGCACCGACCCGTACCGCGGGGACCTGCATGCGCCCGGCGCGCCCGGCACCGAGGACGCCGCCCTCGCCGAGGGCGCCCTGGGCGACGCCCCCGCCCCGTACGGGACGCCGTCCGTCCCGCAGCCCGTCGAGCCGCCCGGCACCGCCCCCGACGAGATGACCGGCCCCGCGCTGCCCGGCACGCTGTGGGCCCTGCTCACCCCGCTGCTCCTGCTGGTCGACCGAATCGGCCTGGTGTCCGCGCCGCCCACCGCGCTCCAGCAGGTCGCCGACCGGCTCGACCAGGTCGCCGAGCGCTGCGGCCCGGCCATCGCCACCTACACCAACCCCGCCAAGACGCTCGCGGCCGAGCTCGCCGGGGCGCTGCCGCTGCTGTGGACCGAGGGCCCGGTCGCCGCCGCGACCGGACGGCGCTTCTCCGGGCTGCTCGCGGCGCTCGCCGGGCGCCCCGCGCTCGTCGCCGAGCTCCCAGGGGCGCTCGCGGCACATGGCGCGCTGCTGACCGGGGCGTTCGCGGGCGGGGCCGACCCGGACGACTTCTTCCGCGACCGGGTGGAGGAGCCCGAGGCGCTCCGCGCCCGGATCGTGCTGCTCCACGAAGAGCCGGTGGGCCCCATCTCGGCCGTGCCGACCGCCCGGGAGCTCGCGCTGGCGCACGAGACCGCGTTCAGCGAGCTGGAACCTGCCGAGGGCACCTCACTGGAGAGCGCCGCGGAACTTCTCGCCATCACGGATTTCGCCGCCGTTTACCTCGCGCTCGCTTCGCCGGATAGAACTTGAGGCCGTCATAGACCTTGAGCAGGCCTTGAGCACGACCGTACGACCGTAAGGCCGTACTCAAAGCGGTATGGCCGTACTCGAAGCCAAGGCCGTGCTCAAGGCCGTAAGGCACGCACCACCCGCCCCACGTCCCTCACTGCACAGTCAGGAACCGCACCGCATGGACCGCCTCGTCAACACCGTGCGCCCCTACGCCTGGGGCTCCACCACCGCCATCCCGGAGCTGCTGGGCGTCCGGCCGACCGGGGAGCCGCAGGCCGAGATGTGGATGGGGGCGCACCCGGGGGCGCCGTCCCGGGTCGACCGGGGCGCGGGCTCCGTCGCGCTCTCCGAGGTGATCGCCGCGGACCCCGAGGGCGAGCTCGGCGCGGACGCCGTGAGCCTCTTCGGGCCCCGGCTGCCGTTCCTGCTGAAGGTGCTGGCCGCCGCCTCGCCGCTGTCGCTCCAGGTCCACCCGGACCTGGCGCAGGCCAAGGAGGGCTTCGCGGACGAGGAGGAGCGCGGCGTCCCGGCCGACGCCCCGCACCGCAACTACAAGGACGCCAACCACAAGCCCGAGCTGATATGCGCGCTCACGCCGTTCAACGGGCTGTGTGGCTTCCGCGACCCGAACGAGGCGGCCGGGCTGCTGGCCGCCCTCGAGGTCGACTCGCTCAAGCCGTACGTCGACATCCTGCACGCCCACCCGGAGTCGCACGCCCTGCGCGAGGTGCTGACCGCCGTCCTTACAGCCGACCCGGAGGCGATGGCGGAGACCGTAAGGACGGCGACCGCCGCCGCCGAGCGGCTCGGCGCGCAGGACGGGCCGCACGCCCCGGCGTACACGGCGTACGCCTCCATCGCCCGGCACTACCCGGGCGACCCCGGCGTGATCGCCGCGATGCTGCTCAACTTCGTGACCCTCCAGCCCGGCGAGGCCCTCTACCTCGGCGCCGGGGTACCGCACGCCTACCTCGAAGGCCTGGGCGTCGAGATCATGGCCAACTCCGACAATGTGCTGCGCTGCGGACTGACGCCCAAGCACGTGGACGTCCCCGAGCTGCTGCGCGTCGTCCGCTTCGAGAGCGCCGCCCCCGCCGTGCTGCGCCCCGAGGCGGACCCCTCCGGCGAGGAGCTCTACACCACCCCGATCGACGAGTTCCGGCTCTCCCGCCACGTCCTCGCCGACGGCGCCGCACCCCGCCCGCTGCCAGCGGGCGGCCCGCAGATCCTGCTCTGCGCCTCGGGCGAGGTCTCGCTGCGCGGCGCGGACGGCGCGCTCCCGCTGAAGCGCGGGGAGTCGGCCTTCGTACCGGCCGGCGAGGAGGCCGCCCTGAGCGGTGATGGCACTGTGTTCAGGGCCACAGTGAACGCCTGAGGTACGGCCCGCTCGA
The DNA here is from genome assembly GCF_052665095.1 of Streptomyces sp. NEAU-174. Lineage (NCBI taxonomy): Bacteria > Bacillati > Actinomycetota > Actinomycetes > Kitasatosporales > Streptomycetaceae > Streptomyces > Streptomyces sp. NEAU-174. Next base: position 7,499 of record NZ_JBQTCE010000024.1, on the reverse strand, counting down.
GGGGCTGGAACAATGGCCCGCCGTGAGGCGGTAAAGCACTGGCAAAGCCGCCATGAGCTGCCATGTAAGCGGAAGGGAAATTCGGCACATATGAGTGCATCAGGCGGAACCAAGGCGATTGTTGCCGCGCTGGGCGCGAACCTGGCTATCGCCGCAGCCAAGTTCGTGGCGTTCGCCTTCAGCGGCTCGTCGTCGATGCTCGCCGAAGGCGTGCACTCGATCGCCGACTCGGGCAACCAGGGGCTGCTGCTCCTCGGCGGGAAGAAGGCCAAGCGCGAGGCCACCCCCGAGCACCCCTTCGGCTACGGCCGCGAGCGCTATATCTACGGCTTCCTCGTCTCCATCGTGCTGTTCACCATCGGTGGTGTCTTCGCGCTGTACGAGGGCTACGAGAAGATCCAGCACCCCCATGAGCTGGAGCACTGGTACTGGCCGGTCGGGGTGCTCGTCTTCGCGATCATCGCCGAGGGCTTCTCCTTCCGTACGGCCATAAAGGAGTCCAACGAGATCCGGGGCAAGCAGAGCTGGTCCCAGTTCGTCCGCCGCGCCAAGGCCCCCGAACTCCCCGTCGTCCTCCTGGAGGACTTCGGCGCCCTCGTCGGCCTGGTCCTCGCGCTCGGCGGCGTCGGTCTCACCCTGCTGACGGGCGACGGCATCTGGGACGGCATCGGCACCCTCTGCATCGGCATCCTGCTGGTGCTGATCGCCTTGGTGCTCGCGGCCGAGACCAAGTCGCTGCTGCTGGGCGAGGCGGCCGACGCCACGGAGGTCGCCAAGATCCGCGAAGCCGTCGTGGACGGCGACACCGTCACCAGCGTGATCCACATGCGCACCCTCCACCTCGGCCCCGAGGAGCTCCTGGTCGCCGCCAAGATCGCGGTCCAACACGACGACACGGCCGCGGAGGTCGCCCGCGCGATCGACGCCGCGGAGGCCCGCATCCGCGAGGCGGTCCCGATCGCCCGAGTCATCTACCTGGAACCCGACATCCTCCGCACCACGACGTCCGCCTGAGCGAGACCCGGCCGGTTTGTGCGCATCTGTTCCGCAGGGCGGAACGGGCGGGCACAAACCGGCCACAGCCCGCACCCGACAACGCACCACCAACCCCAACGGCATGCGCCGCCCCTGCCCCGCCGGGCCGGCGGAGCAGGGGCCGGGGGCAGGGGCCGGGGGAACCGAGCCTCCGCCCCCAGGAACCAAACCGGAACCCCGGGGGCCGGAGCCCTCGACTGGGAGTCGGGCAGGTCCCCGAACCGGTGCCCGGTGCGGAGCGCTCGACGGGGGAGGGGCAGAGCCCCTGAGCCGGGGCCTGGGGCGGAGCGCTCGGCTGGGAGTCGGGTAGGTCCCCGGACCGGTGCCCGGTGCGGAGCGCTCGACGGGGGAGGGGCAGAGCCCCTGAGCCGGGGCCTGGGGCGGAGCGCTCGGCTGGGAGTCGGGTAGGTCCCCGGACCGGGGCCTGGGGCGGAGCGCTCGTTGGGGGAGGGGCAGAGCCCCTGAGCCGGGGTCTGGGCCGGAGCGCTCGGCTGGGAGTCGGGTAGGTCCCCGGACCGGGGTCTGGGGCGGAGCGCTCGTTGGGGGAGGGGCAGAGCCCCTGAGCCGGGGTCTGGGCCGGAGCGCTGGGCTGGGAGTCGGGTAGGTCCCCGGACCGGGGCCTGGTGCGGAGCACTCGACTGGGGCCGGGCAGACCCCCGAACCGGGGCCCGGTGCGGAGCACTCGGGCTCGGGCCCCGGCACAGCTCCGAACCGGAGCCCGGAGCCCGGGCCGCGCTCCTGAGCTGGGGTCCGGGGCGAAGCCCCGGTGGGGGGCCGGGGGCTTTGCCCCCGGTTTCGGGAAGGGGCGGGGTGGGGGAGAAACCCACCCCCCCCGCCCTACTCAATCTCCCCAAGCACCCCCAAAATCCCCTCCACATCCCCCGCCCCCAACAACCGCTCCCGAAACTCCTCAGCCATCAACTTCCGCGACAGCAACGCCAGAATCCGCAGATGCTCATCCCCCGCATCCGCCTCCGGCACCGCGATCATGAACACCAGCCGAGCCTTCGTCCCATCCGGCGCACCCCACTCGATCCCCTCAGGGGACCGCGCGAAGCCGACGACCGGAGCGGTCACCGCATCCGTCTTGGCATGCGGAATCGCGATCTCCTCGCCGAGCCCAGTCGTGCCCTGGTCCTCCCGGGCAAACGCGGCCCGCACCAGCTCCTCCGCATCCGCGACCTTGCCTGTCGCGGCCAGCAACTCAGCCATCTCACGGATCGCGGCGTCCTTACCGTCGGCCGCCAGCCGCTCCTTCACGGTCTGCTCAGTGAGATACCCGGACAGCACCTGCCCCTCAGGGACAGCCTCGACCTCGCCGGTCTCGCCGGTCTCGCCGGTCTCGGCGGCGGCGGCCACCCCCTGAGAAGCGACCGCCTTACGGGCACCCGCAGCACCACTCGCCTCCCCGGCACGCTCACCGCCGCCCACCCCGGCAAGAACGGGCTCAGCCGCACCCGACGCAGCCCCGGAAGAACCACCCGCAGCAGCCCCCGAACCAACAGCACCCCCACCCACCGACATCAACCCAATCGTCACCAACGCCGTCACCGCCGTACCCATCACCACGGCGACAAAGAACATCGGTACCCCACCAACCGCACCGAGCACCGCCACAATCGGCCCCCCATGCGGCACGTTGTCCTCGACCGACGCCACCCCGGCTATCGCCCCGGCGACCGCACCGCCCACCATGTTCGCCGGAATGACCCGCGCGGGACGCGCCGCCGCGAACGGAATCGCGCCCTCCGTGATGCCGAAGAAGCCCATGAAGAGCGCCGCGAGCCCGGTCTCCCGCTCCTGGTCGTCGAACATCCGGCGGCGCAGCAGCGTGGCCAGCCCCTGACCCAGTGGCGGCACCGGAATGGCCGCCGCACACGCCCCCATGACCTCGGGGTTCTTGGACACCAGCCCGGCACCGAAGAGGAACGCCGTCTTATTGACCGGACCACCCATATCGAACGCGATCATCAGCCCGAGAATGATGCCGAGCACCGCCGCACTCGTGCCGGTCAGCCCGCCGAGCCAATCAGTCAGCTGCTCGAAGACCCAGGAGATCGGCTCGCCGAGGACATAGATGAAGAAGAGGCCGAGCGCCGAGGTCGCCACGATCGGGATCACAATGATCGGCATGATCGGCTGGACGAACTTGGGAACCTTGACCCGCTTGATCCACAGCACCAGATAACCGGCCAGGAAGCCGGTGACGATCGCCCCGATGAACCCGGCGCCCGCCTCACTGTCGTACAGCTCGCCGTGCGCCGCGATCCAGCCGCCCACCATGCCGGGCACCAACGCCGGCCGGTCCGCGATGGCGTAGGCGATATAGCCGGACAGGGCCGGGATCATCAGCTCGAAGCCGATGCTCCCGATGTCGTTGACCGTCTTCCAGAAGGAGTCGTCGGGGATGACGATGCCCTTGGACGTCGTATCACCGCCCAGGGCCAGCGACACCGCGATCAGCAGACCGCCGACCACCACGAACGGGATCATGTACGAGACACCGTTCATGAGCGCCTTATAGGTGACGCTGCGCCCCTTACTGCCGCCACCGCCACCGCCACCACCCCCGGAAGCCGCCGCCCCCGAGGCACCGCGCCCGGCACCGGAGCCGTCGCCCTCGTACACCGGCGCTTCCAGCACCTGCTCGATCAGCCGCTGCGGCCGGTGGATGCCATCGGCGACCCCGACGACAAGCACCCTCTTACCGACGAAGCGACTGCGGTCGACGTCCTTGTCAGCGGCGATGATGATGCCGTCGGCCTCGCTGACATCGTTGTCAGACAGTACGTTCTCGGCCCCGATCGAGCCTTGGGTCTCCACCTTCATGCTGTGGCCGAGCGACTCCGCCGCCTGGGCCAGCTTCTCAGCGGCCATATAGGTATGGGCGATACCCGTGGGACATGCGGTCACCGCGAGCAATTTGAGCCCCGGTCCGCTGGCCCCCGCACCGTTGGGGGGATCGGCTGGACTGGTCACGTGGTTCTCCTTAACGCGTTGAGCGGGCGCGGGAAGCTGCCAGCGTCCCCGCGCTCGCGGCATCGTGCAATACATCCGGGCGTGATCAAAGCGACGACCTGAACCCCCGACTCCGGAAACACCGCGAGCATCGGCCCCCGAACGACGCAGACCGAGAACCCCCGAGCAGCACACCCGTCGCCCCGGTCGTCCCCCTGGCTGTCGCTCCCGGTCGTTGCCCTGGTCGTCGCCCTGACCGTCGTCCCTGGTCATAGCCGTACGGCCGAAGATGACCGATGGGGGCTGGGGTTCGCTCCGCCGATCGGTGTAGATTCGTGACCGAGCCAGACGTCGCTGCTGATGGCGGTCGGGCGGCCCGCACCGCGGGTCGGCCGAGGGAGAGAGGGCCTCCGACGGACTGCGCACTGTGAGGTAGAAGGGGACAGGTGTGCCCGTTGTCGCGGGACCCTGCCCGACGCCTCGCATGCCCAGCCGAACCACTCTCGCTCGCACACGATCGAGGAGGAGCAGCACTTATGACGACAGCCGTCTCCGGTCAGGACTTCAAGGTCGCGGACCTCTCTCTGGCTGCCTTCGGCCGTAAGGAGATCACCCTCGCCGAGCATGAGATGCCCGGCCTGATGGCGATCCGTAAGGAGTACGCCGAGCAGCAGCCGCTGGCCGGTGCCCGTATCACCGGCTCGCTGCACATGACGGTGCAGACCGCCGTGCTGATCGAGACCCTGGTCGCCCTCGGCGCCCAGGTCCGGTGGGCCTCCTGCAACATCTTCTCCACTCAGGACCACGCCGCGGCCGCGGTCGCCGTCGGCCCCGAGGGCACCCAGGAGAACCCGCAGGGCATCCCGGTCTTCGCCTGGAAGGGCGAGACCCTGGAGGAGTACTGGTGGTGCACGGAGCAGGCGCTGACCTGGCCCGGCACCCCCACCGGCGGGCCCAACATGATCCTGGACGACGGTGGCGACGCCACCCTCCTCGTCCACAAGGGCGTCGAGTACGAGAAGGCCGGCGCCGCCCCTGACGTCGCCACCGCCGAGAACGACGAGCACCGTGTCATCCTCGAGCTGCTGAACCGCACCATCGCGGAGAGCCCGCAGAAGTGGACGCAGCTGGCCTCCGAGATCCGCGGGGTCACCGAGGAGACCACCACCGGCGTTCACCGCCTCTACGAGATGCAGCGGGACGGCTCGCTGCTCTTCCCGGCGATCAACGTGAACGACGCGGTCACCAAGTCCAAGTTCGACAACAAGTACGGCTGCCGCCACTCCCTGGTCGACGGCATCAACCGCGCCACCGACGTGCTGATCGGCGGCAAGGTCGCGGTCGTCTGTGGCTACGGTGACGTCGGTAAGGGCTGCGCCGAGTCGCTGCGCGGTCAGGGCGCCCGGGTGATCGTCACCGAGATCGACCCGATCTGCGCGCTCCAGGCCGCGATGGACGGCTACCAGGTCGCCACCCTGGAGGACGTGGTGGAGACCGCCGACATCTTCATCACCACGACCGGCAACAAGGACATCATCCTTGCCTCGGACATGGCCAAGATGAAGCACCAGGCGATCGTCGGGAACATCGGCCACTTCGACAACGAGATCGACATGGCCGGGCTCGCCGCTCTTCCGGGCATCGTGAAGGACGAGGTCAAGCCGCAGGTCCACACCTGGACCTTCGCCGACGGCAAGAAGATCATCGTGCTCTCCGAGGGCCGTCTGCTGAACCTCGGCAACGCGACCGGTCACCCGTCGTTCGTGATGTCCAACTCCTTCGCGAACCAGACCATCGCCCAGATCGAGCTCTTCACCAAGCCGGAGTCGTACCCGACCGACGTCTATGTGCTCCCCAAGCACCTGGACGAGAAGGTCGCCCGTCTCCACCTGGACGCGCTCGGGGCCAAGCTGACCACGCTCCGGCCCGAGCAGGCCTCCTACATCGGCGTCCCGGTGGAGGGCCCGTACAAGCCCGACCACTACCGTTACTGATCGCATCCGCTGATCGCACCGGCGCCGCCGACCACCCCGTCGGCGGCCGCTGACCCGGCCCCCGCCCCGGCGGGGGCCCCAGGGCCTGTCCGCGCCATCCGGCCGGGCGGGCCCGACGCTCGTCAAGGACCTCACCATGCCCCGCGGCCGCTACTCCCTCCACGACCCGCACGATCACGCCCCCCTGGGCGAGGAGCACTTCCAGTGCGCTCCCGGCCCCAGTGGTTGGCGCTATGTCGCACAGCGGACCTCACCCTCCGGCGATCACACCGGGTCCGTGGACCTCACCCTCGACGAGCTCGGCCGCCCGCTGAGGGTGGAGCTGCACGCATCCAGCTGGCAGGTCAGGGGCGCCGCCCTGGAGGGGGTCACTTGGGTCCGCACGGACCCCACCGGTGAGCACGCGACCGAGGGCAATGTCCGAGCCCACTCCTTCACCGGCGCCTCCCCGGCCTTCCTGGTCGCCGTCTCCCGGCTGCTACGCCTGGAACCGGGCGCCGGAGCCGTCCGCGTACGCCTCGTGGCCTTCACCGATCCGGTCCTCGCGCCCCTCACCCTGGATCAGTCCTGGGCACTTCTCGACAGAAAGGGTCACGCCACCGACACCGGGCCGCTCGTTGTGGACGAGTACCAGGTGACCGAGCTGGACACCGGAGAGCTACGGACGGTCCACATCGCCGGCGACGTGGTGCTCGCCGCCCCGGGTATCGAGCTGGAGCACCTGGAGAGCCCACCGTCGTCCTTCGCGGCCTGACGGTCATCTCACCGCCTCTGACCTGCGGCGATGAGAAATCTCCGGGAACCTATTGACCCGGGGAGCCCCGATGCGTACGTTTGAAGGTCGCGGTGAACGGAGTGCACAGGCCCTCCGGCCGGACCGCACAAAGAATCTTGCCCGGAGTCCTTGACCGAGGTAGTCCGGGGAGGTAGGTTTAAACGGTTGTGGTGAGCAGGGTCTGCTCACCCCCCAAGCGCATCTGAACCGCTCCGCAGACGGATGGAAATCCAAACGGAGCACCTTTTGACACCCGCAGGCATCACGCGAAGCCGATTAGGTTCGGCCGATGATCATCTGCTAAAGTCGAAAACACGCCGAAAGGCAAGGCCCTCCAAGCGGCCACCGGAAACGGAATTCGGATCGGAAACGACCGGAAATCGGATCTGGTAAGGTTGGAAACACCGAAGGGAAGCGCCCGGAGAAACCGGTGAAACGGTTTCGAAGGAAGCGTCCGTTCCTTGAGAACTCAACAGCGTGCCAAAAGTCAACGCCAGATATGTTGATACCCCGTCCACTCGTGGACGAGGTTCCTTTGAAGAAAAACACAGCGAGGACGCTGTGAACCACTGGATTATTCCTCTGGTGGTTCCGCTCTCGTGCAGTGTTTACCGGGATATCCCGGAGGCATTCACGGAGAGTTTGATCCTGGCTCAGGACGAACGCTGGCGGCGTGCTTAACACATGCAAGTCGAACGATGAACCGGTTTCGGCCGGGGATTAGTGGCGAACGGGTG
>NZ_JBQTCE010000023.1:55351-152005 GCF_052665095.1 Streptomyces sp. NEAU-174 | reverse complement strand
GCGCGGCCAGGGCCCGCGGCCAGGGCCCACCCCCCTTGCGGCGGCTAAGCGGCCTCGCTGAAGTCCGGTGCGGTTCGGGTGCGCCCCGAAGGGGCGCGGGGAACTGCGCGACCGGCCACGACGAAGCCGCGGATGAACGACGGCACCTCGCGGCACTTCCCGTGGAGCGCTTAGGCCACCGGCCGGGGCCAGGCGTCGGCGAGCAACCGGCGGGTGTCGGCGAGGAGTTGCGGCAGCACCTTGGTCCTGCCGATCACGGGCATGAAGTTGGTGTCCCCGCCCCAGCGCGGCACCACATGCTGGTGCAGATGCGCCGCGATTCCGGCGCCCGCCACGGTCCCCTGGTTCATACCGATGTTGAAACCGTGCGCACCCGAGGCGGTACGCAGCGCGGTCATCGCGGCCTTGGTGTACTCCGCGAGCTCCACCGTCTCCTCGGCGGTGAGCTCGGTGTAGTCGGCGATGTGCCGGAACGGGACGACCATGAGATGACCGCCGGTGTACGGGTACAGGTTGAGCACGGCGTACACGGACTCGCCACGAGCGATGATCAAGCCGTCCTCGTCGGACTTCTCCGGAATGGAGCAGAACGGACAGCCATCGCCCGCGCCCGGGCCGGTCGGCTTGTTCTCCCCCTGGATGTAGGCCATCCGATGGGGCGTCCACAGGCGCTGGAACGCGTCAGGCGTCCCCACTCCGATCTGCTGTTCCGGCTCACTCGTCATGCGGGCCAGCATATTCGCCCCGCAGGGGTGAGGAAGAGCCGAGGGGCGGCCCTGGTCAGGGCCGCCCCTCGGAATCCCGGCCTCCGTGGAGACCGCTTTTGGATCAGACCTGGATCCGGCGCTCCACGGCGTCGGCGATCTCGGCCAGCGCCTGGTCGATCGGGATGCCGTTCTTCTGCGAGCCGTCGCGGTAGCGGAAGCTCACCGCGCCGTTCGCGACGTCCTCGTCACCCGCGATCACCATGAACGGGATCTTGGACTTCTGGGCGTTCCTGATCTTCTTCTGCATCCGGTCCGAGGACGAGTCCACCTCCATCCGCAGGCCCTTCGCCTTGGCCTGGGCGGCGAACTCCTCCAGGTACGGCACATGGGTGTCGCCGATCGGGATGCCGACCGCCTGGACCGGGGCGAGCCACACCGGGAAGGCACCCGCGTAGTGCTCCAGCAGCACCGCGAAGAAGCGCTCGATCGAGCCGAAGAGCGCCCGGTGGATCATGACGGGCTGCTGACGGGAGCCGTCCGCCGCGGTGTACTCCAGCTCGAACCGGGCCGGCTGGTTGAAGTCGACCTGGATGGTCGACATCTGCCAGGTGCGGCCGATCGCGTCCCGGGCCTGGACCGAGATCTTGGGGCCGTAGAAGGCCGCGCCGCCCGGGTCCATGACCAGCTCCAGGCCCTGCTTCTCGGCGGCCTTGCGCAGCTCCTCGGTGGCCTCTTCCCACTGGTCGTCGCTGCCCATGAACTTGTCGGAGTCGTCCCGGGTGGACAGCTCCAGATAGAAGTCGCTCAGGCCGTAGTCGCGGAGCAGGTCCAGCACGAAGGTGAGCAGATTGTCGAGCTCATCGGCCATCTGCTCCTTGGTGCAGTAGATGTGCGAGTCGTCCTGGGTGAAGCCCCGGGCCCGGGTCAGGCCGTGGACGACGCCGGACTTCTCGTACCGGTAGACCGTGCCGAACTCGAAGAGCCGCAGCGGCAGCTCGCGATAGGACCGCCCGCGCGCCCGGAAGACCAGGTTGTGCATCGGGCAGTTCATGGCCTTGAGGTAGTAGTCCTGGCCCTCGAACTCCATGGGCGGGAACATGCCGTCCATGTAGTGCGGCAGATGGCCGGAGGTCTCGAAGAGCTTGGCCTTGGTGATGTGGGGGGTGTTGACGAACTCGTACCCCGCCTCCTCGTGCCGCTTCCGCGAGTACTGCTCCATCTCCTTGCGGATCACGCCGCCCTTGGGGTGGAACACCGCGAGGCCCGAGCCCAGCTCGTCGGGGAAGGAGAACAGATCCAGCTCCGCGCCCAGCTTGCGGTGGTCGCGCTTCTCGGCCTCGGCGAGGAAGTCCAGGTACGCCTTCAGCTCGTCCTTGGTCGGCCAGGCGGTGCCGTAGATCCGCTGGAGCTGGGGGTTCTTCTCGCTGCCCCGCCAGTACGCGGCGGCGCTGCGCATCAGCTTGAAGGCCGGGATGTTCCGCGTGGTCGGCAGGTGCGGACCGCGGCAGAGGTCCTTCCAGCACAGCTCGCCGGTCTTGGCGTCGAGGTTGTCGTAGATGGTCAGCTCGCCCGCGCCGACCTCGGCGGACGCGCCCTCGGCGGCGTCCGCGGCCGACCCCTTGAGCCCGATCAGCTCCAGCTTGTACGGCTCGGCGGAGAGCTCCTCGCGCGCCTCCTCGTCGGTGACCGCGCGGCGGGAGAACCGCTGCCCCCGCTTCTGGATCTCCTGCATCTTCTTCTCGATGCGCTTGAGATCGTCCGGGTGGAACGGGGTCTCGACGTCGAAGTCGTAGTAGAAGCCGTCCTTGATCGGCGGGCCGATGCCCAGCTTCGCGTCCGGGAACAGCTCCTGCACCGCCTGGGCCATCACATGCGCGGTGGAGTGGCGCAGGATGTCCAGACCGTCCTGGCTGGTGATCTCCACCGGCTCGATCTCGTCGCCCTCGGCCGGCTGGTACGCCAGGTCCTTGAGCTGCCCGGCCACGCGCACGGCGACGATCGAGCGGTCGCCGGTGAAGAGGTCCGCCGTCGTAGTGCCCGTGGCCACCACGCGTTCTTCCCGCTCGGAATCGCGTTGGATGATCACACGGACGTCTGACACCGGTCTCTCCTGACTGATGGATGGCTCCCCGCGGCGTATGCCGCGCAGCGTGAATCGTACCGAGCCGACGGGCGGGACCGCGAAACGGTTGCGGACGGGCGTCATGAGCCCGGCGGCGGTCAGGGGCCGCCGCCGCACGCCTCCTCGAAGAAGTCCAGGTTCTCCTGGAGCGACTTGACCAGCCGGTCCCGCTCGGCCTCGTCCACCGGGACCGGGGTGACGCCACCGGCCCCGCCGAGCCGCCGGAAGCCGCCGCGGCTCTCCAGCCGCCCCCGCACCCGGATCGGCAGCCCCACCAGATGGGCGTGGCCGGCGATGCGGTAGTCCTCCTCGTCCAGGGTGATCCGCACCTGGTCGACCTCCGCCCCGGAGAGCACCCGCAGCCGCACCGTCCCGGGGCCGCCGGGGCCGGTACGGCGCAGCCGCACCACCGCACCGGTGAGGCATACCGGAACGGACGGCTCATCCCGGACATAGCGGGCGCCCGCCTCCCGCAACCCCGGGAGGTCGCCGGGCGAGAACTCCACCGGATCGGGCCGGGCGGCGAACCCCGGCGGCGGACCGGCGGCCGGTGACCACTCCAGCGCCACCCGGGCCCCTTCCGTGCCCTGGACCAGCGCGATCACCGCCTCGGTCAGCTCCCGGCTGGCCCCCGCCTCGACCGCCGCGTCATACGCCTCCATCCGGCCGGTCGTCCGGTGGTAGTCGGCGGCGTCCCGGAGGGCGTACAGCGCGCGCAGCAGGGTGACGGCGGTGGCGCGGCCGTCCTCCTCGACGGGCACGAAGACGGTCAGCTCACGGCCGCCGGACCCGGCGCCCGGGGGCCCGGTCAGCACCCGCTCCAGGGACGCCTCGGCGGCGCGGCGGTGCCGGGCGCCGTAGTACCCCGCGCGGCCGCGGGCGGCGAGCGCCCCGGCCAGCAGGGTGTCCCGGGCGGCGGCGCGCAGCCGCTCCTGCGCGGTCCAGGCGGAGGTGCCGCCGGGGGATTCGGGCACCTCGCGCCGCCAGCGGATCTCGTCGCTGGGCACGGCGAGGCCGGTGAGCACCTCGCGGGCGGAGGGCGCGGCGCTGCGGCTGAGCGCCATCAGCGCCTCGCCGAGCAGATCGCCGCTGTCGGGGAAGTCCCGGCTCTCGGGCACCAGCAGGCTGGTGCCGCCCGCGGGCCGGCCCGGCGGGGTCCAGCGGGCATAGGCCCCCGGGGCGCCGCCGCGGCGGCGCCAGCCGTGCCGGGCGAGCAGGGCGCCGAGGACGGCCGGATCCACCTCGTCGGGGCGCGGGACCGGCAGGGGTGCCGGGTCGTCCTGGGGCCATGGTCGGTCCATCACGGTCTCCCTCCCGCCCCGACCCGGGTCATGATCTCGCAGAGCGCGCGGTCGTCGAAGATCCGCGAGGTCGGGATCCGCACGGTGGTCCGGCGGCGGCCCGTGACCGCGTGGCCGGCCAGATTGATCCAGTAGCAGCAGTGGCGCAGGGACAGCCGGTCATGCCCGGCCCGCAGCCAGTCCTCCTGGCCGCGCGGCACGATCATCACCACGAGGATCTTGTGCACGGAGACCGGGCTGCGGGCCAGCTTGACCAGGTGGTCGTTGTCGAGCGTGAAGGCGAAGGTCGGCCCCGGAGGGTCGGGCGCGAGCTGGTACGTGGCCTTGAGCTGCACCTTGATGGTGACCTCGTCGTCCACGGCGTGGCCGGGCGCGCTGTGGCTGACGTGCCAGTCGATGCCCTGGTCGGGGAAGGGCTGGGCCAGTGAGCAGCCCGCGGCGGCGGCCACCGCGTGCAGATAGCCCACCTGAAGGGTCTCCATACAGGCGGTGGTGGCGATTTGGCCACGCACGGGAGGTGATCCGCTCAGCGCAAGGCCGCTCGCCGTCGGGGCCGGGTCGGGTGTTGCGAGCGTCATGTCCGTGACGCCTTCCGGTCGTCGCCGGCTTCGTACACCTGTGTTGTCTCCGCGTCAGGACCTCGGCAAACAGCGGCGGTTCGCGGTCCTCCCTCCGGGTATCACCTGGTCGGGGCGGGATCAGATGTCATCGAGGGGAAATGCACGAGGAGTTGAGGCCATGCCGTCCTGGTTCGAAGGGCCGCTCGCCGCCTTTGACACGGAGACCACGGGTGTCGATGTCGAGCATGACCGGATCGTATCGGCGGCCCTGGTGGTGCAGCGCGGGACCGGAAGTCTGCCGGAGATCCGGCGCTGGCTGGTGAGTCCGGGCGTGCCGGTGCCGCCGGCCGCCACCGAGATACACGGTCTGACCGACGCTCATCTCCAGCGACACGGCAGATGGCCGGCGCCGGTGGTGGACGAGGTGGCGCGGGCGATAGCGGAACAGGTCACGCGGGGCACCCCGGTGGTGATCATGAACGCGCCGTTCGATCTGACCCTGCTGGACCGGGAGTTGAAGCGGCATCGCAACTCCAGCTTGGCGGGCTATCTTCCGCTGCGCTCGATGACCGTCCTGGATCCCCGGGTGCTGGACAAGCATCTGGACCGCTATCGCAAGGGCCGCCGCACCCTGATCGATCTGTGTGCGCACTACGGCGTGGAGCTGACCGGCGCGCATGACGCGGCGGCGGACGCTGCGGCCGCGCTGCATGTCGTACGGGCGGTGGGCCGCCGGTTCGCCTCCCGGCTGGAGACGCTGACCCCCGCCGAGCTGCACGCGCGCCAGACGGTCTGGTACGCGGCGCAGGCCCGGGGGTTGCAGGCGTGGTTCGCGCTCAACGGCTCGGACGAGGTCTGCGATCCGGCGTGGCCGCTGCGGCCGGACCTGCCGGCCGCGGCCTGAGCGCCCGGGCCCGGCGCGGTGCGCCCGCCGCGGTGCGCCCGGCGCTCAGGTCCGGCGGAGCGAGAAGGGGTGGCCGGCCGGGTCGGAGTAGATCCGTGTGTCGCGCAGGCCACCGTTGTTCTTGGTGTCCAGCGGTCGCGCGCCCAGGTCGACGACCTGGCGCTCCGCAGCGTCGATGTCCTCCACCAGCAGATCCAGATGCGCCTGCTGGGAGTCGTCCGGCCGTGGCCAGCTCGGCGGGGCGAAGCCGTGGTCCCGCAGGAAGGCCATCCGCGACCCGCCGGGCGCGACGATCTCGACCCGGTCGGGGGTGGTCAGCGGCTGGATCTCCGCGCCGAGCACCCGGGCGTAGAACTCCGCGAGCTCTTCGGGTTCGGCGCAGTCCAAGGTCAGGACGGCTGCGGTCGCGACGGCCATGAGTTCCCCTCCACATCGTCACCCACGGAAGCTTTATCCGGATACCCCACTCCCGGCCGTACAAGCACACAAACAGGAGGCCGGGCCGCCTGCTGGCGGCCCGGCCTCCTGGGGTGGTGGGCGATACTGGGTTCGAACCAGTGGCCTCTTCGGTGTGAACGAAGCGCTCTCCCACTGAGCTAATCGCCCGGGTTGTTCTCTTCGGGGTCTCCCCGGCGGAACGACCTGAACAATACAGGTCGCGGCGGGTTTGGTTCAAACCGCATTTCCGCCGGGGGCCCCGGACGCCGGGCCGGACGGCGCCCCGGCCGGACCCGCTGGCCGCGCGGCGAGGTGCGCCCGCAGCCCCCGCAGCCCCGCGCGCATCATCAGGGTGTGGTTGGCCCGGAAGACGAGACGCCCGATGAGCGCGAGACGGCGCAGCAGCGGCTTGCGGGCCACCACCTCCTGTTCGAACAGAGCGCGGGTGCCGGTCCCCTGGGGCAGCACCGTCCAGCGAGCCCATCCCTCCAGATCGCCCGCGAAGCCGATCTCCAGCACGCCCTCCGCCGGGTCCTGGCGCGCCTCGCTGACGATCAGCCGCAGGTCGTACGGGACGAGGGAGCGGAATCGGGCGGCGCCGCTGCGCTCGTCGATCCGCCGGACCTCACGGACCTGGGGCCACCACCGCGGATAGTCGTCGCCGTTCGCCAGCACCGCGAAGACGGCGGCGGGCGGAGCGTCGAGGTCCCATCGGCTGCGGAAGCGGTAATGGCACCAGTCCATGCCCTCAGTGTGGTCCGGCCGTCACGGCCTGGCTAGCCCGGCAGCTTGTCGCCGACGAGCGCGAGGTTCTGGATCGCGGCGAGGCCGTACTGGGCGGTGGCATTGGTGCTCACCCAGGCCGCCTCGACGCCGGGCTCCAGCACCTCCGGGCCCTCGACCTTCACCGACTTCCAGCTGATGGTGGCATCCGGGTAGCCGTCGCCCTCGTGGTATTCGGTGAACTTCTGCCAGGCGCGGGCGGCCAGCTTGTCGTCCTTCAGCTGGACGGCGGCGTAGGCGTCGAGCCGGGAGTGGCCCTGGACCAGGATCAGCGAGCCGAAGTCGGCGCCGTAGCGGGCCTTCTGCTCGGCCTTGGTGGCGTTGAAGTAGCGGCAGTAGTCCAGCCATGCCTCCTTGAACTTCGGCAGGTCGATGAGGTCGATCACCTCGGCGCAGACCTCGACCAGGCCGAAGACCGCGGACAGATGGGAGACGCTGACCTTGGGCCGGTCGGCGATGGCGTACTTGCCGGTGTCGAGGTCGTACAGACCGCTGCCCTGGACGAAGCCGTTGGGCTGGGCCGCGATGGTCTCCATGGTGGAGCGCAGCCGCGCCTCGGCCTTCTCCGCCTTCGGGCCGCGCCGCTCCCATTCGGTGAGCCAGGCCCCGGCGAGGCCGCTCCAGTCGGTGCCGAAGCCGATGTCCAGGGCGTGCGGATCGGGCTCGTAGTCGGGGTCGTCGCGGACCTTGCGCTGCGGATCGAGGACGAGGAACGTCTCGTCGGAGTCGACGAGGGCGTGCATGATGTCGCCGATCCGCTCGTCCGCGGTGAGGAAGTAGAAGAAGCGGCGGTACAGGGCGGTGGAGATGCGCTGCTGTTTGGCACTGTCGGCGAAGTGCTGGACACCGTGCCGGGTGCCGAGCCCGGCCCACTTGCCGAGGTGGTAGGCGTCGACCTCGCCGGTGTGGCGGGTCATCGACTCGGCGAAGCGGAAGATGTCGGCGCGGCCGGAGCGCAGATACGCCAGCCACAGCCACAGGTCGGGCGAGAGCTCGGAGTTGTCCCAGGCGTAGCCGCCGACGTCGTACCGCCACTGGTGCCGGTCGCCGTCGTACGTGTGCATGATGTCGCCGTAATCCCAGAAGCCGTACCAACGGCGCTGTTCGACCTGGCCCTTGTGGTAGTCGAAGAGGAAGTCCAGCCGGTCCTCGACCTTCGCCTTGGCGGGGGTGGAGCGGTCGACGGGGGCGAAGAGGCCGCCGAAGACCTTGGCGCGGGCCAGGTCGGCGGGTCCGGCGGCCAGTTGGGGCGGGGTGCGCACGGCGGCGGCCTGCCGGACGAGGGCGTCGGCGTCGGGGGTGGCCGCGTTGGCCCAGAAGGTGAGTTCGCTGGTGCGGGCGATGCCGTACGGGGTGCCGAAGCCGGGCTCGTAGTCCTCGTAGGTGATCTCGAGGCCCTCGAGCTGTTCGGGGTAGGTGTCCTGGCCCATGCCGTCGTGGTAGAAGCGCAGGTCCATGGGCTGGGCCTCGGGCGACCAGAGCCACAGGGTGACCTCGGCCTCGGCCCCGGCGGCGCCGCGGATGTCCAGCTGGGCGGGGAACTTCTCCCAGAAGTCGCGCAGTCCGAAGGAGAGTCCGCCGCTGACGCCGCCGACATAGCCGAAGCCGCTCGCCCGGCCGCCGCCGCCCGCCGCGATCCAGCCGTGGCCGGGCTTGGTGCGCTTGCGCAGGGTGAAGCCGTCGGCGGAGAGCTGGGAGAGGGTGTAGTCGCCCCAGGCGGGGATGAGATGCAGCCGGGAGGTGACGCGCTGGTCCCAGCCGGCCGGGTCGGGCAGCTTCTCGCCCTTGACCTGCGCGGTGCGGACGCCCGCGCCGGGGTCGCGGCGCAGCCCGGTGACGCCTTTGACGGCCTCGGTCAGGAATCCCTTGCCCTCGCCCGCGATGCGGATGTGACGGTCGTACGCCGCGTCGCGCATCGGCACGGAGAAGCGGACGCCGAGGCCCCGGATGAAGTCCTTGTTCTGGTCGCCGTCGAAAGTGATCGTGTGCACCATGCGGAAGGAGTCGGCGCCCGCGTAGAAGTAGAGCCGGACGCTGAAGGGGAGCCAGGCGCGGCGGCCCTTGCGGTGCTTGCCGTCGATGCGGACGACGGCGCGGACGGGGCCCTGCTGCTCGACCTTCGCCCCGCTGATCTCGCCGTCGAACCGCTCCCACTCGGCGCGGCCCTGGTCGCCGTCGTCCACGTCGCCCTGGCGGAGCAGGACCAGCCGGCCGTCGCGGGCGATCTCGGTGGAGCCGCGGGTGACGGAGCGTACGAGCCGCTTGCCGTCCTTACCGATGACGGCCCTGATGGCCCCGGTGTCGACGGTGATCCCGCCGCCGCTCTCGGAGACGGTGACCTCCTTGGCGGGTGCGGCGGGCGTGCCGGTGGTGAGCCGGTAGGCGCTGCCGGTGAGGCCCTCCCCCGCCGCGTGCGCGGTCCACTTCAGCGAGCCGTCGGGCCAGTAGGCGGTGGCCCAGGTCTGGAGGGGCACGTGTGTGCCGTCGGCGGTGGTCAGCGCGAAGGTCCGGTCGCCGGGGTGGGCGCCCTTGGGCCAGGGAACGCCGAAGGTGGAGCCCGCGGCCGCGCCCAGGCCGCCGTCCTCCAGCCAGGTGATGTCCACGGGCTCGTCGGCGGCCTTCCCGGCGGGGCTGTCGGCGGCGGCCTTCGGGGCGTTGTGGGCGAGCAACCAGGAGAACGGCACGGTGGCGCCGGTGGCGGCGGCGGCCTTGAGGAGGTTGCGTCGGGGGATCGGGGGCATGTCGGCTTCACCTTTCGTACGGGGGCTGCGGGGCTACGGGGGCCTACGGGGGCAGGTGCATGACATAAGTCGGCGCAGGAGGCGCCGGTGGGGCGGAAGGCGCCTGGTCAGACGCGGGCGCGGCGCTCCACCGCGACCGCACATCCCGCGAGGGCGCCCGCCGCCGGGGCGATCAGCGGCAGCATCTGCCAGGCGGCCACGGCGAGTACGGCGAGCCCGCCGATGAGCAGCAGCGACCCGCCGGGGTCGGCGGCCAGCCCCTGGCGTGCGGCGGTACGAGCGGCGGCCGGCCATGCGGTGCCGGGCCGCCGTGAGGCCGCCGTCCGCAGCCCGAGGACGACCACCGCGAGCAGGCCCGCCACGCTGACGGCGATCAGCGCGGGCCCGCCGGGCAGGGCCCCTGAGCGGGCCACCCGCAGATCGAAGGCGAACAGCGCGAGCGCCGCCCACCACAGCAGGGAGAACCGCCAGCCGCTCCGGGTCGCCTCCCGCAGCCCGGCCAGGAAGTCCCGCCAGGTGGACCGCTCCCCGTCCAGATGGCGGCTCAGGTGCGCACAGCCGGCGGCGAACGCGGGCAGCAGAGTGATCACCGGCAGGGCGGCGAGCACCACCCAGACACCGGTCAGCAGACATTCGGCGAACAGCGCGAAGCGCAGCGGACCGTGCGCGGTGCGCCGTACGGCGGCCGCTCCCCCGGCGGCTTCCCTGCTCTTTCCCATGACGGCCTCAGCCCTTCAGCCCGGAAGTCGCCGCGCCCTCGACCAGATAGCGCTGGAACGCCAGGAAGAACAGCAGCACCGGCAGCAGGGCGACCAGCGACATGGCGACCATGCCTCCGTAGTCGGCGACGGAGTCCTGGTCGATGAAGAGCTTCAGGCCCAGCGAGACCGTGTACTTGTCCGGTTCGTTGAGGTAGAGCAGCGGCCCGATGAAGTCGTTCCAGGACCAGATGAAGGTGAAGATCGCGCTGGTGATCAGGGCCGGGCGGCACAGCGGCAGCACGATGTTCCAGTAGATGCGCGCATGGCCACAGCCGTCCAGCCGGGCCGCCTCGTCCAGCTCCCGGGGCAGCCCGCGCATGAACTGCACCATCAGGAAGACGAAGAAGGCGTCCGCCGCCAGGTATTTGCCGAGCAGCAGCGGCACATATGTGTTGATCAGGTCCAGCTTCTGGAACAGGATGTACTGCGGAATGATCAGCACCTGGAACGGCAGCAGCAGGGTGGAGATCATGAGCGTGAACAGTGCGTTGCGCCCGGCGAAGCGGATCCTGGCGAAGGCGTAGGCCGCCAGCGAGCAGGAGAACAGCACGCCGATCACCGAACCGGCCGCCAGCAGCAGCGAGTTGGTGAAGAAGGTCGAGATCGGCACGTCGGCGATGCCATCGCCGAGCCGGCGGTAGTTGTCGGTGATCGGGTCGGTGGGCAGCAGCTGGAGGCTGCCGACGATCTGGTCACCGGGCTTGAACGAGCCGCCGATCACCCACACCACGGGGTAGAGGATCACCGCCAGCACGGCGAGCGCCCCGACATGCCAGATGACCGAGCGCACCCGCCGCCGCCCGACCGTAGGAGAAGCAGCACTCACCGGGCGTCCTCCTCGTAGTGCACCCAGCCGCGCTGGGTCTTGAACAGCACGGCGGTCACCAGGCCGATGCCGAGCATCAGCATCCAGGCCATCGCGGCGGCGTAGCCCATGCGCAGATTGCGGAAGCCCTGCTCGTAGAGGTACCAGCCGTAGACCAGCAGGGAGTCGCCCGGTCCGCCGGTGTTGGTGCCCGAGCCCGCGATCACCACCGCGGAGGTGAAGACCTGGAACGAGTGGATGAGCTCCAGCAGGAGGTTGAAGAAGAGCACCGGCGAGATCATCGGCAGGGTGATGGACCGGAACCGCCGCCAGCGCCCGGCGCCGTCCATCTCGGCGGCCTCGTACAGCTCGCCCGGCACCTGCTTCAGCCCGGCCAGGAAGATCACCATCGGCGCGCCGAACTGCCAGACGGTCAGGGTGATGAGGGTGGGCAGCGCCCAGTCCGGGTCACCGATCCAGCCGCCGACATCCCAGCCGAAGAGACTCATCGACTTGTCGACCACCGCGTCGTCGTTGAAGATCGCCCGCCAGACGACGCCGATGCTCACACTGGCGCCGATGAGCGAGGGGGCGTAGAACGCCGAGCGGTAGAAGCCCTGGCCCTTACGGGGTTTGACCAGCAGCAGCGCCACGGCGAGCGCCGCCGCCAGCTTCAGCGGGGTGCCGATCAGTACGTACTTCAGCGTCACCTGGACCGAGGTCCACCAGCGGTCGTCCGCGAAGAGGTCCTGGAAGTTCTTGAACCCGATCCACTGGGGCGAGTCGAAGAGGTTGTAGTCGGTGAACGCCAGATAGAGCGAGACGAGCATCGGGCCGAGGGTGAGCAGCAGGATCCCGACGCACCAGGGCGTCAGGAAGAGATAGCCCGCGAGGGTCTCCCGGCGGCCCTGGCGCCGCCCCGCCGCCGGGGCGGGGCGGGTGCCCGGGGCGGCCTTCCCGGGGGTCGTCCCGCCGGGAGGCCGCACTCCGTCCGCCGCACGCGTCGTGGTCGGTGTCACGGAAGCTCTCCTCACGAGTCGAGCGCGGACTCGGCCTCGCTGAAGAACTGGTCGACCGCCTTGCCCATCGAGGCCTGCCCCAGCGCGACCTGGGTGTAGATCCGCAGGAAGGCGGCCTCGGCGACATCGGCGCCGGCCGGATGCGGGGTGATCGGCTCCAGCTTGGCGCTCACGCTCTTCTCATACGCGGCGATCTTGGCGTCGACGCCCTGCGGCTTGTAGGCGTCGTACTGGGCGGTGGTCGCCGGGATGCCGCGGTTGTAGCCCATGATCTTGCCCACCTCGGGGTCATGGGTCATGAAGTCGATGAACTGGGCGACTTCCTTGGGGTGCTGGGTGCGGGCGGAGCCGCTGAGCATCAGCGAGGAGAGGTACTGGCCGGTGCGCTTGCCGTCCGTGGTCGGGATGGGCCCGAGGTCGAGGGTGGTCTTGGTCTCGGCGGCGAAGCGGACCAGGAAGTTGTCCCAGGTGAACTCGGAGGCCGACAGATCGGCGCTGATCGACGCCTTGGGCTTGGCCTGCTCGGACTTCTTCCCCGGCACCAGCTCATCGGCCTTGGCGTGCTGCTGCCAGCGGCCCCACCACTCGGCGAGGTCGTCCTTGGTGAAGCCGAGCTTGTCGTCCTTGGTGAAGAACGCCTTGCCGTTCTGCCGCAGATACAGGTCGTAGAGGTACATCACGTTGGCGTTGTCGCTGGCACCGTAGAGCGCGTTGTCGCTTTTGCGCACCTTCTTGGCGGCCGCGAAGAAGTCGTCCCAGGTCCATCCGTCCTTGACGGTCACCCCGGCCTTCTGATACGCCTCCGGGTTGTAGAAGAACGCGAAGGTATTGGCGCCGACCGGCACTCCGAGGAGCTTGCCGTCGATATCCCCGGCCTTCTCCAGTCCGTCACGGAATCCCTTCAGACTGAGATTTCCGGCGTCGGCCTGGCCGTTCAGATCCAGCAGGAGGTTCTTGTCGCCGTATTTGCGCAGGAAGGCATAGGAGTTCTGGAAGACGTCCGGGGCGTTTCCGCCCGCGGCCTGGGTATTGAACTTGCTCCAGAAGTCGGTGTATTCGGAGAAGTCCGTCTTGACCTTGATGTTCGGATGTTCCTTCTCGAACAGCTTGACCGTCTTCTGGATCAGCTCCGCGCGGTCCTTGGCGCCCCACCACGAGTAGCGGATGGTCACCTTGCCGTCCCCGGAACCGCTTCCCCCGCCGCAGCCTGTGGCCAACAGCCCAAGCGCGGCCACCGCGGCCGCGACCGCCCGGACCCCTCTCGCCCCCGCCGTCCATCGCCCAGCACCCATGACACGCCCCTCCCGGGCAGGTCGTCAGACTGCCCCCGGTAGCTTGAAACGTTTTAGGCAAGCGCTTGCCGGGACAAGTTAGGGACCAGTGAGGCGTACGTCAACGGTTCGGGCAGGATCGCCCGGGATCGAGGTGAAGCGCTTCGACGAAAGCGCTTGGGGGAACCGCGCCGACCACCCGGCACCGGGGCCTTCGGGCACGCACCCCGACACTTCCGAGCACGCGCCCCGGACACCTTCGGACATGCGGCAACGCCGAGGGCCCGGAAGGCAGATGCCTTCCGGGCCCTCGGTCCAGGGTGGGCGATACTGGGTTCGAACCAGTGACCTCTTCGGTGTGAACGAAGCGCTCTCCCACTGAGCTAATCGCCCTGGCGCACGGACAACATTAGCGCATGCCGGACCGTGCTCATGACCAGTCCTACGACGCCGGACCGCTCACTGCTCGATCTTCCACGGCATC
This sequence comes from Streptomyces sp. NEAU-174, assembly GCF_052665095.1. Lineage (NCBI taxonomy): Bacteria > Bacillati > Actinomycetota > Actinomycetes > Kitasatosporales > Streptomycetaceae > Streptomyces > Streptomyces sp. NEAU-174. The sequence goes on along the minus strand of NZ_JBQTCE010000023.1, from coordinate 138,109 downwards.
ACGACGCCGAACTTCCACACATAGGCCGAGACCGCCACGGCGCAGATCACCACCGCGATCGTGGTCAGTATGAGATTGCGCCTGCGCACCCTCGGGTCCATGGCACGGTGCGCCGCCTCGGTGACCTTGCGCTTGGTCCAGGCCAGCACCAGCTGGGCCCAGACGAACTCGGTCGCCCAGATCGCCATTCCGGCGAAGATCACCAGCCACCCCGGACCGGGCAGGGGCAGCAGGATGACACCCAGGCCCACGACCCCGAGGCCGACGATGAACACGCCGACCTGCCAGCTCAGGTGCAGCGGGCGCGACCGCTTGATGAACCGCGGCGCCCGGGAGCCCCATACCGGCTCCTTCTTCGGCGCATCGCCCCCCGTCGCGACCGGGGACCCCGCTGCGCCGGCCCCGTGCCGCCCGTCACTCTCCGCATTCATGTGACCCAACTTACCTGATCGTTTGAAGTCACCGGAACGGCGGTAGTGGCCGGCCTCGAGCTGGGCCGCATGAGCTACCAGAAGAGCCGCAAAACGGTCAGAGGGGTTTACAACGGCACCGTAGGTGGCATGTCGATTTCGCCGACGTGCGAATCCCCGAGCGCACACTGAGCGAAAGGCCCTGGCGCTTATGAACACCACGGTCAGCTGCGAGCTGCACCTGCGCCTCGTTGTGTCGAGCGAATCCTCACTGCCTGTACCCGCGGGCCTGCGGTATGACACGGCCGACCCTTACGCCGTGCACGCCACCTTCCACACCGGAGCCGAAGAGACGGTCGAATGGGTGTTTGCCCGCGATCTTCTCGCCGAGGGTCTGCACCGGCCCACCGGCACCGGCGACGTCCGGGTGTGGCCGTCCCGCAGCCACGGCCAGGGAGTCGTCTGCATCGCCCTGAGCTCCCCGGAGGGGGAGGCACTGCTCGAAGCCCCGGCGCGGGCCCTGGAGTCGTTCCTGAAGCGAACCGACGCCGCGGTGCCACCCGGTACCGAACACCGCCATTTCGACCTCGACACAGAGCTCTCCCACATCCTGGCGGAGAGCTGAGACCCGGCGAGAGCTGAGCGCTCGGCCGTCCGACTCGGGGAGACGGCGCGAGCCGGGGCGCGACCGCATCACGTACCGACGATCCCGACCATGGCAATCCCGACAACGGCAGAGGCAGGCGACGGTGCCGTCGCCGCGGCAGCACCCGCGGTGGCGGCACCGTCGTATGACCGTCCGGCAGCGTCGCATGGCCACCCTGGGCCGCCTGAGCTACGTCCGCGGCCCGGCAGGACTAGAGTCGGGCAGATCGAGGGCAGCCCAGGGGCAGCCGCCGACCCAGCCGGCCAGGGAGCCAATCGTGCTGATCAACCACGACACCCGGTGCGCGCTCGACGCCGTCGTCGATCTGGTGAACACCGCGCCCGAGGGCGCCGACCAGGACGACCTCGCCGATGTCGCCGCGCTGCGCCGGTTCGTCGAGCGCAATGCCATCAGTGACATCGGCACGCTCGGGGAGCGCGACCTCACCGCGGTACGGGCCGTACGGACCCGGTTCGCCGAGGTCTTCGCGGCGGCCGGGAACGAGGAGTCCGCCCGCCGCACCGCCGAACTGCTCAACGCGATGATCGCCGCGGCTGGCACGACGCCCCGGCTCACCGACCACGACGGCTATGACTGGCATGTGCACTACTTCGCGCCCGGTGCCTCGCTGGCCGACCACCTGGCCGCCGACGGCGGGATGGCGCTGGCGTTCCTCGTGGTGGGGGGCGAGCGGGAGCGGCTGCGCCGCTGTGAGGCCCCGGACTGCCGCCACGCCTTCGTGGATCTGTCCCGCAACCGCTCCCGGCGCTACTGCGACAGCCGCACCTGTGGCAACCGGCTGCATGTCGCCGCGTACCGCGCCCGGCGCCGCGAGGCCGCGAGCTGACCATCCGGGTACGGGGGTCGGAGGCCGGGCGGTACGTCTCACCATCGGTAACCGGACGGGGTGCCGTCTCACACCGATGAGCGGGTCACCATCGGTGACCGTACGGGCGCCGTCTCACCACCGGTGGAGGTCGTGGACGGCGGTGACGAAGAGCAGCGTGCCGATGAATGCCAGGAACAGCATCAGCGGCGGCTGCGAGAGGGCGAAGAGACAGCCACGCGTCTCGTCGCTCGGCGGAACAGGGGGTCCTTCGATGGGGGATTGCTCCCCGGGCGGTGATTGCAACATCTCGCGGAGATCATGACCCAGCCATGAGCCCGCCTGCGACCGGTGATCGTTTTTTGATCGGTCGCTTGTCAGATCCCGTGCTTTTTGAGTATGGCCTCGATGTCGGAGAAGTCATCTGTGCCAGAGCTCGTTCCACCCTTGGTCTTCGGCTTCCCCGACGCCTTGACCCCGGTGGCCCCCCGGCCGGGCCCCAGAGCGGGCTCCGAGGCCCCCGCGGACACCCCGCCGGCACGTTCGGCCGCGGCCGCCGCGCGGCGCTCCTTACGGGTGCCGCCGGAGCGGTGCTCGACCGCCCGCGTGATCATGAACAGCCCCCAGGAGAGGCCCAGCAGGCCGAAGCCCAGCCAGATACTCGGCTTGAAGACCAGGTCGGTCAGCCAGTCCAGGATGCCGGTCATGGCCAGGCCCAGCGGGATCAGGGCGTAGGCGGCGATCCGCGTCGCCGCCAGGAACCGCTTGCGGTAGGCGGTCAGCCCGGCGATGCCGAGACCGGCCGCGGACAGCGCGGCGCAGATGGTGTCGGTCAGCATCGTTCCTCCCACGAGCTGGGCTTCCGGTACGTCCATCGTGCACCCCGTAAGGCGGTCGCGGCCATGGCCCGAGCCCGGGATCAGGGACATCTCCGGGTACGGATCAGGGTCCGGGGGCTGGAAGACTGGCCCCATGAGCCACACCGACCCCGCTCCCCGCCCCGTACTCGACGTCTGGTGCGAACTACAGTGCCCCGACTGCCGTACCGCCCTGGGCGATCTGCGCGCGCTGCGCGACCGCTTCCAGGACGCGCTGGACATCCGGCTGCGCCACTTCCCGCTGGAGCGCCACCAGCACGCCCACGCGGCGGCTCAGGCGGCCGAGGAGGCCATCGCCCAGGGGCGCGGCTGGCCGTTCGTCGAGGCCGTCCTGGAGCGCACCGAGGAGCTCGGGACCCGCGGTGAGCCGGTGCTGGTGGAGGTGGCCCGGGAACTGGGGCTGGACGCCGAGGAGATGGACACCGCGCTGGTCGACGGCCGGCACATCCTGATCGTGGACGCGGACCAGGCCGAGGGCAAGGCGATCGGGGTCACCGGCACGCCCACGTATGTGATCGGCGGCGAGCGGCTCGACGGCGGCAAGAGCCAGGAGGGGCTGCGGGAGCGCGTCGAGGAGATCGCCGCCCGGCTCGTCGCCGAGCGGTCCTGAAGCCCCGAATGTCCTGGAGGCTGTGGAGGCTCTGGAGGCCCTGAAAGCTCTGGAAGTCCTCGGAACAGGCCCTTACAACAGCGGCTTGTAGAGCTGGTACTCGATCGACTCGTAGCCCAGCGACTCGTACAGCCGCAGCGCAGGGGTGTTGTCGCCGAAGACGTGCAGGCCCAGACTCTCCGCCCCGTGCGCCAGGCTCGCGCGCTCTGCGGCCAGCATCAGGGTGCGGCCGTGTCCGTGGCCGCGGTGCTCCTCGGCGACCTCGACGGCGTAGACGTACGCCTCCCCGCTTTCGGCGGCGTCGGGCTCCCCCTCGCGCAGCGAGATCCAGATGGTGCCCACGTCCGTGCCGCCGTGGGCGAGGACGCGCAGCAGGGCCGCGGGGGTGTCCGGGCCCTGCGGCAGCAGCATCGCGTAGTCGGTGTCCGCCTTGGTCTCGGCCTGCTGCCGGGTGAGTCCGCGCGCCAGCAGATCGGCTACGTATCCGGCCCGCTCGTGGTCGCGCCACGCCGGGTATTCGGCCTCCGTGAGGGGGCGTATCGCGCTGTCCCCGGGCAGCTCGGGCGGGTCCGTGAGCCGCTTGATCATGTTGCGGCCGCGCTCGCGGTAACCGAGCGCGGCCGTGAGCCCGAGGGCGGTCGTGGCCGACGCGGGGACGCTCACCACCAGCTGGGCGCAGCCCCAGCCGCGCAGCACCTCCTCGGCGGCGAGCGCGGCGACCGTGCCGCGGCCCCGGTGCCGCTCGGCCTCGTCGATGTGGAGCCGCTCGATACGCCCGGCCGCCGGGCCCAGGCGGGCGTCGGTGGCGAGGCGTACGGTGCCGACGGGGCGGCCGTTGACGCACACCTCGTACGCGCGGGCACGTCCGCCGCCGTCGGTGTGCCGTTCGGGCGCGGTGGGCCGCAGAGTGGTGGTCACGAAGGTGTTCTACCGGCCCGCCGGGCGATCGTCACCCGTTTTCCGGCGCGGATCCGCCCGCTTCCGGCGCGGACCCCCCGTTTTCCGGCGCGGATCCGCCGCGACCGGCCGGTGCGGCCCCCGGTTTGCCCGCTCCGGGGTCGGTGCCCCCGCCGCCCGCTCAGGGGTCGATGTCGGCCGCCGCCCGCTCGACGAAGATCCGCAGGGCCTCGGCGGTGACCGGCCCCGGGGCGCCGGGCAGGGTGTGGCCGTCCACCCGGTGGACGGCCTGTACGTCGCGGGTCGTGGAGGTCACGAAGACCTCCTCGGCCCGGTACAGCGCGTCCAGCGGCAGATCGGTCTCCTTGGCGCCCACCCACTCCAGCACCAGGGCGCGGGTGATCCCGGCGAGGCAGCCGGAGGAGAGCGGCGGGGTGTGCAGCTGGCCGTCGAGGACCACGAAGACATTGGAGCCGGTGCCCTCGCAGAGCGCACCGACCGTGTTGCCGAAGAGCGCCTCGGTGGCGTCCTGCGCGCGGGCGCGGGCGAGCGCGACCACGTTCTCGCCGTACGAGGTGGTCTTCAGGCCGGTGAGCGCCCCGCGCTCGTTGCGCGCCCAGGGGACGGTCACCACGGCCGTGGCGTCGGGCCTGCGGGCCGCCTCGACCAGCGCGACCACCACGGTGGGCCCGGCCGTGCCCCGGTCGGAGCCGAGTGGCGAGATCCCTCCGGTGTAGGTGATCCTCAGCCGCCCGAACGCCACGGGGTGGGCCTTGAGCACCTCCTCGCAGCCCCGCCGCACCTCGTCCAGGTCCGGCTCGGGGAGCCCCAGGCCCGCGGCCGAGCGGGCCAGCCGCCGCAGATGGCGGGTGAGCGCGAACGCCCGCCCCTCGGTGGCCTTGACGGTCTCGAAGACGCCGTCGCCGACCGTGAGCCCATGGTCGAACACGGACACCATGGCGCTGTCCGGGTCGCAGAGGGATCCATCGAGCCAGATGGCCGGTTTCATCGCGTCGCCCTTCCCGTTGGCTGCTGTACACCCGACGCTACCGCGAGCAGCCGGGCGGCCTTGAGTTCCGTTTCGTCCCATTCGCGCTCCGGCTCCGAGCCCCAGGTGATGCCCGCCCCGGTGCCGAACCGCAGCACGGCCCCGGCCGGGCCGCGGTCGATCCAGAAGGTCCGTATCCCGACCGCCAGCTCACCGGTGCCGCGGTCGGCGTCGACCCAGCCGATGCCACCGCAGTACGGGCCCCGGGGCGCGGTCTCCAGCTCCTCGATGACGCGCAGCGCGCTGGACTTGGGCGCGCCGGTGACCGAGCCGGGCGGGAAGGTGGCCGCGAGCAGTTCCGGCCAGCCGGCGCCGGGGGCGAGTTCGCCCCGCACCGTGGAGACGAGGTGGACCAGGCCGGGGTGCGGTTCGACCGCGCACAACGCCGGGACGGTCACCGAGCCGGTGGCGCAGACCCGGCCCAGGTCGTTGCGGACCAGGTCCACGATCATCACGTTCTCGGCGTGGTCCTTCTCCAGCAGGTCCTCGGGGACGCGGCCGGTGCCCTTGATGGGGCCGGACTCCACGGTGCGCCCGGTGCGCCGCAGAAACAGTTCGGGCGAGGCGGTGGCGACCTCCACCCCGTGGGACGGCAGCCTTACGGTGCCCGCGTACGGGGCGGGGTTGCCCAGGGCCAGCAGCGCGGTCAGCGCGTCCACATCGGCCCCGGCCGGATCGGGCAGCGGCGCGGACAGCACCCGGCAGAGGTTGGCCTGGTAGACCTCGCCGGCCGCGATCCGCCGCCGGACGGTGCGCACCCCCGCGGTGTAGGCGGCCCGGTCAAGTGACGAGGTCCACTCCCCCGCCCCGGGGCCGCGCCAGCCGCCGGGCGCGGGCGGGGGCACCGGCTCGGCCCGTACCTCCCCGAAGCGAGCGCAGACCAGACGGCCCTCGAAGTCCGCGACAACGGCCCAGAAACCCTGGGTTTCCAGGGCCGACGGGTCGCTGGTGACATCCCGTAGGTCGGTGGCGAGCAGGCCGCCGAAGCGGGCGAGCGGGGGCAGGTGGTGCACGGTTGTGAGTCTATGGCGCCCAGGTCAGGGCGGCCTCGGGAGGGAGTGCGGGGCGCGAGCAGGGCAGCACGCTGCGGAAACGGAATTTGAGCTGGCCCCGGAATCCGCTAGAGTTCAACACGTCGCCGGGACGCGGAAGCGCCCCGGAGAAACGACACCTGCGGACGTGGCTCAGTTGGTAGAGCATCACCTTGCCAAGGTGAGGGTCGCGAGTTCGAATCTCGTCGTCCGCTCGGTGTGGGGGTTTCGACCCCCACGGCTGGTGGAGTGGCCGAGAGGCGAGGCAACGGCCTGCAAAGCCGTCTACACGGGTTCAAATCCCGTCTCCACCTCGGACGATTAGCTCAGCGGGAGAGCGCTTCCCTGACACGGAAGAGGTCACTGGTTCAATCCCAGTATCGTCCACTCGGATCCTCGCGGATCCACCACGCGCGATTAGCTCAGCGGGAGAGCGCTTCCCTGACACGGAAGAGGTCACTGGTTCAATCCCAGTATCGCGCACGCAGTCCTGCGGACGATTAGCTCAGCGGGAGAGCGCTTCCCTGACACGGAAGAGGTCACTGGTTCAATCCCAGTATCGTCCACATCGATCGGCGGAGGGCCGGAGCGAAAGCTCCGGCCCTCCGGCGTTTCCCGGGCCGGTTTCCCGGGCCGAGAGGCCTCTCAGGACGAGAAGAGCATGTGCCCGAAGCCGCGCTTGTGATGGCCGTGGTGGCCGTGGTGACCGCCGTGGTGCCCGTGCTGCGGGGCGCCCCACGCGGGCGCGGCCGGGTAGGCCTGCGGCGCACCGGGCGGAGGGGGCGGCGCCGCTTGCGTCCACTGCGACTCAAGGCGAGTCAGCGCCTCCAGCTCCCCGTAGTCCAGAAAGATCCCCCGGCAGCCGCTGCACTGCTCTATCTGCACGCCATTGCGGTTGTACGTGTGCATCGGCGCATGGCACTTGGGACACTGCATGGTCCGCCTCAACTCCTCATGCTTCGGACAGAGCGCGCCGGAACATGCGTCCGGGCGCGTGGACTTCACCCTACGGCCTCATCCCGCGGCCTCCATGAAGTGGGCGATACGGACGGACGCCTCCACCATCGCCTCCTCGGCCTCGTCCAACGCCCGTCCGGCGGCAGCCGCCTTGGCGAGCGCGAGCGCGGCGGTCTGGACGGTGAGGGCGCGGGCGGGCACGTCCAGCCGCGGCCAGGGGTCGCGCTCCCCCGCGGCGGAGCCGCCCGCCGCCCGGTACGCGCCCAGGAACCGCTCCCAGTCCTCGGCGGCGAGCAGCCCGGCGGCGTACCAGGCGGCGGGGCGGGCGAGGTCCCAGGCCGGGTCGCCGAGGCCGAGGTCGTCGATGTCGATCAGCCGCCAGTCGGTGGCGCGGTGGCGGATGAGCTGGCCGAGGTGGAGATCGCCGTGGCAGAGCCTGTTGTCTTCGCCGCCGACGCCAACGCCGTTGCCTTCGCCGTTGCCTTCGCTGTTGCCTTCGCCTGGGTCCACGCGGTCTCCGCGGTCTCCGCCGTCTCCGTGATCCCGATGATCCGGGCGGCCCACGTCATCCATACGGTCCGTACGGCCCACGCGATCCATATGGTCCGTACGGTCCACGTGATCCCCACGGTCCGTACGGTCCACGCCCCGCGCCCAGCCGGGCAGTCCGGCCCAGGCCCGCAGCACGGCCCGGGTGGCCACGCTGTCGGGGAGCGCCGCCGCCCGCAGCCGGGCGATGGCGCGGGCCGCCTTGACCGGGCCACGCATCGCCGGGAGCGGGCCGGGCAGTTCGGCGACCGGCACGGCGTGCAGCCGGGCCAGCAGCTTCCCCGCCTCGGCCCAGGGGGCGGCGTCCGGTGCGTCGGGTGCCACGGGTTCGCCGTACGGCCAGAGGGTGACCTGCCGGCCGTCGGGCAGCGCTCCCATGCCGTCGACCGGCGGCAGCAGTATCTCCGCGCACCGGGGGTGGGCCGCGACGCCGAGCCGGACCGCCAGCTCGGCCGGGTCCGTGCCGGGCGGATGCGCCTTGGCCACGACATGGCCGCACCGGACGACGGTGCCGTCGGGCCTGTCGGCCAGGACGGTGACCTCGGCGGTGGCGTCGCGCCGGGCCCGGCGGAGGGCGCTGACGAGCTGCGCCGCGGTTTCGCTCACGGCTCCCCCCCCATGTCATCGGCTGCCCCGGGATCGTAGCTGCTGCCGGGCGGGGTGCCGGGGCTCCGGGCCTCCTGGTGTCGGGCGATACACCCGCACGCGGGCCCACGCTCTCCCGATCGCATATGGGTTACAGATTTTGAACTCTGTAACCCACGGGGGTACGTTTCGACGCCATGGACACACAACACACGGGAGCGGGCGCGTCGGAGGACCTGCCGAACAACTGGGGCCGGTGGGGCGAGGACGACGAGCGCGGCACGCTCAACCTCATCACCGCCGAGGCCCGGGCCAGGGGCGCGGCGGAGGCCCGCAGCGGGCGGACGGTGTCACTCGCGCTTCCGATCCGGCCGGCGCCGCTCATCAGCGGCCCCTTCGCGCCCGCCACCCAGGACGCCTCGCCGGTTCAGCAGCTGATGGTGTACGTCGGCTCCCCGGCGCCCGCCACGGCGGATGTGATGCTGGTGACCAACCACCACCCGCGCTCCACCCACCTCGACGCGCTGGGGCACACGTTCCGGGACGGCCGGGTCTATCCGGGGCGGCCCGTGGACGAGGCCGTGACACCGGCCGGTGCCCGGCACGGCTCCACAGCGGCGTACGCCGCCGGGATCGCCACCCGGGGAATCCTGCTCGACCTGGCGGCCGACGGCCCGCTGCCCAGCGGCCACGCGGTCACCGCACGGGACTTCCAGGCGGCCGAGGAGCGCCAGGGCGTACGGCTGGAGTCCGGGGACGCCCTGGTGGTGCGCTGCGGATGGCCCATGACGCCCGACCCCGAGCGACCGATGCCGGGGATGAGCCTGGACGCGGTGCGCTGGATGCACCGGCGCGGTGTGTCGCTCTACGCGGGCGACATCGGCGACGCGCACCCGGACCTGGACCCCGCCTGCCCCCTGCCGCTGCACCGGGTCGCCCTCCCGTTGATGGGCCTGCCCCTGATCGACGCCGCCGAGGTGGACGAGCTCGCCGCCGTCTGCGCGGAACTGGGCCGCTATGCTTTCCTGCTCACGGTGGCGCCGCCGCGTATCCACGGGCTGACCGGGGTGCCCGTCAACCCGCTCGCGGTCTTCTGACGAGCCACTAAGCGCTCCGGTGGAAGTGCCCTGACCTGCCGTCGATCGTCCGCGGCGCCGTCGTGGCTGGTCGCGCCCGCGCGGCGGAGCCGCACATCGGCACAGCCCCGCGCCCCTGCGGGGCGCCACCGAACCGCAGCCGCATTCCGCCGACCCGCTGAGGAGGAACTGGAGTTGAGGGAGCAGTCGGTGCCCGCCGCCGGGGCCGGGAGCCGCGCGGTGCGGTGCGTACGGAACGGCGCGCCCTGATGCGTTCGGGCCCCCTCGACGCCGAGACCATCCTGACGGCCACCGAGGACGTGCTGCGCCGCCATGGACCGGCGAAGGCCACGGTGCTGGACGTGGCCCGGGCCCTGGGAGTCAGCCACGCCAGCGTCTACCGCCACTTCCCGTCCAAGGCGGCGCTGCGCGAAGCCGTCACCCGGCGCTGGCTCGGCCGGGCGCGCGACCCCCTCGCGGCGATCGCCGCCGACCCCCGGCAGGCCCCGCCCGAGCGGCTCCACACCTGGTTCACCACGCTCTTCACCGCCAAGCGGACCCTGGTGACCGAGGACCCGGAGCTCTTCGCCACCTACCGGGTCCTGACGGCCGAGCACAGCAGCGCCGCCGCCGACCATGTCACCGACCTGATCGGGCAACTGCGCGTCATCATCGCCGACGGCGTCACCAGCGGTGACTTCACCTCCCCCGACCCCACCGTGACGGCGCGAACCGTCTTCGACGCCACCATGGCCTACCACCACCCGGCGCACGCCCCCGAGTGGCAGTCCCGGGGGTCCGAGGCCGCCTTGCGGTCCATCTGCGCCCTGCTCATCGACGGCCTGCGCCCGCGCTGACGGCGGGTATGCGACATCACCCCTGAAGGGCGAGGGTGCGGTCGCAGACCTGCCAGCCACCGCTTGATGGAACCTGCTGGGCTGATGGCGAACGCACTGCCTTTCACAGGACGGAACGCCGCCATGCCGATCACCACCACCGCTTCGGCCAACGGCCGACTCTCAACCCCTCGGGCCCCGCTCAAGGGGTGGCCGGCCGTGGTCTCGGTGATGCTGGGGATCTTCGCCATCGTCACCACCGAGATCCTGCCGATCGGTCTGCTGACCTCGATCGGATCCAGCTTCACCGTCTCGGACGGGATGGCGGGACTGATGATGACCATGCCCGGCTTCCTGGCGGCCGTCGCCGCCCCACTCGTCACCGCGGTCACCGCACGCTTCGACCGCCGACCGATGCTGTGCGCCTTCATGCTCCTGCTGGCACTGGCGAACTTCCTCGCCGCCGCGGCACCCGACTACTGGCTCGTACTGACCTCTCGGATCATGGTCGGGATCACCATCGGCGGCTTCTGGTCGATCGGGGCGGGGCTGGCGGAACGACTGGTGCCACCGGCCTCGGTCGGCAGGGCTACCGCTGTGATCTTCTCCGCCGTCCCGCTGGGATCCGTCCTCGGCGTACCAACCGGCACCCTCATCGGAGATCTCGCCGGATGGCGAACGGCCTTCACCGTCATGGGAGCCCTGACGGTCGGCGTACTGGTCATGCTGCTCCTGCTCGTCCCGCCGCTTCCTCCGGTCCAGGCCACACGGCTGAGCGTCCTGCGCGGCATGCTCCGCGGCGTCGACATCCGCTTCGCGCTCTTGCTGACGTTCCTTGTCGTGCTGGCCCACTTCGGCACGTACACCTACGTGACACCGTTCCTGGAACAGGTCACCCACGCCAACGGCGGTCTGATCACCACGTTCTTGCTGCTCTACGGCGCCGCCGGCATCCTCGGCAACTTCCTGGGCGGCGCCTGGGTGGCCCGGCACCCCCGGACCGTCCTCGGGCTAGCGGCCGGTCTGATCGCCGCGGCCACCCTCCTCCTTCCGGCATTGGGCCGCTGGGAGGCGGGCGCGCTACCCCTGCTGATCGTGTGGGGCATCGCGTACGGCGCGGTGCCGGTCGCGTCGCAGACCTGCTTCTCCAAGGCAGCACCGCATGCCCCGGAAGCGGCCTCGGTCCTGTTCACCGCCTCCTTCCAGGCAACGATCTCCCTTGGCGCCCTCGCAGGGGGAGTCGTCCTGGACCACAGCTCTCCGTCCACGGTCATGGCGCTGGGCGGATGCACCGCGGTCCTCATGGCCCTGACCGCAGGCACGTTTCGCCGCACGGCTCACTGATCCGGACCGCGGAGACGTTCCTCGCCCGCGGAATCGGTGCCAAAAGGCGCGATGCCCGGACAGCTCCCCAGCTGTTGCGGTAAAACACTCAACGAAGAACGTCGGGAGTCCCTACGCCTTGACCTGCTTCTTGTCCTCCCAAGGGTCGGCCTCCCATACGGGATGGATCTGCACCGCTACGGTGCTCGCTTCGCCGTCCTCGGCGACTTCCTCGGGGTCCCTGCGTACCAGCACAACCCGCCGAATCAACTGCTTCAGCAACGCGTTCTGCTCGTCGACTTCCAGCGTCTCCCACTCGGCAGCAAGGCTGATGATCATCGGTTCGAAGTCCGTGCGGTCCGGTGCCTGCTCGACCTCGACGCACTGTTCGAGCTTGGCCTGTGTGTCGGCCTGCTTCTTCTTGATCCGGTCGCGTGCCGCTTCGTACTCGCCCGGCCCGTAGTCCTCTGGGCTGATGGCGTGCTCGGCCCGGAGCCGGGCGAGGCCAGCGCTCAGCTTGTCGAGCTCGGCCTGTAGACGCTCACGTTCGCGCGCAGCTTGGGCCCGTTCGTCGAGGACAGCAGCGCGCTTCTCCGGTACCGATGGGCCGCGTCGACCCCCGCCGCGGCCTCCCGCAGCACCCATTCCCATACCTCCTTTTCGATATCTGCTCGGGGCATCCATACGCCCTTGCAGCCGGCACCGCCGGTCTTGGCTCGCACGCTGCACCGGTTGGCGTGGCCGTCCTGGCCGACGATGGTTGCGCTGCCTCGGCATTCGCCGCGCCTCATGAGTCCTGTAAGGCGATAGAGCGCCTGTCGGGCGCGGGGCGGGGTGCTGCGTACCTCCTTGCGGCGCCGTTGGTATGCCTCCCACAGGTCCGGCGCGACGCATTCCTCGTGAGCGCCATTGACGAGTAGGTAATTGGGGCACCGCAGTCCCTGTTTGGCCCGCTCGCACGGGCACTCTCGGTCGTGCACGCGTAGCAGGCCAGCGGGAAAGCCGCTGTCCATGTAATGCTTCAGCGATGATTCCGACCACAGACGGTTTGCCGTGGTGCGGTAGCCGTGGCGGTTGAGCCACCCTGACAGGGCCTCGAATCCGTGGCGTCCCTCGGCGTAGTCGCGGTACAGGTCGGCGAGGGCCGGGCCACGTTCGGGGTGGAGCATCCGCAGCGTGTCGAGCCTGCTCGCCGCCGACCGCCTGCTCGTGCACCGGTCCTGCGAGGGACTGCTCACCGAGCTACCCGGTTACAGCTGGGACCCAAAAGCGACCGAGCGCGGCGAAGACTCCCCGCTCAAAGTCGACGACCACTCAGCCGACGCCCTGCGCTACGTCGTGCACTCGACGGCGCATGAGTGGCGCCACCTGTTCGCACAAGGCCAGCTACTCGGGTGATGTACCCAAGATTACCCGCGCAGCGTCGATGAACTCATCACGTCTTTCCTGAAGGGCGACTAACCCGTCATCGAAATGATCGAGACAAGATCTTCTGCATTCATCTGCATCCGCCGAGCACACCATCCCCAAGGCCACATCGGAATAGGTGAACTCGTGATACAGGTCGCGTGCGGCGTGCCACACGGGGTCCGGCCCGACCAGCGCGATGCTAGAGACAGACGCCGCCAGCCTATGAACACTGGCGGCGAACTGCCTCAATTCCTCTATCCTTGTCGCTCTATCAGGCATCTCCCCCAAAGAAAGCCCCGCGAACCGTCTCGATAACGCACGCATCGCACTGTCAGTCAGCATGACCTCATTCAGAAACGCATGGTAAGCAGCGGCACGTTCCTCCCTCACTACCCGGCCGTGGTCAAAACGCTTTTGCCCTCGGAATTGTATTTGCGCCGCCGCGTACGCAAGAACTGCCGTAACCAATGTCGCAGTGGCGCCAATCAGCGCACCCAGAATCCCCGCATCCATGGGGGCATTTTGCCGCAGACTCCGCAGAAGGGAGGCCCAAGGCATGTCCTTGCCTGCCAACGGCGCCGCGTGGCCGCCGCCGAGCTGGTCGCGCACGTATCGCGAGATGCGCCTCGACGACGCGTGGTACAGCGGCGACCGGCACCGCCTCGCCCGCATCTACGGCCACCACCCCGAGGCCCGCGAGCGCCGCAAGCTGTGGGGGCGTCGCTCGACAGAGCACCGGATGCGCAAGCGCGAGCAACGCCTACACGTGCCCCTGCCCGGCGATATCGCGCGCACGTCTGCCGACCTGCTGTTTGCCGACATGCCGGCGATCCGCGTCGACGACACCCCGACACAGGAACGCCTCGAGCAGCTGCTCGACGAGGGCAGCATTCAAGAGACCTACTCGGGGCCGCGGAGCAGGCCGCCGCCCTGTCGGGCGTGTTCCTGCGCGTGACGTGGGACCGCGAGCTAGCGCCGCGCCCCCTGCTCACCGTCATGCAGCCCGACGCCGCGATCCCCGAGTTCCGATTCGGCATGCTGCGCGCCGTCAACTTCTGGCGCGAGCTCGACGGCTCCACAGATCACACCGTGTGGCGGCACATCGAGCGGCACGAGACCGGCCGCGTGATGCACGCGCTGTACGAGGGCACGCCCGACAACATCGGCCGGCGCGTGCCGCTCAACGAGCACCCTGACACCGCCGACCTCGCCGCGCAGGTCGCCCCGGGCGACGACGGCGAGCCGAGCGTCGCAACCGGGATCACACAGCTCACGGCCGCCTACGTGCCGAACATGCTGCCGAACAGGCTGCACCGGTCCAGCCCCGTCGGCCGCTCGGACTACGCGGGCGTACACGACTTGTTCGACGCCCTCGACGAGACATGGACGTCATGGATGCGCGATATCCGCCTCGCCCGCGCGCGGCTGATCGTGCCCGATGGCTACTTGCGCAGCGAGGGCCCGGGCAACGGCGCATCGTTCGATGATGATCGCGAGGTCTGGCACGGCCTGAAGATGCCGCCCAACGAAGGCAGCGGCATCACACTCGCGCAGTTCGAGATCCGCGTCGCGGAACACCAGCGCACCGCCGAGAGCGTCGTACGACAGGCCGTGCAGACCGCCGGGTACGACGCGCAGGCGTTCGGCCTCGACGGCGACGGACAGCCCGTCACCGCGACGGAGGTCGACGCGCGCACGCAGCGCAGCATGGTCACCCGGAAGAAGAAGGCTGGCTACGCGCGGCACGCCCTCGCCGACATGCTGCACGTCATGTTGCAGATCGACCGGGCGCAGTTCGCATCGCCAATCACCCCGGAACGCCCGCGCGTCGAGTTCGGCGACGGAGTCGCACCGTCCGAGCAGCAGACGGCAACCACGCTCGATCTGCTCAACCGGGCCGGCGCCGTATCGACCTCGACGAAGGTCAAGATCCTGCACCCCGATTGGGACGACACCGCCGTAAAGTCCGAGGTCGCCGCGATCCTCGCCGAGACCGGCGCCGCCGCCCCCGATCCCGTCGGGCATTTTCCCCTCCACTCTCCGCCGATAGCGAAAATCGCAACGGCGACGTAGCTCTTGCCTCAAAGTGCAGCCATGCATCAAGAACGAAAACGCGGACGATCCAGCTATGCCCACCCCAGACGGCGACCGCGCCTGCCACGGCAGCGGACCGCACAAGAAGAGATCAGGCGTACCGATGAAAGTAGGGGGAGCGTCTGGATCAACACCATTTCCGCAGGCATCAGCGCTTTCATCGCAATTCCGGCTCTGATCCTCGCCCTATTGGCGTACGTCGACACGAAGCAACAAAAGGAAGAAGGGGACACCAAGGAGGCGGCACAGATTAGCTGGTTCGTAGTTTCGAGTCCCGGACCCGCAGATCGGCTGCAAATCGAACTTGAAAATCGAAGCCTGCGGCCGATTTACGACCCCATAATCGTTTTACCTCCGGTCACCCAGTTCATTCGTTTTGCCGAGACTGTAGCGCCCTGCACCAGAATAACCTACATAATTCCCGAGAAGTTGGCGGAACTCCCCAAGTATGGACACCTAGGGACAGTAGGTTTCCTGTTCTTTCGCGACTCCCTCAATCAGTGGTGGGAGACCGGTTACAGCGGAGGGTTGAGTAAGGATTCAGAACCTCCTTACGACCCCAATGATCTCAGTTCGCCCGTGGATACGCATCGCGAGGAACTACAGAATTGCGGATGATTGTTCGGGGGTGCGCAGGATGCCGATTCACCCGGGCATGGTCGAACCCCTCGCCGAGCGCACCCGCGTTTTGTACGCGGACGCCGAGAACCGGCTACTCGGCATCATCGCCCGGCAACTCGCCGACGGCCTCGACGCCCCGGGGTGGGCCGAGCGGAAGCTCGCCGCCGTGCAGGCACTCAGGCGCAGCGCACAGGCCGTCGTCGACGAGCTCGGCAAGGCCGTGACCCTCGACGTGTTCGACGCAGTTGCCGAGGCGTACAACGTGGGGCACCGCGCCGCGGGCGCCGAGCTCGGCGCCCTGTCGGACCGCGCCCGGCAGCTGGTCGACGAGATCACGCCGAACGCGCAGACCGTCGATCGCCTCGCCGAGCAGGCCGTCAACGTCGTCACGGCGACACACCGCTCGATTCTGCGCGCCGTCGTCGACAAGTTCCGGGCGATCGTCGCCGAGGTGACCGCTACACCGCTACTCGGCACCGGCACCCGCATGCATGCGACACAGGATGCGATGCGCCGGTTTGCCGACCAGGGCATCACGTCGTTTGTCGACCGCGCCGGCCGCCGATGGCAGCTCACGTCGTACGCCGAGATGGCTGTACGCACGTCCGTTGCCCGTGCCGCCACGGAGGCGCACGCGCGCACGTTGACCGACGCCGGTATCGAGCTGGTCGTCGTCTCCGATGCACCGCGCGAGTGCCCTCTATGCCGTCCCTGGGAGGGCCGTGTACTGACCCTCACTGGCCCGAGCGGCGAGCGCACTGTCGAGGTCGAGCACGCCCTCGACGACGGCCGCATGATCCCCGTCCGCGTGGCCGGATCGCTTGACGAGGCACGCCTCGCAGGGCTGCAACACCCCAACTGCCGTCACAGCGTGTCCGCGTACACCCCGGGCCTCACGCAGACTGAGCAGGCCGAGAGCGACCCGGACGGGTACGAGGCAGGGCAACGACAGCGCGCCATCGAGCGGCACATCAGGAAGTACAAGCGGCGCGCCGCCGCCTCGGTCGCCCCGGAGGCGAAGCGCGCCGCCGAGGCGAAGGTCAGGCAGTGACAGGCCGCCATGCGGTCGCACCTCGCCGCGCACCCCGACCTACGCCGCAACCGCACCCGAGAGCAGGAAGGCGCCGGCAACCTCCCGCCCGAGCAGCGCACCCGCGCCCGCAGGCAGCACGCACCCCAGCGAACCGCGCCCACGTCCGAGCAGATCGAGCCCGCCCGCGTGTGGTCTGGTGATATCCAGTCGGTACGGGAAATGAGCGACGACCAGCTCGCCGCCGCGATGCGGTCGAACCTGCTCGACGACCGCGCCCGTGCCCGCGTCGAAGCCGAGGCCGACCGCCGCGACCTCGAGCAGCTGCTCGCCCGCGTCCGGCCCGGCGGCACCATGGGCCCCGACCTCACACCGTTCAGCGACAGCGAACTCGCCCGCGCCTTCCCGCACCTCGACGACGCCGACGCGCTGCGCGTCATGGCCGAGATGGACCGGCGCGACCTCGCCAGCCGCCTACCGAGCGTGCGCCCCGAGCTGGTCGGTCTCTCCGATCATGACCTCGCCGCGCGCGCCCGCAGGGCGGACCCTGCCACCCTCGCACTACTCACCGCCGAGGCAGCCCGCCGCAACCTGCTCGCAAGACTGTTCCCCGGCGGGAACCTGCTCGCCGACCTCACGGCCGTATCCGACGACGAGCTCGCATGGTGCATGCAGTACGCCACCACCGCCGAACTCGACCGTATCGTCGCCGAGTTCGACCGCCGCGAGGCCGTCGACCTACCGGCCCCGGCCGACACCGGTAACGCGGTCGACGACCTGCTCGCCGACCGCGACGCCCTCGCCGACGCCATGCAGCCGGCGCCCGACCCGGAGCAGTGGGGCGCCCTCGCCAACGACGAGTTTTGGGAGGACTTGAAGGAGGCCGCCGCCAAGCAGCACCGCGGCGACGACGGCGACCAGGAGCAGGACGAGCGGCGACGCATCACTCGCCGCGAGGCCCGCGCCCTGTACGACGAGTACGTGTACCGGCAGTACCTCGCCGCCGAGGACGCCTGTAACGGGTACCTGCTCAACGCCAAGGCCAAGGCCGACGGCATCAACCCGGCAACCCTGTTCAGCGGCCCCGCGCGCATCGCGTACGCACGCGCGTCGGATGAGCTGAAAGAGTGGTGGGCCGAACACGGCCGACTCACTCAGGCCGAGTGGTATGGGCACGCGCGAGGAGATCGTCAAGGCGATCACGGCCGGCCGCGAGGCAGGCGACCGCGGCGACGACCCGCGCACCTGCCCGTACCCCGGCACGTCGACACTGCGCACCGCGTGGATCAGGGGATACGTCGAGCGGCGCCCCCCGTCCGCGCAACAGTAAGGGGTTCAGCCCTGGGGCTGAACCCCTTACTGACTTACTGACGTTGCGCCTAGTCCCCGTGGCCGCCTCCGTCAGACCCTGGCTGAGGCCGCTTCAGAGCCCGTCGAATCACCATCTGCCTGTGCAGCTCGCACAGCAGCTTTACGAGGTAATAGGCGATCAGGGAGATGTCCCCGATATCTTCCATCGTCGCTAACCCGTCCATGCTGCGCCCCCTCCTGAGAGGGGGACACATAAACAGCCGTCAGCAGCAGACGACTCCCGCCCGGGACATATGGGCAGGGGGCGCTAAACAGTCCCTTCAATGCCCTTAACGCGCCTGCCTTTAGTCCGGTTCCGCATCTCAGACCAGGGCCCGCCCCCAGCGGGCCCTTTTGCATGCACGCGCATGGTCGCCAGGAGCGGCCCGCAGGCGTGCAGGGGCGCCGCCAGGAGCGGGCCCCCACCGCAAGGCCACACCTGCTCGCCGTCCCCGCCGTACTGCCCGCCCTCACCGCCGTGATCGCCGATAACGACGCCCTCGCCGTCGCCGCCCCATGGCTGGTCGCCGCAGCCGGATCGGCCGCCGCCGCGGCGGGCATCATCGCCCGCATCATGGCCGCGCCCGCCGTCGAGCAGCTGCTCGACCGACTCGGCATCGGCCTTCCCGACACCGGGGGCGGCACCGAGTGACCGAGCCCTCGCCCAACGATCCGGCCACGGTCGCCCTCGAGCTCGAGCGCATTCGACGAACCATCGAGGTCGGGTTCACCCGCACCGACGGCGCCCTCGCCCTGCTCGTCCAGCGCCACGACCAAAGCGACGAGACGCAGAAGGACCACGCCCGACGCCTCGACACCCACGACGCGCGCCTCGACACCCTCGAGCGCGGCGAGACCGAGCGCCAGAAGCGCAGCGACGCCCGACTCGACGCCCTCGAGCGCGCACGCTGGCCGCTCCCATCCGTGGCCGCGCTGGTCGCCCTGTGCGGCCTGCTGCTGTCCCTGTGGCAGCTCACCAGCCGATGACACCAACGCCCCCGTACGGCCGGTCACGGTCGCGCGGGGGCGCCTTTGTCGTCCCTAGCGCACTTATTGACCTGTAGCGCTCCACACCCGTCGCGCACCGTGGGTACCGTTCTGAGGTATACGCCCGACGGATGGAGCACGGATGCATCGCCGCCCGCTCGAACCCCGCTGGCGCCCCACCGCAAAGGGGGCGCACTGATGTTGGAAGAAGCCGAGGAGATCGGCCGTCGCGCACGGCGCGCCCGGCTCCGTCTCGGGATGCCCCAGGCCGACCTCGCCGCCGCCCTGGGGAAGTCTCAGGGGTGGGTGTCGAAGATGGAACGCGGCCTCATCGAACTTGATCGGGTCGGCCTGCTCAATCTGCTCGCCGCCGAGCTGCATGTACACCCGAATGACCTGATCGGCCGTCCGTACAACAGCTCACCCGACGAGAACCAATGGCAGGTCGCCGCGTCATCCGTCCTGCGCGAGCTGCGCCGGTACGACCTCGCCCCCATCTTCGACGGCACCCCGCGGCCGGCTGGTCAGCTCTGGCAGGAGACCACCCGACTGCACCATCTACGCGACGCCGCAGCAAATGTCGCGATCATGCAGGTGCTTCCCGACCTGTTCCGGGAAGCGCGCGCCCTCGCCGAGGTATCCACTGGTCATGAGCGCGAGGAAGCGTTCGCGATCTACGCCGTGTGCTGCAAGTTCGCGCACACCGCCGCGCACGCCCTCGGCCATCCCGAATTGGTGGCCATGGCCTGTGAACGGGCCGCATGGTCAGCGCGGCTGTCTGGTGATTCAGTCATGCCAGCCGTGGCGGACTGGATGCGGGTATGGGATATGTGGGCAACCGCAGATTGGGCGGATGCCGTCGCCCTCTCGGACAAGGCGCTTCGAAGCGTGCAGCAGGGTTACGACCAGGGCGAACCGCTGGCCATTCGCGCATGGGGCTCGCTGCAACTGCGCGCGGCGGTTTCGGCAGCACGGGGCGGACTCCGGGCGGAGGCCGAGGACCGCATCGCGCACGCCAGGGACGCCGCAGATCGGTTGGGCGCATGCTCCGGTCCGCCGGTGTATGACCGGCATTCGCTGACGTTCTCGCCGGGCAACGTGCAGATTCACGCCATCAGCGTTGCGCTTGAGATGCGCGAGCAGCGAAGGGCTCTGGCCATAAACCGCAAGACCAGTTCGGAACTTGTCGCCGCGCTCCCCAACTCCCGCCAGGGACACCACCACATGGACCTTGCCCGCGCCTGGCTTTGGGATGGCGACCGGGACAAGGCGTTGACGGAACTGGAGAAGGCCGAACGCATCGCGCCCCAGCTCATCCGCAACCACCCCATTGCGCGGTCAACCCTGCGTAGCCTCGTCTACGCCGAACGAGCGACCACCCGTGAGAAGCTGCGCCGCATGTCAGACCGCTTTCACCTCGATGGATGAGGGTGATATTCCTGCGGTTCATATTCGGCTGCTGCCCTGCTCCTAGCTTCGGGGCATGGCCGAACAGACTTCGAAGCAACTTCCCGCGCAGGGCGCCGAGTTAAGCGCAGCCACCCCGTTTCGCCCCCGGCTCGGCGACCTCGCCTCAGACCTCGCGGAGAACGGGCGGATCGGCGTCGTCGTCCGTGTACCGGGCGCAAGCTCGGCGTCCTACCACCTGCGCCCGCCGGGAGGTGGCCGGGAATGGTCGGCCCCGTCCAGCGGTGACACCTTGCGCCCCGTGCCCGTGCCGGTCACCCACGTCAGTCCCCTGAAACGGGATGTCATCTACGACCACCGGGCGCAGCAGGCCGCCCTACCGGTCATGGTCCACCACGAAGACGGCGGCATGTCCGAGTCGGTCCTGATTCTGGAGCCCGCGCAGGTCGAGCTGTACCGAATCCAGCTCGACCACATCATCGAGCAGCGGCACCAGGCCCGAGGGGGTAAGCCGTGAGCGCGGCTGTGCTGACGCTCGCTCCGCCTGGCTCGGCACACACTTCCGCGCGGCTCCCCCTCGCCTTCCACTGTTCTGCGACCGCCCACGACCTCAGCGGCACCCGCGAGGTCATACTCGCCACCTACCGAGCGCCCACGCCTCGACTGGCCGCCCGTTGGATGCAAGCCGAAGCGCTGCGCCTCGCCCGCCTGTTCGCCCCCCACCCTGGCGAGCCCTATCTCGGGAGGGCTCCCGTCGTCCCCACCGGGCCTACGTGTCCCCGCCCTCACGCCTACCTATACGCATGGGCTCAGGAACCCGGCCAGTACGAGCAGGCCCTGCTGACACTCGCAGCCGCCGAGCCGTACCGCATCAGCGTGACCGACTACGACGCCCGGTACAACCTGCTCGCCGCTCCCCTGCTGATGCCGCCCAAGCCCCCACAGTCCCCCGCCCCCGCCGGGTGCCAACCCTCCCCGGCGAGGGCGGGCCGGCGCCGCCGGAAACCGGCGAGGCACGCCGCCCGTTGACCGCCGCCCCCGCGTTTTTACCGGTTCCCCCGCGGCGCGGGGGCGGTGCACCACCCCAGGCGACCGCAGGGTCAGGGTCGCACCCGTCTACTCATGGAGGCACTCACGTGAGCACAGCTACCGTGATCGGTATTCAATCCGTTGAGCTGGAGATCACCGGGACCTGCCAACTCCGGTGTACCCACTGCTGCACCGACAGCAGCCCGCAGGCGCCCTCCGGGCACATGACTCGCGAGGACTGGTCGCACGTCATCGCTGACGTGGCCGAGCTGGGCATCCCCCTGGTCCAGTTCATCGGCGGCGAGCCGACCCTCTCACCGCACCTGCCACAGTTCATCGACGAAGCCCTCGACGCCGGCCTCGAAGTCGAGGTGTATTCGAACCTCACCCACGTACGGCCCTCTCTCTGGGACTCCTTCAGCCGTAAAGGCGTCTGCCTCGCCACGTCCTACTACAGCGACGACCGGGCCCAGCACGAGCAGATCACCCGCACGCGCGGAAGCCTCGACCGCACCAGGGCGAACATCATCGAAGCGGTCCGGCGCGGTATCCCCATGCGCGCCGGCATCGTCGAAGTGATCGAGGGGCAGCGCGTCGAGCAGGCCAAAGCGGAGCTGCACCGGCTCGGCATCAAGGAAATCCAGGTCGACCGCATGCGCAAGATCGGCCGCGCGGCCGAGCCGGACACGAGCATGCCGACCACCGCCGAGCTGTGCGGGCACTGCTTCCGGCACCGCGTATCCGTCTCCCCCGACGGGGCCGTGTCCGGCTGCATCCTCAGCCGCTTCATGGTCGCCGGCAACGTCCGCGAACAGCGTCTCGCCGAGATCCTGCACAGCGACCGATGGGGCGAGATGATTGCAGCCGTGCCCGAGCCGCGCACCGGCGCCTGTACCCCGGCCGATTCGAACGACTGCGACCCCGCCCGTACGCCCGCCTGCGCCCCGAAGCACTTCGCACCCGCCCCGCCTCCCTCCCTTGGAGTCCACGCGTGAACTGGTCCACCCGCGCCGCCGCTCTGGCCGGCGCCGCGACACACCGGCACTCCCGATGGGCACCGGCCGTCGCCGCCACGCCACGGCACCTGTTCGTCCCCCGATGGTGGGAGCGCGGTTCGGACGGCTGGGAGCTGCACGACGGCCCCTCAGACCCGGATCGCTGGCTTGACACGGCGTACCGCGACACCTCGCTCGTGACCCGTGTCGGCCCCTTACACGCCGACCACGCCACGGCGGCCGACCGGCCGCACGGCCGGCCGACGTCCTCGGCCACCCTGCCGAGCCTGGTCGTGGGCATGTTCCAGCACGCCCGCATCGACGATGGCGACCGCCTGCTCGACGTGGGCACGGGAAGCGGGTACGGGGCCGCCCTCGCTGCCCGCCGGCTGAGCGACGAGCAGGTGACGAGTGTCGATGTCGACCGCTACCTGACCGAGGCCGCCCGCAAGCGGGTGGGCGAGGCTGGGGTCGCTCCCACGCTCGACACGATCGACGCGACCGGAGACCTGCCGTACGAGCCTGCGAGCTTTGACCGAATCGTCGCCACTGTGTCAGTACGCACGATTCCCGAAAGCTGGCTTCGGGTGCTCCGCCCCGGCGGTCGGCTGGTGACCACGATCGCCGGTACCTCCCTCCTCGTCACGGCCGAGAAGGACGAGGACGGGGGCGCGACCGGGCGCGTCGAGTGGGACCGGGCAGGGTTCATGCACGCTCGCCACGGTGACGACTACCCGCCCGGGATGGCCGTTCGCCTCGCCAAGGCCGCGGAACTGGACGGAGATGAAGTGACTCGCGGTCCGTACCCCGTCGTCGACGTGGCGAACGCGTGGGACCTCGCGTCCATGCTCGACATCGAGGCGCCCGGTATCGAGCACGAGTACCGGGAGGACGGCGAGCAGCGTGTCGCGCTCATGGCACATGCCGACGGATCGTGGGCCCGTGCGACGGCGACCGGGAACGAGCGGCCCACCGTGCACCAGGGCGGCCCCCGCCGGCTGTGGGACGCCCTCGACAAGGTCCGCGACTACTGGCTGAGTCACGGCGAGCTACCGGTGCGAGGGGCCCGAGTGGACATCATGCCCGACGGCCGTACCTTCCTCGGCCGCGGGAAGTGGTCCGTCGAGCTGAGCTGATCCCGGCGGGAGCTACCGCCCGGGCCGGGCCCCGCTGACGGGTTCCTTACGGCGGCGGTCCGGATCGGCCCCGAAAAGGCGCGATGCCCGGACAGCTCCCCAGCTGTCCGGGCATTCGTGCCGTCCGCCGCACCCCCGTCCCCACGGGGTTAATGGCCGGAAGTCCCCGGCCCGGGCCGCTCTCCCGGGCCCGGGGCGCCTCAGCGCCCCAGCATTCCCGCCACGGACGACGCTTGTGTGACGACGGCATCCCAGCCGCCGAAGGTGATGGTCAGGAGGATGGCCATCGGCAGCACCATCGCCGCCGCGACCAGAGGATGGCGGGTGCCGGTCTGCGGGCCGCCGAACGCGTCCACCGCCGCGCTCACGGACCTGCGACGACGTGTTCCGATGACCGTGCGTCCAGCCGTGTCCGCCATCGTCCCTCCTCCGTCACATCTGGGGGCGGCGAGCGTCTGACCTCGGGGGACGAGTGCTGCGCCCGCCGCTTGACCACAACATTAGGCGCGCACCCCGGTCCTCGGCGTCATGCCTTCGTACCGATTGCCGGGCCTCCCGGAGGATGACCCCGGGAGGCGTCGACTACTCCCCTGGGTGGAGACGCGCCCTCACGCCTTGGGGTCTTCCCGGAAGGGGTCGCGGAAGCGCTCTCTCCGGATGCCCTCCGGAGTCAGCGGAGTGTGCCCCTCCGAGCCTGTGCGAGCCCTACTCACCCTCCCCCTCCTCACTCCGCGGAACCGGCTGCTCCACCAGGGCCAGGACCCGGTTGGCCATGAAGCGGGCCGTCCGCACCACGGACCCATTACGGGTGACTTCGCTCACTTCCACCACCCCCCGCCGGACCGCCGTCTCGACCCTCCGGCCCGCCCTGGTGGCCACCACTTCATATGTCCGCGTCGTGTCCCCCGCGTCCACGACTATCTCCACACGATCACCCTTCACGGTCTCAATCCCCCTCCTGAGACGGCCTTTTGAGATCACGCAGCAGCGGGCCCGAGCGCGGATTGCCACGGTTCCGACCCACTTCTCCAGGATCTCAGGCACCACTGACAATCCATCGGCCGACGCATGCGCGGCCTCTCAGCGCGAGGGGCCGTCAATCCGTAAGCTGTGCACGTCAGACGGACGGCAACGGAACAACAGCGGCGAACCGACGGCAGTTCGACGGCAAACGGCAAGCAGACGGCAAGCAGACGGCAGCGGATGGGGCTCCCCACCAGGGGTTAAGGGGAGGGGCCCACCGGAGGTAGGGGACGGACATGGCGATGATGCGGCTCCGGCGCGAGGACCCGCGTGTCGTCGGCTCCTTCCGCCTCCACCGGCGGCTCGGCGCGGGCGGCATGGGGGTGGTCTACCTCGGCTCCGACCGGCGCGGACAGCGGGTGGCCCTGAAGGTGATCCGGCCGGACCTCGCCGAGGACCGGGAGTTCCGGTCCCGGTTCGCCCGGGAGGTCTCCGCGGCACGGCGGATCCGCGGCGGCTGTACGGCCCGGCTGGTCGCCGCCGACCTGGAGGCCGACCGCCCCTGGTTCGCCACCCAGTACGTACCGGGCCCCTCCCTCCACGACAAGGTGAACGAGGAGGGCCCGCTGCCCGCCGCCCAGGTCGCGTCGATCGGGTCGGCGCTGGCGGAGGGGCTGTTGGCGGTCCATGAGGCGGGGGTCGTCCACCGCGACCTCAAGCCCTCCAACATCCTGCTCTCGCCCAAGGGCCCGCGCATCATCGACTTCGGCATCGCCTGGGCGACCGGGGCCAGCACTCTCACCCACGTGGGCACGGCGGTCGGCTCGCCCGGCTTCCTCGCGCCCGAGCAGGTGCGGGGCGCGGCGGTGACCCCGGCGACCGATGTCTTCGCGCTGGGCGCCACGCTCGCGTACGCCTCGACGGCGGACTCGCCGTTCGGGCACGGCAGTTCCGAGGTGATGCTGTACCGGGTGGTCCATGAGGAGCCGCAGCTGCTGGGCGTCCCCGACGCGCTGGCACCGCTGCTCCACGCCTGCCTGGCGAAGGATCCGGAGGACCGGCCGAGCACGCTGCAACTGTCGCTGCGGCTGAAGGAGATCGCGGCGCGCGAGGCGCATGGTCATGGCTCTGGTGCCGGGGCTGGTTCCGGTGCCGGGGCTGGGGCTGGGGCCGGGGCCGGGGCCGGGGCCGGGGGCTACGGTGGTGGGCAGGGCCGTCCTCCGGCGCGGCGCCCCGAGGCGCGCCCCGAGGCGTATGCCGACCAGCACACGGAGCGGCGTTCCGGCGGTACGCCCGCGCCGCGGAGCGGGCCTCCGGCCCAGCGGCCGGGGGCCAGTACGGGCGGGTCCTCGGGCCGCCCCTCGGGGCGGAACACGCCCGCGCGCCCGGGGCAGCGCCGCGGTGGCGCGAGACCGCCCGCGCGTACCGGGCGGCCGGCCCAGACCGTGCGCACCTCGCCGAACGGGCGCCGCCCCGGCGGGCCCAACCGGCGGCTGCTGCGGCAGCGGCTGACCGTGTTCGTCGTGGTGACGCTGCTGGTGGCGTTGGGGATCGCTGCGGCGCAGGGTTGCCAGGGGCCGGCGAACGGGCTGGGGGCGCCGCTCGGGCCGACGGGGGCGGTCTCGTCGGCGGCACCGGGGTCGGTGGGGGCCGAGGTTGACGGCCGCCAGGGCGTGTCCGGCGGAGCTTGACGCCTGCGGCGGGCTGCTCCCCTCCCCGCCCCTTCCCGAAACTGGGGCTCCGCCCCAGACCCCGCTCCTCAAACGCCGGAGAGGCTGAAAGGCCAGACGCCGGAGAGGCTGGAAGGCGGGGCTTCGCCCCAAGCCCCGCTCCTCAAACTCCCCCAGCTACCGCTGGGAGGCGCCCCCCGGAGAGGCTGGAAAGCGGGGCTTCGCCCCGGGCCCCCGCTCCCCGAACTTCCCCAGCTACCGCTGGGAGGTGTCCCCCGAAGGGGCTGGAAAGCGGGGCTTCGCCCCAGGCCCCGGGCCTCACGCTCCCCCAGCTACCGCTGGGAGGTGTCCCCCGGAGGGGCTGGGAGGCGGGGCTCCGCCCCAAGACCCCGGGGGCCCGGGGTACCAGGGGCGGAGCCCCTGGCACACGGCTGTCAGTGGCCCGGCCGGCCCGATGTGACCGCGTAGAAGGCGACCGCCGCTGCCGCGCCCACGTTGAGGGAGTCCACGCCGTGGGCCATGGGGATGCGGACCCACTCGTCCGCGGCCATCAGGGCCTGGGTGGAGAGGCCGTCGCCCTCCGCGCCCAGCATCAGCGCGACCCGCTCCAGGCGGTGCGGGGCCGCGTCGTCGATGGTGGTGGCCTTCTCGTCGGGGGTCAGCGCGAGGATCTTGAAGCCCGCCTCCCGGACCGCCTCCAGCCCGCGCGGCCAGCTCTCCAGCCGGGCGTACGGCACGGAGAAGACGGCGCCCATGGAGACCTTGACCGAGCGCCGGTAGAGGGGGTCGGCGCAGTCCGGGGAGAGGAGCACGGCGTCCATGCCGAGGGCCGCCGCGCTGCGGAAGATGGCGCCGGTGTTGGTGTGGTCGTTGACGGACTCCATGATGGCGACGCGACGCGCGTCCGCCAGGATCGTCTCCGCGTCCGGCAGCGGCTTGCGCTGCATGGAGGCGAGGGCGCCGCGGTGGACGTGGTAGCCCGTCACGCGTTCGGCCAGTTCGGGGCTGACGGCGTAGACGGGGGCGGGGACGTCCTCGATCACGTCCCGCATCACATCGACCCACTTGGACGACAGCAGCATCGAGCGCATCTCGTAACCGGCGACCCGGGCGCGCCGGATCACCTTCTCGCCCTCGGCGATGAACAGGCCCTCGGCCGGCTCCCGCTTGCGGCGTAGCTCCACATCGGTCAGACCCGTGTAATCGCTCAGCCGCGGGTCGTCCGGATCATCGACGGTGATGAGATCAGCCACTTAAGTGATACTGCCTTGTCCTGGATGCGGTGCCAATGAGCCCGACGTGAATAAGTTACCGGCGGTTACGTCCGATGACGTCACCGGTGGTCACGGGACGAGACCGCGACGACCTCACCGATCACCACGACCGCCGGGGGCCGTACGCCCTCGGCCGCGACCCTCTCCCCGACGGTGGCGAGGGTCGCGTCCACCCGGCGCTGGGCCGGGGTGGTGCCCTCCTGGACCACGGCGACGGGGGTGTCGGCGGCGCGGCCGTGGGCGACGAGGGCCGCGGCGATGGCGCCGATCTTCTCGACGGCCATGAGCAGCACCAGCGTGCCGCGCAGCCTCGCCAGCGCCGCCCAGTCCACCAGGGAGCTGGGGTCGTCGGGGGCGACATGGCCGCTGACCACCGTGAATTCATGCGCGACGCCCCGGTGGGTCACCGGGATCCCGGCCGCGCCCGGAACGCTGATGGAGCTGGAGATGCCGGGCACGACGGTGCACGGGATACCGGCCTCGGCGAGCGCCTCCGCCTCCTCCATGCCGCGCCCGAAGACGAAGGGGTCGCCGCCCTTGAGGCGGACCACCGACTTGCCCGCCTTGGCGTGCTCGATCAGCGCGTTGTTGATCGCCTCCTGGGCCATGAAGCGGCCGTACGGGATCTTCGCCGCGTCGATCACCTCGACATGCGGCGGCAGCTCATCGAGCAGATCGCGCGGGCCGAGGCGGTCGGCCACCACCACGTCCGCCTCGGCGAGGAGGCGGCGGCCGCGCACGGTGATCAGGTCCGGATCGCCGGGGCCGCCGCCGACCAGCGCCACATGGGGGCCGCGGGTGCGGTGGCGGGGCGCGGCGAGGGTGCCGTCGCGCAGCCCCTCCACCACGGCGTCCCGTACGGCGGCGGAGCGGCGCGGATCCTGCCCGGTGAGAACGGCGACGGTGACGCCCTCGCTGCGCCCGGTGGCCGGGGTCCAGGCGGAGGCGGCCTCGGCGTCGTCGCTGCGCACACACCAGATGCGGCGCGCCTCGGCCTCGGCGGACGCGGCGGCGTTGGCCTCCGGGTCGTCGGTGGTGATCAGGACGTACCAGGCGCCCTCGAAGTCGCCCTCCTGGTAGCGGCGGCGCTCCCAGCGCACCTCCCCCGCCTCGGCCATGGCCTCGACGGAAGGCGTGGCGGACGGCGAGATCAGCAGGATGTCCGCACCGGCCGCTATCAGCGCGGGCAGCCGGCGCTGGGCGACCTGACCCGCCCCGAGGACGACGACACGCCGCCCGGAAAGGCGCAGCCCGACCGGGTATGCGAAGTTTTCGGACATGGCGGTGCGGCTCTCCTCGTGCGAAGCAACGGCCGCTGCGGCGCTGGAGCGGCTGATCGTCTGTGGGGCGGGGCCCCCGCCGACACCCTACGCGGCGGGGGCACGCGTCAGTTCTTCTCCGTGACCCCCGCGGAGTCGAACGTGGCCACCTCGTGCATCGCCCGTGCGGCGCTCTGCACCACCGGGAGGGCCAGCAGCGCCCCGGTGCCCTCGCCGAGCCGCAGATCCAGGTCGACCAGGGGACGCAGGCCCAGTTTGTTCAGGGCCGCCACATGGCCCGGCTCGGCACTGCGGTGGCCCGCGATGCAGGCCGCCAGCACCTCGGGCGCGATGGCGCGGGCGACCAGCGCGGCGGCGCCCGCGCTCACCCCGTCCAGGATCACGGGCGTACGCAGCGAGGCGCCGCCCAGCAGCAGCCCGGTGATCGCGGCGTGCTCCAGCCCGCCGAACGCCGACATGACGCCGATGGGGTCGGCCGGATCGGGCTGGTGCAGCTCGAGCCCGCGCCGTACGACATCGATCTTGCGCGCGTGCATCTCGTCGTTGATGCCCGTGCCGCGCCCGGTCACCTCGGCCGGGTCGGCGCCGGTGTAGATGGCGACCAGGGCGGCCGACACGGTGGTGTTGGCGATCCCCATCTCCCCGGTGAGCAGCGCCTTGTTCCCGGCGGCCACCAGATCGCGGGCCGTCTCGATGCCCACCTCGATGGCGCGCAGCACCTCCTCGCGGGTGAGCGCGGGGCCGACGGTGAAGTCTCCGGTGCCCGCCCGCACCTTGCGCGGCAGCAGCCCGGGGGTGCTGGGCAGATCGCTCGCCACGCCGACGTCCACGACGCACACCTCGGCGCCCACCTGACCGGCGAAGGCGTTGCAGACCGCGCCGCCGCCCAGGAAGTTGGCCACCATCTGGCCGGTGACCTCCTGCGGCCAGGCGGTGACGCCCTGGGCGTGCACCCCGTGGTCGCCCGCGAAGATCGCGACGGCCGCGGGCTCCGGGATCGGCGGCGGGCACTGCCGGGACAGCCCGCTCAGCTGGGCGGAGATGATCTCCAGCATGCCGAGCGCGCCGGACGGCTTGGTCATCCGCTTCTGCCGCTCCCACGCCTCGCCGAGCGCCTTGGCGTCCAGCGGACGGATGCCCCGCAGGGTCTCCTGGAGCAGATTGTGCGGGTCCCCGCCGGGCAGGGTGCGGCGGCCGTACGACTCCTCGTGGACGACCCAGGACAGCGGGCGGCGCTTGGACCACCCGGCCTTCATCAGCTCGGGCTCCTCCGGGAACTCGTCGACGTAGCCGACGCACAGATACGCCACGACCTCCAGATGCTCGGGCAGCCCGAGCTCCCGCACCATCTCGCGCTCGTCGAAGAAGCTGACCCAGCCGACGCCGAGGCCCTCGGCGCGGGCCGCGAGCCAGAGGTTCTCCACCGCGAGCGCGGAGGAGTACGGCGCCATCTGCGGCTGGGTGTGCCGGCCGAGGGTGTGGCGGCCGCCGCGGGTGGGATCGGCGGTGACGACGATGTTGACCGGGGTCTCGAGGATGGCCTCGATCTTCAGTTCCTTGAACTGCTTGGCCCGGCCCTTGGGGAGGGACTTGGCGTACGCGTCCCGCTGGCGCATGGCCAGGTCGTGCATGGCCCGCCGGGTCTCCGCCGAGCGGATCACGACGAAGTCCCACGGCTGGGAGTGCCCCACGCTGGGCGCGGTGTGCGCGGCCTCGAGGACGCGCAGCAGGACCTCGTGCGGGATGGGGTCGGGGCGGAAGCCGTTGCGGATGTCCCGGCGCTCACGCATCACGCGGTGGACGGCGGCGCGCTCGGCCTCGTCGTACCCCTCGGCGCGGGGGCCGATGGGGATGGGCACCGCTTCGGGCTCGGGCTCGGTTTCCGGCTCGGTTTCCGACTCGGGCTCCGGCGCGGATTCGGGGGCCGTTGCGGGGGCGGCGTCCTCGGGGTTCACGTCCTCGGGGGCCGTCTCGGGTTCCGATGCGGGCTCGGGCTCCGGCTCGAGGGCGGTGGCCTCGGCGTCGGTGGCTTCGGAGTCGGTGGCGTCGGAGTCGGTGGCTTCAGAGTCTGCGGCGTCTGAGTCGGTGGCCTCGGGCTCCGTGGCTTCCGGCTCGGCGGCTTCCGCGTTCGTGGTCTCCGCTTCGGCGGTCTCGGTCTCGGCCTCGGCCTCGGGCTCGGTGGGTTCCATCGCCTCGGCCTCGGGCTCGGTGGCTTCCGGGGTGTCGGCTTCCGGAGCACCGGCCTCCGGCTCCGTGGCCTCCTGCTCGGTGGCCCGGGTCTCGGGCTCAGCTGCCTCGGGCTCGGTGGCTTCGCCTTCGGGAGCCGTTTCGGGGACCGTGGCCTCGGGTTCGGCGGGCTGGGTCTGCGCCCCTGCCTCATCCGTGGGCTCGGTGGCCCCCGTACCGGCCTCCGGCGCTGCCTCGGCGTCCTGGGTGTCCTGGGTGTCCGCCGCTTCCGCCTCCGGCTCGGCGGGCGTCGCCTGGGCCTCGGCGGTCTCGGGCGCCTCCGCCTCGGGCTCTTCGCTCGCGGCGGCCCCGGGCTCCGGGGTGTCGGCCGCTTCGGGCTCGGGAGCCCGCTCCTCCGGGGACGGCTCCTCAGCCACGACCTCGGCCGCCGCCTCAGGAGTCTCCGCCTCGACGGCGGTCGGCTCGGGCTCCACCTCGGCCGCCACCTGCTCCTCGGCGGGCTCCTCGGACGTCGCGGCCTCGGCCTCCGGTGCGACCTCCACCTCAGCCTGCGGCTCGGCGGCGGACGGTTGCTCGGCGACGGCGGGCGCCTCGGGCTGGGGCGTCTCGTCGGCCACTATCGAGTGACCCGGGTCCACGGCGGTCTGCTCCACCGTTTCGGCGGGCTGCTCCGGGAGTTGCTGAGCGGCCTCCTCGGCAGGGGCCTCGGCGGGGGCCTCGGCGGCGGGAGCTGGCGGCATCTCGATCGCGATCGGCTCATGGGCCAGCTGCGCCGGGATCTCGGGCGCGGCCTCCGCGACCGGAGCCGGGGCGGGCTGGGCCTCGGGCCGTTCGGTGACGGGCTCGGTCTGGGCCTGGGCCGGGATCTCGACGACCTGCTCCTCCGCCACGGCGGGCTGTGGGGCGGGCTCCACGACGGGCGCCCCGGCCTGGGCCGGAATGCTCGCACCCGTCTGGTGCGGATCCATGGCAGCCGGATCCACGGCGGCCGGGTCCACATACGCCTGGTCCATCGCGACCGGCTGCGCCTCCGGCGCCACAGCCTCGGGCGCCACAATCTCCGGCGCCACCGCCTCCGGCTGAGCGAACTGCTCCGGAGCGGGCTCCGCTTCGGGCACCCCCGCGACCTGGGGCTCCTCGGCCGGAACGCCCGTCTCCACGGGCACGGCCTGCTGCACCGGCGGCGTGGAGTCCCACGCGTCCCCCGGCGGCGGGGCGTCGACGAGCTGCGAGAGGTCCGCGAGCTGGGGCCCGGGGAGCCGCCCCGGGTCGTCGGGCTGCGGGGTGAAGTACTGCGGCCCGGCGGCGTACTGGGGCGCGGTGGAGTAGTCCGCCGCCAGCGGCTGCTCGGGCATGACCGGCCGCTGCTCAGGCATGACTGGCTGCTGCTCGGGAGCGACAAACTGCTCAGGCGCCGCGAACGGCTGCTCAGGCATGACGAACTGCTCGGGCCCGGCGTACTGCTGCTCGGGCATCCCGTCCTGCTCGGGCACCGGGACGCCCTGCTGGGCCCCCATCCCGTACTCCGGCTGCGGCTCGGGCCGCACCTCCGGCTGGGACGCCCCCTGGTGCGGCACCTGCGGCTGCGGCTCAGGCGCAACCTGTGGCTCTAGGGTCTCCGGAACGGCCTGCTGCTCCGGCGCCGCCTGCGGCTGGGGCTCCGGCTGGCGTACGGGCGCGGCGTGCCGACCCGCCGCCGGACCCCGGTCGGCGAGCGAACGCACCACGCCGCCGGAGGTGTCGGGTACCGGCGGGCCCATGTGGAGCGGGCGCCGGATGGGGGCGGCGGGCGCCGCGTAGGCGGCCGGGGCGGGGGCGGGGGCCGGCTGCGGTACGGGCTGCTCCGCCACGGGCTGGGGCTCGGGCATCTGGGTCTCGGCGTACGCGGCGGGGTCGAGCACCCCCGCCTCGTACGCCCCGGTCTGGTACTGGGCCTGCTGCTCGCTCCAGGCGCCCTGGGCGCCCGGCATCAGCAGCAGGTCGTCCTCCTCGCCCACGTGTTCGGAGCCGTCGAGGAAGGTGTAGGCGGTGCCGGGCTGGACACCGGGCTGTGGCTGTTCGATGTAACCGGCGTCGGCAGGCGGGGCATGGACATCCGCCGGGTGCGGATGTCCGAGTCGTCCGCCTGCGTTCTCCGGCAGTCCCTCGCCCGGGACCTGGCCGGTGTCGGTCATGCGTACCCCTCGCCCATCGCTAGTGCTCCTTCCAACCGCCTACCGCCGAGAGCAAGCCCCCTGAGCAAGAACGAGCATGCGCCGTGCGCGGCACGTAGACACGCCCGAGCCTTGCCTACCGCGGCCCCACCAAGGGAGGGGCACATTCCGGCCTTTGGCCAATAAAGCGCCGAACGCCGGGCAGCGGTATAGGCAGTACAACGATCCGCCAGCCTACCCCGCGCACTACCTCGAGCAGGTCACCGGGGCGAAGCTCGGGGCGAACGTCACAAGGACAAAATCACTGGTGCGGGCGGTGGCCGCACAGCATGAAGGCGACCGCGCGCTCCCGTTCCGTCCAGCCCCGCGTGTCCAGTTCGACGGACTGGAGGAGTACGCATTCGACGGCGTAGCCGCCGTCCTCGAGCGCCGCGCCGATGGCCTCCGCCTCGTCCCGGGTCGTGGCCTGGGTGACGATGCGCTCGGGGCGGCGCGCGGCGCACGCGGCGACCACGGGCGCGCCCCCGCCACCGATCCGCACCACATCCGGCTCCGGCAGGTCCTCCAGCACCCCGGGGGCGACGCCCTGGATCACCTGGAGCTGTACGGCGAAGCGGCGGGCCAGGGTGGCGGTGCGCTCACAGGCGTCCGGGTCGCGGTCGACGGCGATGACGGCGGCGCCGAACCCGGCGGTCTCGACGGCCGCCGCGCCGCTGCCCGCTCCGATGTCCCAGACCAGGTCGCCCAGGCGGGGGCCGACGCGCGCGAGTTGCAGGGAGCGCAGCTGCGGGGACTCGCTCTCGCTCAGCGCGGTCCCGTACGCGGGGCCGGGCAGCGCCCAGCCGCGGACGGTGCCCGGGTAGCCCGGCTCGCGTCCGGCGATCCAGCCGCCGCTCTGGAGCGCGCCACGGGCGGCACCGGCCGACGAGCCGCCGCGGACGGGCGCTATGCCGGAGCCGCCGATGACGATGACGACGTTGGGGTCGCGCCAGGCGTGGTCGGCGGCCTTGTCGGAGGTCAGCACGGTGACCTGCTCGCGCTCGGTGCCCAGGGCCTCGCAGATGACGAAGGTGCGGTGCACCGGGCCGAGCAGCAGCGCGAGTTCGGCGGGCCCGGCGCCGGGCGAGGTGAGGACGGCGACCTTGGTGTGGGCGCGGCAGACGTTGACCGCGCGGCGCAGATCGCGGCTGTGGGCGACGACGACCTGGGCGTCGTCCCAGGGCATCCCGGCCCGCGCGAAGGCGGTGGCGACGGAGGAGACGGCGGGGACGACCTCGACCTCGAGCCCGTGCTCGGGGGCGCGCAGGGCGCGGACGACGCCGAAGAAGCCGGGGTCGCCGTCGGCCAGGACCACGGCGGAGCCGCGGTGCTGGGCGATCCTGCGGGCCGCGAGGTCCACGCTGCCGAGCCGGATCCGCTCGGCACCGGGCGGGACTTCGGGCAGCGCCAGGTGATGGGCGGCGCCGGCCACGAGGGTGGCCGCGCCGAGGGCGGAGCGGGCCGCGTCCGTGAGCGGGGTGCCGTCCCAACCGATCACCGTGACGCGGTCGGCCATCGTCCTTGTTCTCCCCTATGTGTGGCGGGTCGGGTCTGTCGGGTGCGTCGCGGTGGGGTGCGGCTGCGTCGCGGCGGGTTGCCCGTGAGGGTCCACGGGCGGTCGCGGCCGGTGCGCCGCGGATGCGCGGGTCACGGCCCCGGATGCGGCCGAGGCGCGGGTGCTCGGCGCGGACAGAGAGTACCCCGGCTGGTCCGGACCGCCGGAGCGGGGGCGGGCGCTGGGGTGGTGCGCCGAGGGCGCGGACGGCGCGAATGCGCCGGATGTCCGCCCCGGCCGGGGTGCGGTGGGGGTGTCGGCCCCGGCCGGATCAGCCCCAGTCGGAGTGGCTGGGATAGACGCCGAAGCCGTCGGGCCCGGAGAGCTGGCCGGTGGCGCCGTCGAGGTCCTCGGCGAGCAGGCTCCAGACGATGAGGTCGGTGCGCAGATCGGTCCAGCCGCCGTCCTCCGTCTGGGTGCGGGCTATCCAGGCGTGGCGCAGTACGCCCTCGCTGATGCAGCCGACCTTCTGGGCGACCTGCTGGGCGGCGGTGTTGCCGGCGGCGGTGCGCAGCTCCAGGCGCTCGAACTTCTGGTCCTGGAACAGCCAGCGGGCCACGGCCAGCACCGACTCCGAGGCATAGCCCTCACCGCGCGCCCAGTGGGCGACGATATAGCTGACCTCGGTGGCCAGCAGCCGCCAGTCGGTATTGCGCAGATGCACGATGCCGACGAGCCGCTGGGTGAGGAATTCGGCGACCGCGAAGACGATTCCGCGACCGGTGGTCCGTTCCGCCGGGGCGAGCCGCAGCGCCTGGTCGCGGGCGTCGCCGAGGCTGTACGGATAGGGCGCCCGGGTCCAGGCGATGACGCTTTCGTCGTTCATCATGTCGGCGAGCGCGGGTATGTCCGCTTCCTCGAACGGGCGCAGCACCAGCCGTTCCGTGCTGATGGAGATGTCCGGGAAGGTGGATGTCATGCGCCGCTCCGTAACCGGGGGTGGTTGTCTGGGCCGTGGAAAAGCCCAGCATGCAGCATCACCCAGGGGAAATGCAGCACGGGGGGTGAATCGGAAGGCTCCGCATCCGGTCGCGGTCCGGATGCGGAGCCTCGGGGATCCGCCGGCGGGCGGGAAACGTTGGCGAATTCGTTGCGGTGGTGGCGGTGTGCCGCGGGATCAGAAGGACGGCAGTACGGAGCCCTGGTACTGGTCCTTGATGAACTTCTTCACCTGTGGGGAGGTGAGCAGCTTGGCCAGCTTCTTCACGCGCGGGTCGTCCTCGTTGCCCTTCTTCACGGCCAGGAAGTTGGCGTACGGGTTGTTCTGGGGCGACTCGAGGATGATGGCGTCCTTGGCGGGCTTGAGGTGCGCCTCGATGGCGTAGTTGCCGTTGACGACCGCGGCGTCCACGTCGTCGAGCGACCGCGGCAGCTGGGCGGCCTCCAGCTCCTTGAACTTCAGGCCCTTGGGGTTGGCCGTGATGTCCTTGGGGGTGGCCTCGTTGCCGACGCCGCTCTTGAGCTTGATGACCCCATTGGCGTCCAGCAGCTTCAGCGCGCGGGCCTCGTTGACCGTGTCGCTCGGGACGGCCACGGTGGCGCCCTTCTTGAGCTCGTCGGCCTTCTTCACCTTGTGCGAGTAGAGGCCGAGCGGCTCGAGGTGCACGGTGACGACGGGCACGATGTCGGTGCCCTTCTTCTTGTTGAAGTCGTCGAGGAACGGCTGGTTCTGGAAGTAGTTGGCACCGACCGAGCCGTCCTGGGTGGACAGGTTCGGCGTGTTGTAGTCGGTGAACTCCTTCACCTCCAGCTTGAGGCCCGCCTTGTCGGCCAGGTGGTCCTTGACGTAGTTGAGGATCTCCGCGTGCGGGACGGGGCTCGCGGCGACGACCAGCGCGCCGTTCTTGTCGTCCGACGAACCCGGGGCGCCGCACGCGGCGACACCGAGGGCGAGCGCTCCGGCGGCGAGGACGGTGGTGACGGTCTTGGTGGTGTTACGCACGAAAAGTGCCTTTCTTCGAGGGCGCACGAATCCGCCGCGGGTGCGGAAGCGGAGTACGAGCGGGGTGGTACGGGGTGCGGGGGTGTGGGGGCTCAGGGGACCTTGGTGGGCTCCACGGACTCGATCTCGGCGGGCGCCGCCCGCCGCTCCGGCGCCGGAGCGGGCTTCCCGGCCCGGGACGCCCCGCCGCGCAGCAGCACCAGCCGCGGTGCGACCGAGGAGCGGCCGCGGTGCGACAGACCACGGGCGGCGAGGTCGCCCGCGAACTGGATGATGGCGATGACCACCGCGAGGATGGCGACGGTGATCCACATCAGCTTGGTCTCGAACCGCAGATAGCCGTAGCGGACGGCGAGGTCACCGAGGCCACCGGCGCCGACCGTGCCGGCCATCGCGGAATAGCCGATGAGCGCGACGATCGTGGTGGTCGCGCTGGAGATCAGCGACGGCAGCGACTCGGGCAGCAGCACCTTGCGGACGACCGTCCAGGTGGAGCCGCCCATCGACTGCACGGCCTCCACCAGCCCGCCGTCCACCTCGCGCACCGAGGTCTCCACGAGCCGGGCGTAGAAGGGGATGGCGCCGATGGCCAGGGGCACGATGGCGGCCTCGGGACCGATGGTGGTGCCGACGATCGCGCGGGTGAAGGAGATCAGGGCGACCATCAGGATGATGAACGGCATCGAGCGGGCGATGTTGACGACCTGCCCGACGGCCTTGTTCACCACCACGTTCTGGAGCACTCCGCCGCGGTCGGTGAGGACCAGCAGCACACCGAGCGGCAGTCCGCCGGCGACGGCGATCAGCGCCGACCAGCCGACCATGTAGAGGGTGTCCCAACAGGCCTGCTCCAGCAGGGGCTCCATCTCGGACCAGGTCACTTGGCGCCCTCCTTGAGCAGCGGGGTCGGGTTCGCGCGCGGGCCGTCGGCGATGGCCGCGACATCGACCTGGAGGCCCTGCTCCCGCAGGAAGCCGATCGGCACGACGTTCTCCTCGAACCGGCCGGGCAGCTCGATCCGCATCCGCCCGACCTGGTGGCCGCCCACGGTGTCCATGGCGGCGCCGAGGATCGAGATGTCGATGTTGTACGTACGGGACAGCTGGGAGATGACCGGCTTGGTGGCCGCCTCGCCCTGGAAGGTGACGTCCACGACCGTGCGGTCCTCGCCCGAGGGCACCCCGCCGACCGGGAAGAGCTCCTGGGCCAGCTCGGAGCCGGGGGTGGCCAGCAACTCGCTGACCTTGCCGGACTCCACGATCCGCCCGTCGCGCATCAGCGCGGCCGAGTCGCAGATCGTCTTGACGACGTCCATCTCGTGGGTGATGAGCAGCACGGTCAGGCCCAGCTGCTCATTGAGGTCGCGCAGCAGCTGGAGGATCGAGCGGGTGGTCTCGGGGTCGAGCGCGGAGGTCGCCTCGTCCGAGAGCAGCACCTTGGGGTCGCCGGCGAGCGCGCGGGCGATGCCGACGCGCTGCTTCTGGCCGCCGGAGAGCTGTGCGGGGTACGCCTTCGCCTTGTCGGCGAGGCCCACCAGCTCCAGCAGTTCCAGGGCCTTGCGGGTGCGCTCCTTGCCGGAGACGCCGAGGATCTCCAGGGGCAGCTCGACGTTGTCCCGCACGGTGCGCGAGGAGAGCAGGTTGAAGTGCTGGAACACCATGCCGACGCGGCTGCGGGCCTGGCGCAGCGCGGACCCGGCCCGCTGGCCACGCCCGGCCAGTGCGGTGAGGTCCTGGCCGGCCACGGTGACCGTGCCGGAGGTGGGGCGCTCCAGGAGGTTGACACAGCGGATGAGGGTGGACTTCCCGGCGCCGCTCTGGCCGACGACGCCGTACACCTCGCCCTCGCGGACATGCAGATCGACGCCGTCGAGGGCGGTGACCTCGCGGCCTCGTGAGCGGTAGACCTTGGTCAGGTCCGTGGTGGTGATCACAGGGTTTCCGTCACTGTTGAGTGCGCGGCGGTTGGTGCCGCCGGGCACGGCTCGTTCATTTCGGAACGCGGCAGGGTGGACCCGAGGGCGTGCCCGATGTGTGGGCGGGGTTCGGGTTCCGGTGACGCGGGGCGGCGCGGTCCGGCGCGATGGACGCACGGATCCGGCTCAGCGGGTCTCGCTTCGGGGCGCGAGGCTCAGCGGGGGCCCTCAGCAGTCACACATTCGACACCGACAACGAGCACCGGGCGCGGGAATCGCCTCGGTCGCAGGGATGCGGCAGCTCGTCGTGGTCATGGCTGCAAGTAAAACAGACACCGGCGGGGACCCATCAAGGGTGTCCGTATAACGGACGGCTCTGCTCGCTTCGTGGACAGCCGACGGGGTGGCCGGGAGCCGGTTCAGACCCGGCAGGTGATCTCCACTCCGCCTTCGGAGACCCGTGCGGACACGGCCGACAGGTCCTCGACCACGACATCGGCGATCAGCTCTGCCCGGTCGGTCGTTGTGGCCAATGCCACGGTCCGCATCCCGGCCGCGCGGCCCGCCGCGAGCCCGGCCGGGGCGTCCTCGAAGACCACACAGCGTGCCGGGTCGACTCCGAGCCGCTCGGCGGCCAGCAGGAACGGCTCGGGGTGGGGCTTGCCACGGGTGATGTCATCGGCGCTGATCAGCGTCCCGGGCCGGATCGCCACCTCCGCGAGGCGGGCCTCGGCCAGCTCGCGGTAGGCGGAGGTCACCACGGCCCAGCGCCCGGCGGGCAGCCCCGCAAGCAGCTCGGCGGCGCCGGGGAGCAGCTTCACCCCGCCCGGTACGTCCGCCAGCTCCAGCTCGTCGATGCGCGCCCGGGCCCGCGCGGCGCGGTCGGCGGGCAGCAGCTCGGCGATGATGTCGTCGGCCGGACGGCCGTGCAGCTCGACCCGGGCGAAGTCCTCCGCCGCGATCCCCTGCTCCTCGGCCCAGCGGGTCCAGCAGCGCAGGACCGAGTCCAGGGACGAGACGAGGGTTCCGTCGTTGTCGAACAACAGCGCGTCAGCGGAGATCTTCATGCGCCGCAGCGTACGTGGGGCCGGCGGAGGCCCTCGGGCGCGGGGCCGAGCGCAGTGCGCCGGGCCGGGCCGATTACCCTCGTCCCATGCTTGTCACTCCCTGTGTGCGCCGCCGTCGGGTGCGCCGCCGCACCGCGCGGAGGTCCCGTTGATCGACGCGCTGACGGTCGCGCTCGGTGTGACCGCGCTCCTCCTCGCCGCGTGGTGCGGCTTCGCCGCCTACCGGGACCAGCCGACCAAGGACTGGCACTTCATCGGCATGGCCGTGGTGGCCCTGCTGGCGATCGTGCAGCTGGTCATAGGAGTGGTGCGGCTGGCGGGCGGGGCCGACCCCCAGCAGGGCGTGGCCATCTTCGTGGCGTATCTCATCGGCTCGGCGCTCGCGGTGCCGATCGCGGCGTTCATGTCGCTGACGGAGCGGACCCGCTGGGGGTCGGCGACGGTCTCCGCGGCGGCCGTGGTGCTGGCCGTGCTCGAGGTGCGGCTCTACGACATCTGGGGAGGCGTCGGTGGCTGAATCACGGGAGGCGTCGATGACCGAGGAACCGGCGGCCGGCAAGGCGACCGGGAAAGCCGAGAGGGCGGCCGGGAAACCGGAGTCCGCCGCGCGCACCGGGCTCGGTCAGGGGCCGGGGCGGCTGCTGGTGATGCTCTACGGGGTCTTCACGGTGGCCGCCGCGTCCCGCTCGGTCTACCAGCTGATCGCGCAGTACCAGGAGGCCCCGCTCGCCTACATCCTCTCGGCGGTCTCCGCCGTGGTGTACGCGTTCATCACGGTCTCGCTGGTGCGCGGCGGCGAGGGCGCCCGCAAGGCGGCGATCGTCTGCTGTGCGCTGGAGCTGCTGGGGGTGCTGACCGTGGGCACCTGGACCCTCGCCGACCCGTCGGCCTTCCCGGACCAGACGGTGTGGTCCGACTACGGGATGGGCTATCTGTTCATCCCGATCTTCCTGCCGGTCACGGGCCTGCTGTGGCTGCGGAAGGCCCGCCGGAGCTGACCCCGGCGGGCCCCGCGTCCCGCGTCAGGCGCTGCGGGCGTACGCCGTGGCCGTGGCGTCCTTCTCCAGGGTGACCAGGCTCAGCCTGCGGTTGACCTCCTCGGTGCCCACCTGTGCGTAGCCGTAGCGGCGGTACAGCCGCAGATTGCCCTCGCTGCGGTGGCCGGTGAACAGGCGGTACCGCTTGGCGGCCCGCTCCTCGGAGAGTCGCTCCTCGATCGCCGCGAGCAGCCGTCCGCCCAGGCCGTGCCGCTGCATCCGGGGGTGGACGATCAGCTTGGCGATGGCGGCGGTGCCCTTGTCGTCGACGACTCCGCGGACCGAACCGACGACCTCCGCGCCGAGCCGGGCGACGAGCACACAGCCCTCGCTCAGTTCGGCGCGCAGGTCGTCGAGCGACTGCGTCAGCGGTTCGATCGAATAGTCGCCGTAGAGCTCCGCCTCGGCCTGGTAGCACAGATACTGGAGCTTCAGGATCTGCTCGGCGTCGTCCGCGGTCGCCGCGGAGATGGTCACGCTCATGCCCATGTGCGCATGCCTCCCCTATGTCGTCAGTCCACCGGCCGCGGTGAGGGTAGGAGTGCGACCGGGGGTTCATGGCCTGGGTGGAGGCGCCGCGTGGTCGGCGTCCGCCTCCGAGGCGCCGGTTGTCTATCGCTCCTTTCCCCATGGTTCAGGAGCCGCAACCTCCGCCGTGAGCATTCTGCGCAGGCAACCCAGACATCGGGAACGTACCGGGCCCAGACTGCCCTGTGACATTCCCAACTGACCGGCGATTTCGCGATACGTCGGATCGGCGCGGGAGAGCATCGCCGCGAGCAGCGCGGGGCAGCGCCCGGGCAGCCGCCGCACCGCCGCGCGCAGCGTCCGGCGGGTCTCCGCGGTCAGCACGGCGTGTTCGGCCGGGCGCGGCTCGGGGCCGCTGGGCGGGCCGCCGGCCACCGGGTCGTACGGCACCTCGCGGCGCGCCCGGCGCCTGGCCCCGCGCACCTCGGCCCGTACGGCGCAGCGCAGCCAGCGGGCGGGGTGGGGCGGCGGTCCGGTGTCCCGGGTGCGCTCCAGCAGCCGCAGCCAGACGGCCTGTTCGAGTTCGGCGGGCTCGACGCCGACGCCGTGTGCCTCGGCCTCCGCTTCGGCGGCCAGCAACGGGCCCAGCTGCTTCACAAGGTCCATGCCGGGCGGGACGAGGGCCGGTCGTGGGGTGGTTGCCGGGTGACCGTGGTCTCACCCGACCGGGGAAGCGGCGGGGCCGCGCCTTGACGCTCGCGCGCCCCGCCGCCGCCTCTCACGGACGGATCACTCGCCTTACGGCCGGATCGGGCGGATCACTTGCGGAAGTCCGCCGCCGCGAGCAGCGCGGTGTCCGCGTTGTCGGAGAAGATGCCGTCGATTCCGGTCGCGAAGTATGCCTTGAACGCACCGAAAGCG
Source organism: Streptomyces sp. NEAU-174 (assembly GCF_052665095.1). Lineage (NCBI taxonomy): Bacteria > Bacillati > Actinomycetota > Actinomycetes > Kitasatosporales > Streptomycetaceae > Streptomyces > Streptomyces sp. NEAU-174. The sequence goes on along the minus strand of NZ_JBQTCE010000023.1, from coordinate 95,907 downwards.
TCACCGTAGGCGTTGGGGTCGCTGCCGCGGCGGAAGTCGGCCGGGAGGAAGGTGTTCTCGTTGCGCATGGTGTACGGGTGCAGGATCAGCCCCGCCGCGTGCGCGTCCTTCACCACGCTGGTCGGCGTGCCCAGCTTGCCGTCCGGCGTCCGGGGGATGATGACCGACAGATCGGGGCCGATGCCCTGGGCGTAGCTCGCGATCCACTTGAGCCCCTCGGGCTTGACCAGGTCCGCGACCGTCCGCGGGTCGTTCGCCTCGACGAAGTCCCAGGGCCTGCTGTTGATCGTGGACAGCAGCACGACGGCCGGGGTGTCCACCAGCTTGCGCAGCCGCTGGATGCTGCTGGGCTCGAAGGACTGGAGGAACAGCGCCGAGTCCTTGCGGTGGCGGCCGTAGCGGCGGAGCAGCTTGGCCACCCGCTCCTCGAGGCCGAGGCCGAGCTTGCGGAAGTAGGTGGGGTGCTTGGTCTCCACGTACAGCCAGACCCGGCGGCCGCGCTCGCGGCCCTGGCGCTCGGCCCACTGGAGCACCTCTTCGAAGGTGGGCACCTCCCAGCGGCCGTCGTAGAGGGTGTTGCGCTGGCGGTTGCCCGGGATGCGCTCCTTGGCGCGCAGCGTCTTCAGCTCGGCGAGGGTGAAGTCCTCGGTGAACCAGCCGGTGAGCTTGGTGCCGTCGACCGTCTTGGTGGTCTTGCGGTCGGCGAACTCCGGGTGGGCGGAGACGTCCGTGGTGGCCGTGATGTCGTTCTCGTGGCGGCAGACCAGATGGCCGTCCTTGGTGGGGACCAGGTCCTGCTCGATGATGTCCGCGCCCATGTCCAGGGCGAGCTGGTACGAGCCGAAAGTGTGCTCGGGCCGGTAGCCGCTGGCGCCGCGGTGGCCGATCACGGTGGGAACCGGGAGCTCATGGCCCCGGCCGGACGCTCCCGCGGCCGCGCCCGGCGCGGTCCGCGTCTCCGCGGCCGTCGCCGTGCCCGCACCGCTCAGCGCCATCGCTCCCGCACCGAGGGCCGCGGCCCCCAGCAGGGCGCGCCGTCCGGGCTTCTGCTCCCGCTCCATGCAGCACTCCTTGATGTGGTGTTCAACACCTGTCAAATCCCGTCAGAGAACGGCCTGATGGTAGGCGTGGGCGGCTTTCCTACGGGAGACATCGGGCGAAACGCGTGGGGAACGCGGGTCAACACGACGTACCAGGTGGGTGAACCTGGTGTGCGCCGGAGCGCGACCGGCGAGTATCGTCCTCATCGGCGCCCGGGTGCGGTACGAGGTTGACGGACCGTACACGGTTGCGTCCCAGACCTTGACCCCGACCGGAGGGCCCGTGTCCCGATTCGCGTTTCTGAAGGCAGTACTCGGTCCGCTGATGCGCCTGATGTTCCGCCCACGGGTCGAGGGGGCCGAGGGCATTCCGGGCTCGGGCCCGGTGATCCTCGCCGGGAACCATCTCACCTTCATCGACTCGATGATCCTGCCGCTGGTCTGTGACCGTCAGGTCTTCTTCATCGGCAAGGACGAGTACGTCACGGGCAAGGGCCTCAAGGGCCGGCTGATGGCCTGGTTCTTCACCGGCGTCGGCATGATCCCGGTGGACCGGGACGGCGGACGCGGCGGTGTGGCGGCGCTGATGACGGGGCGCCGGGTGCTGGAGGAGGGCCGGGTCTTCGGCATCTACCCCGAGGGCACCCGCTCCCCCGACGGCCGCCTCTACCGCGGCCGCACCGGTATCGCCCGCCTCGCGCTGATGACCGGCGCGCCCGTGGTGCCGTTCGCGATGATCGGGACCGACCGGATCCAGCCGGGCGGCAAGGGGCTGCCGCGGCCGGGCAAGGTCGAGGTCCGCTTCGGCGAGCCGCTGGAGTTCACCCGCTACGAGGGCATGGACCGCGACCGCTATGTGCTGCGGGCCGTGACCGACGAGGTGATGAGCGAGGTCATGCGGCTGTCGGGGCAGGAGTACGTGGACATCTACGCCACGAAGGCGAAGTCCGCCGCATAACGGCTGACGCCTGGTGTTTTCGGGCGAACCGCGGCGGTCCGGTGTTCGGACCGACGCGGTTCTGCGTCCGGGCGCGCGGAGTTACATCCGGGCCGCCGGGGTTTGGTCGCGCGGGCGCGCGCGGCCGGGCGCCGTGCGTTTCGGGCAACACGGCCGCCTCGCGCTCCGGCGAGCCGACGCTCCGGCCGGTGTCCTGGGGCATCAGGCTTGCGGAAGATCGGATTCCACTACCCGCTGGTCACCACCGGGCACGGCCACTATGGTGCCGCGAGTGACCACGATGACCGTGCCCTCCCCCGACTTCGTGATGCTGCGCGGTCGGCGGTTCGCCGTGACCGATTTCGGCGGGCCGGGCGACCCGGTCCTGGCCCTGCACGGCCACTTCGGCCGGGGCCGGATGTACGCGCCGCTGGCCGCCGCGCTCGCCCCCGAACGGCGGGTGATCGCCCTCGATCAGCGGGGGCACGGGCTGACCGGCGGCGGTGGCCCCTTCACACTGGACGAGTACGTGGCCGACGCCGCCGCGCTGCTGCGGGAGCTGGACCTCGGCCCGGTCCCGGTCGTCGCCCACTCCACCGGCGCGGTGGGCGCGTACGCGCTGGCCGCCCGCCATCCGGAGCTGGTGAGCGCGCTCGTCGTCGAGGACATCGGCGCGGTGACGGACCGTCCGGTGGTCAGCCATCCGGTGCTCGATGTCTCCGGGTGGCCGACCTGGGCCGTGGACCGGGAGAAGCTGCGCGCCGCCATCGAGTCCCGGGGCATCGCGGACGCCTCGTACTTCCTGGACAGCGCCGAGCCGGACCCGCAATCGGGCGGCTGGCGGCTGCTGTTCGAGCCCAGCCATATGATGGCGTCCCAGCAGGCGATGTGCGGTGACTTCTGGGACGACTGGCTGGGCTCGTCCTGTCCCGCGCTGCTGATGCGTGGCGAGCACAGTTCGCTGCTGCCGCCGGGCCATGCCCATGAGATGGCCACCCGGCGCCCCAACACGCGGCTCCGCGAGTTCGCCGGGTGCGGTCACTGGATCCATGACGACGCGCCTCGGCCGTACACCCGCGCGGTGCGTTCGTTCCTGAGCCTGCTGTAGCGGGTACGGTGCCCGGCGGTACGCGTACGCCTGCGGCGGGCTGCTCCCCTACCCGCCCCTTCCCACAACTGGGGCTCCGCCCCAGACCCCGCTCCTCAAACGCCGGAGGGGCTGAAAAGCGGGGCTCCGCCACGGTGCGCGACCAGCCACGACGGCGCCGCAGACGTCGACGGCATCTCGGGGCCGGAGCCGTCACGCCCAGGGCAGTGCCGAGCGGTGGTGCCAGTAGGTCTCCGGGGGTTCGGCCAGTTCCTCCAGCTGGGCCAGCCGGGGCTCGTCCAGGCGGAGATCCGCGGCGGTCAGGTTGGACCGCAGTTGGTCGGTCGTGGCGGCGCCGGAGAGGACGACCGTCACCCAGGGGCGGTGCAGCACCGCGGCCAGCGCGACCGCGTCCGGAGTGGCACCCGTCTCCTCGGTCACCCGGCGCTGGGCCTCCGGAAGCCGCTCGGCCGCCGCGGTGAGCCGGCCGTTGGCCACGGCCTCCTTGACGATGACCGCCCGGCCCGCCGCATGGGCCTCGGCCAGCGCCGCCCCGGCAGAGGGCTCCAGCAGGTTGTAGGTGGACTGGACGGTACGGAAGAGCGGCCGGCCGTCGACCTCCACGGCCAGCGCGGCGCGGATCGCCTCGGCCTGGCGCGGACCGCTGGTGGACACGCCGACCGTCACGCCCTCCGCGGCGAGCTCCGCCAGCCGCGCGTGCAGCCCGGGGTCGGTGAGGGCCGGACTCTCGGGGGTCACCGAGTGGATCTGGTAGAGGTCCAGCCGGTCGCCGAGCAGCGCGTCGGTCAGCTCGCGCTGCCGCTCGAAGGTCTCGACGCCGTGGTCCTTGACCTCGTGGGTCTCGGCGTCCGTACGCCACTCGGCGACATACGTATAGCCCCACTTGGAGCCGACGACCACGTCCCGCGCGGCGTCCGGGCGCTCCAGCAGCCAGTCGGCGAGGAACTCCTCGGCCCGGCCGTAGGAGCGCGCGGCGTCCAGATAGCGCACCCCGGCGGCGTACGCGGCGTCCAGCAGCTCATGGCTGCGCCGCCGCATCACCTCGACCGGGCGCTCGGCCGGGAGGTCACGGTCCCGGCCGAGGTTGATGTAGGCGGGGCGGCCGACCGCGGCCAGGCCGAGCCCGATCCGGGCCGCCCCCGCATCGGGGGCCGCGATCTCCGTGAGACGTTCGACGCCCATGCTCCGTGTCCCCACCTCTCCCTTTCGGTCCGTCGCTGTCAGCGCTTGGCGCCCGCCCACGCGTACTGGGCGGCCAGGTCCTCCTTGACCTCCGCGAGCTGGGCCCGCACCGCCACGGGGGCGGTGCCGCCGCGGCCGGCGCGCGCGGCCAGCGCGCCCTGCACATTGAGGACGCCGCGGACCTCGGGCGTCAGATGCGGCGAGATCTTGGCGAACTGCTCGTCGGTGAGCTGGTCGAGCTCGATGCCCGTCCGCTCGCACTCCTTGACGCATTCCCCCGCGACCTCGTGTGCCACCCGGAACGGCACACCCTGCCGTACCAGCCATTCGGCGATGTCGGTGGCCAGCGAGAACCCGGCCGGGGCCAGCTCCTCCATGCGCTCGCGGTTGACGGTCAGCGTGGCCATCATCCCGGTGAAGGCCGGGAGCAGCACCTCCAGCTGGTCGCAGGAGTCGAAGACCGGCTCCTTGTCCTCCTGGAGGTCGCGGTTGTACGCGAGCGGCAGGGCCTTGAGCGTGGCCAGCAGCCCGGTGAGGTTGCCGATCAGCCGGCCGGACTTGCCGCGGGCGAGCTCCGCGATGTCCGGGTTCTTCTTCTGCGGCATGATCGAGGAGCCGGTGGAGAAGGCGTCGTGGAGGGTCACGAAGGAGAACTCCTTCGTGTTCCAGAGGATGATCTCCTCCGCGATCCGCGACAGATCGACGCCGATCATGGCGGTGATGAACGCGAACTCGGCGACGAAGTCACGGGAGGCCGTGCCGTCGAGCGAGTTGGCGGACGAGCCCCGCTCGAAGCCGAGGTCGGACGCGACCGCCTGCGGGTCGAGACCCAGCGAGGACCCGGCCAGCGCACCGGAGCCGTACGGCGAGACGGCGGTGCGCTCGTCCCACTGCCGCAGCCGCTCCGCGTCCCGGGACAGCGCCTGGACATGGGCGAGGACATGGTGGGCGAAGAGCACCGGCTGGGCGTGCTGGAGGTGGGTACGGCCGGGCATCGCGACGTCCGGATGCGCCTCCGCGAGCCCCACCAGGGCCTGCTGGAGGTCGGCGATCAGCCCGCCGACGATCCGGGCGTGGTCGCGCAGATACATCCGGAAGAGAGTGGCGATCTGGTCGTTCCGGGACCGTCCGGCCCGCAGCTTGCCGCCGAGGTCCGGGCCCAGCCGCTCCAGCAGTCCGCGCTCCAGGGCGGTGTGGACGTCCTCGTCGGCGATGGTGCCGGTGAACTCGCCGGAGGCGACATCGGCCTCCAGCCGGTCCAGGCCCGCCAGCATCCGCTCCAGCTCATCGGCGGTGAGCAGCCCCGCCGTGTGCAGCACCCGGGCGTGGGCGCGGGATCCGGCGATGTCGTACGGCGCCAGGCGCCAGTCGAAGTGCACGGAGGCGCTGAGCTTCTCCAGTGCCTCGGACGGGCCGTCGGCGAAGCGGCCGCCCCAGAGCCGGACGTCGCCGCTGTTGCCGTTGCTCACGCTGTTGCTCCTGTCGGCTGTGGGTGTGCGACCGCCTCCCCGCCGCGGGGCGGGGAGGCGGCTCGTGACGCGTCGCGTACGTCGGGTACGCGGGCTTGACGCTGGTAGGCAGGCTACTGCTGGAGATCCCGCTTCGCGGCGATCTTGCTGGACATGCCGAAGATCTCGATGAAGCCCTTGGACAGCGACTGGTCGAAGGTGTCGCCGGTGTCGTAGGTCGCCAGGTTGAAGTCGTAGAGCGACGCCTGCGACCTCCGTCCGGTGACGACGGCCCGGCCGCCGTGCAGGGTCATCCGGATCTCGCCGGACACCTGCTCGTTCGCCTCGGCGATGAATCCGTCCAGGGCCCGCTTGAGCGGTGAGAACCACAGGCCGTCGTAGACCAGCTCGCCCCAGCGCTGCTCGACCTGCCGCTTGTAGCGGGCCAGCTCGCGCTCGACGGTGACGGCCTCCAGCTCCTGGTGGGCGGTGATCAGCGCGATGGCGCCGGGCGCCTCGTAGACCTCCCGCGACTTGATGCCCACCAGCCGGTCCTCGACCATGTCGATCCGGCCGACGCCCTGGGCGCCCGCGCGCTCGTTCAGCCGCTGGATGGCCTGGAGCACGGTGACGCGCTCGCCGTCGATCGCGACGGGGACGCCCTTGTCGAAGGTGATGACCACCTCGTCGGCCTCGCGCGGCGTGGCCGGGTTGGAGGTGTACTCGTAGAGGTCCTCGATCGGCGCGTTCCAGATGTCCTCCAGGAAGCCGGTCTCCACGGCCCGCCCGAAGACGTTCTGGTCGATCGAGTACGGGGACTTCTTGCTGGTCGCGATCGGCAGGCCCTTGGCCTCGCAGAAGGCGATCGCCTTGTCCCGGGTCATCGCGTAGTCCCGGACCGGCGCGATGCAGGTCAGATCGGGGGCGAGGGAGGAGATACCGGCCTCGAACCGCACCTGGTCGTTACCCTTGCCGGTGCAGCCGTGGGCGACGGTCCCGGCGCCGTGCTTGCGGGCGGCGGCCACCAGGTGCTTGACGATGGTCGGCCGGGACAGCGCGGAGACCAGCGGGTACCGGTCCATGTACAGCGCGTTGGCCTTGATCGCCGGAAGGCAGTACTCCTCCGCGAACTCGTCCTTGGCGTCCGCGACCTCCGCCTCGACCGCCCCGCAGGCGAGCGCGCGCTTGCGGATGACGTCCAGGTCCTCACCGCCCTGGCCGACGTCCACGGCGACGGCTATGACCTCGGCACCCGTCTCCTCGGCGATCCAGCCGATGGCGACGGAGGTGTCCAGGCCGCCCGAGTAGGCGAGTACGACGCGCTCGGTCACGGGTGCCTCCTTACGATCCATGCGCTCTTACGATCCATGCGCTTCTCTGCATGAGTATGCACTGGACTGTATGTTTCGTCAATGCGGCGGGCTCCGGGCCCTCCCCCGGTCACCGCCCCGTACGCCGCCGGACGTCCGCCATCAGCCTGTCCAGCAGCCCGGCGAGCACCGTGCGCTCCTCGTCCGACAGGCCGTGCACCAGCCTGGCCTCGCGGCCGAGCACGGTGTCGACGGACCGCTCGATGAGGGCGTGGCCCTCGGCCGTCAGACACACCAGGACGGTGCGACGGCCGGTGGTCCCGGGTCTGCGCACGACGAGGCCTTCCCGCTCGGCCCGGGCGACGCGCTGCGAGATCGCTCCGGCGGTCACCATGGTCCGGCGGGCGATCTCGCGCGTGCTCAGGGCGTAGGGCGGGCCGGAGCGGCGGATGACGGACAGCAGATCGAGGGTGGCCGCGTCGATCCCCGCCGCGCGCAGCGCCCGGTCGCGATCGTCGGCGAAGAGCTTCCCCAGCCACCAGATGGGGGTGACGATCTCGATCGACTCCGTGGGGGCACCCGGGCGCTCCCGCCGCCAGGCCGCGGCGATGTCCGCGGCGGAGTGGACGGCCCCGGGCTCCTCCGATGCGCCATAGGCGCCGGGCTCCGGGACATCGGGGGTGGGGCCGGGGTCGGCCATGGATGCGTTCTCCTGTCGCCATGAGTTACGTTTAGACCTAAACGTAGCTGAGTGGAGGAGGAGTTGTGAGCCGGACCGTGCTCATCACCGGTGGCACCAGCGGCATCGGCCGCGCCATCGCGGAGGCGTTCATCGCCGACCAGGCGGAGGTCTTCATCACCGGCCGCCACCCCGACACCGTCGAACGGACCGCCAAGGAGACGGGTGCGCACGGCGTCGTCTGTGACGCCGGCTCCCCCGAGCCGGTCGCCGCCCTCGCCGACCGGCTCGACGAGCTGGACGTCCTGGTCAACGCGGCCGGCGGACTGCCCGAGGCGGCGTCCGACGGCCTCTCGCCCCTGGACGCGCTGCTCGCCCAGTGGCACAGCAGCCTGTCCCAGAACCTGCTCACCGCGGTGCTGACCACCGCCTCCGTCCAGGAGAAGCTGACCGGCGGCGGTTCCGTCATCAGCATCGGCTCGATCGGCGCCGAGCGCCGGGGCGGCTCGTACGGCGCGGCGAAGGCCGCCCTGGCCGCGTGGAACGCCTCGACCTCCGCCGAGCTCGCGCCGAAGGGCGTCACCTGCAATGTCATCTCCGCGGGCTTCATCGCCGGTACGAACTTCTTCCAGGGCCAGATGACCGAAGAACGCCGCGCCGCGCTCGTGGCGGAGACCCACAACAAGCGTGCCGGCACGGCCTGGGACATCGCACGAACCGCCTTCTTCCTCGCCTCGCCCGGCGCGCGGCACATCACCGGCCAGACCATTCACGTCAACGGAGGCGCTTTCACCACGCGGTAGCACCTGCCCATTCGGCCGCCGGGCTGAGACCATGGCGGGGCGGGGAGCGCAGCTGCGGACCGAGGGGGAGTCGGGGCCGGTGCAGAAGAAGCAGATGATGGTGCTCGGCGCATTCGTGGTCGGGGTCCTGTGGATCAACAACCACGGTGACGGCAACACCCGCGACGACAAATCGCCGAATCCGCATCAGACGGCCCGGTATCCCGTCCACTTCGAGAAGGACGACGGAAAGAAGGGCGGCGGGAAGGACGCCAAGAAGCGGCCCGAACCGCGCTCAACGGTGTCCTACCCGATCAAGTTCCACCATCGGTGACGGCCATGGGGGCGCGGACGGCGGACGGCTCCGGCCGAGACGACTCCCACCCGCCCGAGGCCGTTCATGGCGCCGTGGGAAGGCGTTCGGAACCGGAACGCACGCTGACCGCCATGAATCAGCTGAACCCTGCCCCCAGCCGCCGCCGGTTCCTCGCCGCGGCGGCCGGCCTCGGTGCCACCGCCGCCGCCGGGACGGCCGGGGTGGCGGCCGCCGCCACCGGCCCGCGGCCGCTGCGCGTGGCCACGTTCAACATCCACCACGGCGCGAGCCCCGCCGACGTACTCGACCTGGACCGCGTCGCCCGGGTGATCCAGGCCATGCGGGTGGACGTCGTCGGCCTTCAGGAGGTCGACCGGTTCTGGAAGCGCAGCGGCTTCGTCGACCAGCCCGCCTGGCTGGGCGAGCGGCTGGGGATGCGGCACGCCTTCGGCGCCAACCTCGACCTGGACCCGGAGGAGCCCGGCCGGCCACGCCGTCAGTACGGCACCGCGGTGCTCTCCCGCCGGCCGATCCGGTCCTGGACCAACACCCCGCTGCCGCTCATCCCCGGCCATGAGCAGCGCGGTCTGCTCCGGGCCACGCTGGACGTGCGCGGCGCGTGCGTCGACTTCGCGGTGACGCATCTCCAGCACAACGACAGCCAGGAGCGCGAGCGGCAGTCCGCCCGAATCGTCGAGCTCCTCGGCTCCTCCCCCGAGCGCACCATCCTGGTCGGCGATCTGAACGCCACGTCCGAGACCCCGGAGATCCGGACCCTGACCGACGCGCTCGGCGATGTGTGGCCCCAGGCCGGGACCGGCGACGGCTTCACCTACGACTCCGTCAACCCGCACGCCCGTATCGACTTCCTCCTCCCCTCCCGCGACCTGCGCCCGCTCACCGCCCAGGTGTGCACGGCGGACCCGGAGGCGTCGGACCACCTGCCGGTGGTGAGCGAGCTGCTGTTGCCCGTACGCCACCGCCGGTGACGCCCGAAGCCTGTGAAGCCTGAGCCGGACCTGTGAGCCACGGCCGAAATCTGTGAGCCACGGCCGAAACCTGTGAATCCCGGCGGCCTTTGAGTCATCCCGCGCTCGGGGCCGTATTCCCTTGCGCCGGAGCCCAAGGGAAGGGGACAGGCCGTGACGACGCTACTGAACAGCCGGGCCGGGCGGCGGCAGGCGATGCGCCGCATCCAGCCCCGCCGTTCGCATGCCGTGCCGTTGATCCTGCTCAGCCTGGCAGGTGCGGCGGCGGTGCTGTCGCTGTGGTGGCAGAACACCCCGAACGTCGAGGGCACCGCGCAGTGGCTGACCCACGCCGGGCGGCTCAGCGGGCTGCTCGGCGGCTATGTCCTCGCCCTCGTCGTCCTCCAGATGGCGCGCGTTCCGGCGCTGGAGCGGCGGGTGGGGTCGGACCGGGTCTCGCGGTGGCACGCGTTGAGCGGGCGGTACGCGCTGTGTCTGATCGTGGCGCATGTCGGGCTGATCATCGCGGGCTACGCGGAGCAGGCCGGCACCGGCCTCGTCGACCAGTCCGTCACCGTGGTCATGGACTACCCGGACATGATCAAGGCGGTGGTCGGCACCGCGATGCTGGTGGTGATCGGGCTGATCTCGGCGGGGATGGTGCGCCGCCGGATGCCCTACGAGGTCTGGTACTACCTGCATCTGTTCACCTATCTGGCGGTCTTCCTGACGTTCTGGCACCAGCTCGCGACCGGCGCCGAGTTCGTCGGGAACAAGACCGCGGAGACCGCCTGGTACGCGCTGTACGGCACGGTCACCGCGCTGGTGGTCTGGTACCGGCTGCTGGTGCCGCTGCGGCTGAACCTGCGGCACCGGATGCGGGTGGAGGCCGTCGTACCGGAGGCCCCCGGAGTGGTGTCGGTGCTGATCAAGGGGCGCAAGCTGCACCGGATCGGAGCGCAGGCCGGGCAGTTCTTCCGATGGCGGTTCCTGGCCCCGGGGATGCGCTGGGGCTCCCATCCGTACTCGCTCTCCGCGCCGCCCCGGCCGGAGCTGCTGCGGATCACGGTGAAGGCGGTGGGCGGCCACAGCACGGGGCTGGCCTCGCTGAAGCCGGGGACGCGGGTGTGGGCGGAGGGGCCGTACGGCGCGATGACCGCGGCCCGGCGCAGCCGCGGCAAGGTGCTGATGATCGCGGGCGGTGCCGGGATCACCCCGATCCGGGCGCTGTTCGAGACGCTGCCGGGCAAGGGCAGCGACCTCACCCTGCTCTACCGGGCCCGCAGCGTCGAGGACCTGGCGCTGTGGAACGAGCTGAAGCAGATCGCGACCGAGCGCGGGGCCCGGCTGCTGTACGCGGTGAACGGCCCGGACGGCGCCCGGCCGGAGATCACCGCGGAGCGGCTCGGCCATCTGCTCCCCGATATCGAGGACCACGACGTCTATCTGTGCGGCCCACCGGGCCTGGCCGAGCACGCCTACGGGGCGCTGCGTGAGGCGGGGGTTCCGGATCGCCGGATCCACCACGAATCCTTCGAGCTGTGACCGAGGTGAAGCCATGAAGAGGAAGCATCCGCTGCGCCGCATCATCGTGGGAACGGCCGCCACCGTCTCCGGTGTGGTGCTGCTGCTCGCACTGAAGCAGCCCGGTTCCGGGGGCGGCCAGGCCGTCGCCGAGAACCAGCCGGGGCAGGCGCCCCCGGTCGCGGCCACGGCACAGCCGGGCGGGGCGGGCGCGGGGGCCGGGGCGGGCGCGGGCGGCGCCCGTACGGTCACCGGCGACGCCGTGCAGACGCAGTACGGCCCGGTCCAGGTGAGCCTCACCGTCAACGGCGGGAAGATCACCGGCGCGCAGGCGGTCAAGACCCCGGACTCCGGGCCTCGCAGCGAGCAGATCGCCAAGGACTCCATCCCCAAGCTCAACCAGCAGGCGGTGTCCGCGGCGAAGGTGGACACGGTCTCCGGGGCCACCTACACCAGCGAGGGCTACGCCAAGTCGCTCCAGAGCGCGCTCGACAAGGCGGGTGCCAAGTGACGTACGGAATGGACGAACCCGAGCCGCTGCGCCATGTCGAGCACGTCATGGGCACGGTCTTCTCCTTCGACATCCGCGAGGTCGCGCCCGCCGACCGGCCCCGGGTGCAGGCCGCGCTGGACGGGGCCGTGGTCGGGCTGCACCGGGTGGACGAGCTGTTCTCCACCTATCGCCGGGACAGCCAGATCAGCCGGCTGGGGCGCGGTGAGCTGACGCTGTCGCGCTGCGATCCCGAGGTCCGCGATGTGCTGCGGATGTGCGAGGACGCCGAGCACCGCAGCGGCGGCTGGTTCACCGCCCGGTACGCCGGTGGCCGCCTCGACCCGACCGGCCTGGTCAAGGGCTGGGCGGTGGAGCGCGCCGCCCGGATGCTGGTCTCCTCCGGCGCCGGGTCGGTGTGTGTGAACGGCGGCGGCGACGTCCAGGTGCACGGCGGCCCCTGGCGGGTGGGCATCGCCGATCCGCTGCGCCGGGGCGAGCTGGCCGCGATCGTGGAGACCCACGGCGAGCTGGCGGTGGCCACCTCGGGCCCGGCCGAGCGGGGCTGCCACATCCTGGACCCCCGCACCGGCCGCCCCCCGGCGCAGGGCCTGGCCTCGGTCACGGTGATCGCCACCAGCCTGGCCGACGCGGACGCCGTGGCCACCGCGGCCTGCGCCATGGGCGCCGAACGCGCCCGCCCGTGGCTCGGACGGCTCCCCGACGCCGAGGCGTTCGTGATCACCGCGGACGGCTCCACCTGGCACACCAGCGGCTTCGCCCGCTATTCGGCGGAGCTATGTGTCTGAGGCCCTTTCTCGGCGGCGCTCACTCCTGGTCGCGGATCTCCTCGGCCAGCACCTGGACATGGCCGTGGTCGAGGTCCTTCACGGCCGTGAGGAGGGTCAGAGGGCCGGAGGCGGTCAGCTCGCGGAGGTGGGCGACGGCCTCGCGGCGCTCCGGGGCGGTGAGCTCGGCGCGGTAGCGGCGGGTGAATTCCGGGAAGAGATCCGGGTCGTGGCCGTACCAGCGGCGCAGCTCGGTGGACGGGGCGGCGTCCTTGGCCCAGTCGTCCAGCCGGGCGTCGGCCTTGGCGAGGCCGCGCGGCCAGACGCGGTCCACCAGGACGCGGGTGCCGTCGTCCGGGTCGGGGGCGTCGTAAACCCGGCGGATCCGGATCTCGGGCTTGCTCGCGGACGCTTTCTTGGTGGCCATACGCCCATGGAACCATCGCCCCGGCGACCACCCGCAGGGATAATGCGCCACATGGGAAAGGTGTACGAACGTATCGACGGCAGGCTCCGCACCTTCATCGAAGAGCAGAAGATGTTCTTCACCGCCACCGCCCCGCTGGCCGGGGACGGCACGGTGAATCTCTCCCCGAAGGGGCTGACCGGCTCCTTCGCCGTACTCGACGAACTGACCGTGGCCTACCTGGACTTCGCGGGGAGCAACGCGGAGACCATCGCCCATCTGCGGGAGAACGGCAGGATCACCCTGATGTGGTGCGCCTTCACCGGCCCGCCGAACATCGTGCGCGTGCACGGCCGGGGCGAGCCGGTGTTCCGTGACGATCCGCGCTTCCCCGCGCTGCTGAAGCACTTCCCGGACATCGATGTCGAGGACCACGGGCTGCGGGCGGTCATCGTGGTGACGGCCGAGCTGATCCGGGACACCTGCGGTTACGCGGTGCCGTATCTGGACTACCGCGAGGACCGCCCGCTGCACGCCTCCCGCTTCCAGCGGGAGGACGACGAATCGCTGGACCGCTACTTCCACAAGAAGGAGCACATCGCCAGCAGCATCGACGGGCTGCCGGGGCTTCCGCTGCCGCTGCCGCCGCTGAGTTCCCCATAGTGGGTGTAGTGACCACATAACGAGACGGTGTTGCGGAAGGCACCTCCGGAAGCGTTCCATCACGCGGTGCGATCCGAATCGAAGAGCTCCGCGGCCAACTCCCCGACGACGGCGGGGCAGGCGCCCTCGTCGTCGCCGGAGCCCGCCGCCGCCGACCGGGCGGCCCGGCGGGCCGTCACCGTCTTCCCCCTCCTCGTCCTCGCCGCCGGTGCGGCGGGCCTCGCCACGCCCGGCACCTTCAGCGGCTGGGCACCGAACGTGCCCTATCTGCTCGGCGTGGTCATGTTCTGCATGGGGCTCACCATGACCCCGCGGGACTTCTCCGGTGTGGCCAAGCGGCCCTGGGCGGTGGCGCTCGGGCTGGTCGCGCACTATGTGATCATGCCGGGTCTCGGGTGGCTGATCGCCAACGCCCTCGGTCTCTCCCCGCAGTTGGCGGCCGGTGTCATCCTGGTCGGCTGCGCGCCGAGCGGAACGGCCTCCAACGTGGTGACGTATCTGGCGCGCGGCGATGTGGCGCTGTCGGTGTCCGTCGCCACCGTCTCCACGGTGCTCGCGCCGCTGGTCACCCCGCCGCTGACGCTGCTGCTTGCCGGGGAGTTCCTGCCGGTGGACGCGGAGTCGATGGTCACCGACATCCTCAAGACCGTACTGCTGCCGGTGGTCGGGGGGCTGGTCGTACGGCTGGTCGCCGGGCGGTTCATCCAGCGGCTGCTGGGGCTGCTGCCGTGGCTGTCGGCCGTCACCATCGGCGTGATCGTGGCCATCGTGGTGGCCGCCAGCGCGGACGCCATCAAGTCGGCGGCGGCGCTGGTGCTGCTCGCCGTGGTGCTCCACAACGGGCTCGGCCTGGCGCTGGGCTACGGGGCCGGGAAGCTGGCCCGGCTGGGCGCGCCCGCCAGCCGGGCCATGGCCTTCGAGGTCGGCATGCAGAACTCCGGGCTCGCCGCATCCCTGGCCGCCGCCCACTTCAGCCCGCTGGCCGCGCTCCCGGCCGCGGTGTTCTCCGTCTGGCACAACGTCTCGGGGGCGGTGGTGGCGGCCTGGATGTCGTACCGCGCGCGCAGGACGGAGACCGGCTGACGGCGACGGCCCGGCCCGGGCCCCCGGACGCGGCTGACGGCCGCCCCCCTTCGGCCGTCAGCCGATCCTGTCCGGCCGTCGGACGACGGCCGGCTCCCACGCCCGGTCGACCACCCGCACCAGGCCCTTGTCGGTGAGCTTGATCCGCGGCGAGACGGGCAGCGTCATGGTCGAGATGCTCATGAAGGCATTGCGGTGCCGCCAGCCCCACCGGTGCAGCGCCTCCCGTACGGCGGCCGCGCCCCGGGCGACCGCGGCGGCCGGGGCCGGGGACATCACGCCGCCCACCGGCAGCGGGAGGTGGACGACCGGCTCTCCGGCGACGGCCACACAGATGCCACCGTGGGAGCCGATCACCCGATTGGCCGCATGGCGCAGCGCGGTGGCGTCGGTGGCGACGACGGTGAGGTTGTGACTGTCGTGTGCGTACGTGGTGGCGACCGCGCCCTCGGCCAGCTCGAAGCCGACCACGGGGGCCATCGTCCGGCGGCCGGAGCGCTGGTGGCGCTCGTACACCGCGAGCACGGCCGTCCTGCCCTCCCACTTCACGGTGCCGTCCCGTACGGGCAGCACGACCTCGGCCGGTTCGGTGAAGGTGTCCACGGGGTTCACCCGCAGCGCCCGGAAGGTGTGTTCCCCATCGGGCAGCTCCACCCGCCAGCGGCAGTCGTCCTCGTCGAGCGGGCTGAGGCGTACCGAGTCGGCGAAGGGGTTGCGGACCGGGGCCGTCGCGTCGGCGTCGGCGGCCTCGACGACCTGTCCACCGCAGACGACGGTCACCGGCGTCGGGTCCTCCAGCGCGCGCAGCAGGACGAGGTCGGCCCGCTTCCCCGGTGCCACCACGCCACGGTCGTCCAGGCCGAGGCGGCGTGCCGGGTGCAGGGTGAGGGCCCGGAGCACGGTCAGCGGGCTGAGCCCGGCATCCAGCGCGACCCGGGCGATATGGTCCAGATGTCCGCGCTCGAGGATGGCATCGGCTGCCAGATCGTCCGTGACCAGGCAGAAGTCGGGCAGGACGGGGAGCTCGCGGAGGCGGGCCACCAACTCGGGGGTGAGGCACTTCTCCTGGAGCATCAGCAACATTCCGAGCCGGGCCTTCTCGACGGCGACCTCGGGGGTGTTCTTGGTGTGGTCGGAGTCGATCCCCGCCCAGAGGTACTCGCCCAGATCGTCGCCGGTCAGGCCCGGGCAGTGGCCGTCGAGCCGGACGCCCTTGCGCCGGGCGGCCTCGACGATCGACCGCATCCGCGGGGAACCCTCGACGACGGCCCGGTAGTCCATCACCTCGCCGAGCGTGGTCACCCCGTCCCAGTCGAGCATCTCGTCGATGTCCTCGGCGGTGAGCCGGGATCCGGCGGTCTCGAAACCCTCGAGCGCGGGGACGCAGGAGGGCACGGCCCACAGCATGGTCTGCGCGGGCGCGCGGCCCTGCTCGATCATCCAGGCCATGGCGTCGCGCCCGGCGACGTTGACGATCTCGTGCGGATCGGCGAGCACAGTGGTGGTACCGCGCCGCACCGTGATCCGGGCGAACTCGGCGGGGGTGAGCAGCGAGCTCTCGATGTGCATATGGGCGTCGATGTACCCGGGCGCCAGCAGCAGCCCCTCGGCGTCCAGGACGCGGTCGGAGTCGATCCGCACACCGGGCGCGACCACGGCTCGAATGAGGTCCCCGGTCACCACCACGTCCGCCGGCCGGACCTCGCCGGTGTGCACCGAGACGACGCCGGCACCACGGATGAGGAGATCGCAGCGGCTTGGCATCGGCATGGGGGTCTCCTGCTCGTTCTTGCTCTGGAATCGGGAGTGGGAGGGTGCGTCGGCCCTACGCCGAAGCGCCCGGCGCGGCAGCACTCGACGTGGCAGCACTCCGTACGGCAGCACCTGACACGGCAGCGCTCCGTACGGGGGCGCTCGGCGCGGGCGCGGTGGGCGCGCCGTAGCCGTCACGCAGCCGCGACATCAGGAACGCGCGGAACGCTGCCGCGTCGACGCCCGTCGCCACCTTCGCGTTGGGCGGCAGGCCGGTGCGCCCGTGGACGTCGGCGACCAGCGCGCCACGGGTGAACTCGCCCGCGCATTCCACGGTCACCCAGGCCTCGGTCCACTGGAGGAGGTCCGGCCGGATGGCCGCAGCGACAGCGAGCGCGTCGTGCACGGCACAGGCACGCACGGCGTGGCGGCGGGCGTAGCGCTCGATGAGATGGCTCAGCATCCGCCCGGCCGCCGAGGTCGCGGGCGCGCCGTCGGCGATCAGTGCCTCGGCGTCGGCGAGCGGGGTCAGAGCCTTGCGGGTCACATCGAGCCCGACGATGCGCAGCGGCACCCCGGCCTCGGCGACATAGCGGGCGGCCTCGGGGTCGGCGTGGAAGTTGAACTCGGCGGCGGGCGTGGTGTTGCCCGGGGCGAAGGCCGCGCCGCCCATGATGACGATCTCCGCCAGCCGCTCCCGGACGTCGGGGTGGGTGTGCAGCAGCGCGGCGACGTTGGTGAGCGGCGCCGTGGCGATGAGGGTGATCTCCTGGGGGGCGCCGGCACGGATCCGTTCGGCCATCCAGTCCACGGCGTGGCCGGGGTGGGCGGCCCGGGTGGGCGTGGGGAGTTCCACACCGCCCAGGCCGTACGCGCCGTGCACCGGCTCATCGGGGTGGCGCAGCGCGCGGGCCAGTGGCCCGGCGTGGCCGCGGAGCACCGGGGTGACCGCCGCGGCGCCGCCGATCAGGTCGCACAGCCGCAGGGCGTTGTCGACGACCTGATCGAGTCCGACGTTGCCCGCGACGGTGGTCACCCCCACGACGTCGAGTTCGGGTGACGCGTACGCCAGCAGCAGCGCGATCGCGTCGTCGATCCCGGGGTCGCAGTCGATGATGACCCGGTGGGGGGCCTGGCTCATCCGGAGACCTCGCGCTGGAAGCGGTCCACCCAGGCGTCGTTGTGATCGACCGCGTAGCCGAGGTCGGGGGAGGTGAACCCGGCTGCGGACGGGTCGCTCGCGGCCTTGCCCGCCACCTTGGTGAGGGACGCGGGCACCTTGGCGTCCTTGTTGACCGGCTTGTCGTTGAAGGAGGCGGCGGCCTTCTCCTGGACGTCCGCGGAGAGCAGATAGTCGATGAACTTCTCGGCGCCCGCCTTGTTCTTGCCGCCCTTGACGATCTGGGCGGTGTTGGCGGCGACGTAGCGGCCCTTGTCGAACGGTGCCCAGCCGATGGGCTTCCCGGCCTTGGCCGGATCCACGGCGAACAGGTCGAGGCCGGGGGCCATCTCGACCTCACCGCGGTCCAGAAGGCTCACCAGTTCGGTGCTGCGGTTGAAGAACTTGAGCACATGGGGCTTGAGGTCGGAGAGCTTCTTGAATCCGGCGTCGGCGTCCTTGGGGCCCGTGCCGTACGTGGCGGACGTGGCCTCCAGGAAGGGCATTCCGGCGCTGGTGGACATGTCGGGGACGGCGACTTTGCCCTTGTGCTCGGCCTTCCACAGGTCGTTCAGCGTGGGCGGCTCGCTGAACTTGTCGGTGCGGTAGAGCATGCCGAGCAACTGGTAGGTGTAGGCGGGGCCGTAGCCGTCCTCGCTCCTGGCGAACGCGTGCACCTTGGAGAGGTTGGGGACCTTCTTGGGGTCGATCTTGTCGAAGAGGCCCTGCTTCTGGCCCATGGCGGCGAAGAGGTCGGTGATCATGACGACGTCGACGGTGGGGTTCGCCTTGTTGACGCGGAGCTTGGTGAGGCGGTCGGCGTTGGCGCCGGTCTCCACGGTGACATCGATCCCGGTCTTCTTCTCGAACGGCTCGACCACCGTCTTCTCGAAGCGGTCCGCCCCGAAGCCGAAGGTGGAGACGGTCAGCTTCTTGGGGTCGGCGTCGGCGGTTTCGGCGCAGCCGGACAGGGACAGGGAGAGGGCGGCCGCGGCCGCCACGCCGGCGAGGACTCTGGTGCTGTGGGTCATGCGGGACACTCCTGCTGTTTCGAGGTGGCCGGCCGGGCGTCGCCGTCGTCGCCGGCCAGGGGGACGGCCCGCGCGAGGGGCAGGTGGAGCCGTACCGGCTCCCCCGCGCGCAGGGTGTCGTCGGTGCTGATGGCGTGGAGGACCCGGTCGCCGACGGTGGCGGTGACCGCCACGTCCGTACCGCGGAAGCGGACCGCGGCCACGGTCCCCTCGACCACTTCACCGCCGGGGGGCGGCTTCTGTCCGGGGGCGAGGACGCCCACATGCTCGGGCCTGATGGTGATCGGGCCCCGGCCGGGGAGGTCGAGGAAGTTCTCATAGCCCAGGAACTCCGCGACGAAGCGGGTCGCGGGCGCCCGGAAGACCTCGCGCGGCGGGCCCTGCTGCACGATCCGGCCACGGTCGAGGATCACCATGGAGTCGGCGAGCTCCAGCGCCTCCTCCTGGTCGTGGGTGACCAGGATGGCGGTGAGACCCGTCTCGCACTGGACGCGCAGCAGTTCCTGCCGCATCTGGACGCGCAGCCGCGCGTCCAGGTTGGACAGCGGCTCGTCCAGCAGCAGCACCGAGGGGCGGATGGCCACCGCGCGGGCGAGCGCGACCCGCTGCTGCTGGCCGCCGGAGAGCTCCTTGGGCTTGCGCCGGGCGAGATGGGCGAGGCCGACCAACTCCAGTACCTCGCCCACCCGGGTGCGGATCTCGGCGGCGGGCACGCCCCGCATCCGCAACCCGAACGCCACGTTCTTCTCCACGGTCAGATGCGGGAAGAGGGCGTACGACTGGAACACCATGCCGATGTTGCGGCGCTCGGGCGGCAGCCGGGTGGCCTCCTCGCCGTCGAGCAGGATGGTGCCGGAGCTGGGCGGGAGGAAACCCGCGATCATCCGCAGGGTCGTGGTCTTGCCGCAGCCGCTGGGCCCGAGCAGGGCGGTGAACTGTCCGCGCTCCACGGTCAGGTCGATGGCGTCCACGGCCACCGACCCCGAGAACTCCCGGGTGATGGCCCGGAGCTGGACCACTGGCGTCGTCATCTGGCGCATCCCTACTTGCTGAAGACCTTGTTGAATCCGACGAGCCGCTCCGTGACCAGGGCGACCAGCACGGTCGCCACCAGCAGCAGCGTGCTCACGGCCGCGACGACCGGGTCGAAGGAGAATTCCACGTAATGGAGCATCTCGACCGGGAGGGTGGAGACACCGGGACCGTTGAGGAGCAGTGACAGCGGCACATTGTTGAAGGAGGTGAGGAAGGACAGCACGGCCGCGGAGACGATGCCGGGCGTCATCACCGGCAGGGTGATGTGCAGGAACGTCCGCAGCGGCCCCGCGCCGAGACCGCGTCCCGCCTCCTCCAGGGCGGGGTCGGCCATGGCGAGCGAGGCTCCGGTCACCCGCACCGCGTACGGCAGGAGCAGCACGGTGTGGCCGATCAGCAGCGCCCCGAGGGCGGTGATCCGCAGGGTGACCATCAGCTGCTGGAACAGGGCGAACCCCAGGACCAACTCCGGCACGATCGCCGGGGACAGGAACAGCGCCTCGATCGCCCGACGACCGCGGAACCGGCGGCGCTGGATCGCCAGCGCGGCCGGAACACCGACGAGCAGCGCCAGGGCCGTCGCTCCGGCCGCCACCAGCGCGCTGGTGATGAGCGCGTCCTGGAAGGGCTGGTGGGCGAGCGCCTTGGTGAACCACTTCCCCGACAGACCCGGGGGCGGGAACTCGACGGTGTCACCGGAGGAGAACGCGATCGCGACGACGAGCAGGATCGGTCCGAGCAGAAACAGCAGCGCCAGCGCGGACAGCGCGGTGAGCACGGGACGCCCTCGCATCAGACCGCCCCCACCCGGGACAGCCGGCCGGATATCCAGCTCGCGGCGAGCACCAGCACGGTCATGATCAGGGCGACCGCGCTCGCCGCGCTCCAGTCGAGCTTCACATTGGCGTAGTCGTACAGCAGCGTGGCCAGCGTGCGGTTGCGGGTGCCGCCGAGCAGCAGCGGGGTGGTGAACGCGGTGACCGCGCCGGCGAAGACCAGGGTCGCGCCGACCAGCACGCCGGGCAGCGCGAGGGGCAGCACCACGCTCCGGAACGCCCGGCCCGGTTTGGCCCCGAGCCCCCTGGCCGCGTCCTCCAACTTGGCGTCGATATGGGAGAGCGAACTGTAGGAGGTCAGGATCATGATCGGGGTGAAGAGCTGGGTGAGCCCGGCGACCAGGGCGAATTCGGTGTAGAGCAGTTGGGTGCCACCGTCCACGAGCTTCAGGTCGATCAGCACGGAGCTGATCAGTCCGTTGCGGCCGAGGATGACCAGCCAGGAGAAGGTGCGGACGACGGTGGAGAGCAACAGCGGAAAGACGGCGAGCGCGAGCAGCAGGCCCTGACGGCGCCTGGGTGCCCGGGAGATCAGGTAGGCCACCGGGAAGCCGAGCAGCAGACAGATGACCGTGGTGAGGGCGGCGACCCGGATGGTCCGGGCCGCCACCTCCAGGACGTAGGCGTCACCGAGCATCCCGCCGAGATCGCCGAGTACATCAGGGTGCTCGGCGGCGGGCGGAGCGAACAGGGTGACGCCGAAGGGATAGAGGAAGCCGAAGGCGAGCAGCACCGCCCCGGGCAGGAGCAAGAGGCCAGACGCCGCTCTGCGTGACACGAACCCGCCCTCCGTCGACAATACGGTGCGCTGTGCACCACCACCGGTATGCAACCGGTTGCAGCAACCGGTTGCAGGCAAGGTACGCTAGGCCCGGGGAGGCCGTCAACGGCCATCGGTTAAAACCGTGTAACCGGCAACGAGAGCAGGGGCGGATGGTTCGACTGGCAGACGTCGCTCGAGCGGCGGGCGTGTCCACTTCCACGGCGTCACGTGCGCTCAGCAGGCCCGACATGGTCGCGGCGGAGACCCGGGAGCGGGTGTCCCTCGTGGCCGCCGAGATGGGATTCCGGCTCAACGCCACCGCCCGCGCCCTGACCACCGGCCACACCGGGCTGGTGGGAGTCATCGTCCCCACCCTCGCCAACCCCTTCTTCCCGCCCATCGTCACGGGCGTTCAGCAGCCCCTCACCGAGGCGGGCGGAAACGTCCTGCTCGGCGTCTCCGACCACTCGGCGGACCGTGAGCGGGAGTTGGTGCACCAACTGGGCCCGCGGGTCGACGGGCTCATCCTGGTCGCGCCGGTCAGCCCGGACGCCGCCCTGCGCTCGTTCGCCGAGCGGCTGCCCGTGGTGACGGTGGACCGCACGGCCCCGGGGCTGCCCGGGGTGGTGGTGGACACCCCCGGCGGAGTGACGAAACTGATGGACCATCTCCTCGGCCTCGGCCACCGTCGCATCGCCTACCTCGGCGGTCCGCCCGGCTCCTGGATGGACCGGCAGCGCCGGAAGGCCGCCCTGACCGCGGTGGCCGACGGCGGCGGCGAACTGATCGTCCTGGATCCCGTACCGCCCCGGTTCGACGCCGGACTGGCCACGGCGGAACACCTGGTGCGGCAGGAGACCCCGGTCACCGCCGTCATGGTCTACAGCAGCTATGTGCTGCTCGGCCTCTTCATGGGACTGGGCAGCGCCGGACTGCGGGTCCCGGAGGACATCAGCCTCGCCGCCTCCGACGACCTGACCGTCATCGGCATGACCCAGCCGGGCAGCACCGCGCTCCATGTCCCCCTCCAGGAGGCGGGAAGCGAGGCATGCCGACTGGTGCGCGAAACCCCCGCGGCGGGCTCCCGGCCACCGCGCGTCCGGATCGCCACGCGGCTGGTGGTGCGCGACTCCACCGCGGCCCCGCCCAGCGGGTCGACGCGCACACCGCCGCTGACGTCACGCGCCCCGTCGCGCGCCCGGAAGAGTTAGCGCTCCTTCTGGGCCAGCCTCAGCAGATGGTCGGCGAGCGCCTGGCCGCCCAGTGGGTCGCGGCTGATCAGCAGGAGCGTGTCGTCGCCCGCGATGGTGCCGAGGATGTCGTGCAGCTCCGCCGAGTCGATGGCCGAGGCGAGGAACTGGGCGGCGCCCGGCGGAGTGCGCAGCACCACGAGGTTGGCCGACGCCTCCGCCGAGATCAGCAGCTCACCCGCCAGCCGGGCCATCCGCGCCTCGCTCGCCGACTCGCCGAGCGGGGCGCGCGGCGTGCGGTCGCCGCCCTCGCTCGGCACCGCGTAGATCAGCTCACCGCCGGTGTTGCGGATCTTCACCGCGCCCAGCTCGTCCAGGTCCCGGGAGAGCGTCGCCTGGGTGACGGAGAGCCCGTCGTCCGCGAGCAGCTTGGCGAGCTGGCTCTGGGAGCGCACGGCCTGCCGGTTCAGGATGTCCACGATCCGGCGGTGGCGTGCAGTGCGGGTCTGCGGCACGGCCGGTCCGCCGTGGCCCACGTCCTGCGCGTCGGTGTGCTGCGCCTCGGTCATCGGTGTCGTCAGTCTCCGGCTCGTCGTTCCCCGTCTCCCTCATGTGCGGCGTCCAGGACGGCGGGCAGCTCCCGGAGGAAGGTGTCCACCTCGCCGTCGGAGATGACGAGCGGCGGGGCGAGCCGGACCACATCCGGCGCGACCGCGTTCACCAGGAGTCCCGCGTCCTGAGCCGCCTTCTGCACCTGCGGCGCGAGGGACTCTGTGAGCACGATACCGAGCAGCAGCCCGGCGCCGCGGACCCGGGCGACCGATGCGTGGTCGAGCGACTCGATTCCGTTACGCAGCCGCTCCCCCGCCCGCTTGACCCGGTCCAGGAGGCCGTCGGCGGCGATGGTGTCGAGGACGGCGAGACCGGCCGCGCAGGAGACGGGGTTGCCGCCGAAGGTGGAGCCGTGCTGCCCCGGGGTCAGCAGGTCGGCCGCGGGCCCGAAGGCCAGGGTGGCGCCGATGGGCAGCCCGGCGCCGAGCCCCTTGGCGAGGGTGACGACATCGGGCTCGACGCCCTGCGCCTGGTGCTCGAACCAGTGCCCGGTCCGCCCGATCCCGGTCTGGATCTCGTCGAGCACCAGCAGGGTGCCGGTGGCCCGGGTGATCTCCCGCGCCGCGGCCAGATAGCCGGCCGGCGGCACGATGACGCCGTTCTCGCCCTGGATGGGCTCCAGGATGACGAGGGCGGTGTCGGTGGTGACGGCCGCGCGCAGCGCCTCCACGTCCCCGTACGGCACATGGGTCACATCGCCGGGCAGCGGGAGGAAGGGCTCCTGCTTGGCGGGCTGGCCGGTCAGGGCCAGCGCGCCCATGGTGCGGCCGTGGAAGCCGCCGTCGGTGGCCACCATATGGGTGCGCCCGGTGCGCCGCCCGATCTTGAAGGCGGCCTCGACCGCCTCCGCGCCGGAGTTGGAGAAGTACACGCGTCCGGAGCGGCCGGAGAGCTGGAGCAGCCGCTCGGCGAGCGCCACCGGGGGCTCGGCCACGAAGAGGTTGGAGACATGGCCGAGGGTGGCGATCTGGTCGGACACCGCCCGGACGACGGCCGGGTGGGCATGGCCGAGGGAGTTGACCGCGATACCGCCGACGAAGTCGAGGTACTCCTTGCCGTCCGCGTCCCAGACCTTGGTGCCCTCACCGTGGGTGAGCGGGAGGCGGGGGGTGCCGTAGTTGTCCATGAGCGCCCCCTGCCAGCGCCGCTTCAGCTCCGCGTTGCTCACTGGTCCTCCCCCTTGTCGCCGTCGCTGTCCTGGTCTTCCGTGTCTTCCGTGCCGATCGCGGCCCCGTCCGGCAGGACCATCGTGCCGATGCCCTCGTCGGTGAAGATCTCCAGCAGGATGGAGTGCGGTACCCGCCCGTCGAGCACCCGGGCGGTGGTGACGCCGTGGCGCACGGCGTACAGACAGCCCTCCATCTTCGGCACCATGCCGCTGGCCAGCTCCGGCAGCAGCTTCTCCAGCTGGCTCGCGGTGAGCTTGCTGATCACCTCGTCGCTGTTGGGCCAGTCGGCGTAGAGGCCCTCGACATCGGTGAGCACCATCAGCGTTTCGGCGCCCAGCGCGACGGCGAGGGCGGCCGCGGCCGTGTCGGCGTTGACGTTGTAGACATGGCCGTCGTCGGCGCTGCGGGCGATGGAGGAGACGACCGGGATCCGGCCGTCGTCCAGCAGGGCCCGGACCGCGCCGGTGTCCATCTCGGTGATCTGGCCGACCCGTCCGATGTCCACCTGCTCGCCGTCGATCTCGGCGAAGTGCTTGGTGGCGGACATCAGATGGGCGTCCTCGCCGGTCATGCCGACGGCCAGCGGGCCGTGCCGGTTGAGCAGCCCGACCAGTTCGCGCTGGACCTGTCCGGCCAGCACCATCCGTACGACGTCCATGGCGTCGTCGGTGGTGACCCGCAGCCCGGCCTTGAACTCGCTCACCAGGCCGTGCCGGTCCAGCTGTGCGCTGATCTGGGGGCCGCCGCCGTGGACGACGACCGGGCGCAGACCCGCGTGGCGCAGGAAGACGACGTCCTGGGCGAAGGCGGCCTTCAGCTCGTCGTCGACCATGGCGTTGCCGCCGAACTTGACCACCACGGTCTTGCCGTGGTGCCGGGTCAGCCACGGCAGCGCCTCGATGAGGATGCGGGCCTTGGGCAGGGCGGTGTGCTTACGGGTGGTGGTCGGCCGGCTCATGACGCGTACGCGCTGTTCTCGTGGACGTAGTCGGCGGTGAGGTCGTTGGCCCAGATGACCGCCGAGGCGCTGCCCGCGGACAGGTCGGCGGTGATGCGGACCTCGCGGTAGCGCATGTCGACCAGCTCCCGGTCCTCGCCCACCGAGCCGTTCTTGCACACCCAGACGTCGTTGATCGCGACGTTGAGCTGGTCCGGTTCGAAGGCGGCCGAGGTGGTGCCGATCGCGGAGAGCACCCGGCCCCAGTTGGGGTCCTCGCCGTGCACGGCGCACTTGAGGAGGTTGTTACGGGCGATCGAGCGGCCCACCTCCACCGCGTCGTCCTCGGTGGCCGCGCCCACGACCTCGATCCGGATGTCCTTGGAGGCGCCCTCGGCGTCCCCGATCAGCTGGCGGGCGAGATCGGCGCAGACCTCGCGGACCGCCTCGGCGAACTCCGCGGTGTCGGGGGCGGCACCGGAGGCGCCGGAGGCCATCAGCAGCACCATGTCGTTGGTGGACATGCAGCCGTCGGAGTCGATCCGGTCGAAGGTGGTGCGGGTGGCGGCGCGCAGTGCGGTGTCCAGTCCGGGGGCGTCCACGTCGGCGTCGGTGGTGAGGACGACGAGCATGGTGGCCAGGCCCGGGGCCAGCATCCCGGCGCCCTTGGCCATACCGCCCACGGTCCAGCCGGCCGGGCTCTGTACGACGGCCGTCTTGTGGACGGTGTCGGTGGTCTTGATGGCGATCGCGGCCTTCTCGCCGCCGTGCGGGGAGAGCGCCTCGGCGGCCTTGCCGACCCCGGACAGCACCGCGTCCATGGGCAGCCGGACGCCGATGAGCCCGGTGGAGGCCACGGCGACCTCGCCCGCGCTGTGGCCGAGGACCTCCGCGACCTTCTCGGCGGTGGCGTGGGTGTCCTGGAAGCCCAGCGGGCCGGTGCAGGCGTTGGCGCCACCGGAGTTGAGGACGGCGGCCGAGACCTGACCGCCCTTGATGACCTGCTCGGACCACAGGACGGGGGCGGCCTTGACGCGGTTGGAGGTGAAGACGGCCGCGGCGGCGAGGCGCGGGCCGGTGTTCACCACGAGTGCGAGGTCGGGGTTTCCGTTCTCCTTGATCCCTGCCGCGACGCCGGAGGCCGTGAAGCCCTGGGCTGCCGTAACGCTCATGGAGCGACTCCGATCGTGGAAAGTCCCAGCTCCTCGGGGAGGCCGAGGGCGATGTTCATGCTCTGCACCGCGCCGCCCGCGGTGCCCTTGGTCAGGTTGTCGATGGCGCTGATCACGAGGGCGCGGCCGGCCGCCTCGTCATGGGCGACCTGGAGCAGCGCGGCGTTGGATCCGTACACGGCGGCGGTGGAGGGCCACTGGCCCTCGGGGAGGAGGGTGACGAACGGTTCGTCCCGCAGCGCCTTGTCGTACGCGGCGCGCAGGCTCTCCCCGGTGACTCCGGGCCTGGCCTTGGCGCTGCACGTGGCGAGGATGCCGCGGGGCATCGGGGCGAGGGTCGGGGTGAAGGAGACCGACACCCGCTCCCCCGCTGCGGCGGACAGGTTCTGGATCATCTCGGGGGTGTGCCGGTGGCCGCCGCCGACGCCGTACGGGCTCATGGAGCCCATGACCTCGCTGCCCAGCAGATGCGGCTTGGGCGCCTTGCCCGCGCCCGAGGTCCCGGAGGCGGCGACGATGACCGCCTCCGGCTCCAGCAGCCCGGCCGCGTACGCCGGGAAGAGCGCGAGGGAGACGGCGGTGGGGTAGCAGCCCGGCACCGCGATGCGCTTGGCGCCCGCCAGCGCGGCGCGGGCGCCGGGCAGCTCGGGCAGGCCGTAGGGCCAGGTGCCGGCGTGCGGCGAACCGTAGAACTTCTCCCAGTCCGCCGCGTCCTTCAGCCGGAAGTCGGCACCGCAGTCGACGACCAGGACCTGGTCCCCGAGCTGCTCGGCCACGGCGGCGGACTGCCCGTGCGGCAGCGCCAGGAAGACCACGTCGTGCCCGGCCAGCGCCTCGGCGGTGGTGGGCTCCAGCACCCGCCCGGCCAGCGGGAGCAGATGGGGCTGAAGCCCGGCGAGGGGCTGTCCGGCGTTGGAGTTTCCGGTCAGGGTGCCGATCTCCACCTCGGGGTGGGCGAGCAGCAGCCGCAGCAGTTCCCCGCCCGCGTATCCGCTCGCGCCCGCCACCGCAGCACGTATGGCCATCGCCGTCGTCCTCCCTAGATGATGGCATGACTATACGTTCGGCGACAGCTTTATGCAAAGGGTGGCCGGATTCCCACCGCCGAGATGAAGCGGCTCAGATGACGATGACCCGGCGCCCGCGCGTATGACCGGCCTGGCTGTCGATATGCGCCGCCGCGGCCTCGGCGAGCGGGTACGACTTCTCCACCGGGATGTGGAGCCTTCCGCGCGAGATGAGGTCGACGGCCTCGGCGAGCGCTTCCGGCACGCTCCCGGCCACGCCGGAGAACCGGACGCCGAGCTCCGGCGCGCCGAGGTCGGCGATGGAGATCACCTTCCGCGGATCGCCGGTCAGCTCGACGAGTTCGCGGATCACCCCCGAACCGGCCAGGTCGAGAGCCGCGTCGACCCGGCCGAGCCGCCGCACCCGCTCGACCCAGCCCTCGCCGTACGTCGTGGGGATGGCGCCCAGGCTCCGCAGATAGTCCTGGTTCGCGGCCCCGGCCGTGCCGATCACCGTGATGCCGCGGTCGTGGGCGATCTGGAGCACCGCCGAGCCGACTCCCCCGGACGCGCCGCTGACCAGCAGCGTCTGGCCGGGCCGTACGCCGACCTCGCGGATGACGCGCAGCGCGGTCTCCACCACGGAGGGGTATCCGGCCGCCTCCTCGAACGTCAGCCCCTCGGGCATCCGGGCCCAGGCCGACAGCACGGCGAACTCGGCATAGGTGCTCGAACCCTCGCCGAACACACGGTCGCCGACCTCGACCCCTTCGACGCCCTCGCCGACCTCGTCCACCACCCCGGAGGCGTCCAGCCCGACTCCGGAGGGCAACACGGTCGGATGGGCCCCCAGGACCTGGCCTTCACGGATCCGCCAGTCGACGGGGTTCACGCCCGCCGCCCGCACGGCGATGCGTATCCGGCCGGGGCCCGCGTGGGGCTCCTCGGCGTCGATGAGGTGCAGAACGTCCGGACCGCCGAACTCGGCGAAGCTCACTTTCTTCATGTCGCCGACCGTAACACTAACGGTTAGGGTTTAAAAACGGTTTCGGTTTTGGATTTGATAGCGTGAGGCGCATGACCGTGCCGCCCGGACGCCGTGAGCGCAAGAAGGCCGCGACCCGCCAGAAGATCGCCGATACCGCCCTGCGGCTCTTCCAGGAACGCGGGTACGAGGCGGTGGGCATCCGTGAGGTGGCTGCCGAGGCCGACGTGGCCGTCACCACGCTCTTCTCCCACTTCGCCTCGAAAGAGGCCCTGGTGTTCGAGCAGGACCGGGACTTCGAGCAACGCCTCACCCAGGCGGTCACCGGCCGGGCGCCGGACGAGCCGCTCCTCCCCGCGCTGCGCCGTGAGATCCACGCCCTGGTGCGCCATTGCACGGCGGACGGCGCCGCCCCGATCTGGCACATGATCGAGGCATCGCCCGCACTGCGGGAGTACGAGGAGTCGATGAGGCTGCGCCATGCCGAGTCGCTGGCGGCGGCCATCGCCGCCGATCCCGGGCTGTCGCGGACCACGACGGCCTGCCGGACGATCGCGAGGTTCGTGATCGACGCCTATGCGCTGGCCCGTGAGGCGGCCGACCCGGAGGCCGCGGTGGACGAGATCTTCCGGATGATCGAGGCGGCCTGGGAGGTCGCCGCACCGGCCCGGCGGGCGTGAGGAACTGTTCCTCCAGGTAAAAACTGTTCCTCCAGGTAAAAGGAACCGCCCCCGGCCGGGCGAGTGCCGGCCGGGGGCGGTGTGGTGCGGTGTGGTGGTGCTTCAGGCGCGCCAGACGGGTCAGGCGCGCCCGGCGGGGTCAGCCGAGGGTGGCGAGGGCCTGGTTGAAGGTCGCGGACGGGCGCATGACGGCCGCGGCCTTGGCCGTGTCGGGCCGGTAGTAGCCGCCGATGTCGGCCGGGGAGCCCTGGACCGCGAGCAGCTCGTCGACGATCGTCTGCTCCTGGGCGGAGAGCGTCTCGGCGAGCTGGGCGAACGCCTTGGCCAGGTCGGCGTCGTCGGTCTGCTTGGCCAGTTCCTGGGCCCAGTACAGGGCCAGGTAGAAGTGGCTGCCGCGGTTGTCGATACCGCCGACGCGACGGCTGGGCGACTTGTTCTCGGCGAGGAAGGTGCCGGTCGCCCGGTCGAGGGTGTCGGCGAGGACCTGGGCCCGCGCGTTGCCCGTCTTCTGCGCGAGGTGCTCGAAGCTGACCGCGAGGGCCAGGAACTCGCCCAGGCTGTCCCAGCGCAGGTAGTTCTCCTTGACCAGCTGCTGGACGTGCTTGGGCGCCGAGCCGCCCGCGCCGGTCTCGAACAGACCGCCGCCGTTGATCAGCGGGACGACCGAGAGCATCTTGGCGCTGGTGCCCAGCTCCAGGATGGGGAACAGGTCGGTCAGGTAGTCACGCAGGACGTTGCCGGTGACCGAGATCGTGTTCTCACCGCGGCGGATCCGCTCGAGGGAGAGCTTGATCGCCTCGACCGGGTCCAGGATCCTGATGTCCAGGCCCTCGGTGTCGTGCTCCGGCAGGTACGCCTTGACCTTCTCGATGAGGTTGGCGTCGTGGGCGCGGCCCTCGTCCAGCCAGAAGACGGCCGGGTCGCCGGTGGCGCGGGCGCGGGTGACGGCCAGCTTGACCCAGTCCTGGATCGGCACGTCCTTGGTCTGGCACATCCGGAAGATGTCACCGGCGCCGACGACCTGCTCGAGGACCACGTTGCCCGCCCCGTCCAGGACGCGGACGGTGCCGGTGGTGGGGATCTCGAAGGTCTTGTCGTGGCTGCCGTACTCCTCGGCCTTCTGCGCCATCAGGCCGACGTTGGGCACCGAGCCCATCGTGGCCGGGTCGAAGGCACCGTGGGCGCGGCAGTCGTCGATGACGGCCTGGTAGATCCCGGCGTAGCTGCTGTCCGGGATCACCGCGAGGGTGTCGTGCTCCTCGCCGTCCGGGCCCCACATGTGGCCGGAGGTGCGGATCATGGCCGGCATGGAGGCGTCGACGATGACGTCGGACGGCACATGCAGGTTGGTGATGCCGCGGTCGGAGTCGACCATGGCCAGCTCCGGGCCCTCGGCCAGCTCGGCGTCGAAGGACGCCTTGATCGCCGCGCCCTCGGGCAGGCCCTCCAGGCCCTTGAGGATGCCGCCCAGACCGTCGTTCGGGGTCAGGCCGGCGGCGGCGAGGGTCTCACCGTGCTCGGCGAAGGTCTTGGGGAAGAAGGCGCGTACGCCGTGGCCGAAGACGATCGGGTCGGAGACCTTCATCATCGTGGCCTTCAGGTGCAGCGAGAACAGCACGCCCTCCGCCTTGGCGCGGGCCACCTGCGCCGAGAGGAACTCGCGCAGCGCCGCGACGCGCATCACGGAGGCGTCCACGACCTCGCCCGCCAGCACCGGTACCGACTCGCGCAGCACGGTGGTGGAGCCGTCGTCGCCCGCCAGCTCGATGCGCAGCGAGCCGTCCTCCGGGATCACCACGGACTTCTCGGTGGAGCGGAAGTCATCGGTGTCCATGTGGGCCACATTGGTCTTGGAATCGGCCGTCCAGGCGCCCATGCGGTGCGGGTTGGCCTTGGCGTAGTTCTTCACCGCGGCGGCGGCGCGGCGGTCGGAGTTGCCCTCGCGCAGCACCGGGTTCACCGCGGAGCCCTTGACCTTGTCGTAACGGGCGCGGATCTCCCGCTCCTCGTCGGTCTTCGGGTCGTCCGGGTAGTCCGGCAGCGCGTAGCCCTGCTGCTGGAGCTCGGCGACCGCGGCCTTCAGCTGCGGGATCGAGGCCGAGATGTTCGGCAGCTTGATGATGTTGGCCTCGGGGGTCTTGGCAAGGTCACCCAGCTCGGCGAGGGCGTCGGGGATGCGCTGGCCCTCTTCCAGGTGCTCGGGGAACTGGGCGATGATCCGGCCCGCCAGGGAGATGTCCCGGCTCTCCACACCGACCCCGGCGGTGGAGGCATACGCCTCGATCACCGGCAGGAACGAGTACGTCGCGAGGGCAGGGGCCTCGTCCGTGTGCGTATAGATGATGGTCGAGTCAGTCACCGGGTGCTCCGCTCCACGTCTGCAACATTGCTCGACATCAAGATATCCGGTGCCGAGTGCTTTCCCGAAAGGGCCCTGGGCAGAAAGCCACGCCCTGGTCACGGCCCGCGCTCCGATGGGATCGTCCGGTCCATGCCGATGACTCTGCGGGGCGCGCGGGTGGTGCTGCGCCCCACCGTCCCTTCCGATGTTCCCTCCCTGGCCGCGATCCGCGCCACGCCCGAGGTGTACGCGCGCTGGCGGGGTGGCGAGGACCTGGTGGCGGCCGTGCGCGAGGACCTGGCCGAGCCCGGCGCCGAGCAGCTGACCATCGAGGACGGGGACGGGGACGAGGACGGGGGCGGGGGCGTGGTGATCGGCATGATCCAGTGGTCGGCCGAGGCCGATCCGGACTACCGGCACGCGAGCATCGACATCTATCTGGACCCGGCGGTGCACGGGCGGGGGCTGGGCACCGACGCCGTACGCACCCTGGCCCGCCATCTGATCGCCGACCACGGCCACCACCGGATCGTGATCGACCCGGCGGCCGACAACGCCGCCGCGATCCGCTGCTACGCCAAGGTCGGCTTCCGGCCCGTCGGCGTCATGCGGTCCTATGAGCGCGGCGCCGACGGTACGTGGCATGACGGCCTGCTGATGGATCTGCTGGCCGAGGAGCTCACGCCGTGAGCGGAGGCCCGCCCGGGGAACGCTCCGGTCACGTACCGTCCACGCGCAGCCGCCACTCGCCCGCCCGGCCGGTGAGGGTGACCGTGGAGAGCGGGCGGACGTCGACGTTCCAGTAGCAGTGCGGCGGCGCCTTGATCGCGTACATCAGGGCGGCGCGGACCACCCCGGGGTCGGCCACGGCCACCATCTTGGCGTGGTCCTCGGCCGGGCGGGTGTCCAACCAGCCGCCGATCCGCATGATGAACGCGTGCAGCGACTCCCCGCCGTGCGGTGATGAGCGCGGATCGCCGAGCCAGGCGTCCACCTCCGCGGGTTCGCGCGCCATCACATCGGCGAGGGAACGGCCCGCCCAGCGGCCCATGTCGCAGTCGCGCAGGGCGAGCTGGACCAGCGGGGTGAAGCCGAGCGCGTCGCCGGTCTCCCGGCTGCGGGTCGACGGCGAGCAGTAGCGCAGCTCCGCCGCGGCCAGCGGCAGCAGCCCGGGGGCCGCGCGCTCGGCGGCGAGCCGGCCCTCCGAATCCAGCGGCCGGTCGTCGCCGAAGCGCTCCCCCAGCCGGGAGGAGCTACGGCCGGCGGCGACCAGCGTCAGCCGAAACGTCATCCCGGCATCGTAAGGTCACGGCCGCGGCGACAGGGCCGGTAACCAGGAGAAGAGCCGCGCCTTCCGGTGTGCGCCGGGTCACCGGGCGGCTCGAAGCGGCCGTCGCGTGAACGGCGTGCGCATCGTGGGTGGCGTGCAGGGTGCGGGGTGCCCCGGAGGGGCGGGGGCGGTGTCGATGCGCGGCTCCGCCGCGCTTTCCCCTCCCGGCAGCATGCATGCGCGGCGACGCTGCCCTTCCCCCTCCCCGCCCCTTCCCGATACCAGGGGCTCCGCCCCTGGACCCCGAGTCCAGGGGCAGAGCCCCGCCACGCGGCGGAGCCGCATATCGATGCCGCGGGAAGGGACGGAGCCCGGGTTCGAGGTCTAGGGCGAAGCCCCGCTCCGAGGCCCCGGGCGGAGCCCCCGGTCCGGGGCCTGGGGCGGAGCCCGGGTTCGAGGCCTGGGGCGAAGCCCCGCTCCGGGATCTGGGACGGAGCCCGGGTCCGGGATCTGAGGCGAAGCCCCGGGTCGGCCCCGGGCGGAGCCCCAGTTTCGGGGTCTGGGGCGAAGCCCCCGGGATGGGATCTAGAGCGAAGCCCCGGTACGGGCCTGGAGCGGAGCCCGGGTTCGGGGCCTGGGACGAAGCCCCCGGTCCGGGGTCTGGGGCGGAGCCCCGGGTTCGGGGGCTGGGGCGGAGCCTCAGTTTCGGGGAGGGGCGGGGAGGGGAGCAGCTCGCCGCAGCGGGCCGGTTCGCGGGCGGGGTCTACGCCAGTACCTCCTCGCATGCGGTGCGCAACCGCCGCACCCCCTCGGCCAGTTCCCCCGTGCCCGCCACCGACGCGAAGCTCAGACGGACATGTGGCGCGGGCGGTTCGGCGCAGAAGTACGGGCGGCCGGGGGCCACGGCGACCCCGGCGCGCAGCGCGGCGGAGGCCAGGGCGGCCTCGTCGGTGCCCTGGGGCAGCCGCAGCCACAGGTGGTAGCCGCCGGGCGGAACATGGCGCAGCTCCAGCGCGGGCAGCTCCCGCCGTACGGCGGTGACGAGCGCCTCGCGGCGGGTGTGCAGTTCCGCGGCCACGGCGCGCAGATGGCGGGGCCAGGAAGGCGCGCCGACGAGTTCCAGGGCGGTCTCCTGGAGCGGGCGGGGCACGAAGAAGCTGTCGACCACCTGGATCGCGCGCAGCCGCTCCAGCGCGGGGCCGCGGGCGGCGAGCGCGCCCACCCGCAGGCTCGGCGAGGTGGCCTTGGTGAGCGAGCAGACGTGGACCACCGCCCCGTCGGGGTCGTCCGCGGCGAGGGTGGCGGGCAGCGGGCCCGCGTCCTCGTGGACGAGCCGGCGCGCGAAGTCGTCCTCCACCACGAACGCGCCCGCCTCGCGGGCGATCGCGAGCACCTCCCGGCGCCGCTCGGTGGAGAGCATCGCGCCGGTGGGGTTCTGGAACAGCGGCTGGCAGACGAAGACCCGGGCGCCGGTCGCCCGCAGCGCCTCGGCGAGCAGATCGGGGCGCACCCCGTCGGCGTCCACCGGGACCGGGACGGGCCGCAGCCCGGAGGCGCGGGCGGCGGCGAGCATGCCGGGGTAGGTCGGGGACTCGACGAGGACGGGCGCGCCGGGCGGTGCGAGCGCGCGCAGCGCGCAGGTGAGCGCGGACTGGCCGCCCGCGGTGACCAGGACGTCGGAGGCGCCGATGGCCCCGGCCGGGCCGCCGATCTCGCGGGCGAACCAGGCGCGCAGTTCGGGCAGGCCCTCCACCGGCGGGCGGCCCCAGGCCCCGGGCCGCCGCCCGGCGCGGGCCAGGGCGGCGGCCAGCGCCCGTTCGGGCTGGAGGGAGGAGTGCAGATAGCCGCCGTTGAACTCCAGGATCCCGGGCGGCGGGGCGGCGAGCGTGGCCAGGACGCCGGAGGCGTCCACCGAGCGCGGCACCGACTCACCGGCCGTCTCCACGCTCAGCGCGACCTCCTGCCAGGAGGTGTCGCCCGGCCGCGGCGCCCCGGCCCGTGGCCGGTCGGCGCGGAAGGCACCGGCGCCGGGGCGGGTGACCACCAGCCCTTCGGCGACGAGCGCGGCGAGGGCGCGGGAGACGGTCACCGGGCTCACCCGGTGGCGCTCGACCAGGGCCCGACTGGACGGCAGCTTCTCACCGGGTGAGTAGCGGTCCAGGTCCCGTCGCAGCGATTCCGCGAGGTCAGCCACACTGCTACGCTGTTGCATGACAGCACAGGATAGCGCTACTGACGGCAGTGCGATAGCGGTGAGCGGCGCCCCCGCGCCGGGTGCCACCCCGGCCCCGAGCGCCGGTCCCGCCCCGGGCGCCACCCCAGGTGCCCGTCCCGCCCCGGGTGCCGACCCCGCCCCGCGCGGCGGCCCCTCCCCGGGCCGGGGCGGCGCTCACGCCGCGGCCCCGGCGCTCCCGACACCGTTCGCCCTCCGCACCGGCACCCTGCTCGCCGCCCTCGGCGTGGCCGCCTTCTCCCTCACCTTCCCCGCCACCGCCTGGGCGCTCACCGGCCTCGGCCCCTGGTCGGTGACCACCTGCCGGGTGGTGCTCGCCGCGCTGATCGCGGGCGGGGCGCTGGCCGCCCTGCGGGTCCCGGTGCCGGACCGCCGCCACTGGCCGGGGCTGCTGGTCGTCGCGGCCGGGGTCGTCGTGGGCTTCCCGCTGCTGACCACGCTCGCCCTGGAGACCTCCACCACCGCGCACGCGGCCGTGGTGGTCGGCCTGCTGCCGCTCACCACCGCCGCCTTCTCCGCCGTACGCACCGGGGTGCGGCCCTCACGGGTGTTCTGGGCGGCGGCGCTGGCCGGGGCCGCGGTCGTGATCGCCTTCGCGGTGCAGCAGAGCGGTGGGGCGCTCACCGCCGGCGATCTGTATCTGTTCGGCGCGCTGGTGGTGTGCGCGGCGGGCTACACCGAGGGCGGGCGGCTGGCCGGCCATATGCCGGGCTGGCAGGTGATCGGCTGGGCGCTGGTGGGCTGTCTGCCGCTGTCGGTGCCGGGCGCGGTGCTCGCGCTGGCGGGCGAGGACGTCCACCTCGGCGGCCGTGCGGTGGCCGGGCTGCTGTGGCTGGCGGTCGGTTCGCAGTTCGTGGGCCTGGTGGTCTGGTACCGGGGGATGGCCGCCATCGGAGTGGCCAGGGCCAGCCAGCTCCAACTGGCCCAGCCGCTGCTCACCCTGGTGTGGTCGGTGCTGCTGCTCGGCGAGACGCTGACCCCCGCGGCCCCGATCGCCGCCGTCGCGGTGCTGGTGTGCATCGGGGTGACGCAGCGGGCCCGGGTCCCGGCGGGCGTGGTACGGGCCTCCGGCCCCGGCGGGACGCGCACGGCCGAAACCGTCGAAGGGGCCGGACGGATCCCCGAAACGGCTGACCCGAATCACTCCCCGGCCGGAGCAAACCAGGACAACCGGCCATAGACTGGCCTCAGGGATCGCATGCCCTCAGCAGACCGCATGCCCTCGGCAGACCGTATTGCCCTCCAGCGGACGGGAGGTCACGCACATGGAGGCGACCGTAGGTGACAAGCTGCTGGTGCACGGCAGGGTTGTCGGAATTCACGATCGTGTAGCGGAGATCATCGAAGTGCTCGGGGATAACGGGGAACCGCCCTACCGCGTGCGTTACGAGGACGACGGACACGAGTGCCTGTTCTCGCCCGGGCCCGACTCGGTCGTCCGCCACTTGGCCGCCGGCCCCGGGCAGCGTTAGGGCGGAGCCGCATACCCACAACTGGGGCTCCGCCCCAGACCCCGCTCCTCAAACGCCGGAGGGGCTGGAAGGTCAGACCCCGCTCCTCAAACTCCCCCAGCTACCGCTGGGAGGTGCCCCCTGGAGGGGCTGGAAGGTGGGGCTCCGCCCCGGACCCCGGGCCCAGGGGCGAAGCCCCTGCCACGCGGCAGAGCCGCATATCGGCGCTATATCGGCGCTGCGGGCGAGACGGGGCGGGGACAGGAGCAGCCCGCCGGGCGCCCCGTAGCCGTCCCCGCTGACCCCGCTGACCCGGGGCAGGCCCCGGGTCAGCGGGGCGGGCGGACGCGATACGGATAGTGGTCGGCGACCACACGCGCCATGGCGCCGTTGCGGTCGGCGGCCACTTCCTTCGCCGAGAAGTACACATTGCCGCGCACCTGCGGAAAGCCCCGGTCGAAGGCGAGGTGCCGGGACAGCTCCGCCGGGTCCTGCCAGGGCGCGGGCTGCGCCGGATCGCCCGCCTTGTAGAGCGCCTCGCCGATGTAGAGGTTCACCCCGGTGTCCCGGACCGCCTCCGACCACCAGGGGACGAGCACCGCGTAGTCGGCGGCGGCGAAGCCGATGTTCCAGTAGACCTGTGGGACGACGTAATCCAGCCATCCCCGCCGCACCCAGCCACGGGTGTCCGCGTAGAGGTCGTCGTAGGTCTGCACCCCCGCCGTGGTGGCGGAGCCGAGCGGGTCGGTGGCCTGGTTGCGCCAGACGCCGAAGGGGCTGATGCCGAACCGCACCCGCTGCTTCAGCCGTTTGACGCGCACGGCCGTCTCGTACACCAGCCGGTCGATGTTGTTCCGCCGCCAGGCCGCACGGTCCGGGAAGCCCGCGCCGTGGCGCTCGTACGCCGCGTCGTCGTCGAAGACCTGCCCGGCCACCGGATACGGGTAGAAGTAGTCGTCCCAGTGGACGGCGTCGATGTCATAGCGCGCGACCGCGTCCAGCATGGCGTCCTGGACGAAGCGGCGGACCTCGGGCAGCCCGGGGTTGTAGTAGAGCTTCCCGCCGTACGGGACGACCCAGTCGGGGTGCACCCGGGCCGGATGGGTGGGGATCAGCCGCGACGGATCGGTGTGGTTGGCGATCCGGTACGGGTTGAACCAGGCGTGCAGCTCAAGACCGCGCCGGTGTGCCTCGCGCACGGCGGTGCCCAGCGGATCCCAGCCCGGGTCCCTGCCCTGGACACCGGTGAGGCACTCCGCCCACGGCTCGTACGGTGAGGGCCACAGCGCGTCCGCCGTCGGCCGCACCTGGAAGACCACCGCGTTGAGCCGGCGGCTCACGGCGGTGTCGAGGAAGCCCAGCAGCTCGGCCCGCTGCCGCTCCGCGGGGAGACCGGGCCTGGACGGCCAGTCGCGGTTGGCGACGGTGGCCAGCCACATCCCGCGGAACTCGGGCCGGTGCCCACCCCCTCGCCCCTCCGCCAGCGCGTCACCCGCCGTGACGGTGGCGGCCAGGGCCCCGGCGGCCGCCACCGTGAGACTTCTGCGCGTGATCCGACCCATGAAACCCAGCTCCTCGCCCCAGGGACCTGCACGGCAACTCCCGCTGATGATGGGGCCCTTGTGGGGCGCCCGCAATGCCTACCGCGAATCCCGGACGGTCCGGCCCAACGCCCCTCGAGGACCCCTTGACTTCACTCTTCTCGCACGGCCATCCGGCCGCTAGCATCGGATGACGCACGCATGGGAGCGCTCCCAAATACCCTCGTCCGCATGGCCCGCACGCCTCACACCCCCACGTCCGGAGAGGAAGTTCCCGTGCGCAGCAACGGCAGAAGACCGGTCGGCGCGCTCATGGCCGCGCTGGCGCTCGTCGGCGGATTACTCACCGCGGCGGCCTCCCCCGCCGCGGCCCGCCCCGAAGCCGCCCCCGCCCGGGGCACCGCCCAGGCCGACGCCTACACCTGGAAGAACGTCCGCGTGGACGGCGGCGGCTTCGTCCCCGGCATCGTCTTCAACCGCAAGGAGAAGAACCTCGCCTACGCCCGCACCGACATCGGCGGGGCGTACCGCTGGGACCAGTCCGGCAAGCGGTGGGTGCCGCTGCTGGACTCGCTGGACTGGGACCACTGGGGCTGGACCGGGGTGGTGAGCCTGGCCAGCGACTCGGTGGATCCCAACAAGGTCTATGTGGCGGCCGGTACGTACACCAACAGCTGGGACCCGGGCAATGGCGCGATCCTGCGCTCGTCCAACCGGGGCGCCAGCTGGCAGTCCACCACCCTCCCCTTCAAGCTGGGCGGCAACATGCCCGGCCGCGGCATGGGTGAGCGGCTGGCGGTGGACCCCAACCGGAACAGCGTGCTCTACCTCGGCGCGCCGAGCGGCAACGGGCTGTGGCGCTCCACCGACTCCGGTGTCACCTGGTCCAAGGTGACGTCCTTCCCCAACCCCGGCACATACGTCCAGGACGCGAGCGACACCAGCGGCTATCTGAGCGACAACCAGGGCGTGGTGTGGGTGACCTTCGACGAGCGCACCGGCTCCTCCGGCAGCGCCACGAAGACCATCTACGTGGGCGTGGCGGACAAGGACAACACCGTCTACCGCTCGACGGACGCGGGCGCCACCTGGTCGCGGGTGGCCGGGCAGCCCACCGGCTATCTCTCCCACAAGGGCGTCCTGGACGCCAAGAACGGCTATCTGTACCTGACCACCAGCGACAAGGGCGGCCCGTACGACGGGGAGAAGGGCCAGGTGTGGCGGTACACCACGGCCACCGGGGAGTGGAAGAACATCAGCCCCATGGCGGACGCCGACACCTACTTCGGCTACAGCGGGCTCACGGTCGACCGCCAGAAGCCGGGCACGCTGATGGTGACCGGCTACAGCTCCTGGTGGCCGGACACCCAGATCTTCCGCTCCACCGACTCCGGCGCCACCTGGACCCGGGCCTGGGACTTCACCAGCTATCCGAACCGGTCCTTCCGCTACACCCAGGACGTCAGTGCCGTCCCCTGGCTGACCTTCGGCACCAACCCCTCCCCGCCCGAAGTCACCCCGAAGCTGGGCTGGATGACCGAGGCGCTGGAGATCGACCCGTTCGACTCCAACCGGATGATGTACGGCACGGGGGCGACGGTCTACGGTACGGAGAACCTCGGAAACTGGGACACGGGCGGCAAAATCGCCATCACGCCCATGGTCAAGGGCCTGGAGGAGACGGCGGTCAATGACCTGGCCAGCCCGCCCGCCGGCGCCCCGCTGCTCAGCGCGCTCGGTGACATCGGGGGCTTCCGGCACACCGATCCCGACGCGGTGCCCGCGAGGATGTACACCTCGCCGACGTTCACCACGACCACCAGCCTGGACTACGCCGAGACCAGTCCGAATACCGTGGTCCGGGTGGGGAACAACGACTCCGCGCCGCGGATCGCCTTCTCGACCGACAACGGCGCCAACTGGTTCCAGGGCAGCGAGCCGTCCGGGGTCACCGGCGGCGGCACGGTGGCCGCGGCGGCCGACGGCAGCGGCTTCGTCTGGGCCCCGGAGGGCACCTCGGCCGTCTACCACACCACCGGTTTCGGCAACGCGTGGTCGGCGTCGAGCGGCATCCCGGCCGGGGCGGTCGTGGAGTCCGACCGTAAGAATCCCAAGAAGTTCTACGGCTTCAAGGCGGGCACCTTCTACGTCTCCACCGACGGCGGCGCCACCTTCACCGCCCGGGCCTCCGCCGGACTGCCGGCCGACGGCCCGGTGCGGTTCAAGGCGCTGCCGGGCGCCGAGGGCGACATCTGGCTCGCGGGCGGCGGCACCGGCGGGGCGTACGGGCTGTGGCACTCCACGGACTCCGGCGCGACCTTCACCAAGCTGAGCGGCGTCCAGCAGGCGGACACCATCGGCTTCGGCAAGGCGGCGCCGGGCGCCTCGTACCAGGCGCTCTACACCAGCGCGAGAATCGGCGGGGTACGCGGCATCTTCCGCTCCACGGACGCCGGGGCGAGCTGGACCCGGATCAACGACGACGCCCATCAGTGGGGCTGGACGGGCGCCTCGATCACCGGCGACCCACGGGTCTACGGACGGGTCTACGTGGCCACCAACGGGCGCGGCATTCTGCGCGGCGACATCTCCTGACGGCGGGGGCGGGGGGGGGGGGGGGTGTTGTTTGTTTCCTTCTTCCTCCCCCCCCCCTCCCCAACACTAGCCC
>NZ_JBQTCE010000023.1:0-55341 GCF_052665095.1 Streptomyces sp. NEAU-174 | reverse complement strand
GGGGTGCGCCCCTTTTGGGGGGGGGGGGGGGGGGGGGGTCCCCCCCCCCCCCCCCCCCCCGCCCCCTACCGATAACCGGAGGGTAACGTCTGGGGCGACAGGGGGACGACACAACGGACGGTTGGACCAGCGAAAGGCACGATGTGACCGACATCGAACGCGTCGGAGTGGTGGGCTGTGGCCAGATGGGTGCGGGCATCGCGGAGGTGTGCGCCCGATCCGGCCTGGAGGTCATGGTCGCGGAGACCACGGGCGAGGCCCTGGAGATAGGGCGTACCCGGCTGACCAACTCACTCGGGAAGGCCGCCGAGCGCGGCAAGATCACCGAGGAGCAGCGCGACGCGACGCTGGACCGGCTGAGCTTCACCACCGATCTGGGGGAATTCGCCGACCGCGATCTGGTGATCGAGGCGGTCGTCGAGAGCGAGCAGATCAAGACCGAGATCTTCCAGGTCCTCGACCAGGTGGTGACCCGCCCGGACGCGATCCTCGCCTCCAACACCTCCTCCATCCCGCTGGTCAAGCTGGCCGTCGCCACCTCCCGCCCGGACCAGGTGATCGGCATCCACTTCTTCAACCCGGCGCCGGTGCAGGCGCTGGTGGAGCTGATCCCGGCGCTCACCACCGGTGACGAGACCATCAAGCGCTCCGAGGCACTGGTCGCCGACATCCTGGGCAAGCACGCCATCCGCGCCCAGGACCGCGCGGGGTTCGTGGTCAACGCGCTGCTCATCCCGTATCTGCTGTCCGCCATCCGGATGTTCGAGTCCGGGATCGCCAGCCGCGAGGACATCGACAACGGCATGGAGCTGGGCTGCGCCCATCCGATGGGCCCGCTGAAGCTGTCCGATCTGATCGGCCTGGACACCATCGCGGCGATCGCGGACTCGATGTACGAGGAGTACAAGGAGCCGCTGTACGCCGCTCCCCCGCTGCTGCTGCGGATGGTGGACGCGGGCCGGATGGGACGCAAGACGGGCTCGGGCTTCTACTCGTACTGATCGGGCACACGGCTCGTTCCCGATGACGGCGCCGCTGACCGGATCGTTCCGCCACCGGCCCCGATCGTGCCTGGCCGAGGGCGTTCTTCCCTGGTCAGACTGGGGACCATGAAGCGAGCGCTGATCGTCATCGATGTCCAGGAATCCTTCCGCGCCCTCCCGTCCTGGGAGCGGATCGCCAATCCGAGGATCGCCGATCCGGTCAACCGGCTGGTCCGCCTCGCCCGCGCCGAGGGGGACCAGGTGATCTGGGTGCTGCACACCGAACCCGGCAGCGGGGGCGCGTTCGACCCGGAGCAGGGGCGGATCCGGCTTCTGGAGGAGCTGGAGCCGCCGGTTCCGGGCGAGCCGGTCCTCCACAAGACCGCCCACAACGCCTTCACCACCACCCGGCTCCAGCGGCTGCTGACCGAGGCGGGCGTGGGCGAGCTGGTGGTCTGCGGGATCCGCACCGAGCAGTGCGTGGAGACCACCGCCCGGGTCGGCAGCGATCTGGGGTAC
This sequence comes from Streptomyces sp. NEAU-174, assembly GCF_052665095.1. Taxonomy (NCBI): domain Bacteria; kingdom Bacillati; phylum Actinomycetota; class Actinomycetes; order Kitasatosporales; family Streptomycetaceae; genus Streptomyces; species Streptomyces sp. NEAU-174. Next base: position 53,839 of record NZ_JBQTCE010000023.1, on the reverse strand, counting down.
GGGGTCGTGTTCGTCACCGACGCCACCACGACCCATCCGCTCGGCGCGTTGAGCGCCGAGGCGATCGTGGAGCGTACGGAGGCGGTGCTGCGCGACCGGTTCGCCCGGATCGCCACGGTGGCCGAGCTGGAGGCGGAGCCGGGAGCCTCCGCGGCATGAGCCGGGTGGTGTTCGTGCTGGTGCCCGGGGTCCATCTGCTGGACCTGGCCGGACCGGCCCAGGTCTTCGGCACGGCGGCGGATCTCGGGCTGCCCTACGAGCTCGGCTATGTGGCCGAGCGGGAGCTGGTGCCGAGCGCCCAGGGCCTGACGCTGAACGCGCGGACCGAGTGGCCCACGACGGGCCCGGACGACCTGGTCGTGGTGCCGGGCTGGCGGATCTCACCACCGCACGGCGGCCGGGCTCCCGGCCCGGAGTCGCTGGAGCGGCTGTGCGCCCACCACGCGGCCGGGGGCACGGTGGCCAGCGTATGCGCCGGGGCGCTGGCGCTGGGACGGGCGGGACTGCTGGACGGCCGCCGGTGCACCACCCACCATGAGCTCCAGGACGAGCTGGCGGCCCGGCACCCCCGGGCGACGGTGGTCCGGGACGTGCTGTTCACGACCGACGACCGGGTCGTGACCTCGGCGGGCATCGCCAGCGGTATCGATCTGGCGCTGCATCTGCTGGCCGTGCGGCACGGACCGGCGCTCGCCGCCCAGGTGGCCCGGAACATGGTCGTCTACGCCCGCCGCAACGGCGATGAACCGCAGGCCAGCGCCATGCTGCGGCACCGCGCCCACCTGGACGACGTGGTCCACCGGGTCCAGGACGTCATCGACGCGCGGTTCACCGAACCGCTGTCGCTGGCGCGGCTGGCCGTCGGGGCCGGGGTCAGCGAACGCACCCTCACCCGGCTGTTCACCCGCGCCACCGGCGGCCTCACCCCGCTGCGCTATCAGCAGACGCTGCGGCTGGAGCGCGCGGAGCATCTGATCGGCCAGGGGGCGACGGTGACGGCCGCGGCGCGGGACGTGGGGTTCGACGACGCGCGGATGCTGCGCCGCCTCCGGGCGCGGGGGCTCTGACCTCGTCGATGCGGGGTCTGATCTGACGTCGTCGATGCGAGATCGTCAGTCCGAGCCGTCGAGGTCGTGGCCCGCGTCGGCGCCTAGGACGCCGTCCAGCTCGGAGATCTCCCCGACCAGCCGCAGGACGTCCCCGGTGCCCTCGAGGGCGAGCATCACCTCGGCGACGCCCGTATCGGCGGGCCGGGCCTCCTCCTCGGCCCGGACGATCCGGGTGGTGCGGTCCCGGCCCTTCCACGGTGCCCGGTCCACCCGGACCCGCAGCACCTTGTACCCGGCGGCCGTGCACAGCTCCAGCACGCGCGGCAGCAGTCCGGCGCCCACCCGGTACGAGAGCTGCAACTCCACCCGTTCGGCCGACCAGACGGTCGGCAGCCGGCGGGTGAGCAGCGGATAGCCCCGGATCACCAGGAAGTGCGCCGCGGTGGCGGCGGTGGCCAGCAGGGCCAGACCACCGCCGCAGGCCATGCCCACCGCACAGGTCAGCCAGACGGTCGCGGCGGTGGTCAGTCCGCGGACGGCGTCCCGCCGGACGAAGATCAGGCCGCCGCCGATGAAGCCGATGCCGGAGACGACCTGCGCCGCCACCCGCGAGGGGTCGAGGCCGACGTGGTCGCGGAACAGCACATCGCTGAAGCCGTACTGGGAGACCTGCATGAACAGCGCGCTGCCCACACCCACCAGGGTGTGGGTGCGCAGCCCGGCGCTCTTCTGCTGCACCGCCCTCTCGAGCCCGATCAGGGTGGACAGCACCAGCGCGACGCCGAGCTCGGCGAACTGCCGCACTCCCTGGTCGGCGCCGAATTCCCACATCGGAGCGGCGATCAGTTGCACATCCGTCCCTTCTGTCCGACCTGTCCGGCCTGTGGATGGATCCGCTCCATCCGGTCCGCCCGCCCCTCGTGGTCTCTTCCCCCGACCGCCGTCCGCCATGAGTACCCGCCGAGTTCCCGCTGAGTACCCGCCTTTCGCACGGGGTGTGCGCCGGTGACTCACACACCATCCCCACACACGCTCCCGCACCACCTGGGCATGCGCTTGACTCGGAGCATCACCAGCGCATGGACGTTACATCCGGAAGGGGATCAACCCGTGACCACCGAGCCCGAGCAAGCCGCGTTAGCCGTGGAGCTCGCGGAACTGCGCCGGACCGTCGAAGTGGGCTTCACCCGCGTCGACGGCCGGCTCGCCCTGCTCGACCACCGTGGAGAGCAGGCTGAGGAGGACGTGAACCAACTGGGCGGGCGGCTACGGAGTCTGGAGCACGGACGCTGGCCGCTGCCCTCCATCGCCGCCCTGACCGGGGTGTCCGCCCTGGCCGTCGCGGTATGGCAGGCGGCGGGACACTAGCCAGGACGACCGGCGGCCCGGCCTAGCCGAGCCTGATGTGGTGGAGCAGCAGCAGCGCGGCCGCCATGTTGGCCGCGGGCACCTCGCCCCGCGCCACCAGATCGGGCACGAGCTTCAGCGGCACCCACTCGCGGCGGTCCGACTCGAAGTCGTCCTCCGGGTGCCCGACGTACGACGCCTCCTCGGCCCAGTAGATGTGGTGCCGTGCGTCGGTGAGCCCGTTGGACGGCTCGACGGAGAGCAGATGGCGCAGCGGGCCGGGCCGCCAGCCGGTCTCCTCCTCCATCTCCCGGGCCGCGGCGTCGGCGATGTCCTCACCGTCCTCGACGACGCCCGCGGCCAGCTCCCAGCCCCAGGCGTCGGTGATGAACCGGTGCCGCCACAGCAGCAGCACCTCGTTGGCCGCGTTCACCACGGTGGCCACGGCCACCGGGCGCAGCCGGATCAGATAGTGGTCGAGTTGACGTCCGTCGGGGAGCCGGACATCGGCGAGGTTGACCCGGAACCATCGGTTCTCGTACACGGTCCGCTCCCTGAGGTTCTTCCAGCGCACTGTCAGCCACCTTTCGTCGCACGGGAGGCCATCCTGGGCCACCCGCTGACGAGAGTGCGGACCCGCGAGCGGAACCGCGGTCACAGAGGAACGCGCAGTGCCCCGTCGATGAGTTCGGCGGCCTCGGCCGTAGCGGCGCTTCCGCTGGCCGCGAGGTGTTCCCGTACCGCCCGCAGCCGGTCGCGTAACCGCTGGGACTCCATGCCCCGCGCCCGCTCGGTCATCTCCACCGCGGTGGCGCCCGCCCGGTCCGCCTCGCCCTGGCGCAGCTCGATATGGGTGAGCATGGCGAGCCGGTGCACCCGGCCCCGGTCGTGGGCGGGGGTGCCGACCGCGGCGGTGGCGTGCTCGCGGGCGCCACCGAGGTCGCCGAGGCTCAACAGCGCCTCGGCCACCTGGACGTTCACCAGACCCGGCTGGACGTAGCCGGTCTCATCGGGCTCCTGGCCCGGTCTGATCCGGTCGGCGGCGGTCTCGGCGCGCCGGATGCAGGACAGCGCCCCGGCGCCGTCGCCGAGCCGGGCGTACGCCTTGGCCTGCATGGCGTAGAGGTCGGCGGCGAGCGCGGGGGTGATCTGGGAACCCGCGGCGCGCAGCGCCGACTCGGCGAAGGCGACCGCCTGCCGGTACTCCTTCATGAAGAGCGACTGGTTGACCAGCAGCGCTATCACATACGCGCCCAGGCCCCGGTCGCCGCTGGCCTTGGCGAGCCGCAGCGCCTGGTGGAAGTAGCGCTGGGCCAGACCGTGGGTGTTGGAGTCGTAGGCGCAGATCCCGGCGATGGCGACCAGGCCGCCGGTCGCCCGGTGCAGCTGGCGGCCGGTGTCGTCGGCGTAGGCGCCGCGCAGCAGCGGCGCCGCCTCGGAGTTGAGGAACCCCACCACCCGGGTCCGGGTCGCGACACCGCCGGCCTTGCGGTACATCTGCTCGTAGTGGGCGCGGGCGGCGCGCAGCGTCTCGATGTCGGTCATGCTCACGCGGGTCAGCCCGCGCCGGGAGACATCGGAGTCCTCGGGAGGGTTCTCCCACTCCCACACCGGAATGACGGCGGGGGTGCCGGTGACCGCCGGGGCCTCGACGACATGCGGGCGCTGCTGTTCGTCGGAGCGCCACAGCGCGGTGGCGCGCTCGACGAATCCGGAGAGCGGGGTGGCGGGGCCGCGGGCGCTGCCGGGGGTGCCGAGTCCGATGTCGTCCAGGGTGAGGGCGCGGTGCAGCCGCTCGCCCAGCACCTCGCAGATGAGGTCGGGCACCTGGCCGCGCGGCCGCTGGCCCTTCAGCCACCGGGCCACCGCGGTGTGTTCGTACCGCAGCTTCATCCCCCGGGCCCGGCCCGCCTCGTTGACATGCGCGGCCAGCCCCGCGTGGGAGACTCCGGCCTCGTCGAGCACGGAGTCGAGCAGTGTGTTGGGCTCCATCTCGCCCTCCCGAAGCGCTCGGTGGCGCCAGCGTAATGGAGGGCGATTCGCACGGGGTGTGAATCGGGCGGCGGGAGCGGGCCGTTCCAGGCCCGGTGGGACTTTCCCCTCCCCGCCCCTTCCCGATACCAGGGGCTCCGCCCCTGGACCCCCGGGTTCGGGGCGGAGCCAGCGGCGGAGCCGCATATCGATGCCGCGGGAAGGGGCGCAGCCCGGGTCTCGGGCACAGCCCCGCACGCGGCGGAGCCGCATATCGACAGGTGTCGGGAAGGGGCGGGGAGGGGAAACAGCCCGCCGCAGGCGTCACGGCCCGCCGGATGCCCCCTCACGCCCGGTGGGCGTCGGCGGCGGGGCGGGTGAGGGCCGTGGGGGTCGAGAGCGGGCAGTGGTCGTAGCGCAGGGCGAGCAGCGCCACGTCGTCGGCGAGCCGGCCGCCGGTGTGGCGCAGCAGCGCCGCGCGCACCCCCGCCACGACCGCCGCGGGGACGAGCGGTCCGGCGCCCGCGGCCTCGGACAGGGCGCGGCGCAGCGGGAAGAACGTGCCCTGGGCGTCGCGGGCGTCCTCGGCGCCGTCGGTGTGCAGCACCAGGGTGTCGCCGGTCTCCAGGGAGCCCCAGTGGGCGGTGGGGAGTTCGGCGGGGAGCGGGAAGAGGCCGAGCGGGGGCAGCACCTCGCCGGGTGCGGTCTGCCGGGCCAGGGCCGGGCCCACGGGCTGTTCGCGGAGGCGGTACGGCCAGGGGTGGCCGCAGTTGAGCGCGGTGACCTCGCCGTCCCGGTCCACCTCCAGCAGCAGGACGGTCACGAACTCCTCGTCAACATGGCGCTCCAGCGGGCACTCCCCGTCGGCGCGTCCCCGCAGATGGCGCTCCAGGGCGCGGTCGAGCCGCCGCAGCACCTCGCTGAGCCGGGGTTCCTCATGGGCGGCCTCGCGGAAGCTGCCGAGGACGGCGGCCACGGTGCCGATCGCGGGGAGGCCGTGCCCGCGCACATCGCCGATGATGACGCGGACGCCGTACGGGGTGGCCAGCGCCTCGTAGAGATCGCCGCCGACGGCGGCGCCCCGGCTGGCCGACAGATGGCCGCCCGCCAGCTCGATGCCGTTCAGCCGGGCCGGGAGCGGCCGCAGCACCACGTCCTGCGCCGCGGCGGCCACCGTCCGGAGCTCCTCCAGCTCGCGGACCAGCCGCACCTTGCGGCCCGCCGTGAGATAGCCGCCGAGGGCCACGCCGACGATGGCGCAGCAGGTGACCAGCGGGGCGTGCGGGTCCGTCACTTCGCCGTCGGGCTCCAGCGCGGTCGCGGGCACGAGGGCGAACAGCAGACCGGCGCCGCCGAGCAGCAGCACGCGTCCGCGGCGGCCGCCGCTCGCGCAGGCGATGGCGGGCGCGGCGGCGATGAGGGGGACGACCTCGGTGTGGTGCGGGGTCAGCAGCTCCCAGCAGATGACGCCGAGCACCCACAGACAGGGAACGGCGCGGGCGGCCGCCCGCAGGCTCCGTGCCCTCCGTACGAACGCGCCGCCGACTGCCGATGTCCCGATCATGTGTCGCCCCCAACGCCGGCCAATGAGGCGGTCGGCCGGGCCCCCGGACGGTCGGTCCCGCAGGGGCCGTACGACCGGCACGATTCTTGCGACAGCTTCTGCCAATTGGACCAGCCGCCTCCGCATCTCACCTGATCGGGTGACCGCGTCCCGGGCACCCACCCGAACACGCCGCCGTACCGCGGACGCGGTGTCGGCTGTCGCCAATTGGATTGCCGTACGAGGTGAGCGTGGTCACACTTGTGTCATTCATCGCTTGGGGGAGGCGGTGCGTACGCGACTGCCCCTCAGCTGTTGACCGAGTGTGGGGGGCCTCGTGAAACAGGAAACAGCCGCGCCGAGTGACGCCTCGGTGGTGAGGATTCTGGGCGCCGACGGGCGGCCCGAGGGGGCGGGGTTCCTCAGCGGATACCGTGAAGTGATCACCTGCGCCCATGTCGTGGCCAGAGCGCTGGGCATCCCGTCCGACCCGCTCGCGGAGCCACCGGCCGGGCGATTATGGGTCGACTTCCCCCTGGCGGAGGCCGGTCGGCGCATGGAGGTGCGGATCGCCTCCTGGACCCCGGTCCGGGCCGATGGATCCGGAGACGTCGCCGTCCTGCGCCTGCTCACCGATCCGCCCGCCAGGGCGACGGTGGCCCGGCTCGTTGAGGACGTGGCCGAACCGGACCGCCGCGTGCGCACCTTCGGCTTTCCCACCGCCTACGACGACGGCGCATGGAGCGTCGGCTGGCTGCGCGGTCGGACCGGCGCCGGCTGGTTGCAGTACGACACGGATTCGTCCAGCGAGCACCGCGTACAAACCGGCTTCTCGGGCGCTCCGGTCTGGGATGTGGCCGAGGGCGGCGTGGTCGGAATGGTCGTCGCCGCCGATGACAGGCCGGATGTGCGCACGGCCTATCTCATCCCGACGCAGACGCTGCGCGAGAGCTCGTCGACGCTGGGCGAAACGGCGCTGCCCGCTTGCCCGTTCCGGGCCCTGGAGCCCTTCGAGGAGCGCGACGCCCGGCTGTTCCACGGCCGGGAGGAGCCGGCCCGGCGCATCGTCGACCTGCTCGGCTACGCACCGGCGATCAGCCTGGTCGGCCCGTCCGGCTGCGGCAAGTCCTCCCTGCTGCATGCCGGGGCACTGCCGCGGCTGCGCGGCCGCCGGGACCTGGAAATCATCGCCTTCCGCCCCGGACAGCTCGGCCGGAGCCCGCTCACCGCCCTGGCCCTGGCCCTGCTTCCGCGCCTCGAACCGGACCTGACCGAGACCGCCCGCCTGACCGGGCTGCCCGGGCTGACGGATCTGGTGCGCACGGGCCAACTGCCCGCGGTCGTGGACCGGCTGCTCCAGCGTCAGGGCAAGGACCGGCTGCTCGTGGTGGCCGACCAGTTCGAGGAGGCGCTCATCGGTACCGAGCGGGCGGAGCTGGACGCGCTGGCGGCCGCGCTCGGGCACGCTCTGCACCCCGGGTCCCGGCTGCGGGTCGTCACGACCCTGCGCGCCGACTTCCTCACCCCCGCCCTCCACCACCCCGGGCTCGCCCCGCTGTTCGCGGGCGACCGGCTGTTCACCGTGGGCGCGATGTCCGACGAGGAGCTGCGCGCGGCCATCGAGCGCCCGCTGCTCCACACCGGCGTCCGCTACGAGCCGGGGCTGGTGGACCGGATCCTGGCCGATCTCGGCAGCGATCCGGGCCGGCTGCCCCTGCTGGAGTTCACCCTCACCAAGCTGTGGGAGCGCCAACGGCGGGGCGTCATGGGACACGCCGCGTACGAGTCCCTGGGCCGCGTCAACGACGCGCTGGTGACCCATGCGGAACAGATCTGGACCGGCGCCCTCACCGAGGAGGAGCACCGGGCCGCCCGCACGCTGCTCGTCCAGCTCGCCCACCCCGGCGACGGCCGGGTCGAGCCCACCCGCCGCACCCTGACCCGCTCCGAACTGCCGCCCGAGCAGTGGCGGATCGCCCAGCGGCTGATGACCACGCGCCTGGTCGTGCCCGGCGAGGAGTACCGCCCCGGCGACGGGCCGCCCGAGGAGACCGTGGAACTGGCCCATGAGACGCTGCTGACGCACTGGAGCCGACTGCGCGCCTTCTTCGAGGCCGACCGCGGCTTCCGGGTGTGGCAGGAGGATCTGCGCCGACGCATCGCCGCGTGGGCCGCCGACAAGCGGTCCCGGGGCCGGCTGCTGCGAGGGGCGGATCTGCGGGACGCCCGGGAGTGGCACGCGCGACGCCAGGACGAGCTGCTTCCCGCGGAGAAGGAATACATCGAGGCGAGCGTCCGCGGCGCCCAGCGCCGCCGTACCGTGATCGTCGCCCTCGTCGTCGTGCTCGCCCTCATCGGGGGCGTTCTGGGGCTGGCGGTCCGGTCCTGGCAACAGGACGTCACCACGGACTCGGCCACCCGGGCGTCCCGGGTCCTGCTCCAGCAGTCGCGCGACGCCGAGACCGGCTCCACCGACACCGGGGCCGCGTACACGGCACTGCTGCTGGCCGTGCGCGCCTACCGCACGCAGGACACCGAGCAGACCCGGGCGCGCCTCGGTGAGATGTACGGGCGGTACGGCTTCGCCGACCTGCTCGCCCCTCGGTACACGTCGGTGAACGCACTCCTCACGGACATGACGGGCCCCCTGCCGAGCTCGTCCCTCATCGATTCCGAGGGGCAGGTGATCGCCTCGCGGAACGCCGCCGGCGAGGTGGTCGTGCTGGAACGCACCGGCAGTGGGGTACGGCGCCGACTGCCCGCCGGCCACGACGCGGACGTCACGGCGGTCAGCCCGGACGGCTCCCTGGTGGCCATGGCCAAGGCGCCGCTCTCGTTCGAATCCGGTGGCGGGCAGCCGACTTCGCCGAAGGACCCGCGCGGGTTGCCGGTGCACCTGTATACCGTGCGTACCGGAGAGGACCGGACGCTGGAGCGCCCCGAGAAGGGTGATCCGATTCCGGACCTGTCGCGGAAGATACCGGGATTCCCCGACCTGAAGTTCCCCGAGCTGGAACTCCCCGACATCCCCGGCTTCACGGTGCCGACGACGTACGCGCGGCTCGCCTTCTCCCCCGACGGCTCGGTGCTGCTGGGCCAGACCGGCCTCCTCGGTGAAGACGGCCGACTCGTGCTCTGGGACACCACCACCGGCCGGATCGAGAAGACCATGCCCGGCCTGCCGGAGGCGGTCACCGCGCTGTGGCTGGACGACGGCGGAAAACGCCTGATCACGCTGAACGAGACGATGGGAGCGTCTTTGGAGTCGACCCTCTCGGTGAAGCGGTGGGACCTGAGCGGGTCGTCACCGCGCGGGCACCAACTCTTCGCCTTCAAGCGCTCGGCCAAGAACTCGGTGGTGGTGGACGTGAGCCCGGACCTCACCCGGGCGGCCGTCACGGAAACCCGTATCGGCGATCTGAAGGTCGACCACCGGCTGTCCGTCTACCAACTGCCGGGCGGACGGCTGCTCCGCCAGAAGCGCTCCTCCCAGCAGGAGACGGTGACCGGGGTCACCATCTCCACCGGCGGCTCACGGATCCTGGTCTACGGAGGAAGCCCCAACGCCTCCGTCCCGTCCTCCGCGTCCTCCGTGTCCGGCGTGTCCGGCGGCTCCGCGGACGACGGCTTCCTCACCAGAGTGGACAGCCGATGGCAGATCGATCTGCTCGGCACGGGCGACGCCCCGTCGGCGGTCCTGTCGGAGCGCGGCCTGGTCGCCGTCGTCGGCCCCGGCAAGGGCGATCCGCTGCGCCGACTGCCCGGACCCACCACCAGTTCCGGCCGCCCCACCGCGACACCGGCCAAGCGCCCGTCGGCTCCCGAGGCCAGCCGGTGGATGGCCCATCTGTGCGACATCCTCGGCGACGAGACGCTGCCGCCGGCCGTCGGCGAGAAGCTGCCCCCCGGTGCGTACCGGGGAGCGCTGTGCACGAGGAAGGGGTAGGGAACGCATGGCCGAGACACAGCTCATCCGGGTGCCGCTGAACGGTTCCGAGGACTCGGGCGGCGCGGAAGCGGTGGTGGTGGAGGTCGAGCACACCGCCTCCGGCATCGTGCGCGCCGCCCGGCCGGGCGAGGTCGCGGGAACTGCCGCACGCACGCTGGGCGAGAGCTTCGACCAGGTCCGGGCCGCCGCCGCGACCCTCCTGGACCGGCTGACCACGCTCCCCAGCCCGCCGAGCACGGTCGAAGTCGAACTCGGCGTGAAGATCAACGCCGAGGCCGGAGCGGTGATCGCCAAAACGGCGGCCGAGGGGAACTTCACGGTCAGACTGGTCTGGCAGCGGGACGACGGCCACGGTCCGTGACGGTCACCGTGGAAGCCAAAACGGCGATGGGGCGCGCCCCGATGCGGGACGCGCCCCATCGCCGTGTTCACGGCGAGCGGCGGGAGCCGGTCGCCGTCAGGCTCCGCGCAGGGTGGCGCCCGTGCGGTCGGCGGCCGCCGACACCGCGGCGTCGCGGGACGCGGCGATCTCCTCGGCGGTCAGCGTGCGGTCCGGGGCGCGGAAGCGCAGCGCGTAGGCCAGCGACTTCCTGCCCTCGCCGAGCTGCTCACCGGTGAAGACGTCGAACAGGCGGAGGGATTCGAGCAGTTCCCCCGCGCCCTCGCGCAGCGCCTTCTCGACCTCGGCCGCGGGCACGGACGCGTCCACGACCAGCGCGACGTCCTGGGTGGCCACCGGGAACGTGGAGACGTGGGGCGCCTCCACGCGGCCGGCACCGGCCTGCTCGAGACGGTCGAGCTCGATCTCCATCGCGCAGGTGCGCTCGGGCAGCCCCAGGGCCTTGGTGACCCGGGGGTGGAGCTCACCGGCGTTGCCGACGAGGATCTCCTGGCCGTCGACGACGGCCAGGAGCGCGGCGCAGCGGCCCGGGTGCCAGGGGTCCTGCTGGTCCTGGCGGACGATCAGCTCGACGCCCGCCTCGCGGGCCACGACCCGGCCCGCCTCGACGGCGTCGGCCCAGCTCACCGGGGTGCCCTTGCCCCACCAGCCGGCCTGCTCGCGGTCGCCCGCGAGGACGACGGCGGCGCGGCGCGGCTGGTGCGGCAGCGCCGCGTTCAGCCCGGCGATCTGCTCGTCGGTGGGACGGCGGTCGACGGGCAGGACGGCCGCGGGCGGCTCGTCACCGGTGGCGCGGAAGACCAGACCCGTCTCGAAGAGCGCCAGGTCGTGCTCGCCGCGGCCGGCGTTGCGGCGCAGCGCGCCGAGCAGCCCGGGCAGCAGCGTCGTACGGAGCGCGGGCTCGGTGTCCGACAGCGGGTTGACCAGGCGGACCAGATCGCGCCGCGGGTCGTCGGCGGCCAGCCCGAACTGGTCGAGGACCTCCTCGCCGAGGAACGGGTAGTTCAGCGCCTCGACGTAGCCGGCCCCGGCCAGCGCCCGGCCGACCCTGCGGTGCAGCCGCTGACGCTCGGTCAGCCCGCGCCCGGCGGGGGGCCGGGGCAGGGTCGAGGGGAGGTTCTCGTAGCCCTCGAGCCGGATGACCTCCTCGGCCAGGTCGTTGGGGTCGGTGAGGTCCGGCCGCCAGCTGGGGACGGTGACGGTGAGGTCGTCGGCGCCGTAGACGTCGCAGCCGATCTGCTGGAAGCGCCGCACCACGGTCTCGCGGCCGTAGGCCACGCCCGCGACCTTGTCCGGGTGGTCGGCGGGCAGGGTGATGGTGTGCGGGGCCCTGGGCGCGATGATCTCGGTGACGCCCACCTCGGCGGTGCCGCCCGCGAGCAGCACCAGCAGATCGACGGTGCGCTGCGCCGCCGCCGAGGTGGCCTCGGGGTCGACACCGCGCTCGAACCGCTTGGACGCCTCGGAGGACAGCTTGTGGCGGCGGGCGGTGCGGGCGACCGGGACCGGGGCGAAGTGGGCGGCCTCGATGACCACCTCGGTGGTGCCCGCCACCTGGCCGGACGCGGGGTCGGCGGCGCTGTCCGCGATCTCGGTGTTGGCGCCGCCCATGACTCCGGCGAGGCCGATGGGCCCGCTCTCGTCGGTGATGACGAGGTCCTCGGCGTCCAGGACGCGCTTGGTGCCGTCGAGGGTGGTGAGCTTCTCGCCGGGCTGCGCGCGGCGCACCCCGATCGCCCCGGTGATCCGGGAGCGGTCGTAGGCGTGCAGCGGCTGGCCGATCTCCAGCATCACGTAGTTGGTGACGTCGACGGCGAGCGAGACGGGGCGCATGCCCGCCTTCTGGAGCCGGCGCTGGAGCCAGATCGGGGAGCGCGCCTCGAGGTCGAGCCCGGTGACGGTGCGGGCGGTGAAGCGGTCGCAGCCGACCGGGTCGGCGACCTTGACCGGGTACCCGTGGCTGTTGGGCGCGGGCACGTCCAGCAGGGCCGGGTCGCGCAGCGGCAGCTCGTAGGCGATGGCGGTCTCGCGGGCGATGCCGCGCATCGACAGGCAGTAGCTGCGGTCGGGGGTGACCGCGATGTCGAGGACCTCGTCGACGAGCTGGAGCAGCTCGATGGCGTCGGTGCCGACCTCGTACTCCGGCGGCAGCACGATGATGCCGTGCCCGCCGTCGTCGCCCATGCCCAGCTCGTCGCTGGAGCAGATCATGCCGTGCGAGACCTTGCCGTAGGTCTTGCGCGCGGAGATCGCGAAGCCGCCGGGCAGCTCGGCGCCGGGCAGCACGACCACGACCTTGTCGCCGACCGAGAAGTTCCGGGCGCCACAGACGATCTCCTGCGGCTCACCCGTCCCGTTGGCCTGCCCGACGTCCACGGTGCAGAAGCGGATCGGCTTCTTGAAGCCCTCCAGCTCCTCGATGGTCAGCACCTGCCCGACGACCAGGGGGCCCTTGAGCCCCGCGCCGAGCTGCTCGACCGTCTCGACCTCGAGCCCGGCGGCGACGAGTTTGGCCTGTACGTCACGGCCGGTCTCACCGGCGGGCAGGTCGACGTACTCCCGCAGCCAAGAAAGCGGGACCCGCATCAGATCTCCATCCCGAAGGGCCTGGTGAAGCGCACATCACCCTCGACCATGTCTCGCATGTCTTCCACGTTGTGCCGGAACATCAGCATCCGCTCGATGCCGAAGCCGAAGGCGAAGCCGCTGTACCGGTCCGGGTCGAGACCGCAGGCGATGAGCACCCGCGGGTTGACCATTCCGCAGCCGCCCAGCTCGATCCAGCCCTCGCTGGAGCAGGTGCGGCAGGGCCGGTCCGGGTTGCCCACGGACGCGCCGCGGCACACGTAGCACAGCATGTCCATCTCGGCGGACGGCTCGGTGAACGGGAAGAAGTTCGGCCGCAGCCGGGTGGTCATGCCCTCGCCGAAGAGCGCCCGCACCATGTGGTCGAGCGTGCCCTTGAGGTCGGCCATGGTCAGGCCCTCGTCGATGGCCAGCAGCTCGACCTGGCTGAAGACGGGGGTGTGGGTGGCGTCCAGCTCATCGGTGCGGAAGGTGCGGCCCGGGCAGATCACATAGATCGGCGGCTTACGGTCGATCATCGACCGGATCTGCACCGGCGAGGTGTGGGTGCGCAGCACCACACCGGAGGTCTCGCCCTCCTTCGCGCCCTGGACGAAGAACGTGTCCTGCATCTCGCGGGCCGGGTGGTCCGGCGGGAAGTTGAGCGCGTCGAAGTTGAACCACTCGGCCTCGACCTCCGGGCCCTCGGCGACCTCGTAGCCCATCGCCACGAAGACGTCCTCGATGCGCTCGGAGAGCGTGGTGATCGGGTGGCGGGCGCCGGCCGGGGTGCGGTCGTACGGCAGGGTGACGTCCACCGCCTCCTCGACCAGCACCCGGGCGTCACGCTCCGCCTCCAGCTCCTCCTGCCGGGCCTTCAGCGCCTGGTTCACCTGGCCGCGGGCCTGGCCGACGCGCTTGCCCGCGTCCGCCTTGGCGTGCGGCGGCAGGGCGCCGATCTCGCGGTTGGCGAGCGCCAGCGGAGAGCGGTCGCCGGTGTGGGCGACCTTCACCTCGCGCAGCGCCTCGAGGTCCCCGGCGGCGGTGATGGCGGCGAGCGCCTCGTCCCGCCTGCGGGCGATCTCTTCCGGTTTCAGTGCCTCGACCTCGACAGGGTCGTACGACTTATTGGGTGCCGACATCTCTTCCCGTGCTTCCGTTTGTCCCCCAGCTACCGCTGGGAGGTGCCCCCCGGCTGCGCGACCCCGGCTCGACTGGCTGCGACCGCTGCGCCCCGTGCAGGGGACGCCAAAGGTGCCAAAGCCCGAGTCTAAGGGGCGCGGCAGGGGTGCTGTTCCGGGGGACGCCGCGCGACGGCCGCCGCGCTCGGGGTCCGCCCCTTGCCGAAGGAGCCCGCGGGTGGATCAGGCCAGATAGGCCGGGGTGCCCACGGGCAGGGTAAATCGGAACTCCGCGCCGCCACCGCGGGCCCGGTCGACGGTGATCGTGCCGCCGTGGGCCTCGACGATGCCCTTGACGATGTAGAGCCCCAGGCCGGTGCCGCCGCGCTTGCTGCCCCGCCAGAAGCGGGTGAAGACTCGGCTCATCGACTCCTCCGGGATACCGGGGCCCTCGTCGCTCACGGTGACGGCGGTCCTTTCGACAGTGGGGCCTTCAGCGGGGCCTTCCGCGACCGGCCTGGCCGGTGCGGGCGCTATATCAATGGTGACCGTTCCCTCGCCGTGGCGCACCGCGTTTTCCAGCAGGTTGCCCAACACCTGATCGATCTTGTCCGGATCGGCCCACAGCCTGGGCAGCGGCCCCCTGACCCTGATCAGGAACCGCTCGGCGGTGTGCCCGGCCGCGGTGAGCGCCTGCACATGGCGGCGGACGGCGGCGGCGAGATCCACCGGCTGGCGGCGCACCTCCAGCCGGCCGGAGTCGATCCGGGAGATGTCCAGCAGCTCGGCGATCAGCCGGGTGACCCGGTTGGCGTCGGCGTCGACGGTCTCCAGCATCAGCCGCTTCTGGTCGTCGGTGAACCGCTCCCACTTGGCCAGCAGCGTGGCCGTGAACCCCTTCACGGACGTCAGCGGCGAGCGCAGCTCATGGGCGACGGTCGCGATCAGCTCGGCGTGGCTGCGCTCGGTGCGGCGGCGGGCCTCGGTGCCGCGCAGACAGACCACCACCCGGCGCACCGGCCCGGTCGGCCGCTCGCGCACATAGCGCGCCGAGACCAGCACCTCGCGGCCGCCCGGCAGCAGCAGGTTCCGCTCGGGCTGCCCCGCCCGGATGGCCAGCCCGCCATAGGGATCGGTCAGCGCCCACCAGCGCCGGCCGTCCAGGTCCTCTAACGGCAGGGCCACCTCGAGCCGACGGCCGATCGCGTCCGCGGGGTCGGTGGCGGTGATCCGGGCCGCCGCCGCGTTGAAGCACGTGACCAGGCCGGTCTCGTCGGCCACGACCAGGCCGTCGGGCAGCTCGTCGGGGTGCGGCCCGAACGCGTCCGGCGCGCCGCCGGTGTCTCCCGCAGTGGACGGGCGGTCCTGCCCCTCGCCCTGCTTCCCGTCTCGCTCCCCGCCGGGCGGCTCCGCTCCGGGCGCATGGGCCTCGGCCGCACGGGCCTCGGCCGCCCTGGCGCCGGAGGTCCTGACGTCCATCCCCACCCCCTCTCGGGTCCCCTCCCAGAGGGGGCAACCCTACTAGGTCGATGTGACGGAGCGGCACCCTGCGGGAGCGCGCTGCGCACGAGCGGAGGCATAGAGGCACACGGCGGCGGCCGTGGCGAGGTTGAGGCTCTCGGCCCTGCCGTGAATCGGAACGCGCACCACCTCGTCCGCGAGTGCGCGGGTAGCCTCCGGCAGGCCCCATGCCTCATTGCCGAAGATCCAGGCGGTGGGGGCGCCCAGCAGCCCGTCGTCCAGCTCGGAGTCCAGGTCCCGCTCCCCCGCCCCGTCCGCGGCCAGCACCCGCGCCCCGGCCTCCCGCAGCCCGCTCACCGCGCGCTCGACGGGCACGCCGATGGCGACGGGGAGGTGGAAGAGGGAGCCGACGGAGGCGCGTACGGCCTTGGGGTTGTACGGATCCACGGAGGCGTCCGTCAGTACGACCGCGTCCGCCCCGGCGGCGTCGGCGCACCGCAGCACGGTGCCGGCGTTGCCGGGGTCGCGGACGTGGGCGAGCACGGCGACGAGCTTCGGCCGGGCGGCCAGGATCTCCTCGAACGGCGAGTCCAGGAAGCGGCACAGCCCGACGATGCCCTGCGGGGTGACCGTGTCGGACATCTCCGCGACGACGTCGTCGGTCGCGGAGAACACGGGGATGTCCGCGGCGCGGGCGGCGTCCAGGATCTCCTGGTGCCGCTCGGCGGCCTCGGGGGTGGCGTACACCTCCACGAGATGCGCGACGGCCTCCCGTACGGCCTGCGGCCCCTCGACGATGAACCGCCGCTCCTTGCCGCGGAAGCTGCGCTTGGCGAGCCGCCGGGCGGCGGTGACGCGCGGCGATCGCAGGGACGTCAATTCGGGGGTCGCCATGGGGTTGGGTGCGCTTTCTCGTGTGGTGTGTTGGTCGCGCGTACCGGTCACCGGTCAACGTGCCCGGCTGCGCCGCCGCGAGCCTCGTAGGGACAGCGGCGTGCCCGGCTGCGCGCATCGCCTCGCGGGGGCAGATCCCCCACCCCGCCCCTTCCCGAAACCGGGGCAAGCCCCCGGGCCCCGGAGGGACAGCGGGGGCGCCCGACCTCGGCCGAGGCAGCGGCGTGGTCGGCCGCGGGCATCGCCTCGCGGGGGCGGATTCCCCACCCCGCCCCTTCCCGAAACCGGGGGCAAGCCCCCGGGCCCCCGGGAGGGGCAGCGGCGTGGCCAGCTGCGGCCAGCCGCCCGCAGGGCAGAACGCACCCTGTTGTGGGCAATCGTCCCGCGGAGGGGGCACCTCCCAGCGGTAGCTGGGGGAGGGACGGGTGGGCACAACCCGGCCACCGGGCCGCACCCGGCGACGAGACCCCCAGGGGGCAGCAGGCGCACCCGCACCGCGGAACCGGAGAGCACAACCCCGCGCCGGGGCGCGCCCGGAGACGCAGCCCCCAGGGGGCGCAGCCCCGCCGCCGGGGCGCGCCCGGGAGCGCAGCCCGGCCGCCGGTGCCCCCGGGGACGAGACCCCGGGGGCACCGGCATGCGTGGACCCGCAGGTGATGCGTTCACCTGCGGGTCCACTCGGCAATGCTCAGCGCAGCGCTTACGCGGCCTTCGGCGCGTTCACATCACTCGGCAGCGCCTTCTGCGCAGCCTCCACCAGCGCCGCGAACGCGTTCGCGTCGTTGACCGCGAGGTCCGCCAGGATCTTGCGGTCGACCTCGATGTTCGCGGCCTTCAGACCCTGGATGAAGCGGTTGTACGTCATGCCATTGGCGCGGGCAGCGGCGTTGATGCGCTGGATCCACAGCTGACGGAAGTCGCCCTTGCGCTTCTTGCGGTCGTTGTAGTTGTAGACCAGAGAGTGGGTGACCTGCTCCTTGGCCTTGCGGTACAGGCGGGAGCGCTGGCCCCGGTAGCCGCTGGCCTGCTCGAGGATCGCCCGGCGCTTCTTGTGGGCGTTGACTGCCCGCTTGACGCGTGCCACTTGTTTAACTCCTTGTACGGGGCCGCGGGTGACTCACACGGCCCGGAAACGAATAGGTCCCGGTGGGTCCCGGTCTGGCGCTCGCCTCGCCCCGCCGAAGCGGGGCAGCGGCGTCACTTGCCGAGAAGCTTCTTGATCTTCTTGGCGTCGGCAGGGGCCATCTCGACCTTTCCGGCCAGGCGGCGCGTCAGCGTGGACGGCTTGTGCTCGAGAAGGTGGCGGCGACCGGCGCGCTGGCGCACCACCTTGCCGGAGCCGGTGAGCTTGAAGCGCTTGCTGGCACCGCTGTGCGTCTTGTTCTTCGGCATGTCGCCGTACTCTCCTCGTCAGGGCGCTGTCCGGGCGGCCGCGGCGCGGGGGCGACCACGATCCGGGCGTCCGGAAGCGTCATATGTTTCGGTTGGTCTCCGGGGCCGTGCGGCTCCGGGTGGGCGGTCGAGGCTCTCGCCTCGCCCAATCACGCCTCGGCGGGCTCCTCGGCGGGCTCCTCAACGGCGCTGACGCCCTGGCGCTCCGCCTTGCGGGCGGCCTGCGCCTCGCGGGCTTCGGCCATCGCCTCGGTCTTCTTCTTGTGCGGACCGAGAACCATGATCATGTTGCGCCCGTCCTGCTTGGGGTTGGACTCGACGAAGCCCAGCTCCTGGACGTCCTCAGCGAGCCGCTGAAGCAGGCGGTAGCCAAGCTCGGGCCGGGACTGCTCACGGCCACGGAACATGATCGTGATCTTGACCTTGTCGCCCTGCTTGAGGAACCGGACGACGTGACCCTTCTTGGTGTCGTAGTCGTGCGGGTCGATCTTCGGCCGGAGCTTCATCTCCTTGATGACCGTGTGCGCCTGGTTCTTGCGCGCCTCACGGGCCTTCATGGCCGACTCGTATTTGAACTTTCCGTAGTCCATGAGCTTGCAGACCGGCGGACGGGCGTTCGCCGCCACCTCGACCAGGTCGAGGTCGTACTCCTGCGCAAGCTCCAGGGCCTTGGCAAGCGGCACAATGCCGACCTGCTCGCCACTGGGACCGACGAGTCGCACCTCGGGGACGCGAATCCGGTCGTTGATGCGGGGCTCGGCGCTGATGGATCCTCCTCGGTTGCACCACGCGACCGCCTGGCGGACTGCCGCGTAACGTCTCTTAGGTTGAGACCACCGCGTCGTGACGCACAAAACGCCCCGACGGGTACACAGGCGGGGCTCCTCATTGACCGGGAGCACCGCCGCGACATCACCGCGGGGCGCAGCCTGACCGATGACCTGCCGACCCGGGGGTCGGGAGGTGGGAGCTGGGGAGCCTCCACTTGTGGGCCGGACACATAGGTGACCGGCCGGTCGTTTATCTACGATACCAGCACCCGCGCGGGATGCTCACCCGCTGCGTCCCGGCCTCTGCCGTTCCCGCTGTCCACCGATGCCCGGCTTCCCTGCTCCCTCGCGTTCCTGTGAACTCACCCGCCCCGTGCGTACGGCGCCGGGCGGACGCCTAGGCTGGGGCACACCGTCCATCAGGAAGTGAGCCCCTACCACCATGAGCGACGCCGACGCAGGGCAGCCGCAGGCCCCCGACTTCGACCGGATGACCCGGGACATCGCGGATGTGCCCGCGGTCGAGGTGATCACCACGGTCGCGGTGCACCTGATGAGCGCCGCCGCGGTCAATCTGGGTCTGGCCGAGGAGGGCCCCCAGCACAAGGACCTGGACGAGGCGCGGAAGCTGATCAACGCCCTGGCGGGGCTGGTCACGGCCGGCGCCACGGAGATCAGCTCCTTCCACGCCGCTCCGCTGCGGGACGGCCTGAAGTCCCTCCAGCTCGCCTTCCGCGAGGCGTCGGTGGTGCCGGACGAGCCGGGGCAGGGGCCCGGCGAGAAGTTCACCGGCCCGATCTTCGGCTGACCGACCGCCGCGTTACGGCCAGGCCCCGGCCTCGGCTCGGGCCCCCTCCGGGCCCCCGGCCTCGACTCAGGCCGCCTCCGGGCCCTTGGTCTCCGGGCCGCCCGCCTCGGGGCGGTGGCCGCCGCGCATGCGTCCCCACGGCCCGGTCGCCGGGGGCGGATGCGCCTCCTCCCGGTCGGCCTGGGCCGCCGGATGGAGATGGGTGAACCGGTGCACCACCGCGGCGAGCACCCCGCCGACCAGCGGCGCCACGATGAACAGCCACAGCTGGCCCAGCGCATCGCCGCCCGCGAAGATCGCGGGGCCGAAACTGCGCGCCGGATTGACCGAGGCCCAGGTCAACGGGATGCCGATCAGGTTGGCCGCGGCGAGGGCGAGGCCCACCGGGACCGGTTCGGCGCCGACCATCGGCACCGCGTGGGTCACCGTGAGGAAGACGAAGACCAGCAGGAAGGTCAGCAGCACCTCGGCGAGGAAGGCCCCGCCCGCGCCCATGCCGACCGGTGAGCGGCCGCCGTAGCCGTTGCTGCCGAAGGCCCCGGCCGTCTGGAGCCGGGGCACCTGGTTGGCGAGCAGGAACAGGATCGCCGCGCCCACGATCGCGCCGACGAACTGCGCGACCCAGTACTGGACGGCCGTACGGATGTCGATGCGCCTGGCCAGCAGCACACCGAGGGTCACCGCCGGGTTGATGTGGCAGCCCGAGATGCGTCCGAACGCAAAGGCGATCGCGATCAGCGTGAAGCCGAAGGCGAGCGAGATCCCGAGGGCGTTGATGTAGTCGCCCGCCAGGACCAGCGAACCGACTCCGAAGAGGACCAGCATCGCGGTCCCGATGAACTCCGCTACGACCGTTCTCGTCTCCATGGCGCTCTCCTCACGCAGATTCCGACCGCCAGTCGCCTAAGCATTGTGGGCGGTATCGGGAGGATTCGCCTGTTGGTCCGAATGGGGCGGGGCCGGGCCCCGCCCCCTCAGCGGCTGAAGAGCGGCTCGCCGGGGATCTGCGCGTCCGGCGGCAGCAGCGCCAGGGTCAGCCCGCGCACCAGCCGCGCCCGCAGCACCTCGTCGGCGGCCAGGGCGCCCGCCACCCGGTGCGCCGTCTCGCGCGCGGGCGCCTCCGGCGTCAGGGCGAGCGCGAGCATCCCGTCGGCGTCCGCCGCCGGGGCCAGATGGGCCCGGACCACCTCCGGCTCGGCGGCCAGCACGGTGCGCACCGCCTCGGTCACGGCCGGGTCGGCGAGCGGATCGGCGCTGGTCCGCCCCTCGGCGAGGGCCAGCAGGGCGGGGCCGGTCAGCTGGTACGGCACCGGGCCCGCGAGGTCCAGTACCAGGGTGTCCGCCTTCTCATGGGCGGTGGCCTCCAGCGCCTGGCGCAGCGGTACGGCCACGGGCCGGGCGTCCGGGCGCCAGCGGGCCAGCGTCTCGAGCGAGGTGAACGCGGGCAGCGCGCGCCGGCCGTCGGGGGCCTGGAGCGTGGGCACCGCCATGTCGCTGGTCTTGTCGCGGCGCAGCCCGCCCGCCCGTCGCCCACCACCACCCTCAACGGACGCTTCGCGCGGCTTGGATTCCCCCCGTCGCCCACCACCACCCTCAACGGACGCTTCGCGCGGCTTGGATTCCCCCCGTCGCCCCCCACCACCCTCAACGGACGCTTCGCGCGGCTTGGATTCCACCACCTCGGCCTCACCCAGGATCGCCACCACGGGGACGAGCAGCCGGGCTTCGGTGAGCGCGGCGAGCACCTCCGGTTCTGCCGAGCGGTCATCGGCCCAGGCGGCGAGCGCCGCGGTCAGCCGGGGGTCGGCGGAGCCGTCGTCGCCGGAGAAGCCGGGATCGGGAATGTTCTTGAGCGCCACGCCATGAGGGTATCGACAGCGAGGAGACCGAGATCCCCCGCACCCCCACCCGGGGCGGGGGCCGCAGTGAAGGAGACGGCGTGGAACGCGTGAACGACGGTGGCCCGGCCGTCCCCGCCCCGTCCGGTACGGACGGGCTGAGTGGCGCGCTCGCCGACGCGCTCGCGCCCCTGGCCGCGGACTTCTCGGTCGCCGTCCTGGACACGGGGTCCGGGGTGACCGGGGCCCATGGCGACGGCTCGTACGCCACGGCGAGCGTCATCAAGGTCGGCATCCTCGCGGCGCTGCTGCTCGGGGCGCAGGACGTGGGGCGGCGGCTGACCGCTCAGGAGCGCTCGTACGCCACCGTGATGATCGAGCGGAGCGACAACGACGCGGCGACGGCGCTGTGGGGGACGATCGGCGGGGGACGCGGCCTGGAGACCGCGCTGGGACGGCTCGGGCTGACCGATACGCACGCCGACGACCGCGGCCGCTGGGGGCTGACCCACACCACCGCGTCCGATCAGCTGACCCTGCTGCGCGCGGTCTTCCTGGACGGCTCCCCGCTGAGCGCGCGCTCCCAGGCGTATCTGCGGACGCTGATGGGCCGCGTCATCGCCGGTCAGACCTGGGGCATCTCGTCCGCCGCGGCCGGCACCGGCCCCGGAACCCGGCTCAAGAACGGCTGGATGCCCCGCGACGCCACCGGCCTGTGGGTCGTCAACAGCATCGGCGAGGTGACGGCGAACGGCCGGCCCCATCTGATCGCGGTCCTGTCCGAGGGCCATGCCGACCGGGAGGGCGGGGTGGCCCTGGTGGAAGAGGTGGCCCGGACGGCCATGGCGACGACCGCCGCGTACGCATCACGGTGAGCGGACCGCTCCGCAACGGCCCCGAGCTCAGCGCGTACGCGCGCCCGACAGCAGTGCCCGCAGTCGCGGGGGCATCCGCAGGGGGCCCGAGCCGCGCCACAGGGATATCGCGGCGACGATCAGGGCCGTGCCAGCGAGGCCGGCGAGGAGGGCCATCTGGTTGGGGCCGGAGTCGCCGTGGGCGCCCTGGGCGTGGCCGGGGCCGTTGCCGAAGTAGCGGTTCGGGGCGGCGGCCGCTGCGGGGCGCTGGGCCTCGGGCTTCAGCTTGTCGCCCGCGGTGATCGCGGCCGCCGGGTTCACCAGGCCCGCGCCGAGGTCGTCGCTGCGGCCGCCCTCGGGGACGTCCTGGGCGGTCCGGGTGAGGAGCCCGCGGATCTGGCGCGGGCTCAGATCGGGGTGGGCGGCGCGGACGAGGGCGACGGAGCCGGAGACGAAGGCGGCGGCCGCGCTGGTGCCCCAGCCCTCGTAGTAGCGCTTGTCGGGGTCGGCGATGACCACGTCGACACCGGGCGCGCAGACGGTGGCGTACCAGCGGCGGGTGGAGAAGGCGGCGCGGGAGCCGTAGCGGTCCACGGCGGTCACGGCGATGACCCCGGGGTAGGCGGCCGGGTAGGAGACCCGGTCGCCCTTCTCGCCGCCGTTGCCCGCGGAGGCGACGACGACCGCGCCCTTGCGCAGCGCGTACTGCACGGCGGCGTCCTCGGCGGCCTCGGGGTGGGCGGAGGCGCTGTCGTCGCCGAGCGAGAGGTTGATGACGTCGGCGCCGTGGTCGGCCGCCCAGCGGATCCCGGCGGCGAGCGCGCCGCCACGGGTCGAGCGGGCCTTCTTACGGTCGGGGTCGGAGTCCTCGAGGATCACCCGCACCGGCAGGATCCGGGCCTTCGGGGCGACGCCCAGGACGCCCTCGCCGCCGGACGCGCCGTGGCCGTGCCCGGCGATGATCCCGGCCATGGCGGTGCCGTGGCGGGCCCAGGCGCGTTCGCCGCGCCGGGCGCCGAAGCCAATGAGGTCCTTCCCCGGCTCCACCTGGCCTTCGAGGTCGGGGTGGCCTTCGTCGACGCCGGTGTCGAGGACGGCGACGGTGATCCCGGAGCCCTTGGTGGTCTGCCATGCCTCGCGGACGTGGAGGGTGTCCAGCGCCCACTCCTGGGCCTGTATGCCGTCGGCGTCCGCGGGCGCGGCGGGCACCAGGGTCAGCCCGGCGGCGGCGAGTGCCACGGCGAGGCGCCGCCCGATCCCGCTCATGACGTGGTCTCCGTGAAGGTGGCCAGGGCCCGGCGGAATCCGGACTCGATCGCGTCGGCGATGCCCCGGGCGTCGTTGCCGAGGCCGGACTGCGCGGGGGCCGAGGTGGCGCCGCGCTGGGTCGCCTCGCCCGCCGACTGCGGGTCGGTGACCTCACGGCCGTCGGCGAAACCGGTGACGGTGTAGATGACGGCGGGGGCGTCGGTGAGGATCCGGATCCGCCAGCTGGCGCGCTGGTCGTCGCCGAAACCGGCCGCGGCGGTGCCCTTGGCGGCGTAGGTGCGGGGCATCAGATCGGTGCGCTCGTCCAGCTTCTCGGTGACGAAGCGCTGCTGAAGCGCCCGCATCCCGGTGGGTCCCGAGGTGGTGATCAGCACTCCGACGGTGGTGACGCTGGTGCTGGTGGCGTCGGTGTACGTGGCGCG
Organism: Streptomyces sp. NEAU-174; assembly: GCF_052665095.1. Classification (NCBI taxonomy): domain Bacteria; kingdom Bacillati; phylum Actinomycetota; class Actinomycetes; order Kitasatosporales; family Streptomycetaceae; genus Streptomyces; species Streptomyces sp. NEAU-174. Next base: position 30,186 of record NZ_JBQTCE010000023.1, on the reverse strand, counting down.
CACCAGCCGTTTGCAGCCCACCGGGGCCAGCGCCTTGGCGAGCAGCGGATCGAACCCGCCGCCGCAGCTGCTGTCGGGGGCGACGGCTATCCGGGTCCAGACGCGGTCGGCGCCGCCGGGGCCCTCGCCCTTGCCGCGCAGGGTGCGCGGGAAGAGGTCGTCCACGGGGATGCTGTGCCAGGCGGAGCGGGCGTGGGCGTAGGTGTCGGCGGTGGACGGCTGGGCGCCGGGGGCGTCGCCCAGCCAGCTTCCGGCCGCCGCCCCGCCGAGCAGTCCGAGGCCGAGCACGAGACTCGCGGCGGCGGCCGCCGTACGGCTCGGGGGACGGCGCCGGGCGCCCGGCCCGCCGTTCGCGGAGGGCCCGCCGTTCGCGAACGGCCCGCCGGTGCGCGGAGGCACGGAAGGGCGCGGCGGTGTCGAGGGCTGCGGAGGCACCCGGGTGCCGGACGCCTCGGCGGTGCCCCTGGAGAACGGGGCCTTCGCCCGTACGCCGAGGACGGGTGTCTCCGGATCCGGGGTGAACCCGGGCGCGTTGGCGGCGCGCGACGGGGGCGCGGAAGGCCGCTCGGGCGCCGGGCGCGGGGGATGTGCGGGGCGTGGTGGGGGCGTGTCGTGGGGTGAGTGCGCCTGTTCCGCGTCGGTGCTCACCTGCACCCCCTCGCACCCGTCGAGACCTGCTTCACCTGGCTCCGTCCGGTTCGCCGCGCCACCGCACCGCCTTTCGGGCAGGCGGGCCCGTATCCGGACAACCCGTCGCTGACCTGCCGGTCGTGGCGTGCGCGACACTCTACGGCCAGCCGGGGGCGCCGCGCACCGGCCGCCCTCTACCCAGTGGTAATAGCGGTCTGGCAAGCTGCGTCCATGTCCGCTGCCGCCGCTGACCGGGCCCGGTACGACCGGGCCACCGCCCATCTCGAAGCGCCCGTGGCGATTGTCGACCTGGGAGCCTTCGACGACAACGCACGGGATCTGGTCCGCCGGGCGGGAGGCAAACCGATCCGTGTCGCCAGCAAATCGGTGCGCTGCCGCGCGCTGTTGGAGCGGGTGCTGGCGCGCGACGGCTTCGCGGGGATCATGAGCTTCACGCTCCCGGAGTCGCTGTGGCTGGCCCGCGAGGGGTTCGACGACGTGCTGCTCGCCTACCCCTCCGCCGACCGGGACGGCTTCGCCACCCTGACCGGCGACCCCAAGCTGGCCGAGGCCGTGACCGTCATGGTGGACGACGTCTCCCAGCTCGATCTGATCGACAGCGTTCGCGCCGGGACCGAAGAGGTCCGGGTCTGCCTGGAGTTGGACACCTCGCTGCGGATGTTCGGCGGGCGGGTGCGGGTCGGGGCGCTGCGCTCACCGCTGCGCGCACCGGAGCAACTGGCCGCGCTGGCGCGGGCGATCGCCGACCGCCCCGGCTTCCGGCTGGTCGGGCTGATGGCGTACGAGGGGCATGTGGCGGGCGTGGGCGACGCGGTGCCCGGGAGCCCGCTGCGCTCGCGCGCCATCCGGCTGATGCAGTCCGTGGCGCGCCGGGAGCTCGCGGCGCGCCGGGCCGCGGCCGTACGGGCGGTGCGGGCGGTGGCGGACCTGGAGTTCGTCAACGGCGGCGGTACGGGCAGTGTGCAGCACACCGCCGCGGAGGACGCGGTGACCGAGATCGCCGCCGGGTCCGGGCTCTACCAGCCGCGGCTGTTCGACCACTACACCTCCTTCCGCGGCCGTCCGGCGGCCCTGTTCGCCCAGCCGGTGGTGCGCCGCCCCGGGGTGGGCGTGGTGACGGTGCTCGGCGGCGGCTATCCGGCGTCGGGCGCGGCGGGCCCGGACCGGCTGCCGGTGCCGTATCTGCCGGAGGGGCTGGTCTACGACTCGATGGAGGGGCCGGGCGAGGTGCAGACCCCGCTGCTGGGCACGGCCGCCGACGATCTGCTGATCGGCGACAAGGTGTGGTTCCGGCACGCCAAGGCCGGTGAGCTGTGCGAGCGGTTCGACACGCTGCGGCTGATCGAGGGGGACCGGGTGGTGGCCGAGGTGCCGACGTACCGGGGCGAGGGCAGGACGTTCCTGTGACCGATACCTTTCGGGCAACGACCGGAATGTGCCGGCAGCGCGTCTAGATCGACCGGCCGTCGCCCGCCAGCGCCTCGATACCCTTGACGATCTTGTCCATGTCGCTGAGCGGCGGCGCCTTGTCGCTCTCGTCGAACCCGAAGCGCACCACGACCATCGTGTCCGGCATGGTGGGCGAGGGGAACGCCACCGACTGCACGATGCCGTCGTCGCCCTTCTTCGTCACCACCTTCCAGCGGACCAGATAGCCCTTCTCGCCCGCGACCTCGACCGCCGACGCCTTCAGCTGCTTGTGGGAGGTGATCCCGCCGTACGCCTTGCGGTCGGTGTCCTGGTCCGTGCCGTAGGACTCCTCGGCGTTCTGCGCGATGTCCTCCTTGGCTATGCCCTTGGCGGAGGTGGCCTTGTAGCCCTCGGCGGTCCGGGAGAAGGCGCCGCCGCGCACACAGTCGGTGGACGGGTCGCCCGGGCACGGGTAGCGCGAGGTGGTGACGCCCGCGCCGCCGGAGCTGCTGCGCCCGGCCTGCCAGCCGGAGAGCACCGGCAGGCTGATGCCGTTGCCCTGGTCCGGGGCGGTGTCCGGGTCGTAGCTCGGCGGTGCGCTGGGGCTCTCGGTGGGCCCCTCCGAGGGGTTGTCCGGGGTGGGGAGGTCCGGGTCCTGCTCGCCGCCGCCGTCCGGCGCGGAGGTGCTGGGGGCGGGCCCGGTCTGGGCGTTCCCACCGCCGTCGCCGCCGTCGCCCAGCAGCACGATGCCACCGACGATCGCGGCGACGACGACGCCCACGGCGACGGAGAGCGCCGCGATCCTCGGGCCCCGCCCCCGGCCGTGGCCGTGTCCCCCCTGCCGCCCCGGCAGGTAGGGGGGCGGCGGCGGGCCGAAGGCCGGGTCCGCGGCGCCCGAGGCATCACGGGTGTACTCGGTCCAGGCCGAGCCGTCCCACCACCGTTCCATGGCGGGGCCGTTACCTGCGTAGCCGGGATCGGGGTACCAGCCGGGGGGCGTGTTCATGGTCACACGGTCAGCCTATGGCCAGGGGTGGGGTCCGTACACCGCGGATGGCAGGACTGCGCACCCGGACTACAACGGCGTGACATATGCCCCGGCGATCCCGCCGTCCACCAGGAACTCGGCGGCGTTGACGAAGGACGCGTCATCGCTGGCCAGGAAGGCCACGGCGGCGGCGATCTCCTCCGGCTCGGCGAACCGGCCCACCGGCACGTGCACCAGCCGGCGCTGGGCCCGCTCCGGGTCCTTGGCGAACAGCTCCTTCAGCAGCGGGGTGTTGACCGGCCCCGGGCACAGCGCGTTGACCCGGATGCCCTCGCGGGCGAACTGCACGCCCAGTTCGCGGGACATGGCCAGCACCCCGCCCTTGGAGGCGGTGTAGCTGATCTGGGAGGTGGCGGCGCCCATCACGGCCACGAACGAGGCGGTGTTGATGATGGAGCCCCGGCCCTGCCGCCGCATGTACGGCAGCGCGGCCTTGCAGCACAGATAGACGGAGGTGAGGTTGACCTCCTGGACCCGCTTCCAGGCGTCGAGCCCGGTGGTGAGGATCGAGTCGTCGTCGGGCGGGGAGATCCCGGCGTTGTTGAAGGCGATGTCCACCGAACCGTAGGTGTCGAAGGCGGTCTTGAAGACCGCCTCGACCTGCTCGGGGTCGGTCACGTCCACCCGCACGAACAGCCCGCCGACCTCGTCGGCGGCGGCCTTGCCCGCGCTCTCGTCGATATCGGCGCAGACGACCTGCGCGCCCTCGGAGGCCAGGCGGCGCGCGGTGGCCAGGCCGATGCCGCTGCCCGCTCCGGTGATGACGGCGGTACGGCCCACCAGACGGCGGCACACGGGGGTCTCGGTCACGTCAGTCCTCCTCGGTGCTGATGAAGACGTTCTTGGTCTCGGTGAAGGCGGCAAGGGCGTCGGGGCCCAGCTCCCGGCCCAGGCCGGACTGCTTGTAGCCGCCGAAGGGGGTGGCGTACCGCACGCTGCTGTGCGAGTTGACGGACAGGTTCCCGGCGGCGACGGCGCGCGAGACCCGGATCGCGCGGCCCACGTCCCGGGTCCAGATCGAGCCGGACAGGCCGTAGTCGGTGGCGTTGGCCAGCCGTACCGCGTCGGCCTCGTCCTCGAAGGGGAGGACGACGGCGACGGGGCCGAAGATCTCCTCCACGGCGGTGCGGTCCCCGGGTCCGGTGGCCTCCAGCACGGTGGCCGGGTACCAGAACCCCTTGCCCTGCGGGGCCTCGCCGCGGATCGCGGCGGGCGCGTCCTCGGGTACGTAGGACCGTACGCGCTCCCGCTGGGCGGCCGAGATCAGCGGGCCCATGGCGGTGGCGGGGTCGGCCGGGTCGCCGACCGCGAAGGACGTCACGGCGGGCGCCAGCAGCTCCATGAACCGGTCGTAGACGGATGCCTGGACCAGGATGCGGCTGCGGGCGCAGCAGTCCTGTCCGGTGTTGTCCAGGAAGGAGCCGGGCGCGGCGGCCGCGGCGCGCTCGAGGTCGGCGTCGGCGAAGACGATGTTCGGGCTCTTGCCGCCGAGTTCGAGGGTCACCCGCTTCACGCCCGCGGCGCATTTGGCCATGATCTCCTTGCCGACGGCCGTGGAGCCGGTGAAGACGACCTTGGCGACGCCGGGGTGCTCGACCAGCGCGGCGCCCGCGACCGGCCCGGCACCGGGCAGCACCTGGAAGAGCCCCTCGGGCAGGCCCGCCTCCAGGGCGAGTTCGGCCAGCCGGAGCGCGGTGAGCGGGGTGGTCTCGGCCGGTTTGAGGACGACGGCGTTCCCGGCGGCCAGGGCGGGCGCGGTGCCCCAGGCGGCGATCGGCATGGGGAAGTTCCACGGCGCGATGACCGCGACCACGCCCAGCGGCTCATGGAAGGTGACGTTCAGCCCGCCGGCCACCGGGATCTGGGCGCCGCTCAGCCGCTCCGCTCCCCCGGCCGCGTAGTCCAGCAGATCGCGCACATTGCCCGCCTCCCAGCGGGCGTTGCCGGTCGGATGGCCCGCCTCGCGGACCTCGAGGGCGGCCAGCTCCTCGAGGTGCCCGTCCACGGTGGCGGCGAAGCGGCGCAGCAGCCGGGCGCGGTCGGCGGGCGCGAGCGCGGCCCAGCCGCGCTGCGCCTCGGTGGCGCGGGCCACGGCGGCGGCCACCTCGTCCGGGGTGGCGGCCGGGACGGTGGCGATGACCTCCTCGGTGGCCGGGTTGAGGATGTGGTGTTCGTGGGGGTGTTCGGTGCTCACTCGCTGGTTCCTCACATGCGCTCGAAGGACCGGAAGCGCTCCCAGTCCGTGACGGCGGTGTCATAGGCGTCCTGCTCGACGCGCGCCATGTTGAGGTAGTGCTCGACCACCTCGTCGCCGAAGGCGGCCCGCGCTATGGGGCTGTTCCGCCACAGCTCGGCGGCGTCGCGCAGCGAGGTCGGGACGTGCTCGGCGTCACCGGTGTAGGCGTTGCCGGTACAGACCTCGGGGAGCTCCAGCTCACGCTCCACGCCGTACAGCCCGGCGGCCACCATCCCGGCCACGGCCAGGTACGGGTTGACATCGCCGCCGGGGAGCCGGTTCTCCAGCCGGTGGGAGGGGCCGTGGCCGATGACGCGCAGCGCGCAGGTGCGGTTGTCCGGGCCCCAGGCGACGGCGGTGGGCGCGAAGGAGCCGGGGCGGAACCGCTTGTAGGAGTTGATGTTCGGCGCGTAGAGCAGGGTGAAGTCGCGCATCGCCGCGATCTGTCCGGCGAGGAAGTGGCGCATGGTCTTCGACATGCCGTACGCGCCGTCGTCGTCGGCGAGCACGGGGTGCCCGGCCTCGTCGCGCAGTGAGAGGTGGATATGGCAGGAGTTGCCCTCGCGCTCGTCGTACTTGGCCATGAAGGTGAGCGCCATGCCCTCCTGGGCGGCGATCTCCTTGGCGCCGGTCTTGTAGACGGCGTGCTGGTCGCAGGTGGTCAGGGCGTCGTCGTAGCGGAAGGCGATCTCGTGCTGGCCGAGGTTGCACTCCCCCTTGGCCGACTCGACGGTCATCCCGGCGGCGCCCATCTCGTTGCGGATGCGGCGCAGCAGGGGCTCGACCCGGCCGGTGCCGAGGACGGAGTAGTCCACGTTGTACTGGTTGGCGGGGGTCAGCCCGCGGTAGCCGGTGTTCCACGCCTGCTCGTAGCTGTCCCTGAAGACCATGAACTCCAGCTCGGTGCCGGTGTACGCGGTCCAGCCGCGCTCGGCGAGCCGGTCGAGCTGGCGGCGCAGGATCTGGCGCGGGGAGGCGACCACCGGGCTGCCGTCGTGCCAGGCGAGATCGGCGGTGAGGAGGGCGGTGCCGGGGTTCCAGGGGGTGCGGCGCAGGGTGGCGGTGTCGCCGTGCATGGCGAAGTCGCCGTAGCCGCGCTCCCAGGAGGACATGGCGTAGCCGTCGACGGTGTTCATCTCGGTGTCGACGGCGAGGAGGTAGTTGCAGCCCTCGGTGCCGTGTGCCAGGACGTCGTCGAGGAAGAAGCGGGCGGCGAACCGCTTGCCCTGGAGCCTTCCCTGCATATCGGTGAAGGCCAGGACGACGGTGTCGATCTCCCCGGCGGCGACCAGTCTGGTCAGCTCGTCGACCGAGAGCGGGGGCGTGCGGTCTGCCACGGTGGGGCCTCCTGCGTCGGAGAATTTCGGGGGAGGGAGGGTGCGGAGCGGGGTTGGGGGGCGTGGGGTGGCCTTAAGGTAATACCGCAGACCATTGGTTGGGAAGTAGGTGCGGACGGTTCGATGAGCGAGAGCGGGAGTGGGCGCGGGAGCGCGGCGGACGACCGGCTGGCGCCGGTGCTGCGCCCGGTGCGCGCGGGGAACGGCTTCGAGGAGGCGCTGGAGCAGATACTCCAGGTGCTGCGGCTGGGGCTGGTCCCCGACGGCGGCCGGCTCCCGGCCGAGCGGGAGCTGGCCGACCGGCTGCGGATCAGCCGGGTGACCCTGCGCGAGGTGCTGAAGGTGCTCCAGGACCAGGGGCTGGTGGAGAGCCGCCGCGGCCGCTACGGCGGCACCTTCGTCCGGGCCAGGCCCGAGCCCGCCGAGGGCGGCGGCGAGGACGAGCTGCGGCGCCGGGTCGAGGCGGTCGACGTCGAGGACACCCTGCGGTTCCGCGAGGTCCTGGAGGTGGGCGCGGCGGGGCTGTGTGCCGCGCACGGGCTGGCGGCGGGGCAGGCGCGGCGGCTGCGGGCGGCCCTGGACGCGACGCGGGACGCCCCGCTGGCCGACTACCGCCGCCTGGACACGATGCTCCACCTCACGCTCGCGGAGCTGGCGGGCTCACCGTCGCTCGCCGCCCAGTACGCGGCCGTCCGCGCGACCGTCAACGACCTGCTGGACTGCATTCCGCTGCTGGTGAAGAACCTCGAGCACTCCCAGGCCCAGCACGGGGCGCTGGTCGAGGCGGTGCTGGACGGGGACGCGGACGGGGCGCGCGAGGTGATGCGGGAGCACTGCGAGGGCACGGCGGCGCTGCTGCGCGGCTTCCTGGTCTGACGGCCGGTACCGGGGGTCCTTAACCACGGTTTTACGCAGAGGTCTTGCGCATCGCCGACCGGAAGGCAAAGGTATGGCCCCACACCTTTGCCATCGCCCCCTCGTGTGGAGCAGGAGTGTCCCCCATGGCCGACGGTACCGAATCCGCCCGCACCGAATCCGCCGGCGCCTCCGGCGGCGGCGCCCCGCCGGGCGGTGGCCCGGCGCCATCCCCCGAGGACGCGTATCTGGAGCGCCGCACCCTGCGGCGCGGCAGCGCGGGTCCGCTGCTGCTGACCGGCCTCGGCGTCGCCTATGTCGTCTCCGGCGACTTCTCGGGCTGGAACTTCGGCCTGGCGGAGGGCGGCTTCGGCGGTCTCGCCATCGCCGCCCTGCTGATGGGCCTGATGTACGCGTGCATGGTGTTCGCCCTGGCGGAGCTGGCCGCGATCCTCCCCACCGCGGGCGGCGGCTACGGCTTCGCCCGGCGCGCCCTCGGCCCCTGGGGCGGCTTCCTCACGGGGACGGCGATCCTCATCGAGTACGTCCTGGCGCCCGCCGCCATCTCCATCTTCATCGGCGACTACGTCGAGTCGCTCGGGCTCTTCGGCCTGGAGTCCGGCTGGCCGGTCTATCTGGCGTGTTTCGTCATCTTCATCGGCATCCATCTGTGGGGCGTGGGCGAGGCCCTGCGGTTCAGCCTGGTCGTGACCGCCATCGCCGTCGCCGCGCTGCTGGTCTTCGCCTTCGGCGCCCTCACCGACTTCGACGCGGGCTCGCTCAACGACATCCCGGCGGACCACTCCTCCTTCGGCTCGAGCTCCTGGCTGCCGTTCGGGCTGCTCGGCATCTGGTCGGCGTTCCCCTTCGGCATGTGGTTCTTCCTGGGGGTCGAGGGGGTGCCGCTGGCGGCCGAGGAGACCCGGGACCCGGCCCGTACGCTGCCGAAGGCCATGGCCTGGTCCATGGGCATCCTGCTGCTCCTCGCCCTGCTCACCTTCCTGGCGGCGACGGGGGCGCGCGGCCCGAACGCCGTACAGGACGCGGGCAATCCGCTGGTCGAGGCGCTCCAGCCGGACGGCAAGGCCACCGTACTGTCCCGGATCGTCAACTACGCGGGCCTCGCCGGGCTCGTGGCCTCCTTCTTCTCGCTGATCTTCGCCGGTTCGCGCCAGCTGTTCGCGCTCTCCCGGGCGGGCTATCTGCCCCGCTTCCTCTCGCTGACCAGCAGCCGCAAGGCCCCCTTCCTCGGGCTGCTGGTCCCGGGCGCCATCGGCTTCGCCCTGGCTGCGTGGACCGGCGACGGCGCCCGGATGCTCAACACCGCGGTCTTCGGCGCCACCATTTCGTACGCCCTGATGTCGCTCTCCCATATCGTCCTGCGCCGCCGTGAACCGGGTCTGGAGCGTCCCTACCGCACCCCCGGCGGCACGGTGACGTCGTCCCTCGCCTTCGTCCTGGCCTGCTCGGCGCTGGTGGCCACCTTCCTGGTGGACAAGGACGCGGCCTTCATCGCGCTCGGTGTCTACGCGGTGGCGCTGGCCTACTTCGCCTTCTACAGCCGCCACCGCCTGGTCGCGGCGGCGCCGGAGGAGGAGTTCGCGGCGCTGGCGGAGGCGGAGGCGGAACTGTCCCGCGACTGAGACCATTCCCCCGACCCAGCAGATCCACGAAGATCGGAGTCCCCGGTGTCCAAGCCCCTGATCGGCGTCAGCACCTATCTCGAATCCTCGGCGAGCTGGGGCGTGTGGAACCTCCCCGCCGCGCTGCTGCCCTCGGGCTACCACCTGCTCATCCAGCGCGCGGGCGGCCTGGCGGCGATGCTGCCGCCGGACGAGGACCCGGCCGCCGCCGCGTCCGTCGTCTCCCGCCTCGACGGGCTCGTCATCTCCGGCGGCCCGGATGTGGAACCGGTGCGGTACGGGGCCGAGGTGGAGCCGCGCACCGGGCCGCCCGCGCGGGAGCGGGACGCCTGGGAGCTGGCCCTGATCGAGGCGGCCCTGGCGTCGGGCACTCCCCTGCTGGGCATCTGCCGCGGCCACCAGCTCCTGAACGTGTTCCTGGGCGGCACCCTCGTCCAGCACCTGGACGGCCACGTGGGCCCGCCCGGCGTCTTCGACCACCACGAGGTGAAACCGGTCCCGGGCACCCTCCTCGCCGGGATCCTCCCCGAGCCGGTGTCCGTCCCCACCTTCCACCACCAGTCCGTGGCCCACCTGGGCAAGGGACTGACCCCCTCGGCCCACGCCACGGACGACGGAACGGTGGAGGCGGTGGAGCTGCCGGACGCGGAGGCGTTCGTGCTGGGCGTCCAGTGGCATCCGGAGGCGGGCGACGACGTACGCGTCATGCGCGCCCTGGTGGAGGCGGCGTCGGGCTGAGCAGCCGGGAAGGGACCGGCTCAGCCGAGCTTGAGCAGCAGTTCGGAGAGTTCACCCGGCATGGTGATCATGCAGTCGTGACCGGTCGCCAGTTCCCACACCTGTGACGGGCTGCCGTTGGGCTGGACCGCGGGGACGGGTCGCCGGGTGATGCCCTCCGGCACATCGGCGACGCAGTGGATATGCGTCCGCGGGATCGCGTTCACGGCCGGGTTGTCCAGCCGGACCGGCTGCTGGAGGCAGCGCACCGGCTGATCCGACAGCATCGACCGCAGCCACTCCACATCCGCCGGTTCGGTGACCCCGAACAGACCCGAGGACGGCTCCATCCCGGCCAGGGGCGGTATCCGCCAGCCGCTCTCGGACGCCAGGGCCTGGTCGATCATGGCCTGGGCGAAGGGCATGACATCGACCGCGCTCTCGCCGTCCTCCGGGACCATGGCATCGAGATAGACCAGCTGCGCGATCCGCTCCGGGACCCGGTTGGCGGCGGACGAGATGACCAGCCCGGCATAGCTGTGCCCGACGAGCACGACATCGGTGAGGTCTTCCTCGGCGATCAGCCCGACGATGTCGTCGACGTGCGTCTCCAGCCCCACCTCCGGGCCCGCCAGATGCGCCGTGTCGCCGTAGCCGGTCAGCGTCGGCGCCAGCACCCGATGCCCGGCCGCCGTCAGCAGCGGGACCACCCGCTCCCAGCACTGCCCGCTGTGCCAGGCACCGTGCACCAGCAGATATGTCGACATAGCCGTACTCCATCCCCACACCAAATAAACGGGACACTGTCCCGATTGACGATATGGGACAGTGTCCCGCTTAGCAAGCGGGGACCGGCGCGGCGGTCAGGAGTTGATCTCGTACGGGTCGCCGTAGACCTTCCACTTCAACGGGGGCGCCAGGTCGAAGTTCTTCTCGTTGAGGAACTTCCGCTGCTCGGTGTCGACCCGGCTGGTGTCGCTGTGCGCCTCCTCGCTCTTCATGGCCTCCTTACGGGCGTCGAGGAACGCGTTGAGGTAGGTGGTCTCATTGCCGCCCTGCGCCGGGGACTTGGCCTTGGACAGGGCGGTCTTACGGATGCCGCCGAAGCTGTACTTGCTGTTGCCGGGGCCGTGCATCACGATCGCGTCGTAGTAGATGAACTGGCCGAGCGCGCCCACACCGTCGTCCTTGCCCTGCTTGACGGCCGGGTTGAAGTAGACGCGGTCGCGCTCGTGCTCCTGGGCGTCCTGGAACGCCTTGTCGGCGGCGGCCTTCTTCCAGTCCTTGGTGAAGTTCGGGTCGAGACCGTCGTGGGAGTCGGTGCCGTCGACGTCGCGCAGCGCGGGGAGGTACTTGGCCAGGACGTTGCCGGGCTTCTGCTGGGTGTAGTACTCGACGAGTTCCAGCATGTCGCCGGTGCCGGAGCAGAATCCGATGATGCCCGCGGTGTAGCCGCGGCCGTCGCCTATGTCCTCGATGTACTTGAACTGGGCGCGCCAGTCGAGCGAGGAGTTCTCGGCGCTGGAGACCAGCTTCATGGCGATCTCCTTCTTCGCCGGGTCGTCCAGGCCGCTCGCCGCCGCGGCCTTGTGCGCCGAGTGGGTGTGGCGCACGTCCGACGAGGACGGCAGGTGGTCGGACGCCTGCCCGACACCGACGCCGGTGAAGACGAGCGCGGCCGGCACCGTGACGGCCACGGCCGCGAGGCCGATCCTCCTGTGCACGGGGGACATGGGGGACATGGGGACTCCGTTCCTTGTCGACTGTGGGGGAAGTGCGCGCGGCCGCCCCAGGGCACGCCGGGCAGCCCCGGCCCCTGAGGCGATCCGTTAGGAACCTTTCCTAACCATTCAAGCGAGCGCGTCGTGTCCACCACAAGGGTTTGGACGCCATTCAGCGCCATTCGACAAAGAAGCAACCCGTGTCGTACCGCCCCGGAAGGCGGCCCCAACCCCCGTGCTACGGCTGGGGGATGGGCATCGCGGGGTCCGCGCCGCCGGTCGCCCCGGGGCGCTTTCCGGTCGCCCCCGAGGCCCCGGCACCGGACGGTCCGGCCGAAGCCCCGGCGCCGGACGGTCCGGCGGGAACGGGCGGCTCGGCCGCGCCCTCGGCCGCGGCCGGCACCTCCGTCACCGGCCGTGCCGCGATCGCCCGCCACCACGGCTCCAGCGGCAGCCCCTGCTCCGGCTCGAACGGCTGGCCGGGACGCGGAACGGCCACGTTAGCCCCGGCCTCCTTGGCCGCCGCCACCGTGCCCTCGGCGGGCTCCTCCCACGGATGCGGGGCGAGGTTGAAGGTGCCCCAGTGGATCGGCAGCATGATCCCCCGCACCGGGTCCCCGCCCTGGAGATCGAGATGGGCCCGCATGCCCTCCTCGGGGGTCATGTGGATGTCCGGCCAGTGCTCGGAGTAGGCACCGATCTGGATCATGGTCGCATCGAACGGCCCGTGCGCCGCGCCGATCTCCGCGAAACCGGGGAAGTAGCCGGTGTCCCCGCTGTGGTAGATCCGGCGCCCGGAACCCGCCACCACCCAGGAGGCCCACAGAGTGTGCTGGGTGTTGCGCAGCCCGCGACCGCAGAAGTGGCGGGCGGGGGTGGCGGTGAACGTGAGCCCGGCGACCTCGGTGGACTCGTGCCAGTCCAGCTCGGTCATCCGCTCGGCCGGAACGCCCCAGCGCTCCAGATGCGCCCCCACCCCGAGCGGGACGACGAACATCGCGTGGCTCCGCACCAGCGCCCGGATCGTGGGCATGTCCAGATGGTCGTAGTGATCATGGGAGATGACCACCGCGTCCACCGGCCCCAGCTCCCGCAGCGGCACCGGCACCGGGTGCAACCGCTTGGGCCCCACCATCGAGAAGGGCGAACAGCGCTGTCCCCAGACGGGGTCGAACAGCACCCGCCGCCCGTCGATCTCCGCCAGCACACTGGAGTGCCCCATCCAGGTGAGCCGCAGCCCGGAGGCGGGCGGGGTGGCCAGATCGGCGACGGTGGTGGGGTGCACCGGCACGGCCCCGGCCGGGGCCCGGCGGACGCGCTCCTCCTTGCGGAAGTAGGTGGACGCGAACTTCAGCATCGAGCCCGACGGGGCGGTACGGGCCCCCACCGGGTTGACGAACACACCGTTCGCGAAGTTCGGCGACCGCCGGATGCGCTCCATCCGCTCCCCACCGGGATCCGCTCCGAAGGCGGCGGGGCGCAGGGCGGCGGTGAGCCGGGAACGTGTCGGATGTGAGCCGGTCACGAAGCCTCCAGGGTGAGAGGGCGGGAGCACTCCAACGCGCGGTGCCGTTGGGCTGCAATGACACAACTCTTACGAGGGGTGACCTTGTTCCGGGACGGTGCGCTCGGCCGCGATGAACGACAGCAGCAGGTGGTCCTCCACCGGGCGATAGCCGAGACGCTGATAGAGGGCGTTGCTGGTGGGGTTGTCGAGATCGGTGAAGAGCAGGACCTCCTGCACCCCGGCGGCCCGCGCGGCCCCGCTCACGGCGGCCGTGGCGGCGCCCGCGTAGCCGCGTCCGCGCAGCTCGGGCGGGGTGTAGACCAGGGAGACCCGGGCCATGCCGGCGATCGTACGGCTGATCCCGGCACAGGCCACCGGCCGACCGTCGAGCTCCCACACCGTGATCCCGTCATGGCGGAGCTTGTCGTCCACCTGCGCCGCGACATCGTCCCGCAGCGCGCCGGTCTCGCGGGCGAACCCCTCGTACCAGGTGATCAGGAGGTCCCGGTCGGCGGTGGTGGCGGTCCGGGGCCGCCCCGGTGGGGCCGGATCGGGCGGAGTGAGGGCGTCGAGCCGATAGAGCCGGTGGGTCTGCTCGACGGTGCTCACCGCACCGGTGAGGTCCTCCCAGGCGGTGGCGAAGGTCTCGGCGGTCTCGCGCCCCGCGTTCACTCCGGTGACCTTCAGCCCGCCGTCCCGGACGAGGGTGCGGGCGAGGGCCCGGGCCGCCTCGCCGGAGAGGGCGGAGAGCAGCGGGGGGTACGGCGGTGTGCACAGGAACGCGCCCTCCGCCGGGCCCTTCCCCTCTCCGGTCCACCAGCCGTAGACCGGCGGCTCGTCGCCGTATCTGCCGCTGCCCGCCACCGTCAGGGAGGAGACCACCGTGAGCAAAGTGGTGTTCCGGGCCGGGTGGGCGCGCAGGAAGCCACCCGCCGCGGCCCGGAACTCCTCGAGGTCGTACGTCACCGTCCACGCCATGTGCTCCAGGCTGGCGCGTGGCGGCGGAGCGGCGCACCTCAATTTCCTCGCTTCCGACCGGACGCCCGCTCGGCGCCGGTCAGCGGCGACCGATCAGCAACGGCCGGTCAGCGGCGGCCGGTCAGCAGCTCAGGTTGGAGCCGGGGGTGGTGCCGAGTATCTGGACGAACCGCTGGTAGGAGTCTATTCGGCTCTGCACCTGGCCGGGGTTGCCGCCGTTGCACTCCAGGCTGCCGTTGATCGCGCGGATGGTCTCGCCGAAGCCGCGCTGGTTGACCATGGCGTCGTGCGGGGTCATCGAACCGGCCCCGCGCTGGGTGTTCCAGAACCACAGGGCGGTCTTCCAGGACACCGCGGCGTCCCGCTCCACCAGCCACGGGTTGCCGAGCAGATCGATGCCGAGCGCGTCGCCCGCGGCCTTGTAGTTGAAGTTCCAGCTGAGCTGGATCGGTCCGCGGCCGTAGTACGCCGCCTGGCCCGCGGGGCAGCCGTAGGGCTGGTTCCAGTCGCAGTAGTGCGGGTAGTTGGAGGTGTTCTGCTCCACGATGTGGACCAGACCGCCGGTTTCGTGGTTGACGTTCGCCAGGAAGGCGGCCGCCTCCTGCTTCTTGACGGTGTCGCTGCCGGTGTTGGCGAAGCCGGGGTAGGCGCTCAGGGCGGCGGTCAGGCCCTGGTAGGTGTAGAACGAGTTCCGGTTCGGGAACATCTGGTTGAACTGCGCCTCGCTCACCACGAAGCCGCTCGGGTTCTGGCCCTCGCCGCCGCAGTTGTAGGGCTCCCAGTACCAGGTGCTGATCACCGGGTCATAGCCCGGGTTGTCGTGCTCCGCGCGGTAGTACTTGCCGTCGGTGTACCGGACGATGTCACCGGTGACGTACGGCTTGCCGGCCACCCAGTTCGGGTAGTTGCAGGCCGCCTGGGCGGTCGTTCCCGCCGCCGAGGCCGTCGAGGCCATGGGCATGACAAGCACGCTCGCGCACACCGCCGCGGTCGCCGCGAGCGGCGCCAGCACACGTCTCTTCCACATGGGGCCGATCTCCTTCGTGTGGGGGGCCCTGGAACTTCGAGGAACACTCAAGCGGTTTGGTCTATACCAGTCAAGGTATAGACCAAACCTTTGTGCGGGGATGAGCAAAAGGGCGGACATCACGGGATGACCGGAAGAGCGGACATCACGGGATGCCGGAAGAAAGGCGCCGAGGCCGGTGGCGCCGGTTCCGTCAGTCCGGCAGCAGGTGTGACACCAGGGTGCGCGCCCATTCGGCGGTGGGGGCCTGGTCGGTGAAGACGGCCCGGTAGTAGAGGGGGGCGAGCAGAGCCTCGGTGGCGCGTTCGACGGTCGGGGCCCAATTGCCCCGGGCACGTTCCCGGTCGAGCATGGCCTGGAGTTGCTGCTGACGCTCCCCGGTGCACGCGCTGGCACCCTGCTCCCCGGCCGTACCGATGGTGGCGCGCACCAGAGGGAGGGTGTCCGGGTCGTTGAGGTCCTTGGCGAGGTCGGACGCATAGCGTTCCAGGTCACCGCGGAGACTTCCGGTGTCCGGCACCACGATGCCGTCGGAGAAGCGACTGGTCGCGACGTCGGCGAGCAGGTCGCCGACGGAGCCCCAGCGGCGGTAGACCGTGGTGGCGTGCACGCCCGCCCGGGTGGCCACGACCGGGATCGTCAGCGGTTCGTCGGCCTCGTCGGTGAGCAGTTCCTTGACGGCCCGGTGGACGGCCGCGCGGATGCGGGCGGAGCGGCCGCCGGGCCGGCTGCCGGTGCGGGGCACGGGGGAAGTCGTAGCGGGCATGCCACCAGTATCGCACTGATCGCTGCGTTTTTATCGCAGTGATCAGTGCGTTAGTGGTACCTTGGGGCCACTAACGCAAAGTTCACTGCGAGGCCGTTTATGCCCATTGAATCCGCCGCCACCGCCGCAGCGCCCGTCGGCGATCCGCACCACGTGCCACGGAAGGGTGCATTCCGCTCCGTGGCCGCCATCTTTGTCCTCTTCCTGGCCGCCTCCAGCGCACCATCCCCGCTCTATGTGATCTACCAGCGGCAATGGCAGTTCACGGCGTGGGTGCTGACCCTCGTATTCGCCCTCTATGTGGTCGGCCTGCTGGGCTCGCTGCTCGTGGTCGGAGCGCTGTCGGACCATCTCGGCCGCCGGCCGGTGCTCGCCGCGGCGATCGGCCTGGAGATGGTCGCGCTCACGCTGTTCCTCACCGCCGGGAACGTGGTCGTCCTGGCCGCCGCCCGGGTGCTACAGGGCATCGCCACCGGGGCGGCGACGACCACCCTGAGCGCCACCCTCGTCGATCTCGAACCGCCGCACGCCCGTGGCCGCGCGGGCACCGTCACCTCGGTGTCCCCCCTGACCGGGCTCACTCTCGGCGCTCTCGGCTCCGGTGTGCTGGTGGAGTTCGGCCCCGCCCCGACCCGGCTGGTCTACGCACTGCTGTTCGGCGGAATGGTGCTGGCGGCGGTGGCCGTCGCCCTCCTGCCCGAGACGTCTCCCCGTCGGCCGGGAGCCGTCGCGTCCCTGCGTCCGCGGGTCGCCATGCCCGCGCATCTGCGCGCGGACATCCTCCCGGTGGTGCCGGCGATGATCGCGGGCTGGGCCCTGGCCGGGATGTACCTCTCGCTCGGCCCGTCCGTCGCGGCCAAGTTGCTGGGGCTGCACAGTCATCTGGTCGGCGGCGTCGTCGTGACGCTCCTGACCGGCACCGGCGCACTCGCGGTCTTCCTGCTCCGCTCCCGGTCCGCGTCCTCGCTGCTGACGCCCTCGTCCGCACTGCTCGGGCTCGGCACCCTGGTATCACTCGCCGGAATAGCGGAGGACCTCACCTGGCTTGCCGCCGTCGGCACCGTCGTCGCGGGCCTCGCCCTCGGTGCGTCGGTGCTGGCGACGTTCGGCACCTTCGCCCGGGTCGCCGAGCCGCACGAGCGCAGCGCGGTCTTCGCGCTGGCGAACGTCATCGCCTATCTGGGAAACAGCGTGCCCGCCGTACTCGGGGGAATCGCCGTCACCACCCTGGGACTGAGGACCGCCGCCGAGAGCTACGCGCTGGCGATCGCGATGATCGCCTTCTCCGTCCTCGTCCTGCGCCTGAACCGGGTACGGGCGCGGCGCCGTGACGTCATGGCCCCGTGCGGATGAGGGGCCGGCCAACGGCAGAGGATCCCTCGACCGCCGTTTTCATCCACTGACCGATACGGCATTACACAATGCGGAACAAGGAGACACCGTGACGACGACAAGCAGGCCCAGGAAGAACCTCGAGGTGCGGCGATCGGACCACACGACGATCCGGTACACGGCCGGCGGTCCCGCCGGAGGGCCGACTCTGGCTCTCATCCACGGCTGGGCATGCGACCGCGGCGACTTCGACGCGGTGACCGACCATCTGCCCGAGGACTACCGCGTTATCGCGATCGACCTCGCCGAGCATGGCGAGTCGCGGTCGACGCGGGACGTCTGGACCATGGAGGAGTTCGCCCGCGACGTGGCAGCAGTGCTGGAAGCCGAGTCGGTGGACACATGTGTCGTGGCCGGGCACTCCCTCGGCGGGGCGGTCGCCGTCGAAGTCGGCCGGCTGCTCCCTGCCACGGTCTCTCATGTGGTCGCACTCGACGCCCTGCACTATCTGTCCCTGTTCCCGGCGCTGAGCGACGAACAGACCGACGCGACGCTGCGCATGTTCCGCGAGGACTTCGCCGGAGCGGTGCGGGGCCTCGTCGAGGGAGGTTCGCCGGCCGGGACCAGCACGGCTCTCAAGGATGCGTACTTCGAGAAGATGGTCGCGGTGCGGCAGCCCGCGGGTCTGCGTTCCATCGAGGGTCTGGTGCGTTGGGACATGGACGCGGCGCTGCGCGAGACCAAGCAGCCGATCACCGTGTTCGCGATACGTGACCTGGTGACGCGTGAAGCGATCGACCGCTACGGGGACCGCTTCGACATCGTGCTCGTCGACCTGGGCACCCACCACTTCCAGGTGGAGGCACCCGAAGGCGCGGCGAAGATCCTGGCCGGCGTGGGGACCGAGTAGGGATCCGGGAACCGGCCCTCGCTCGCGGCCCGGGGCCGAGCGCGGGATCAGGTCTCGCGCTCGGGGCGGTAGGTGTCGGCGTCCACCTTCCGGGGGCCGGTCGATGGTCACGACGCTGAGGTGAGGCGCTGACACGCCCGCCCCGCCGCGTCACCCACGTCTGCCACCTCTCCGTCGAACCCGTCGGGCATGACCGATGAGTTCAGCGCCCATCCGAACCGAAGCGCCGGTCTGCCATGCCCGACCGGCGCCTCGGTGATCTCGGTGGACGGCGACGGCACGGTGCGCCGCCGCCGTTTCATCCCTACGGAACTGGGCAGTCTCTCCGACGGGTCGTACCGCGTACGACGTGTTCACCGGACGTCACAGAAACAGAAAGTCCGCCTCCCCGGCCTTCGCGCTCTGGATGAAGCGTTTCATCTCCAGATGCGTGTAGATCAGGGCCGGTCCGTCCGGGTCGGTCGACTGGCGCAGCGCCACCCGTCCGTCCGTCAGTCTCATGGCCTCGACGCAGCTTCCCCCGTTGCCACCGCTCCACGGCTTGTGCCAGCCCTCGTTGCCGAGTTCCCTTGCCGGCATGCCGCTGTAGACGCGGCTCCCGCATATGCGATCCATCGTTCAGATCTCCTTGCGAATGCGACTCAGAATCGCCTGAGTCGTCTGTGCAGGCGCGGCCTGCGCGCACATCCGGTCCAGGGCCTCCAGGAACGCCGATACATCATCACGCTGGTCGAAGTAGGAGCCGCTGACGAGCGTCTCCGTGTACGCGATATCGGGGAGCTCCGGGATCGGGAACCGGAAGATATGGAAGGGGCCGTACATCGCCGGGTGCGGACCGGCGTCGAACGGCATGACCTGCAAGCGGATATGAGGCGCCTCGGCCTCCTCGATGAGCCTCGCGATCTGGGCCCGCATGGTCTCGGCGCCGCCGATGGGGCGGCGCACCACCGTCTCGTCCATGACCACCCACAGCATCGGCGGGTTGTCCCGGGTGAGCAGCGCCTGGCGCTCCATGCGGAGGGCCACGTTGCGCTCGATCTCCGATTCGGGCGCATGCGGCATGCCCGCGCGGAGCACCGCGCGGGCGTAGTCCTCGGTCTGGAGCAACCCTGGGATGTAGTGCGGCTCGTAGGCCCGGATCAGATTGGCCTCGACCTCCAGGCTGACGAAGGTGTTGAACCACTCCGGCAGGACGTCGCGGAACCGGTGCCACCAGCCGGCCTTGTTGGCCTCGCGCGCGAGGGAGAGGAACCCCTCGACCTCCTCGGGGTCGGTGACGCCGTACGTCCGCAGCAGCTTCTCGACGTACGGGAGCTTCAGGCCGACCTCGGCCTTCTCCATCCGCCGGATCGTGGCATGGGTGACGTCCAGGGCGCGCCCGGCCTGTTCGAATGACAGCCCGGCCTTCTCCCGAAGGTCCTGGAGCCGTTTTCCGAGCACGACTCGCAGGACGGTCGGGGCTCCGCCCGCCCGCGCATCCGCCACTACCGTCCCCCTCCAAGTACCTTCACGACACAGCAGTCTGGCATGGGCTCAGCATTCCGAACAGCCTGCGCTTGCGATTCTGTAATTTACAGATTGAACCTTGCCATACGCGAGTGTGACAGAGCATAGTGTCGGCGTGGCTCCTTCCTATGAGGCTCTCCGGTTAGGGCGCGGCGGCACCGTGGTCGCTCCGCCCCGCCACGACGTGTTTCGTCTGCCGGCGCTGAGCACGTCCGTCGCCGAGGCGAGAAGGCATGTCGTCCGGCGGCTGGGCTCATGGGGCATCGACCAGGACACCCGGGACAGCGCGGAGTTGATCGTCTCCGAGCTCTTCACCAACGCGGTGCGCCACACCTCCAGCGAGGACGTTCGCTGCTCACTCCAGCTCATAGGCACCCGGCTGCGGCTGGAGGTGGCTGACCAGGGCTGTGCGCGCACGGTGCCCGAGGCCCGGTCGGTGACCGCGGACCAGGAGGGCGGCCGCGGGCTGATGCTGGTGGAGGCCATGTCCGAGGCCTGGGGGGTCAGGCCGAACCAGGGCGGCGCGGGCCGCGCCGTCTGGGCCTACCTGGCGATATAGCGGCGGCCCTGCGGCGACGACACGACGGACGAGCGGTGCCGAGGGAATAGGGGCAGCGACAGCGCACCGGGCGGTCAGCCTCGGGGCGCCAACGGGGGTCTGCCCCTATTCCTCCGGGACCGCTTCGGGTCACGGATCGTTCAGACCCTCAGGGCCGCAGCGGCAGCAGATCGGGCCGCTTGGGCTCCACATGGTCACCCGACGACTCTCCGCGCAGCCGTCGGCCGATCCAGGGCACCAGATATTCGCGCGCCCAGTGGATGTTGTCCCGGCGCACCTCGGCCGCGGTGCGCTGCCCCTCCGGGGGCCAGGGCTGATCGGGGTCGGCGGGGACGTCGAGGCCGAGCACCTGACCGGCCCTCAGCGCGACCCGGGTGTGACCGTCCGGCGACAGATGCAGCCGGTCGGCGTCCCAGGCCCGGCGGTCCTGCACCGAGCGCAGCGACCACAGGTCGAGCACCGGACAGCCGTGGCGGTCGGCGATCGCCCGCACATGCGCCGTATACGTGGCGATCTTGCCCCGCAGATGGCGCAGCACCGGCACCCCTCTGGTGTCGAAGCCCGTGCACAGCAGCACCGTGCCCACCCGCGCCCGGAGGTCGGCGACGGCGGCCTCATAGCGCTCGGCCACATCGTCGGGGTCGCTGCCGGGGCGCAGGATGTCATTGCCACCCGCGCAGAAGGTGACCAGATCGGGGCCGAGTTCAATGGCGCGGGCCACCTGCTCGGCCACTATCTGGTCAAGGAGTCGACCGCGTACGGCCAGATTGGCGTAGCGGAAATCGTCGTGGGGTCGTTGGTCGGACAGCAGGACGGCGAGCCGGTCGGCCCAGCCGACGAACACCCCGTCAGGACCGGGGTCGCCGACGCCCTCGGTGAAGCTGTCGCCGACGGCCGCGAACGACCCGATGGAACCGTTGCTGAATCTCTCCTTATCGTCTGCCACGTCGGGACATCATTCACCCGATGGCGTGACTTACGCCACCGTAACCAGGGCTTGACGTGGGGTGATCTATCCCACCCGGTCAGTTTTGGCGTAGGTGGAATACGGCGGCGTCCAGGTCGCCGCTCAGCCCGGTGCGCAAACCCCGGTGGGCGAGCACCGCTCCCCGGTGCACCTCCCCCGTCTCCAGGTCCCGGTACGTGGCCGCCGGGTCGAGCCCGCGCAGCCGCAGCGGAAGCTGTGCCCGGCCGTGGTGCTGCGCCTGGAGCCAGGCCAGCACCACGGTCTCCTCGCCCCGGACGTACTGCACCGCGCTCAGCCCGTCGCCCTCCGGCGGCCGCAGCCGGTAGAGCTCACCGTGCTGGACGACCGGGCGCACCCGCTTGTAGAGCGCCACCCAGTCGCGGGCCTCGGCGAGTTCGGCCTCGCTCCAGCGGGTCAGATCGCCGCCGACGCCCAGCACCCCGGCCATCGCGCTGACGAAGCGGAAGCGCAGCGAGCTGACCCGGGCGTTGCCCATGGCGTTGGGGCTGTCGGTGACCCAGGCGGCCATCACCCGGGCCGGGTGGAGCTGACCGAAGCCGTGCTGGATGGCCAGCCGGTCCAGCGGATCGGTGTTGTCCGAGGTCCACACCTGGTCGGTCAGGCCCAGGACGCCGAGGTCGATCCGGCCGCCGCCGCCCGAGCAGGACTCGAAGGCGACCCCGGGGTGGGCGGCGCGCAGCCGCTCCAGCAGTTCGTACAGCCCGCGCACGTGGTCGATCCACAGCCGCCGCGGATAGGGGTCGCCGGGCCAGCCGGGGTCCGTGAAGGAGCGGTTGAAGTCCCATTTCACATAGTCGATGGGCGCGCCGCTCAGCAGGGTGTCCAGCCGCTCCCACAGATACCCGCGCACCTCGGGGCGGGCGAGGTTGAGCACGAGCTGGTTGCGGAACTCGGTGCGGGCCCGGCCGGGGTGGTGCTGCACCCAGTCGGGGTGGGCCCGGTAGAGGTCGCTGTCGGGGTTCACCATCTCCGGCTCGACCCAGATGCCGAACCGCATCCCGAGCGCGTGCACCTCGTCGGCGAGCGGCTTCAGCCCGTGCGGAAAGCGGTCCGGGTTGGGCGTCCAGTCGCCGAGCCCGGCCCGGTCGCTGGTGCGCGCGCCGAACCAGCCGTCGTCCACGACGAACAGCTCGACGCCCATGTCGGCGGCCAGCCGCGCGAGCGAGCGCTGCTGCTCCTCGCCCACCGCGAACTCGGTGGCCTCCCAGGAGTTGTAGAGCACCGGCCGCGACCGGTCGGCGCCGGGGATCACATGCGCGAGCTGCCAGGCGTGCCAGGCGCGGCTCGCGGCCCCGAAGCCGCCGTCGGTCCACAGCCCCGCGAAGACGGGCGTGGTGAAGGATTCACCGGGCGCGAGGAGCAGCTGGCCCGCGTCGTCGTGGCCGACCCCGCCGACCGCCTGGACCGCGCCGTCGCTCAGCAGCTGGACGGCGATCCGCCAGGCCCCGGACCAGGCGAGCGCGCAGCTGTGCACCTCGCCGCTCTCCTCGGTGGCCGCGCCGCCGTCCAGGGCGACCCACGGCAGATGGTGATGGCTCGTGTGGCCACGGCGGCTGCCGATCACCTTCTCGCCGGGGGTGAGCTCGGTGCGGGCGAGCCGGCTCTCGGCGGCCCAGCGGCCGTGCAGATGGGACAGCCGCCAGCGGTCGCGCGCCGGGAGCGACCAGGCGGCGGAGTCGGCGCGCAGCAGCTCCACCGGCTCCTCCCCGGCGGTGCCGGTGTGGGTGAGGGTGGTCCAGCGCTCGATGACATCGCCGTCGTCCCGCATCCGGTAGTGGAGGGTGATGTCGAGGTGGTGCAGCGGATCGTGGAAGCCCAGCCGCAGCTCCTCGCCGGTGCCGGGGTCGAGGACGGTACCGCCGGCGAAGCGCCACTCGGTGCCGCGTACGCCCCCGGCGTGCACGGACAGGGCGGGGCGGACGAAGCGCGGGCCGCCCTCCACGGGGTACTCCTCACGCCCGTCAAGCGGTGATTCGAACGGCCAGTCCGGCGGTCCGGGCTCGGCGGCGAGGGCCTCGGCGTCCTCGGCCGCGATCCTCGGTCCCCAGTGGAGATGGAGCAGCTCATCACGGTCGGTGAGGTGCAGGGCATAGCTGCTGTGCCGCCCCGAGAGCACCCAGAGCCGACCGCTTCCACCGGTTTCGATCATCGCACTCCCCAATTCTCCACAGGTGTCAACATGATCGGGGAGGGCGGGCGGTGCGGCAATGCCCGCACCCCCGCGAGACCGATTGCCCGCTGCACGCATGTCGTATGGTCAGCTTCAGCCCGCCTCGTCGACGAGCCGCGTCGGCGGCCGATGGTGAAGGAGAGCCCGTGACGCAGCAGTCGCAGTCGCCGCAGGTCCCCCAGGCCGAAAGCCGATTGGTGGGGGTACGCAATTTCCGTGATCTCGGTGGACTGCCGGCTGCCGACGGCCGCCGGGTACGGCCCGGAGTGCTGTTCCGCAGCGGCCATCTCGCGCATGCCACCGAGGCGGACACGGCCTACCTCGACTCGCTCGGCCTGCACACCGTCTTCGACTTCCGCAACGCCGCCGACATCAAGCTGGAGGGCCCGGACGTCACGCTCCGCGGGGTCCGCAACGTCAATCTGCCGCTGTCCGACCCGGCCGACGGCGCCGGGTTCTGGAGGATGGTGCGCGAGGGCGATCTGAAGACCCTGCGCGAGCTGCTCTCCGAGGGCCGGGCCGAGAAGCGCATGATCGGCTCCTATCGCTCCATCATCACCACCCGGCTCGTCGAGCACGGCCGGATCCTCCGCGACATGGCCGAGGACAGCTCACCGGTGCTGATGCACTGTTCGGCGGGCAAGGACCGGGCCGGGCTGTCCATCGCGGTGACCCTGCTGGCGCTCGGCGTCGACCAGGAGGCCATCGAGGCCGACTACCTCCAGTCGGCCGCCGCCCACCGGCGCTACAAGATCTGGCGCAAGGGCGCTCCGGGGGACGGCTCCGACCCCATGTCGCCCGAGGTCATGGCGCTGCTGCTGCCGCTGTTCGACGCGCGCGCCGAATATCTGGCGGCGGCGTTCACGACCATCGAGGAGACCTGGGGCGGCACCGAGCGCTATCTCGCCGAGGGGCTCGGCCTCTCCCCCGACCAGCGCGACCGGCTCCGGGAACGCCTGCTCACCGGTTGACGCGCTTCACGGGCTAGGGGGTGTCGACGGAGCTTGCCGCCTGCGGCGGGCTGCTCCCCTCCCCGCCCCTTCCCACAACTGGGGCTCCGCCCCAGACCCCGCTCCTCAAACGCCGGAGGGGCTGGAAGGCGGGGCTCCGCCCCAGACCCGCCGGGGGCCAGGGGCGGAGCCCCTGCCACGCGGCGGAGCCGCATATCGCGAGGAGGGGCTCACGGGGCTCACCACATGGTGTCGGCCCCGGGCTCCGGGTCGGTGACCCAGCCCGCCGTCAGCACCAGACCGGTGGCGCGGTGCACGGCCAGGAAGCCGAACGGGCGGTCGTACGCCACGCTGATCAGCTTCGCCGTCCGCTGCGGCGGCGCCGAGCCGGGCGCCAAGGCGAACGCGGTCACCGCCGCCGCCCGGAAGCCCTCGGCGCTGAACGAGGCGGTCATGGACTGCTCCGCCGAGGACAGCGCCAGCGCGGCGGGGCTGATCCCCGGAAAGTGGCCGCGCGCGGTGTCCTGGGCGGTACGCAGCCCGAACAGCTCGGCCCTGCGCAGCAGATCGTGCCGCGCCGTCACGGTGAACTGCGGGGTGGTGAGCGTCGCCCGGGGCGTGGGGTCCCAGCTCGGGACCTCCATCACCCGGACCCCGGGCCCGGCCTCGCCCGGCGGCAGCGCCGAGCCGGGCCATCCCGCGTACCCCCCGGCCACCGCGCCGATCCCGGCCTCCAGCACCTCGCCGCCCGGGGCGTCCTCGGCGCCGAGGACCAGATGCACATCGAGCCCGTTGCCGCCCGCGACCCCGGACAGGGTGAGCGGACCGGCCGGGGTGTCGGGGACGACCCGCAGCACCCCGTCGAGGTCGTCCGTGGACCGGGTGAGCCCGGCCAGCGAGCGGTCCCGCCACGGGCCGCTCGTCGGCCTCAGCCAGCCCGGCTGGAACGGCTGGAGCCAGGCCGTCTCCACCGTGAGCGCCCCGGCCAGCACCAGCCGGGTGTCGGGGCTGAGCGGCACCGGCATCTCGGCGATCGCGCCCCGGGTGCGCCGGGACGCCCAGCCGTCCAGCTCCTTGCGGTCGCGCTCGGCGTCCCCGGTCAGCGTGGAGCGTACGCCCGGGGGCAGCTCCGCCTCCCACTCGGGCCGGATCGGCAGGTCCTGACGGGTCCACAGCCCGGTGGCCGCGTGGACGCCGTCCATGGCGTCCAGCGCCCCGAGCAGCCGCCCGCCGAGCGCCGTCGCGCCGTCCGCGCCGTCCGCGCCGACGCCCAGCGCGCCCGCCAGTTCCTGACGGGCCGGGCCGTCGGCACCGCCCGCGAGCAGGGCGAGCAGCGGCCAGACCCCGGTGGCGGCGAAGGCCGTGCCCTCGTCCGCCACGGCCGCCCGCGCCCACCTCGCCGTCATCGTGTTCACGGCCTCTACGGCGGTCGCGTCGATCATCCGGGGTCCCCCATCGGTCAGCGGTTGGCCACCGCCTGTTTCACGAGCGTCCGGCCGAAGTCCCAGATCAGACCGCCGCCGTCGTGTGCGTCGTCCATGACCGCTGTGAACGCCTCGACGAAACGGTCCACTTCCCGCTCGCCGATGATCAGCGGCGGGATCAGCTTAATGACCTCCAGGTGGTCGCCGGACACCTGGGTGAGGATGCGATGGCGCCGCAGCAGCGGGACGACGACCATCTGCGCGAACAGCCCCTTGCGCGCCGCCTGGAGCATCGCCCACCGGCCGCGCAGCCCCAGTGAGCTGGGTCTGCCGAACTCGATGCCGATCATCAACCCCCGGCCGCGGACGTCGTGCAGCAGCTCGTAGCGGTCCACCAGGGCGGCGAGGCGGTCGCGCAGCAGCTCGCCGGTGCGGCGGGCGTTGGCCACGACATCCTCGTCCTCCATGACGGCGAGGACGGCGAGCCCGGCCGCCATGGCCTGGGCGTTGGCGCCGAAGCTGGCCGAGTGCACCAGCACCCGGTCCATCGACGAATAGACCCTCTTGAAGATCCAGTCCTTGCCGAGGGTCGCGCCGACCGGCACATAGCCGCCGGAGAGTGCCTTGGCCACGCACACCAGATCCGGTTCGACGCCGTCCTCGTGGCTGTAGGCGAAGAAGTCCCCGGTGCGGCCGAGGCCGGTCTGCACCTCGTCCGCGATGAGCAGGGCCTTGTGGCGGTGGAGCAGCTCCTGCGCGGCGCGCAGGAAGCCGGGCGGGGCCTCGTGCACCCCCTTGCCCTGGATGGGCTCCACCACGAACCCCGCCACGTCCCCGCGCGCCAGCTCCCGCTCCAGCGCGTCGAGGTCGCCCAGCTCGATCGGGGTGTCGGGCAGCAGCGGGGCGAACCCCTTGCGGAAGCCGTCCTCGCCGTTGACCGACAGCGCGCCGGTGGTCAGCCCGTGGAAGGCGTGGGCGCAGTACAGGACGCGCGGCTTGCGGGTGGCGTAGCGGGCGAACTTCAGGGCCGTCTCGACGGCCTCGGTGCCACTGTTGCCGAAGAAGACCCGGTCCAGATGGGGGGCGTGGGTCAGCAGCCGCTCGGCCAGCAGACCGGGCAGCGGCTGGCAGTCGAAGCGGGTCAGATCGGCCAGGTCGGCGTCCAGGACGTCGTGCAGCGCCTTGCGGACCACGGGGTGGTGGCGGCCCAGGCCCATCACCCCGAAGCCGGCGAGCATATCGAGGTAGTCCTGGCCCTCGTCGTCCCAGAAGTACGCGCCCTCGGCCCGCTCGTAGACCTTGTCGAACCCGATGGTGCGCAGCATCCGGGGCAGCTGGTGGTTGAGGTGCCGGGTGTGCAGGTCGTACCGCTCCGAGGCGCGCTCGGCCAGCAGCTTGCCGAGGTCGAAGCCCGAACGCCGCTGCTGCTTCTCGGCTGCTGTCATGCCTGGCTCTCCTCGGCGGCGGTACGGGCTTCGGCGGCGGTACGGGTCAGGGCCGCCCCGATCCGGCCCGCGATCTCGGCCGGGGTGAGCCCGATGTCGGCGAGCACCTCACCGCGCTTGGCATGGGCCAGGAACGCCTCGGGGATGCCGAACGTCCGCACCGGCAGGTCGACTTCGGCGTCCCGCAGCGTCTGGGCGACCGCCGCGCCCACCCCGCCGGTGCGCACATTGTCCTCCACGACCGCCACCAGCCGGTGGCGCGCCGCGAGCCCGGGCAGCTCGGGGTCCACGGGCTTGACCCAGCGCGGATCCACCACCGTGCAGCCGATGCCCCGCCCGTCCAGCAGCTCGGCGGCGCGCAGCGCGACGGGCGCCATGACCCCGGCCGCCACGAGGAGGACGTCCTCGCCCCGGCGCAGGACGTCCATCCCGCCCACCCGGTCGATCGCCGGAATCGGCTCCCCCACCGACTCCTTGGGGAAGCGGATGACGGTCGGCGCGTCGTCCACGTCGATCGCCTCGCGCAGCTGGGCGCGGAGCTGGTCGGCGTCGCGCGGGGCGGCGATCCGCAGCCCCGGCACCACCTGGAGGACGGACATGTCCCACATGCCGTTGTGGCTCGGCCCGTCGGTGCCGGTGACACCGGCCCGGTCCAGGACGAACGTCACGCCGCACCGGTGCAGGGCGACATCCATCAGCAGCTGGTCGAAGGCGCGGTTGAGGAAGGTGGCGTAGACGGCGAGGACCGGGTGGAGTCCGCCGGTGGCGAGCCCGGCCGCCGAGACCGCCGCGTGCTGCTCGGCGATGCCCACGTCCCACACCCGCTCGGGGTACGCCTCGGCGAAGCCGGCGAGCCCCACGGGGTGCAGCATCGCGGCGGTGAGGGCGACCACATCGGGCCGCTCGGCGCCGATCCGCACCATCTCCTCGCCGAACACCGAGGTCCATGAGCGACCGCCGGAGGGGGTCAGCGGCGCGCAGGTGAGCGGGTCCATCGCGGCCACGGTGTGGAAGTGGTCCGCCTCGTCCTCCAGCGCGGGCGGGTAGCCCCGCCCCTTCTCGGTCAGGCAGTGGACGAGGACCGGGCCGTGGAACCGCTTGGCGCGGCGCAGGGCCGACTCGACCGCCTCGGTGTCATGGCCGTCGATGGGGCCGACGTACTTCAGCCCCAGGTCCTCGAACATGCCCTGCGGCGCGAAGGCGTCCTTGAACCCCTTCTTGGCGCCGTGCAGCGACCCGTACAGCGGCTGGCCGACCACGGGGGTGCGCTGGAGCACGTCCTTGCCCCAGGCCAGGAAGCGCTCGTAGCCGTCGGTGGTGCGCAGGGTGGCCAGGTGGTTGGCGAGCCCGCCGATGGTCGGCGAGTAGGAGCGCTCGTTGTCGTTGACGACGATGACCAGCGGCCGGTCCCGGGCGGCGGCGATGTTGTTGAGCGCCTCCCAGGCCATCCCGCCGGTCAGCGCCCCGTCCCCGATGACGGCCACCACATGGTCGGTGCTGCCGTGCACCTCATTGGCCTTGGCCAGGCCGTCGGCCCAGCCCAGCACGGTGGAGGCATGGCTGTTCTCGATGATGTCGTGCTCGGACTCGGCCCGTGACGGATAGCCGGACAGCCCGCCCTTGTGGCGGAGCTTGGAGAAGTCCTGGCGGCCGGTGAGCAGTTTGTGGACGTAGGACTGGTGGCCGGTGTCCCACAGGATGCGGTCGGCGGGCGAGTCGAAGACGCGGTGCAGGGCTATGGACAGCTCGACCACGCCGAGGTTCGGCCCCAGATGGCCCCCGGTCCTGGCCACCGCCTCGATCAGGAACTCCCTGATCTCCTGGGCGAGCGCGGCCAGTTCCTCACCGGTCAGCGCCTTGAGGTCGTGCGGGCCCCGGATGTTCTCCAGCAATGGCACGGTCGGTTCCCCTCCTCGGTGTATCAGCTCACGGTGACGTCCGGGGTACCCGACGGGACCCCCTCGTCCTCCATGCGCCGCGCGATGTTCATGGCCTCGTCGATCAGGGTCTCCACGATCTTCGACTCCGGCACGGTCTTGATGACCTCACCCTTGACGAAGATCTGCCCCTTGCCATTGCCTGACGCCACCCCCAGATCCGCCTCCCGGGCCTCACCCGGACCGTTCACCACACACCCCATGACCGCCACCCGCAGCGGGACCTCCATGCCCTCCAGACCGGCCGTCACCTCATCCGCGAGCTTGTACACATCCACCTGCGCCCGACCACACGACGGACACGAGACGATCTCCAGCCGCCGCTGCCGCAGATTCAGCGACTCCAGGATCTGGATGCCGACCTTGACCTCCTCCGCCGGAGGCGCCGACAGCGACACCCGGATCGTGTCCCCGATCCCCTCGCTCAGCAGCGCACCGAACGCCACCGCCGACTTGATCGTCCCCTGGAACGCCGGACCCGCCTCCGTCACACCCAAGTGCAGCGGATAGTCACACTGAGCCGCCAGCTGACGGTAGGCATTGACCATCACCACCGGATCGTTGTGCTTCACCGAGATCTTGATGTCCCGGAACCCGTGCTCCTCGAACAGCGAGCACTCCCACAACGCCGACTCCACCAACGCCTCCGGCGTGGCCTTGCCGTACTTCTCCAGCAACCGCTTGTCCAGCGACCCCGCGTTCACCCCGATACGAATCGGCACACCCGCGTCCGACGCCGCCTTCGCGATCTCCTTGACCTTGTCGTCGAACTGCCGGATGTTCCCCGGATTCACCCGCACCGCCGCACACCCGGCATCAATCGCCGCGAACACATACTTCGGCTGGAAGTGAATATCGGCGATCACCGGAATCTGCGACTTCTTCGCGATCACCGGCAACGCGTCCGCGTCATCCTGCGACGGACACGCCACCCGCACGATCTGGCACCCCGACGCCGTCAACTCCGCGATCTGCTGCAACGTCGCACCGATGTCCGCCGTCACCGTCGTCGTCATCGACTGCACCGAGATCGGCGCGTCCCCGCCCACGGCCACCGACCCGACCTGGA
>NZ_JBQTCE010000022.1:0-157060 GCF_052665095.1 Streptomyces sp. NEAU-174 | reverse complement strand
CCGCGCCGGGTGGCCGCGCCGGGTGGCCGCGCCGGGTGGCCGCGCCGGGTGGCCGCGCCGGGTGGCCGCGCCGGGTGGCCGCGCCGGGTGGCCGCGCCGGGTGGCCGCGCCGGGTGGCCGCGCCGGGTGGCCTGGGGAAGCGTCGTCCACCCGGCCGTGCACGACGCAAAGCGTCGTGCGCCTGCGAATTGCCATGAATTCCCGTTCGTGAATTCGCGAGAATTCCAGCAATTCCCAGCCCGGATTGATATCGAAGAGGGTCGCGCGTCGAGCTATATTGGTCGTGTTCCCGGGAATTCCGGGAAACGAATCCAGGCCAACGGGGTCCGCCTGAATACGGGTTACAGGTGGAGTATGCCCGAAAGGCTCCGGGGCTGCGAAAAGGAAAGACTGCGATGACCAGTGCCGCTCAGTTGTCTCCGACGCCCAACTCGGCCACACCGAACCCTCCGACGGGCCCGTCGGCCTCCACAACCCCGTTGAATGGGAAGGCCCGCCCGGGCGAGTTGCGGGCCCGTATCGCGAAGGCCCTGGTCGGAGGCCCGCCGGGTGCGCAGTTCAGTGTCACGGAGTTGGTCAACATGCTGGGGCATTCCGGCGGTGCGATCGGTAACGCGTGTGAAACCCTCGTGCGCCGAGGTGAAGCGGTGCGAGTCGGTTTCAACCCCCGTATGTACCGGGCGACAGCGACCACCGCCGCAGCCGCCGCACAGGCCACGGCACCCAGGGCCCCCGGCCCGGCCCGTACGCCCCCGGCCCCGCCATCCGCCGCTCGGCCGACGCCTGCCGTTGGCTCGCCGGGTGGGCGGCCCGGGCCGGTGACCCGCCCGAACGGGCAGCAGTATCACCCCAGGGCGCTGGCCAACCTCCCCGATGTCGAGGCGCTGCGGCGGCTACGCGAGGCGGGTGTGCCGGTGTTGCTGTACGGTCCGCCGGGGACGGGCAAGACCTCGCTGATCGAGGCCGCCTTTCCGGACCTGATCACGGTTGCCGGGGACGGTGACACAACGGTCGGTGACCTGATCGGGGAGTACACCCAGGACGAGCACGGTGGTTATGAGTTCATCTACGGCCCGTTGGTGACGGCTATGCAGGAGGGGCGGGCCCTGCTGCTGGACGATGCGACCCTGATCTCCCCGAAGGTACTGGCCGCGCTGTATCCGGCGATGGACGGGCGGCGCCAGATCCAGGTCAAGGCGCATAAGGGCGAGACGATCAACGCCGCCGAGGGCTTCTACGTCATCGCGGGCCACAACCCGGGGGTTCACGGAGCGGTGCTCACCGAGGCCCTCGCCAGCCGGTTCTCGGTACAGATCCAGGTGGGGTCGGACTACGACCTGGCAACCGCCTTGAAGATCAACAGGACGGCGGTACGGATCGCGAGGAACCTCGCCACCTGCCAGCAGGCCGGTGAGGTCGGCTGGGCGCCGCAACTACGCGAGTTGATTGCGTTTCAGAAGATCGCCGATGTCCTGGGTGTCGAGGCGGCCTTCGCCAATCTGGTCGGTATCGCCCCGCTCGAAGACCGCGACACGGTCGCCGAGATCGTCACCAAAGCCCTGGGTAAGCCGGTTGCCGCCCTGTCCCTGGGCCGCCAACTCTGACCAGCGCCTCCGGCCCACAGGCCACCACCCCACGCACCCCCGACGCCCGCAGAAAGGCACCGATCCGCCATGCCCGCGCAGACCACAGCCCACGTACAGCACCAGCCGCCCGCACTATCGGAGGCCGAATGGGCTCAAGCCAGGTGGGAGGACGACGGCGGCCCGCCGTTCGAACCCCGCCCGGCCGCGCAGGCCGGGCAATGGATCCGGATCGCCGCAGCCCTGACCGAACGGCTCCCCGAACTCGCGGACCGCAAGGACGTGATCGTCACCTGCCAGCACGGCACCCGCTCCGGCGCCCCTGGCGCCTTCTACCCCACCACGGCCGAGCTGGAGATCGACGCCGCCCTCTTCACCCCGCTCCCACCGGCCACCATCAACCCCGACCGACGCGGTGACGAGGAACGCTACCCGGCCGCCTGGGGAGTCCTGGTCCACGAGGCCGCGCACGCCGCGCACAGCATCTGGACCACCCCGCCCAACCTGCGCGGCACCGCCCTGGACAGGGCGGCACAGCTGTTGGAGGAGTCCCGCGCCGAACACGCTCATCTCACCCGCCGCCCCGCCGACCGCCCGTTCCTGCGATCGGCCGTCAACACCCTTATCCTCGCCGACATCACCGGCCAGACCCCCAGCAGCCGCTGGCAGGCCGCCCGGGCCGCCGGTCTGATCCTCGCCCGCAGGGATGCCGGAATCCTCGACCCGGACGAAACCGAACCCCTCGAACAGGCCGTCACCAGCATCCTCGGCCCCGACCTGCTGGACACCCTCACCCAGATCTGGACGGCGGCCCACACCACCGCCGACGACGACGCGCCCGGCATGTTGGCTCACGCGCATGCCTGGTGCCAAGCCCTCGGAACACCAGCCACCGCACCCGAACCCACCGGCGGCGGACCAATGGGCGAACTCGCCGAGGCCATCGGGAAGGTGACGGTACGGGTGCAGGCGAACGAGGCCGCGCAGGCCGCCGCACAGGCGCGGGTCGCCGCCGCCCGGGCCGCCCGGGCCGAGGCGAAAGCCGCGCAGGCCGCCCACGAACGGCAAGCGGCCAAAACAGCAGAACGGGTCTTCGCGCCCGGAGCGCGACCGTTCACACCCGGCAAACCGCGCAAGGGCAACACCCCGTCCCCGGTGACCGGCACCCGGCTGCCGACCGCAGGTGAGAAGGTTGCCGCCGGACAGCTCGCCAGGGCCCTGCGGGCCGCCGCCTACCGCGAACGCATCACCACCCATACCGCCTCGGCCGCCCCGCCCGGTCGCCTGAACATGCGCCAAGCACTCGCCCGGGAGGCCCAGAAGGCGGCCGGAGCCACTCCCACGGCCACACCCTGGACCCGGACCCTGCGCCGCCCCATCCCCACACCGCCACTGCGCGTGGGAATCGCGGTCGACGTGTCCGCATCCATGAACAGCGCAGCAGACCCGATCGCCTCGGCCGCCTGGATCCTGACCAAAGCCACCGCACTGACCGACCCCGACTCACGCACCGCCATCGTGGCCTACGACCGGGCCCTGACCGCCATCACCGCACCCGGCAGCGCCCCCACCAGGGTCACCCGCTTCGAGGCCAGGGGGCTGGGACACAGCCTCGCCGAGGCCATCGACGCCCTGTGCGCCGGGCTCGCCCTCACCCAGCCCGGAACGGGCCGCCTGCTGGTCATCGCCTCCGACGGCTACTACCACCCCGACGAAGCCACCCGCGCCGCCCAACGCATCACCACCCTGAAGAACGCCGGATGCGCGGTGCTATGGCTCGCCTTTGCACCCGACCCGTGCCCGCTACCGGGGGCCACGCCGCTGGAACTGACCCACCCGGCCCAGGCCATCACCGCGATCGCCAAAGCCGCGACCACCGCCCTCACCGCCACCCGATAGCCGTCCCACCGCACCGCCCGCGCACCGGAACCCCCACACGCCCCCGGCCCAACCGGGCCGGGGAGCCGACTCCCACCCGGGGCCCCGGGCCCGTTGCCTGACCGGTCGAACCCGGCACCCGCCGGGCGCCGCGCACCCCACGACACGATGCGTCGCCCGCTTGCGGAATACCCCTCCGATACGGTCGCGAATTCGCGATAATTCCAGCAATTCGCAGCCGCCATCAATGTCGACCGATCCCCAATATCGAGCTACATTGGTCGCATTCCCGGCAACAACTGGAATCGGAAATTCGCAGAGAATTAACTAGAAGAAGCTGCTACGGGAGACATGTGCCCATGAGGTTGGGTGACGAGGGGTGCGGTCGAATTCGGATTCAAAGTCCGACGAAAGAGGCCGCAGGCTAAGTGCCACCTGACGTGCCCAGCAGCCCGGCAGAGGTCCCAACCGAAGGCATGCTGGTCCGCCACGACGACCGGATGACAACACACCGCCCTCGATTTCCCTATCCCATTCACAAAGAGCGACAGGTCATGTCACATCACCAACACGCCATATACCGCGACACATTCCCACGTCGCCGCCACCAGCGATCGGCACAGGCCACTGCCATTCCGGTGGCCCGAACGGCGGGGCCGCGAATACCTCACAGCCCGAAACGACGCCGACAGTACGGATCCCCCACCCGATACCCGCCCGGAGTTCATCATGCAGAACCGGAATCGCCCTAGCACGCCGCGCTATCTGATCTCGCCCCGTTACCTCGCAGGGCCTGACCCCGCCGCCGTGACCACAGCCGACGACGTGCTTCTGGCAGCCGGATGGAGGGCAACCCGCGAGCCGTGCCACACCGACTACCACGACCCCAGCGGCCAGCGCCACGCACGCCATCTCCACAGCCGTGCCGAGCGCCCCGGGAAGCCTTTGATGGCCTGGGAGTTCACGGCCAGTCCCTGCCGTGCCGCACGTGTGACCTGGACGGCGTGGTTCTCCCACGACACCCCACCCGAAATCACCGCCGCATTCGCCGCCGCCGTGGCCGACGACACCCCCGGGCCCGCGCCGAAGGACGGCCCGCGCTACCTCCTGCCGCCCCAATCCCCCCACAAGGCCGTCGAGGCACTGGCCACAGCCGGATGGATCCGCGACATCGGCCACCAAGACGACTCCTGGTACGCCCCCAATGAGCAGGCCGTCGTCATCACCACCGTCCCCGGCACCACCGGGAAGTGTGGAGCGAACTGGCTGTGCGCCGCCCGCCGCGCCGCCGACGCCATGGTGCTGTGGGTCGCCGTAGCCTCCCCGGCCACCCCGACCCACTTGATGGCCGCCCTATGCCGCGCCCTCACCGACCCGGCCCCGGTCCCGCGCCACACCCTCCCGGATCCCGAGGTAGGCGCTTTGACCGTCACCCGGTGCCCCTGAACACCGCCCTGCTCAAGCCCTGTTCCCCGTACGCACGAGGAGCGATCGGTGCCCAGACCACCGCCAAAAAGGCCTGCGCCAGGGAACGCACCCGTATCCGCCCAGCCTGACCGCCATCCGCCCGAGCCGCCTTCCGGCAACTCACCAAGGCGCCACCGCCAGCACCGGACACAAGGAGAACACTGCCCATGACCTCCATCGCCGAACAAGCTCAGGCAGCCTCCGCCTTCATCCAGCAGACCGCTGCCGCCAGCGAATACGGACCCCACCGCGGCCTCGACCACGCCCGCACCGCCGTACGCCTCGCCAGCACCCTCGGCCTCAGCCTCCAGCACATCACCATCACCCCGGACAGCAAGCGCCGCGCCACACCCGGCGAACCCCTCCTGGCCATCGCCACCTGCCCGACCACCCGTACCCAATACACCTTCCTCGCCCGCTACCCCCTCTACGAGGACGAGGCCTTCGAACTCCTAGGCCCCTGTCCCGTGTGCGCCGCGCCCGTACCGCTGGCCGCCGTCCGCCACCTCGCTGACCTCGGCACCCATCTGGCCACCGGACCAGCCCTACTCGGCAACGGCCCGACCCCGACCACCTACCCCGACACCTTCGACACCGACGAAGGACACGCCCCGACCTGCCGCTATGGCGCGGCATAAGCCCCCCAAGCGGAAGGTCACCCCCATGGACAGTCCCCTCAGCAACCCGCGGTCCCACACCAGCCCATCCACCTTCGCTGGTCCCGGCGAAAGCACCCTGCGCACCGCCCTGGGCAACGACGGCTACGCAACGCTACGCCGCCACCGACGCCTCACCGACACCGCGCTGGGGCCCCTCGCCGAACTGCTCTGGACCACCGCACAAGAAGCCGACCGCCTCCACGCCGAACTGCGCTACTACGCCAGGAACACCTGCGACCACGTACGTCACGTCCCAGCCCACGCGAACCAGGCCGATGTCGTCCCGCTCGGATTCCTGCAACACACCAGCCGCGCCATCGACGTGAACGCCACCCGCTACGTACAGCAGATGAACCAGCTCAACCTGGTCATCGAGGCCTACAAACTCGCCCTCCTCGCTGCATAACCGACATCTACCTAGCGCTCGCCGCCTCCGGCAGGGCACCGCTGCACCCCGAGCCGCCACGGCCTATGAGCAGTCCGCCGAGCACCCGCGCCCCGACCCGACTGTCGGGACCGCGGGCCAACCCGCCGCGCGCATTCCCCGCACCACCGCCATGCGCTACTGCGCGCACCCACCGGACAGCACCGAACACCAGATGAAGGGAACCGCCCCCATGACGACACCTGACCTCCACCACCACCGCGCCCTGGTCCACAAGATCCTCACCCAGAGCCAACGCCTCCTCATGCGCGACGCCGTCAGCGCACGATCCGCACTCGCGAGCGTGCTGAACACCGCGACCGAGCACGTCTGCAACAAGCACGCCACCCGCGTCTCACCCCACCACGCTGTATGGCTCGAAGCAGAAGCCGCCTGCCATCTGATCAACGCCGCCGGATGGCAGCTCACCGGACTGACCGACCCGACCCTCCCGCATTACCTGGTCCGCCTCGACCAACGCCCCTACCCGGCACGGCTGCGCCTGCTGGACACCGCAGCCCACCGCGCTAACCCCGACCGCCCCACCACACTGCCCACCGTCTCCCTTCCCCAGCAGCGCACCGGCGCCCCCACGGCAAGCCATAGACGGGTGGACCCCTGCCCGTGCGCGTGCAACAGCGGCGGCTCCTGCGGCGGCTGCGGACACGCAGGGTGCGGTGGCCGGTAACGCGATCACATGAGGAGCTCTGTCAGCGGCTTGTGCGACGGCTGCTGACAGGGCCTTTTCCATGCATGCCATGGGGAGAGTCAACGGGTCGGGTCTTGCCGTGGATGATCTGGACGAGCTGTTCCAGGATTTCTGCGGCGCGCCCAGCGGTCTCGGGGCCTTCCAGCATCGTCAATAGCTCGTCGACTCGTGCGCGGGCCAAAGCGCTCTGCACTGCGGGGGCCTCGCCTTGGTCGCGCAGCAGGGCTGCATGGAGCTCCCTGTAGGCGGTCAGCACGGCCGAAGTCCGCGGCTCCGGAGCGTCGGGCACGTAAAGCCAGCCAGCATGCCGATCGAACCACCACAACAGACCCAACTGCGGATCCAACCTGCGAGGGACTCGACGGCGAGCGGCGAGCTCGTGCTGTTCCAGCAGTCCGACGACCGACGGCATCCGCAACCTCCCGGGGAGCGACGAAACGACACGTCACCACTCCCACCAGATCACGGCCCCTACGCCTGAACAGCGAAAACACCGCCCTCAGATTTGGACCGACAACAGCCGCTAAGGACTCTGTTGCTCAATTCGTCTGGGCTCGGGGACCGCTGATACGCAAGAGTGACCTGCCTGGTTTTTGATGTTATGGCGGTGAGGCTGCGGGCACGGGACTGACGAACCAAATGCTCAGGCATAAGCAGTTGCGGGCGGCGGATGCGGCGTGGGCGGCGGCCCGGCTGACCGAGGCGCTTGGCATCCGTTGCCGCGTTGCGGGCCGTTAGCCTGTCGGTATGTCAGAGCGTGTCATGCCCGGTCGCACGGACGGCCTGATCACCCTGAGTGCCGCGGACGCTCTGTGGGTCGATGTGACGGCCGACAGTGCTGTGCCGACGGTTTCTGGGGCATTGACCTGCCCTCCTGCCCATGCCCGGGTTGGGTACGTCCTGCTCGGCGGCCATGTGGTGGAGACGGTGAGGGCGAGCGGCGGTCAGTGGAGTGTTCCGGAGGCTGAGGTGCGCCGGGCGGCCGCGGAACTGAACGCGGTGGCGATGGATCGGCGGGACCTGGTCCGCATCGGTCCGTTTCGTGGGGCGCCGAGACAGAAGTGCGACGAAGAAACGCAGCTGCGTTGGCGCCGGCGCATCGCGGGGGAACTGCGGGAGCCGAGCGGCCCCGAGCGGGCAGCACGAGGTGAAGTCGGTCGGCCGTACCATCTGGCGGGGATCGACTGGCGACAGATACTCGTGGAGCAGACCCGCGACGGGACGCAGCGGACGTGGTGGCTTCCGCGCGCAGTGGTCAGGCTGCTCGACGCGGCCGAGCACGCCGAAACGCAGTGGGTGCAAGCCGCGCGGACCCGCCAGGCAAGCGCAGCCGCCACCGAGCCGCCCTCCCACCCCCGTCAGGCCCAAGACGCCGACGGTTGGCAGACGACGAACCCCGAGGGCCCCACCGCCTCACCGCACCCGTACAACGGAGAGCTGGAAGGCCAGCTGTACTCGGTGCTCAGCAGGAAGCCCGGCACCTCCCGCAGGGTGGCCGGGTGGGTGTGCGCCGTCTGCCGCACCGCGCCTGCCACCGTGCTCGACCACTGCCACGAACACGGCTACGTCCGCGCCCCTGTCTGCCAGTCCTGCAACACCCAGGAACGCCCCGACCACCTGTACAGCAACGACATCCGCGTGGCGAACCGCTACACACGCCTCTTCGACACCGGCGCCGACGACTGGCTTCGCCACTGGCACCGCTGCCCCGGCTGCCGCGCACGCACCACCTTGCCCCTTCCGCACCTGGCCGCATGGACCGCCCACATAGCCTGCCGATCGCTGCGCCCGACCCACCGCGCTTCCGGCGGGCGCGAGCCCTGCGGTGTGCTGCGCGTGTCCTGGACGGGCAGTCAGAACGCGCCCCGTTCCTGCCTGCTCACTGTCGCAGTCGATTTCTGTCCCTCCGGCGAGCACCGTGTCCTGGCGCGAGTCCCCTACCGCGAAGCCGCCGAGCGGTTTCGTCTCTGGTTGGCCGAGACGGCTCCTGCTGTGGCCGCCGCGGCCGGTCCTGACCGCTTGGACGGACTCCCTGCCCAGTTCCGGCCAGTTATCGCGGACACCAGCGGCGAGGGCCTGGCACTGTTCTGAGCGGGCACCGGGAGACCTGACACCTCAACGACCCCTCGCAGCTACCGGCGCCCGACACGGTCACCTTGCACGCCCCAGCGAGATACGCAGCAGAGTGAGTAAGGGCAGGCGATGCGCCCCAAGGAGCTGGCCTGCTCGATGCGTCAGAACGCACTCGTAGCAGTCGGGCCCGCGCAGTCTCACATCCGGGATCTCAGCACGTCGACCTCACAGCCCGGCGCGGTCGGGTCGAAGCCATGCTCGACCCGTCAGCGAATCGCCAGCAGGCTTCGCAACGACCGCCACGCGTGGATCACGTCGAGGTCGATGTCGGTGCCATAGCCGGCGATGAGGTCGTCGAGGTGTTCCTCGTGTCCGAGCGTGAAGGTGGCGAGGTCGTGCAGGGCATCGCCCTGGCCCGCCTCGGACCAGTCGATGATGCCCGTGATCTCGTTGCCGTTGACGAACAAGTGAGTGATCTGCAGGTCGCCGTGCGTGAACGCCGGAGTCCACGGTTGGAGCGCGGCCTCGGCGACCTGGCGGTTGCGGGTGACCAGGTCGGCGGGCAGGGCGCCGTTCGTCACGAGCCACTCGCACTCGCCGTCGAGTTCTGCGGCCAACTCGTCGAGGCCCTGGCCCGCCCGGCCGGGCCAGGGCGGCAACGGCGCGTCGTGCAACTTCCGGATGGCGGCACCCGCCGCAGCCCACGCCGCCGGGGACGCGGTCGACGGCTCGCCGAGGCGGCCGAGCGCCGTCCCCGGGACCGCCGCGATCGCGAGCACGGGCGGCTTGCGCCACAGGACCTTCGGGGTCGGGACCGGCGCCAGGGCCATCGCCTCGACCTCGACGTCGATGCGCGCCTGATCTGCGTCCACCTTCAGGAACACGTCGCCGACGCGCAAGGTCGCGCGCTCGGAATGGGCGGCGACGACCTTGACCTCATCCATGGTGCCCAGTATCCCGGGATGACCGTCGACGTCGCCGGGTTTATCGCGACGCGTTCCGAACTGGCTCCTGATGACTCCAGGCTGAGCGTCTCATCACCTGAAAGCCACCAGCGAACGATCGAACACGACGCGGATGGACGGTACGTGCCGGGTACCGTCCCAACTGAATGGCGGTACCCGGCCGCTGGTCCGTTCGTGCCGGTCTATGCCTCGCCGCCTCTGGTTGCTGCCGTGGT
Organism: Streptomyces sp. NEAU-174; assembly: GCF_052665095.1. Lineage (NCBI taxonomy): Bacteria > Bacillati > Actinomycetota > Actinomycetes > Kitasatosporales > Streptomycetaceae > Streptomyces > Streptomyces sp. NEAU-174. The sequence continues at coordinate 147,087 of NZ_JBQTCE010000022.1, read as the reverse complement.
GATGCGGTAGGTACGTGGGTGTTCGGTGACCTGTTCGGCGATGCCCTGCTTGGTCAGGGTGACCAGGGCGTTGGCGATGGCGCCGGAACTTTTCTCAATGATCCGGCTGATGCGTGTGGCGGTGAATGCTTCGTCGGGGTGAGCGGTGAGGTGGCCGATGACCATCTGGCGCAGGGCACCAGGGGCGAGGCGGATCCGGTGGCCGCTCTGGTTGACGGTTGGCTGGGTCTCTTCCGTCTTTGTGTCCTCCGAAGCTGCCTCGCTTGTCGGAGGTTCGAACGCTGGCGTCGGCGCTGGCGCCGGCGCATCGTCGTCTTCTACTCCCTGCGAGGGGTCGCTCGCAGAGCCCCGTTCCCCGTCTTCATCAGCGTCGCCGTGTTCTGAGGCGTCGTCCTCGGATGCGGGGGACTCCGCAGCGGGCGCGGGGTGGGCATGGTGCTCGGTGGATTGCTCGTGGATGTCGTTGTCGGCGGTCGGCGGTTCGTCCGTCGTGTCCGGTGAGGTGCTGGTGTCGGGGTCGGGTGGGGGCGTGGGTGTGGGGTACCAGTAGTTGACGGGGCGGCCGTTGCCGTCGGGAGCGGCGCTCTCTCGGTGGGCGAGGCCGGTCTGTTCGAAGTGGCGGAGGGCCTTGGTAGTGGTGGACCGGCCGGCACCGGCGGCTTGGGCGAGGGTGGTGCTGGTGGTGCCGGGCTGGTTGTTCAGTGCGGCCCATACGGCGGCGGTGGCGCCGGTTAGCTGAGCGGGGTCGGGTTGGTTGGGGGTGGTTGTGGTGTTGGTGGTGGTTGGCATGGTGGGGTCTCCCGCGTGGGGTGGTGGGTGGTTGTGGAGAGAGCCCCGGCCGGGGTGCTCGCGGCGCGTGGCCTACGCGGTGGTCCGCGGCGACGACTATGAACGCTCTGTGGCGGCCGACTAGTCAAGCCGCTCCCGTCCCCCCGGCGGGTGCTTCTTGGAGCGGCCCGCCGGGTGCGGTTTGGGGTGCGGGGTGAGGTGCGGGTGCTCCCGGGGTGCGCTCGGTGTCGAGCCGGGTGCGGAGCTCTCGGGCGCGGTGTTGGCCCAGGTGCAGGTGGCGGCGGAGCTGGCGGATGCTGATCGGCTGACCGGTGCGCTGGCGGGCCGCCAGATCCAGCGCGAGAGCCCGCGCGTACATATCGGCGTCTGCGCGGCTGTGTCCGTCGGGCTGGTCCACGGGGCCGTCGGGGGTGGGTTCGTGGCTGTCGTGGCGTGTGGTGGCCGTTGTCGGGCCGACGTCTTCGTCGTCGGTACGTTCGGAGGGTGGTGGAGTGGGGGGTGCGGGTGCTCCCGGTGTGTTCCTGAGGTGCTCCTCGCGGTGGTTGTTGTGGGGTGCGGTGGTGGGGTGCGGGTGTGTTTGGGAGGTGCAGCGGCGGTAGGCGGCGACGGTTTCGGTCAGGCCGATGAGGAGCAGGGGTGGTACTGCGTGGAGGAGCACTCCGGCGGGGTCTGCGTGGCGGGGCCAGCCGATGTGGTCGTCGGGCCAGAGGGAGGTCCAGGTGTTCATGACGGTGGCGGCCAGGCCGGTGGACCAGCGCAGGGTGGTGGACCAGCGTGGTGGGGGGATGTTCCAGGCGGCGAGTCGTGCGTCGGCGTAGAGGACGCTGGTGAGGGTGAGGGCGACCATCGGGTCGAGGAGGACGGCGATCGGCCAGGGGATGTGGTGATCGACCGCGAAGAGGGTGACGTTGACGGCGGTGAAGATGAGGGCGAGGGCGGCGACGCCGGCCAGGATGCGGACGAGCGTGCGCATCAAGGTGTCGATCTCGGCGGGGCTGGGATGCGTGCTCACCGGCTACCGCGCGGGCTCGGGCGGGTCGCGCCTTGATAGGTGGGGCCGGTCAGCTGGACGCGGGTTTCTCTGACCACGGCGCCGGGGTGGGGTGCGTCGATCATGTGGTGGTGGCCGCTGTAGATGCCGACGTGCGTGACGGCCCCCGGACTGGTGCCGAAGAACAGCAGGTCGCCTGGTAGGAGGGGTGTTCCGGCGGGGAGGCGGGGGCCGGCGTCGTACTGGGCCTGTGCCACGCGGGGGAGGTTGATGTGGATGGTGGCGTAGGCGGCTTTGGTGAGGCCGGAGCAGTCGAAGCCGCCCTCGGCGGGGCCATCGCCGCCCCAGACGTAGGGGGTGCCGAGCTGGCGGCGGGCGAAGGCCACCACCTCCCGGCCGACAGCGGAGGTGGTGGGGAAGGCGGCGTAACGTCGTGCGATCCGTAGAACGTCTGCGACGTAGGTGCGGGAGGGGTTGTAGGCGTAGATCGCCCGCTCGATGTTCTTGTGGTGCCGGGCGCCGTGTGTGCACAGCAGGCGCGCTGCGGCGTATACCGCATCGACCGGATCCCACGGCGTCGGAGGTCTGCGTCCACCTGCTGGTACCGGATGTGCGTAGAGCTTGAAGGTCGACGGCAGGAATTGCATCGGCCCTACCGCTCCTGCGGAGGATCGCATGGTGGGGTGGCGTCCGTGGTCGGTCTCGGCCTTGCCGATGGCAGCGAGGATCGTCCAGGACAGCCCCGGGCACTCGGGGGCGGCCCGCTGGTACAGCGCCAGCATGCTCGCAGGGATGTCCCGCAGCGCGTTCCTGCCCGGGGCGGTGGTGGTGCCGCTGGAGCCGGGGATCAGGAAGCTGAGGAGTGCGGCGATCGCGAGGGCGGCGAGCAGGGGAAGGGCGATGAGCGCGCAGCCGACCCCGGTGGTGGTCTTGGCGAGCAGGCTCATCGGCCGTCCGGCGTCGTGGGTGGCCGGGGTGGGATGGGCAGAGTGAGGGCGGTGTCGGCGTCGGTGGGGTCGATGCTGGCCGGGGTGAGGTCTGGCCAGTGGGTAGTGAGGCCGGTGAGGGTGGTGCGGCGTGCTGCGGGGTGGAGGGGTGCCCACCAGGGGCCCCAGGGGGTGTGGGTGGTGAAGTCCGCGGAGGAGGTCGCGACATACAGGCCGAGGTCGCGGGCGGGTTGGGTGAGGCGGTGGCGGAGGGCGCGGTCGCGGGAGGCGGTGCAGGTGTGGATGAGGAGGGCGGGGCGGGTTTTGGTGGAGGTGGTGAAGGCGGCGTAGCCGGCGAGTTTGGCTTCGACGCGGGGCAGGGGCTGGGAGCCGGTGTCGTATTCGAGGAAGAACGGCAGCAGGACCGGGTTGTCCGCGTCGGTTGTGGTGGGGTCGGGGTGGTGCCAGTGGGCGTAGGCGTCGGGGCGGATCATGTCGTCCCAGCGTCTGGCGCAGGACCGTTCGGACAGCCACAGCGTCAGGCGGCCGTGGGTGGCGTTTGGGGTGGGGGCGGCGAGGTGGGTGAGGAGTTCGTTGACGCCGATGTCGTGGCCGAGGGATGGGGAGTAGGCGATGCGGCCGGTGGTGGTGGGGCGCCAGCCGAGGGCCGCGGGTTCGCATCCTGCGTGGGCGGCGATGACGCTGACGCCGGTGGGGCCGAGGGTGTAGTGCTCGGGTGCGGAGCCGTGCTGGGTCAGGGGGCGAAAGGAGTCCAGGACGGCGTGGTGGTGAAGGACGCGCAGGCGCCGTTGGGCGGAGCGTTGGCTGCTGAAGGCGATGCGGGCGATCTGTGGGGTGGTCAGGACGCGGTGTTCGTGAACCATGGCGGTGATCCACAGGTCGCGGGCGGTGAGGCTGCGGGTGAGGGCAGCAGGGTCCGCGCGGTGCCGTGGGGGTGTGGGACGGGGCCGGGTGACTGCGGCGCGCGCGGTGTAACGCGAGCCGGGGCCGGAGGCGGGGCGGGGCAGAGCGGGCATGGGCGGATCACCACCAGGGCATCGATCGGAAAAGGCCGGGTGAGCGGAAGAGAGGGCGCGTGGCGGATTCGGTGGTCAGGGGCGAGTGGTGCGGGTGTGCGTCGTGCGGGCCGCTGCGGCGGTGCGGAGATCGGCTGCGCGGCCGGGGACGGGGGGTGGGAGGGGCCGGGTGGTGAGGGTGAAGGCCGGGGATTCGGCGCCGGCGGTGAGCAGGTGGGCGGCGGCTTGGTAGGGGCCGAGGTGCGCGAGGTCGTGGGCGGTGAGGGTGGGGAGGGTGTGGCGTTCCAGGGCCGAAGCGTCTTCGGGAGAGGCGTTGAAGAAGATCTTGTTGCGGGCGTTGGCGGAGATGCCTTCCCGCAGGTCGCGGGGGAGCTGGGCGAGGTGCTGGTGGGCCAGTGCCATGGACAGCCGGTAGCCGCGGGCTTCGGCGAGCATGTCCTCCAGCGGGTAGGGCAGGGTGAGGAAGTTGTGCGCCTCGTCCACGTAGAGGGAGGCGTCGATGCGCTGGTGTTCGGGGGTGCGGGCGCGGGCTGAGGCCGCTTGCCAGGTTCCGGCGACGATGAAGGAGCCCAGCAGCCGTGCGGTTTCCTCGCCGAGAGCGCCTTTGGGGAGACGGGCGAGAAGGATGCCGCCGTCGAGGACCTGGGTGAGGTCGAAGGTGGAGGGTCCGGCGGAGATGGCGCGGCGGGCGAAGTCGCGCAGCAGGAACGCGCGCAGCTTGTTCATCACCGGGCCGACCACGGCCGCGCGGGATGGTTCGGACATGGACTCGTACCAGGCCCAGAAGCCGCGTAGTACGGGGTCTTTGATGGTGGGGATCAGGCGCAGGCGGTAGGCGGGTTCGCCCAGGAGCCGGGGGACGTCGGCGAGGGTGACGAGCTGACCTGTGTGGGCGCGGTGTTTGAGCAGGGTCAGGCATGCGGCGCGCATGACGTCGTCGGTCCTGGGCCCCCAGAAGGCGGTGAAGATGCGGCGGAAGATGCCGGTGAGGTTGTCGACGACCACGTCGATGTCGGCCCCGTCCAGGACGTTCAGGCACGGTGGGGCGTGGGAGTCATCCGGGTCGATGAGGACCAGGCGGTCGGCACAGGTGTCGGGCAGGCGGTGCAGGAGGTCGGTGACGAGGTCGCCCTTGGGATCGATGACGATCGCGCCCCGATGATTGCGGACATCGTCGAGAACGAGGTGGGCGACCAGGGTGGATTTGCCGGAGCCGGTGGCCCCCATCAGATGGATGTGGTGTCGGGCGTCCGCGACCGCGAGACCGACCGGGCGGCGGGCGCCGGTGTCGGAGTGGCCCAGCGGCTTGACCCCGGCACCGGGGGTCGGCTCGGGGACCGTGGGTGGTGGGAGGACTGAGCGGGCTCCCGCACGCCGCACGCCGGGGGCGTCCGCGTCGAGGGGCAGATGGGCCAGGGCCGCCAGTTCCGGGACCGACAGCAGCGCCGCACGCTGCGGGAAGACCCGCCCTTCCAGCCATCGCTCGGGGTGGACGAGTCGGGTGCGGGCGAGCCAGTTGAGTTCCGCGTACAGGCCGAACGCGGAGGCCAGCGCATGCGCACGCCCCCGCACCACATCCCGCGCACGCTCCTCCTCACGTGTGCAGGTGGCCGCGTAGGTGATGGACGTGTGCCATTGAGGGCCGGTGAGTTTGGCGGCGGACTGGCGGACCGCGGCACCGTGCTCGACATCCTGCCGCCGGGCCAGTACTGGCTGCGGTCGGTGCAGCAGGAGCGCGCCGAGCGCGGGCAGCCGCGGTGCGGAGTACCCGGCTTTCAACCGCCGCGCGGAGCGGCGGGCCCGCCGCACTGCGGCGCCGGTTGCCGGGCGGACGAGGATCTGCACGAGCGCGGTCTCGCCCTCCCTCATACCGGTGGCCGCCTGCAACAGGGCCCGGAGTGGGTCGGCCGCGTGCTCGGTGCGCAGCGGCAGCACCTCTGGCCGGGCCGGGCGCAGCCGCCCCGCCGTCACCACATGGCCAGACGGGATGAGCTCCGGTGGTTGTTGGACGCGGGTGTGGGCGCCGGGCCAGGCCGCCTCCACCGCCCGCCGCACCAGCCCCAGCGGCACGGTCCCCGGCACCCACAGCCGGATGCCCAGCCCCGTCGGCGACCACGCGTACTCGAACCCCAGATGCGGCTGGCCATCGGCAAAGCGTCGCCACCACGGCCGCAGCAGACCCGCCAGCTGCGCCCACAACACGTCACCCCCCCTGGCAGGGATCTGAGGCGGAGTGAGGATTTCGACGCAGCGTGCGTTGTCGGCGAAGCGCTGCTGGCGGCTGCGCCGGATCCGGCCGCGGGCGGTGGTGACACACACGGCGACCGCCGTTGCGACCGGTACGAGCACGGGCATGTACGGGGCGGCCCAGCCGAGAACTGTTCGGGTGATGGAGGTCCAGAAGGCAGTGGGGTCGGTGAGGAAGTCCACCACCGGGCCACGGGGTGGTGCTGTCCCGGCGACGGACGTGGTGACGGTCATGGGTTCCACGTCTCTTCGCCGAGAGCGTGGCCGAAGGAGGAGTCGTCGGGGGCGGTGTCCTCGGTCCAGTGCTGGGCGGCGAGTTCTCCGGGGTCGGTGGTGATGATCTCGTGCTCCCCCGGGGCGGCTACGGAGATCAGCGCGACCTTGCGGCGTTCCCCGGCCAGCAGCAACGCCTCGCCCCTCCCGGCGGACAGCAGGAACTCCCGCTCACCGTGGGAGAGCCGGAACGAGGCGCTGATGGTGTCGATCGCTTGTGGGGCCTGCCGGAGCAGAATCTGGGTCGCCGCGTTCGCGACCACCGCTCTCCCCAGCGGCGAGCCGAGGACGTCATCTGCGTCCTGAGTGATGACGGCCAGCCCCGTCCAGTTTTTACGGGCGGCCTTGGCCATCCGGAACAGAAAACGTGCCCCGGCCTCGTCACGCATCAGCAGCCACGCCTCGTCCACGATCACCAGATGCTTGCCTCCCCTGCCTTGATCCGTGACTTGGCGCCAGATCGCATCCAGCGCCAGCAGCATCGCCGGAGCCTTGACCTCCTCCGGCAGCAGCCGCAGCGTGAAGACCACCAGATGGCCCGTGGTGCTCGCCGTGCTGTGGCCGTTGAAGACGCAAGCATGTGAACCGGTGACATACGGCGCCAGCCGCTCCACCAGCCCCGCAGCCACCTCACTCCCGTCCTCGTCCAGAACCTCCGCGAGGTCGGCGAGTACTGGCGGGGTCCGCGTCCAGGTCCGCGCATCCGCTGTGATCCCCGCCCGGGCGTAGGTGGCCAGGAGCGCCCGGTCGAGCACAGCTTCCTCCGCGCCCTTCACCTCGGCGCCGAAGAGCACAGCCAGGAAGCGGTGCAGAAACAGCACCCGCCGCGTCAGGACATCCTCACCGCCAGCCTCGCCGCGACAAGGGAAGTCGAAGGGGTTGAGGCGTACGCCGTCGGCACCGAGCGCCACGACGGTGCCGCCGACGGTCTCGGCCAGGCGTACGTATTCGTCTTCCGGGTCGACGACGCAGGCGGTGACCCCGGTGAACAGCAGCCGCAACAGCTCCAGCTTGGCCAGGTAGGACTTGCCGGCCCCGGAACGGGCGAGGGTGACCGAGTTGTAGTTGTCGCATCCGAAGCGGTCCCACAACACCGGCGCGCCGGAGACGGCGTTCAGCCCATACAGCACCTGCGACCCCGGACCGGCCCCGGCTCCAGCAGCATCGGCGGGAGCGGGCAGCTCGGGGCTGGCGAAGGGGAAGCAGGCGGCGAGCGCCGCAGTGTCGAAGGTGCGGCGGATCTTCAGCGTATCGATCCCCAAAGGCAAGGTGGCCAGCCAGCCGGGCAACGCCCGGTAGGTCGTCGGTGCGACCGTCACCAGCAGTGACTCCGCGACCGCTTTGACAGCGGCGACCTGCTCGGCCAAGGTCTCCTCGTCCGCAGCGTGGACGGTCATGTACAGGCCGACATGGAAGAGCTTTCCCTCGCCACGGGCGATCCGGTAGGCGAGATCGGCCGCGTCCGCAGCGGCGGCCTCGACCTCCGGATTGTCCAAGTGCCCCTTGTCGAATGCGCCGCGTCGTCCGGATTCCAACCGGGCACGCTGCTTCTTCAGCCCGGCCGCCGCGACCGGGTTCGGGACCGGTTCGATGTGGAGCGCGATGTCCAGGTGTCCGGGGAAGGCGAGGAGGGGTGCCAGCCAGCCGGGGCTGACCTCGGCCGGGTAGCCGGTCACGACCAGGGTGGAGGCCAGGTGGCCCACGATCGCGAGGGTACGGGCATGCACCTCAAGCGCCTCCGGCCCCGCAGGCTGCAACAGCTCTCCGGCCTGGACGGCCTCATGGTCCGCGCGGCGCCGGTTTCGGGGACGTCGGATCATGCCTCGGCTCCTTGCGCTTCCGTATCGAGCGGCGGTGTGGGGGGATCGGGGTTGCAGGCGGTGGTGATCAGCGCTGTGGTCTGCTCAGGGTCGAGTGGTGTGACGCTGATACCGGCGGGAGCGAGCCCACGAGTCGCCTCCTGGAGGCGCTGGATGGCCCGTCCGCTACAGGCAGAAGGCCGGGCTCGGCGCGGCGGTGTCTCTTCCCGTGCGACAAGGACGATCTGGCGGGTCAGCAGGTCCCTGGTCCCGGCGAGATGGGCAAGGTAGTCGGCGTGCGCGCGGGCCGCCCGCTCCAGCGCCGGGTGCGGCAGAGCCGGGGCACCGTGGTGGAGCTGGTCCACCAGAGGCGTGAGATCGGTGCGGTGACAGCGGAGCAGGAGCTGGGTCGGGCCGGTCAGCGAGTTGAGCCAGCGCCCGAACCCTGCGACCAGACCCTGCTGCTCGGCACCGCTGTGCAGGTCGAAGTTGACCGGCGAGCAGACCCCCAGCGCCGCCTGCCCCTGCTCGGCCAGATCGACCGTGCCCACCGGGCCGACACCGCGATACGGCATCCGCACCGGCACTGGCATCGGCCCGGCTGCCTTGCCCATCTCGTTGTTCACGATCTCAGGCAGCGCGGGCACGCCTTCCGGAGCATGCACCCGCCGCTTGGGGACACGGGCGTGAGCGAGGGCGGCGAGGAGGAACCGGTCCAGGCCGATGCCCTCCCGAGCGCCCACCGCGACCGCGGTGACAGCTCCGGCCACGGGCACCACCATCACCAGATACGCCAGCGGCGGCATGAACGGCCGCGCGAGCCAGTACCCGCCGTACAGCACCAGTACGCACCCGGCCAGGATGGCGGTCTGCCGCGCGGTCAGCGGGCCCAGCACGCGGTCCGGGCGCGCGATATCCGCCGGGATCCGGGTCGTAGCGACACCGTCGTCGTATCCATCTGTCATGAACACTCACCTCCGGGGCGGTTCAAGAGGAAGCCGCAACTGCACCGGGCGTACGGGCCGGGCACGCACCCGCTCGGCCGGAATCCGCAGCACCATCTGCCGCGAGGCCATCCGCGGAACGGGCCGGCCGAGGGGAGGTCGCGTGGACGAGGGGGAGGCCGAGCCGCTGGCCGCGGTGTGCGGTCGCGGGACGCGCTCGGTCCGGATCGGCAACCAGGTCTGGACCGGCCGCGGCGGACGGGAGGAGACGCGCTGCGCGGTCACGGGCAACGTCAGTTGCCGCTTGCGGCGTGCCTGTGCGGGATGGACCACGGTGTGTGGACCCTTCTGCTGAGAAGTACCAGATGAGGCCACTCGCGAGCCAGTGCTCAGGCGGCCCGCCGGTCCCCTTGGGAGCGTGCGCGCCGCTGTCGAGCCGGCCGCCGGGGCTCCGGCTCGGGCCGCGCCCGTGCCCACAGGCCCCGAAGGGTTGCTGCCGGGAGTCGGAGAGCCAGTGGTTGTACCGGGCCCAGAACCGGGCGCTCCGCTCGCCGCGGCAGCCGAGCCAGTGCCGAGCCACCCGCGGCCCAGTGGCGAGCCTGGTTGCGGTCCCGGTCGTGGTGGACGTCCGCCGCCACCGCCGGGACGTCCACCCCCGCCACCGGGCCGGCCACCTCCGCCACGGCCACGGCGCAGCAGGGATGGGCCGGGGAGATAACGGTCCATGAGCCGGTACAGAGCCAGGGTCCGCAGCATCCTCACCGCGGTGGGCGCGTGCGGGTTGTGGATCGGGGTGGCGCGGAAGACGACCTGCATCGTCCAGCCGGGGATCTTGAACAGCACCCAGAACAAGGCGAGCCCGGCCAGCATCGTGCCCAGCTGATCCGAGTACGGAATCCCCAGTGCCGTGGCGCCGGGGGCGAAGAACAGCTTGAGCGCTACGATGAACGTCATCGACTGCGCGACCTGAATGACCAGGCACCCGGCGAGGCCGCGCCACCACAGCCGGGCCACCGGGTCGGTGAGCGGGTGGGCATGGCAGGCCAGCGCCAAGGGACCGGAGACGGCAAGCAGAGCCATGACGGCGACCCGTACGACAAAGCCGATCAGCACAGCCAGGATCAGCACGATCATGACGATCGACACGATCAGCAGGTAGATCTTCAGCCCGGGAGCGCCGAACAGGGAGAAGGGCAGTGCTCGTTCGACCAGGCCCTGCCCGGCGTCGGCCATGTCGAGGCCCACGATCGCGTGGGAGAGCGCATTACCCAGGGCGATGGCCTTGCCCATCACGGTCAGCGACGTCGCCGAAGCGATGATCCCGATCAGCAGGCGCGGGGCGATCTGTTTGAGCGCATACCGGGTCTGGACGGTCTCATATCCCATCACCGTGATCCCGCCCGCGGTCACGAACAGCACGTAGATCCCGGCTGTGATGCCCATCGACCCGGCCCATAGCCGTTTCAGGTCCGCGTGCCGGGTGACGTCGGGCGTGGCGAGGAGGGTGTCGGCGAGCAGCTCCCGCAGTGGCTTCATGATCTGCTCGACGATCATCCCCAGGAACGAGGTGATCGCGTTCACGATCATCCCCGGGATGTCGAGGAAACCGCCCAGGCCCCAGCCCGCCGGGGAGCAGTCACCGCTGGTGACCTCGCAGGCAGGAGGCGTCAGCCCGGGAGCCGGCTCCAGCCGCGGCCGCCGTGAGGGCTTAGGAGACGGACGGCCAGGAGCCGGACTCGGCCCGGGCGTGGCCTCGGGCCGAGTGGGACCCGCTCGGGGTTCGGGTGCGCTTGTCGCGGGTCCGGGCTGGGGACGCGGTTCTGGATCGGCCGGTACGGCAAGTGCCGGGAAGACCGCCGTGGGGAGCGCGACTGCCTGCGCGGGCGACCCGGTGAACGGCCCGGCGCCGATGAGGAGGGCAGCGGGCGTCAGGAGCAGGACACAGAGAAGACGGCGGCGGGTGCTGGTCATTGCCCGCCGCCGTCATCCACGCCCACGATCTGCTTCAACAAGGCCACCAGCACCGGGGCAAGGATCGCCAGCCCATAGCCGATCGCCGCAGCCTTCAGCGCCCGCTTGGAAGCTTCAACCTCTCCCGGGTCACCCCCGGCCATGAGGTAGCGCAGGCCACCGAAAGTGAGGAAGAGCGTGGCAAGCCCGGCGAGCAGACCGACAACCTCATCCCGCAGATTCGAGATGACCTCCGGAATCGTGGCCACCGCCCACACCACGGGCGGATCCGCCAACAGCAAAACGACGGTCACAGGGATGGTGAACACCAGCCGGAGCCCACAGCGCACCAGCTGACGCGTGGTGGCCGGTCGCGGACGGAAGCGGCTGAGCATGACAGGGCACCTCCATCAGGCACGAGAACAGACAGACAGAAAACGCACGGACGACGGGTATGGGCGGGGTGAGCCGGATCCTTCGCCCGGGGCCAGCCTCCTTCGGCGGCTACCGGATGGCTCTCGGGGTGTCAGCACGAGACGGAGCGCACACCCCACCCAACAACACGGCCCGACAGCGCCGGAGCCCTACACAAACAGCTCCGGCCAGGCCCGGGGGTTCCCGCCGATCCAGGAGAATCAGAAGAAGTCCTCGTCTGCCCATCGATAGAGAATCCGGGGCCGGAGCGTTGACGCCCCGGCCCCGGACGTCCCCCGCATGGCTCCCTACCGGCCCTGATGACACAGGTGAGAAGCCAGGCGCTGTTCGGCGGCAGTGCGATGCCGGTACAGCTGACGCATACTCACCCCACGCTCACCGGCAAGCGCCCCCATCGACTCGCCCTGCAGCCGCGTGCGGGCGATCAGCTGCGCCTCGGCCACGTCCACCACCCGGGCCCGCACCGCACGAGCCAACACCTGGTACTCATCCGACACCGTCAAGCCCTCCAGATCCTCGACGGTTGCGCGGGCACGCAGGCGCCCCAGATGGACCATCGGCTCACCCGCCTCCCGCTCCCCGCGGCGACGAGCCGCGTAGACCAGGCGGTGAACAGCGCGGTCCGCCGCCGCGAACAGCTCCCGGTCCACCCCCGGATCACTCGCTTCCACCTCCGCAAGGGCGACAGCTACCGCGGCGAGAGCTTCCTGCTCGACTTCCTGACGCTCCAGATGTGCCGGGCGGGCCAGGCGGGACAGCATCCGGCGCAACACCGGAACCGTCATGGCCACCGCCACCACCGGCCACGGCTCACCGAGCTCGTGCGCGCGACGCACGACCTCACTCCACGTGCGTGCCCGCAGCTCGGGCCGAGTGCTGGGGTGAGCCAGCCGGACACGGATCTGATCCACCGGCCACGCCTCCTCCGACGGATCGTCACACACCAGGTGTGCGGGCATGGTCAGTGGCGTGGCGGTACGGGCAAGCGCGAGGAAGGACTGCTCCAGCTCCTCCAGCGGCGAGAGCCGGACAGTGTGCGGACGGCGTACGGGGCGATGATGCATGGCGCGACTCCTGCGAGAAGAGGTTCGGACAACTTCCGCCGCCAGCCCTTTCACCCCACCGCGCCACCACTGACCCACCCGCGCACCACCACCGGACAACACACCGCCCCATGGACCGCCATGTGCGATGGCCCACCTCCGGCCCGGCGGCAGTGAGCAGGACCAAAGCCCGTACAGAGCCGACAGAAATCGAACATGAAGACTCTTGAAATTGGCGTCCGCACTCGGGATCCACAGGCACATGACCGCTTGCGTGGATCAGCGATCTTTGAGGAGAAGGTGCAGCAGCGTCACCACGCCCACTCCGACCAAGAGGGCCGTACCGAACGAAGGATGCTCAAAGGCGACGTACACAGTGACGCTGCCCGTCAGCAGCAACAGCGCCACGCGCTGATCCATCTGACCGTGCATGAGTAGAGACCCCTCCCGAGGTGACGGCACGCCTGCGCTTCCGACGGCGCTTGGTGATGAGAGAGAGGCCGCAGGATCGGAGCCATTACGCGGGTTCACAACAGGACCCATGTGTTGTGCGTCACATCCGACGCGCGGGAGTGGCACGAGTCCTGGCCACCGATGGGCACGACGGGTAGTGGGCCGCTGTCGCTGGCATGCGCTCGAACTTCAGCAGCGCCCCTCCATGCACGGGCCCGCCCATGGTGGCTCGCTCATGGCTCGCGACCGGCTCGCACCCGCGCTCACCTGCGAATTCAGACGGACCGTTCGGCCATGTCGCGTTCGATCCGTTCGGAACGGCTGGGGCGCATGACAGAGGCTGAACGGGTAGGCAGTGGCAAAGGCCCGCAGTCTGAATCTCTATTGATCACGTCAGCACCAGACGGCCGGATCCCCGTTCCCGGGCGCCACCAGCCGATGACGAAGTCCGACCACCACCGCACCTCCACCAGTCGCCCCGGCGCATCCCGCCCTCTGCCGACCACCGTGTGGGCCCCTGCCTTGAACGAGCCGAGCGGGGTCTCCGCCCCCGGCGAGGTGCTGCCTGGCTGGGCGTTGGACAAGATCCGCGCCGAGTTCACGCACCGCCCCGGCCACCCGCCCGCGCGCCTGATCAAGATCCACATTCGCGACACCGAACCCGGCATGGACACCCGGACCCGCGTCACCTACCTCGCCGCCCACGAGGACAGCAGAAGCACCCGCACAGCCCCGGTACTGCTCGCGGAGCTGCACCCCGACACCCTCCCCGCCCCCGACGACGAACCGGCACCCGCCTGTGACCAGATGCCGGGCGCCATGGAGAACGGCTGGTCCGGATTCTTCCACCGAACTCATCGCCTCCTGCCCCGTGACGGCATCTTGCTCCTCGCCACCAGGCAGCGCCGCGACGCCGGACGCCTGACCGACCCGCTCGGATCCCTCATCGCCTCCGCCCGCACCGCCGGCTTCCGCTACCTCCAGCACATCGTCATCATCCACGGACACCCCGACGGCGATCGCATCGTGCCCACCCCGCCCGAGGACGCACCGCCCGGACTCATCCACTCCGACCTGCTCGTGCTGTCCGCGATCACCAGCGCCTGACCGAAGGGGCACGACGCCATGTCCGACCGCGAATCGGTGTGGAACACCGCACCCACATCCGCCCCCGCCCAGCGCGCCGACCGCTACGTGTCCGGCTCGAACGCGCACCCCGCCAAGATGCTGCCCGCGATCGCCGCCCACGCCATCCGCACCTACACCAAACCGGGTGAGCTGGTCCTGGACCCGATGTGCGGCATCGGCACCACCCTGGTCGAGGCCATTCGCCTCCACCGCCACGCCCTCGGAGTCGAGTACGAGTCCCGCTGGGCCCGGATCGCCCGGGCCAACGTCGCCCACAGCATCCGGCACGTTGAACAGTGCAGCGGCCGGGTGGTGTGCGGCGACGCCCGACAACTCACCAAGTTGGTCGACGCCGACCTTCACGGCAAGGTCGCGCTGGTAATCACCTCACCGCCATACGGACGATCAGCCCATGGCCGGGTCCACTGCACGAGCGAAACCGGCGAGCGCGGCGTGGTCAAAACGGACTACCGATACGGCCGCGACCCGCACAACCTCGCCCACGTCTCCACCGACCAACTCCTGGACGGCTTCTCCAAAATCCTCACCCAATGCCGGACAGTACTGCGCCCGGGCGGCACCGTCGTCGTCACCACCCGGCCCTGGCGCACCCACGGCGAACTCATCGATCTACCCTCCGCCGTCCTGGCCACCGGACAAGCCGCCGGACTCGTCCCGACGGAGCGCTGTGTCGCTCTCCTCGCCGGCATCCGCGACAGCCGGCTCATCGCCCGTCCCTCGTTCTTCCAGCTGAAGAACGTCCGCGACGCCCGCCGCCAAGGAATCCCCCTCCACCTCGTGCAGCACGAGGACGTCCTCATCTTCACCCGCCCCGAGAAGCCCTCAGCCGCCTCCCGGCCGCTGTGCACCAATCGCCAGCCGTCCCTCAGGCCCGGGCGCTGCAACTACCGCGAAACTGGCCACGGCACCAGACAGTGAATCGGCCACAACATCCCAACACCGCACGGCCTTAACACTGCCTTGCGGAGCCGAAGTGTGGGCCCTGGAGTTGGCACGCCAAGACCGGCGGCGAGGGTTCGTGTCCCGGCTCGGCACCGGCCCCGTGCCCAACCTCGGCGATATGAGCGCCGTCGAGTGGGGCCGTGCGGAGCCCGTTTGCGTCCATACCACCAGCGGGAACTCACCCCAACGGCCGCCCGAGCAGAGCCGGGGCGACAAGCAGAGGCGAGCGCTAACTGGGCCAGCCGGTCGTCGTTGCCCGTCCCAGAGCCGTGCATCCTGCGCTGAGCACCCAACCCGGACATCCCGACCACAGCAGGCATGCCGCTGCCGGTGAACCGGAACGCGCAACCCCAGACCCGCGCACCTACCCCACTTCCAGCGGCCTCAGCCCACATGAGCCCGGAGCAGGACGGCCTAACGCACCAAGATGACGCCCCGAGCTCACAGCCCCACGAGTACCGGCACCCTCACACACCCTGGAGATGCACTCCGAGGAACACCATGAAGAAACCGCACACCACAAGCAGCCCCAACAGGATGCGCCCCCCGCTGCTGACGGACCAGCCAGCCAGCAACTCCCACAGCACGTCCCCTCAATCCGCACACCGCACGGCACCGACTGCAATCGCTCCGTCCCACCACCCAGACGACGAGTCAGTCACTTCTACGCCTTCCAAGACCGAGCCCCATCAGCCCCAGCATGACCTGAGCCGCTTGCTCAACACCGCGGAACAGGCCGCCGCGCTGCTCCAGGTCCCAGCCTCCTGGCTGCGAAAGAAAGCAGCAGCGGACCAGATCCCCTACACCAAGATCGGACGTCACCTCAGGTTCTCCACAGATGACCTGAACGCGATCATCCGCGACGGCGCACGAGGCCCCCGCCGCCACACCCCTTCCTAGCGGAAATCACCCGACTGGGTGGCTCCGCTCTGCCACCCCACGGAGCGTCCATGGACACCCGGCGTCAGACGGGACACCCGAACTCACCACGTCACAAGGAGTCTGCCATGGCATGGGTCGAACGACGCGGCAACAAATGGCGCGTACGGTACTGGAAGCCCGACGGCAGAGCGGGCAGCATCCCCGGGTCCTTCGACACCGAACAAGCCGCCAGCAACCATGCCGAACAACTGACCACCATCCCCGAAACCGCCGCACCCCCCGAGACCAGCCAGCCGGTACCGCCACCCACCACACCGGCCACCTGGCCCCGACCGGCAACCCAAACCACCGACCCCGAGCCTGCGGTAATGGTGTCCGAATGGGCCGAGATCTGGTGGCAAACCGTAGACGTCGGAGCCAACACCGAAGCCTTCTACCGCAGCCTGCTCACCCGCCACATCCTGCCTCGTTGGGGCACCACCCCCGTCGACCAGATCACCCCCGCCGACATCCAGATCTGGCTCAACCGACTCCGCGACACCTACTCCGCCAGCACCATCACTAGCCTCCGCAAGCTTTTCGCCATGCTCATGGCGGACGCCGTCGACAACCAACTCCTGACCACCAACCCGGTACGCCCCCGCAAACGAGGACGAGGCCGAGTTGAACCACGGCGCGAGCGTGCCTGGGCTGACGAACACCAAGTCCTGACCATCGCCCACCGTGTCCTCCGCCTGGCTTCCCGAAACCAGTGCTTGCTGGTGATCAGCGCCGCCTACACCGGCATGCGCTGGGGGGAACTTGCCGGCCTCCACCGCGACAACCTTGACGTCACACACGGCCGAATCCACATCACCGCTGATGCCGGCGCTCTTCACGAAGTCAACGGCCACCTCACCCTCGGTCACCCCAAGACCCACGCCAGCGTCCGTACCATCACCCTCCCACCCTTCCTCACCGAACTCCTCGCCACAGACCTCGCCGCCTCCGCCCGACCCTTCGTTTTCACCACGCTACGCGGCAAACACCTCCGCCGTTCCGGCTTCCAACGTCGCCTCTGGGCCCCAGCGGTATGCGGCGGACGCTATCGCGGCGAGACATGGGACCCCGTCCATCAGGGACTGACATTCCATGGCCTGCGACACTCCCACAAAACCTGGCTGATCGAAGACGGTGTCCCTCAAGTCGCCCAGGCACGCAGACTCGGCCACATCATGGAAGGCAAGATCGACGACATCTACTCCCACGTCACCGCAAGCATCGATGCCCGGCTCATCGCCGGCCTCGAGACCCGCTGGCACCGTGCCCTGGAACGCTATCGCCGCAACCTTGGCCCTCAAGAACCCCAGTCCATTACGTCCTGACCACGTGCGGCCGTAACGCACATCCAGCACCGCCCCTCCCGCGCACTGCACCGCTTGTAACAGCGAATGGTCAGCCCACCATGCGCGATCACTCCCATCGACCGGGTCCTACGGAGGTCCAGTTCACAGACAGGGCTACTGCCGTGGCGTCCGAGCAGAACGAACACCGGCACACTCATAATCCGTCGGCTGCGGGTTCGAGTCCCACCCGCCCCACCATGCATGCTTCTGACCTGCGGAGACGTTTCGGCGGGCGTCCGGATTCGAGACTTTGGGCCAACGGACTGAATCCGCTGCTCGTGAGTTCAATGCCGTGGCCGTCAGGGTTGGTTGGCGCCGCTCTGACCTGGGCGGAGTTCTCGGTTCTCTGCCGGGGCAAGCCGCCGTAGGTGGGCTGTGCGAGCGGGGGGAGGCCGAATTCGGGACGCTGATGGGACGCAGGTCATCGGAGGTGGCTGCCTGGGGATCTGCGCCGCTGCTCTGGCTGTGGGCGGCGAGGTCAGGTCGGTGTGTGACAGTCGGCCATGCTGTGTAATGTTTGGGTCGATGGCATGCTGTCGCAGCCCGAGCTGAGCGCCGGGGAAACAGCCCGTACTGGAAACGGCCCAGCCTGCTGGCCGGGGTGAGTCGACCCTCGAGTAAAGCGGGATCGACAGCGCCGGAGGGGTTCGGCGGTCGACCTGTCCCCCTGACGGCGCACGCCGCCCTGGTCTGCGGCCGCCAGCCTCAACATCGACGGCCGTGAGCGTGCGTACACTGTGCGGTTGTGGCCGACGGTCTTCCTGGTTGACGTCCAGCACGACGTTGCGATCCACAGTCACCCCGGGGGGCGACCGCCACTACCGGAGTCGGGTTGCGGCACCCAGACGGTCTTACTATTGCGATCCAGGGTCACCCCGCGACACTCGACACCCGGCAGGGATGGCGGACGGTGCTGCGGGGGTTGTGATTCACGGTCACCATGGAGGGCGACCGCCACACACATTTTTCGCATCCGTGATCAGCGCCGAGACCTCGTTGCGATCCACGGCCGCCCCGGAGGGCGACCGCCACCACCGTCACCGACGCGTGGTGGCAAGCGGGCCCCGGGTTGCGATCCACGGTCACCCCGGAGGGCGACCGCCACCCAGGACGCCCGCGCCAGCGAGCAGCAACTGCGCGGTTGCGATCCACGGTCACCCCGGAGGGCGACCGCCACCACGGCCGCCCCGGCGCCCGAGGCGACCGAGGAGCAGTTGCGATCCACGGTCACCCCGGAGGGCGACCGCCACTGTCACCGCCTGCCGGACCATCGCCCGGCCCGTGAAGTTGCGATCCACGGTCACCCCGGAGGGCGACCGCCACGGCGGTAGCGGTGGTCGCCGGTGTCCTGGACGCGGGGTTGCGATCCACGGTCACCCCGGAGGGCGACCGCCACCTCGAGGGCCTGGTAGGTCTCGGTGACCCAGTCGGGGTTGCGATCCACGGTCACCCCGGAGGGCGACCGCCACATGACTACATCGCTGCCTTTCACCGGGTGTGCAATCGTTGCGATCCACGGTCACCCCGGAGGGCGACCGCCACCGGCCGTCCGACCGCCAGCGGGTCACCGGCGATGGTGTTGCGATCCACGGTCACCCCGGAGGGCGACCGCCACGCCAGTTGATCAGCGAGAACACTGTACGTCGAGTCTTCATGGGGACGCTGGGGCTGGACAAGACGGTTGGAATCGGGTGTTCTGCTTCGGTGCGACCTGCGTGGCGTGCGTGTACTTGGGGTTCCGAAGCTGGGGAGGGCGATCACAGGACGAGATCTTCGCGGTGCGGCTGCACTTGGGCGATGCCTAGGGTTTGGACGTCGTCGAAGCCTTCTCGGGGGAGGCGGTAGAGGCGGATGCTGTCGGTGTCGATGTCGATGATGTCGTTGAGGCGGTCGAGGAGTTGGAGGAGGGTTTGGTAGTCGGTGACGATTTCGAAGACGGATTTTTGGACGCGTAGGCCGTGGCCTTCGCAGAGTTTGGCAACGCGGCGTAGTCGACGGCGGCCTTCGGGGCTGGTGGTGTCGACGTCGTAGGTGAGCAGGATGTCCATCAGGCGGCTGTCCAGGGGAGGTAGCCGGGGAGTTCGCCGCGTAGGTGGCGGGCAAGGATGCGGGCCTGGACGACGGGGAGTAGCCCGGCGGGCACGTCGCGGCCGGTGATGGGGTGTTCCCAGGTTTGGGTCTTCCATTCTTGCCACGTGCTGAGCAGTGTTTTGCGGCCGTCTTCGGTGAGGCGGACGGCACCGCCTGTGATGTTTTCGAAGTGTCGGGCGCGGAGTTGTCGGCGGTTGAGGAGGGTGAGGGCGAAGCGGTCGGCGAGTACGGGGCGGAATTCCTCCATGAGGTCGAGTGCGAGGGCGGGCTTCCCGGGGCGGAGGCCGTGGAGGTAGCCGATGTGGGGGTCGAGTCCGACTTGTTGGGTGGCGCCGTGGACGAGGCTGCGGAGGAGGCCGTAGGTGAAGGATAGAAGTGCGTTGACGGGGTCGGTGGGCGGTCTGCGGTTGCGGTGGGTGAAGGTGGGGATGTCGGGGGTGGGGCGCAGGGCGTGTTGGAGGGCGGCGAAGTAGGTACGGGCGGCGTTCCCTTCGATGCCCATGATGTGGTCCAGGGACGGGGCGGTGCCAGTTGTGGTGAGTGCTTCGGCGAGGTTGTCTGCGGCTTGGCGGATGTGTGCGCGTGGGGTGGGGGCGGCGTCGCGGGCGGCGCGGAGCAGGATCCAGCGGCTGTTGCGGATTTTTCCGGCGACGATGTTGCGGGCGATGTCGAGTCGTGCGTCGGGTTGGTCGTGGAGCTGATGCTGGGCGTGCCGGAGCAGGACGTTGCCGTGGATGGCGCCGTCGAGGCGGGCGAGGTATCTGCCGCCTTGGGCCATCCAGGTGATGGGACGGTTGTCCTGGGCGCAGCGTGTGATGAGTTCGGTGGAAAGGTTGATGTGACCGTAGACGACGATGCTTTCGATGCGTCTGAGAGGCAGGGTGCGCCGTCCGGGGGTGTCGGGGAGGTGGACGCGGAGGGTGTCCTGTTCCAGGCGAAGGTCGGCGCCTTGGGTCTGCACGTAGAGGGTGTTGAGGAGTTCGGTGGTCACGCGTCGCAGTCCTGTGCGTCGTTGAGGAGGTAGAGGTCGGTGAGGGCTTGCCGGTAACGGCGGGCGCCGGCGAGCAGTTTGGGCATGCACCCGGTGGCCATGGAGCAGCGTCGGCAGCGGCTGTCGGCGGGAGGAGGGGGCAACTGGTCGGTGGTGAGCAGTCTGCGGACTTCACTGGCGGTGCGCAGAACGCGGGCGCGCAGGGTGCCATCGACGGTTACCGTGTGGCGTCGTCGGTCGGCGGCGGAGTAGATGGCGGCTTCGGGGACGGGCCGGTGGAACATCTCTTCCAGGCAGATGGTTTGTGCGGCGGCTTGGACATCGGCTGGCCCGCCGGGGTGGTAGCGGCCGGACTTGTGCTCGATGGGCAGGATGCGTCCGTCGGAGTGAAGTTCGACGGTGTCGCAGACGCCGGTCAGGCCGTAACCGTCGTGCCACACCGGGAGTGCGTGCAGAGTGCGGACGGTGCCGTGGCCGTGGTTGCCGGGGGTGTCCACGCGCTGGTGCAGGAGAGTGCCGCGGATGGTGGCCGCGTCGTCGGTGAAGGCGTCCTCGAGGAGGATGAGGCCGCACTGACGGGGGCAGTAGGCGTAGTGCTCCAGGGCGGAGAGCGAGACCTGCGTGAGCTTCCCCTCTCCGCCCCGGCTGAGGCAGGTGCTCATCCGATCAGGGTGGTGAGGGTGACGCCTTGTGGCAGTTCGGTTTCGTCCACGGCGACGTGGTAGTCGTGGAAGGCGCGGGCGGTGGCGTCACCGGGCCCTTTGACGGTGACGCGGTCCAGTAGCTGGCGGGCGGGTGCCTTCCCGTACGGGTCGTCGTGGGCGAAGACGTACAGGCCGCGAAGGTTGAGTTCGCCGCGGGCGGCGGCGCGGTCGTGGTCAAACATGAGGGTGAAGGCGCGCCAGAACATGCTGAGGTCGTCGCTGGTGACGCCGGTGCGGGCGGCCAGGGGGGCGCTGAAGTGGCCCTCGCCGCGGTAGAGGCCGTAGGGGACGATGTGCTTGGAGCCCATTTCGGTGACCTTGCCGGCGTTCACGTCTTCCTGCTTAGTGGGGGTGACGCGGGTGATGCCGTATTCGAGCGGGGTGACGGGATCGATGGAGCGGGAGAAGGTGAGCTGGAGGGGGCCTCGGACGCGGCCGGCCTGGCGGTCCTTCTTGCCGGTGGTCATCACCGCGCCGAACATGCGGACGTCGAAGAAGGTGCGGCACATCCACTGCTGGGCGTCGAGCTGACTGGCTTCGCCACCGAGGGCATCGGCGGCGTAGGCGCGTTCGTGCTGGGCGTTGAGCGCAACGCCGGCCTCGACGTAGATGTCGTATCCGGGCTTCTTGTGCTCCTCGTTGAGGAGGGAGACGGTGTTGCGGATCTTCCGCTTCAGGGCGACGTCGGTGATGAGTCCCTGGCCGGAGACGGGGTCGGTGCGGGGCATGCCGCCGGCGTCGGGGTCACCGTTGGGGTTGCTGTCCCGGGCTTCGAGGAGGAAGACGAAGTCGATCTTGCGGGCGGGATCGAGATGCGGTGCGGTCATGGTTGCGGATACTCCTGATCTGGTCGGGTGAGCACCGGCCGCCTGCGCTGGGGGCAGGTGCCGGGCGTGGGTGGTGAAAGTCGGGTGAGGCACGCTGGGCAACAGCTACTCGGGGTCGGCGGTGCCTTCGGTGCTCTGGCCGGTCTCAGCCTCGTTCTTGCGCTGCTTGTAGGCGGCGCGGGCGGCGTTGTCCTCGGCGCGTTGCTGCTCGTAGCCGAGGACGAACCACGCTTGCTGGCGGGTATCGAGGAGCACGGGGATGCCGTCACCGAGAGGGGCGAAGGCGGCGAACGCCTGGGCCAGGCGGGTGTCCAGGGCATAGTGGGTGCGGGGCTTGTCGCGGCGCAGGCGCTTGAGGTGGCCGTTGGCGCCGGTACGCAGGGTGGTCAGGACCGCGGCCGGGGCGGTCATGGCGGTGCCGAAGAACTTGTCACCGATCGTGGTGTTGATCTCGGGCAGGGCGGCGCGCTGGATGGCTTCCAGGACAGCGAAGGCGCGGCCGCACAGGTAGCCGGGTTCGCGGCAGGTTTCGTCGAGACGGGGCGCGGGGCCGGTCACCTGGGGGTCCTTCCGGTTCGGGTGGAGGGCGAGGCGGAGCAGGGCGGTGCGCGGGTGGTCCACGCGGTGGTCGGCGCGGATGCGTTGCAGCAGGTGGGGCAGGAGGCGTGCGGGCAGCGGGCCGCGGGTGAGGGCGGCGTGCAGCAGTTCGGTCTCCAGGCCGCGGGGTGCGCTGCGTGGGACGTACCGGCCGGCCTTGTCGTCCCAGCGGCCGGTGGCCAGGGCCAGGTGCCACAGTGGCAGGTAGCGGTCTTTGTGTTCCCAGCCGTCGAAGACCTGGTGGTGGTCGAACCAGGCGCCGAGGTGGTTGCGCAGCCGGCCCACCGGGATGTCGAGCCAGTCCAGGATCACTGCCCTGGCGTTGTTGAGCCCGAGGGTGAGGGCGTAGTAGGCGGCGGGGTCCAGGCGTTCGGCTGCGACTGGGTCCGGCTGCTGGTGGAGGGCGTCCAGCAGTGTGGCCACTGCCTTCTCGGTGGGAGTGTCGAGAGATTCGAACAGGTCGTCGACCGGTTCGCGGGTCCACCACACAGTGACCGCGTCGCTGCCGCGTCGGCGGTGGGCGTCGGTGGCCAGCAGCAGGTTGAGTGCCGCCATTGCCCGGGCGCCGCACCGCTCGCACACGGGAGTGTTCACCAGCTGCAGGGCACCGCCGCGCCCCTGGGCGGAGGCGTTGATGCTGACCAGCTGGGCGTCGCGGGCGAGTCCGCTAGTGGGGATCGCGCCGGATTTGATGCTCTCGGGAATCGTGCCCAGCAGCGCCCGTTCCGTGCCGCAGACCAGACACAGCCCAGTGGCCCCGCTGCTGGCCTTGCGGGCGCGCACGCTTGCCGCCCAGGCCGCGCAGGCGGAGGGGAGCTGGTGCAGCCAGGTTCCGTCATGTCCCATCAGGGCGACCGTGTCGCTGTGCGCGATATCCTCGGGCAGCTCGACGCTAGCCAGGCCACCGCCGATGACGAAGTCCCGGACGGCGGGGACGTATGGGTCATCGGGCGCTGTGTCGGCCCAGGACAGCAGCAGGCTCGTGTACTCACTGCGGCGACGCATCGCCTCTGCTGTGGCCGCCTCGCTCACGGTCCCATCGGAGGCGGGTTTGGGCACCGCGAGGACGTACTGGGCGGTGTCAACCATGAGGCAGGGTGGCGGCATCTTGCCCGAGCGATACGCGTACGGGGCATCGGTCTGGACCGGCTTGTCCTTTGTTCCCTTGGTCGGACGCCTGTCGTAGAGCTTCGCGGCCGAACCGTCGGCCTCGATCCGCAGGACCCACTGGATCTTCTTCGAGCGGTAGTAGGCGGGCGGGAGCTGGGACTCTTCCTCGGCCCACTGTGCGTATTCGGTCAGACGCTGAAGCAGCATGCTCTCACCGGTCCTCACCCGTGCCGTCCGCCCGCCAGCCGGAACCAGCAGGCATGGCGACCTCCTTGGCTCCCAGGGGCTTGAGCGGAACCTCCAGGACGCCCTGGCGGAGCTGGGCATGGAACCAGCGGTACTGCTCGCCCCCGGTGGCCGGATAGACGATGGAGTGCAGCATCACTCCAAGGTCCTCATCTCGCTCGATGGGCTTGGCATCGCTGCGGGGCCCGAACGAGGCACTGAACTCGCGGCATCCGAGGAACGGCTGGGCAAAGCACGCCCCCTTGTCCACGCGGCGTCGCAGCTGCTCTCGGTATTTCTCCTCGCGCCCGCCCTGGCCCCGCTCGGTCAGCAAGACCTGCGCGTGGATGCGGTAGCCGACGTCGCGCAGCAGCATGCTGTTGCGCTGATCTCGGTCATTCTCGACGTCATACCGACGCCCCGGATCCTTGCGCAGCGCCGCCACCTCGCCGACGGTCACCACGGATTTGACTTCGTTCCTGCGAACCGAGGTCCACTCGATCGGCTTGAGAACCTCGATGGCCCGTACCACATAACGGAATTCTGGCTTCCAGAAGATGGCCTCCAGCACTCCCACTGCTGCCGACGGGCTCATCACCGGATACGAAACCCTCTCCACCTTCAACTCCGGACGCGTGAAGCAGGCCAGCGCACCGCCCACCTCCACGACAAGATCCGGGAAGGCCCAGCCCCCGTTACCGCGCCTTGCGATGTGCTCCGTCGCCAGAGCCGCCTGTGATCCCAATCCCCAATCCCCTTCCGTGCTGCCGTATCGGCGCACACCTGCGCCATGTGACGCAGGTAATGGTCAGTCAGCTGAGCCAGTGGCCGCACACAGTAGAGGCAGCCACCGACAAATGGCCCTGACCTGCCGAAAGACGCCAAAGACACTTCTCGGGCCGTTTGGCGTCACGTGGTTCGGCTCAGCGAGCTGAACGTGCGACCGTCGACTCTCCCTTCGGCCTAACCTCGGCAAGGGAGGTGAGTTGATGATGCAGAGAAGAGTCAGACGGTTGCTGTGAGTTCTGTGGAGAACAGGGCGGAACTACGCCACATGCAGTATCCGGAGGAGGAACAACAAGCGGGGCCCTGGGACGACGACGTTGTCCTAGGCCCCGCTTCGCTCGATGAGCAGTGGCGAGGTAAGGCCGTTACGATCCTCGACCCCGCAGCGGGCCCCGGGGTCGCCAGTAATCCCACGGCCGGGACTACGCGCCCCATCGTGGCACGCTTCACCCGACCGACCACGGCACTCCGGCGAGAGATGTCAGAGACTGAACATGCTTCGGTCTTCCAGTTGGTCCGGGTCCAGACCGCGTTGCTCGTGGTAAGCCCCTCGCCAGAGGAGCAGGTCGCCGGTGACGGGCTCAGCGAGTCCGGACCGCAAGGCGGTCTCCGCCTCATGCCGAGGCAAGGAAGCCGTGTGCTGTTGCAGTCCCCGCAGGACCTCCGGCCCACACACCCGGTACGGATCACTCAGCTGCGCGACCGCACCCTCGATCGTCTCGCGGTCCTCCTCGCGACGGATTACGACGACCGGAATGCTGCGGCCTTCCTCGATCATCTGAAAGGCGCGGTCCACCTCCGGGAAATCGAGAGTGCGGCGGAGACTCTCAACCTCGCTGCCTAGCCCCGAGCCCGGAGCACCTTGCTGGAGGGCATAGCGCAGCGGGTAGTACTGCTCCAACGCCGCCAGGTCATCGGGTTCGGCCCTGCCCGGGCCGAAGAATGTGTCGCTGGCCTGCACTGCCGCCCGGTACTCGTTGCTGCGCGGCAGACCGCCATCGGCGGGCTTGAAGACAACCACCGTGCCCAACCCCGGCAGTCGCCCGTCGCGGTTGCAGCGGCCCGCCGCCTGCTGCAACGACTCCGCCGGCGCCCACGCACGGTACACCCGCGGGAAATCCAGATCGACACCAGCCTCGATCAGACTCGTGGACACCACCTGCACCGGCGCATTCTCGGCCAGCAGCCTCTTGACGCGCGCGATCACCTCACGACGGTGTGCGCCTGTCATACGTGTGGACAGGTGCAGCACCTCCCCGGCCGGCGTGGCGTACTGCAGGTGCCGGTGGAAACGGGCGGCATCCTTGGTGGTCCCCACCACCGTCAGCACCTGGCGGTACCCAGCCGCCTCCTCACCGATGCTCTCCAAGGTCACCTCCTCGCCCATCCGCCACTCATACGAGACCCTGCACAAGGCATCAAACAGCCCCGAGGGATCGTCAATGACCGTCCGCCGCTCCAGGCCATCCCATTTCGACAGCTCCCAGAACGAGGGCTGCGTCGCCGACACCAGCAGCACGGTGACCCCGAAGTGATCCACCAACCCCCGCAGCACACTCAGAATCGGCTCCAGCAGACGGTCGGGCAGCGCCTGGACCTCGTCCAGCACGATGACCGAACCAGCCAGGTTGTGCAGCCGCCGCATCTGCGACGGCATGTGCGAGAACAGCGACTCGAACAAACGCACCGTGGTGGTCACCACAAACGGCGCGTCCCAGTTCTCCGCTGCCAGCCTGGCGGCATGCGCCCGCACTTCCTGCGCCGCACGCTGATCCGACGACATTCCCTCGAGCACCGCCTGGGCATCAAGATCCACCGCGCTGTGGTGCTCCAGCACCACCGACTCCTCTCCGGTGAGGGGATCAGGATCCAGCAGGTCGCGGTAGATCGCAGCATTCTGCTCGGTGATGGAGATGTAAGGCACGGCAACCACGAGCCGCCGCATCCCGTTCACAGCCGCGTGCCGCAGAGCAAATCCCCCCGACGCCATGGTCTTGGCCCCGCCAGTGGGAACGTGCAAGACATAGACCCCGGGCTTGCCCGCCGCAGCGGCACACGCCTGCTCGTAGACCGACTGCCGTAAGGCATCCACCCGACACGGCTCACGCTCGGCCAGCATTTTCGACCGTCGCCCCTCGTACCGCTCCAACAGCTGTGCCATCGCGACCGGTTCCCGGCCCCGTGGCACCGTGGCCTCGAAGTGCGCGGCCGTGTCCAGGTAATCCGCATCCACGACGCAGCTGAACACCATTCTCAGCAGCAGATCCAAACCCAGACGCCGTTCCGCCCGGGGCAGATTCCGCAACCAGGAAGGCGGGACGGGCCGAGGATCAGGATGAATCTCGGGTACGACCCGCTCCACCGCACGGATCGACTCCTCTACCGCGGAAGCCTCCGACCCGCCGGCCAAAGCCTTCCTCAGCTCCGTCCTCAGCCGCTCCATGCCCGGCAGCCCACCGTGATGCCCGAAGACCACCGCACCGAACTCCAAGTGCGTGTACCGCTCTGCTAGCACAGTGCCGGCATGTTTGTGCGGCACCCCGACCCTGCCGCTACCCCGGCGCTCCACCTCAAGAAGCCTCGACTGCCAGGAACAAGATCCCTTCCCAACATCATGGATCAGTGCCAGGAACCCCGCCAGCTCACCCGCCCCGAAGACGTCGCCGAACCGCCGAGCCAACGCGGCCGAACCCCGCAAGTGATCTTCCAGAGAATGCCGGTGCCCCGAAACGGCACTTCGGCTATGCGCATACAGCGGTGCGGTAACGGACATGAACGAATCCCCCCTCGACATCACTGATCTCCACTCAGCAACGAGAATGGGAACTTACACAACGCCACTGACAAGACGTGCAGAGGGCGGCACAGGACGGCCCCACTGCGCAGACTGTGGTTACGCTGTCATCGTCAACCGAAGTCAGTGCTTCGGAACCTCTAGTGCACGCGCGACACGCGGATCGCTCCAAAGGAAAATGCCTGACTGATGCGCTTATGCTCCTCTCATTCCGCTTCGCTCAGAGCACAGATAGTCTGTCTGACCTGATCAACCAGCGTGGCGGTCACCCCTCGGGGCGACCGAGGATCGCAACTCCGTCCGTCATTCAGCGTGCGATGGGATGTGGTGTGGCGGTCACCCCTCGGGGCGACCGAGGATCGCAACTTGCTGATCTCCGGGACCATCGCAGCGATGCTGCGGTGGCGGTCACCCCTCGGGGCGACCGAGGATCGCAACCGCAGCACGGCGCAGAGTTCGGGTACGGGCTCCGTAGTGGCGGTCACCCCTCGGGGCGACCGAGGATCGCAACCCGGGCATCAGGCGCATGGTGAGGCATCACCATGAGGTGGCGGTCACCCCTCGGGGCGACCGAGGATCGCAACGAGCAGGCCCAGCAGCAGGCCGCGCTGGACCAGATGTGGCGGTCGCCCTTCGGGGCGACTGAGGATTGCAACACGTCGGTACAGGAGGAACGGCCTATTCACGCTCCTAAGGAGCCTGCTCGTCAGGGTAGGAATCCATCGCCTCTGCTGTCAGCGGAGGGTCTGTGCGGACATGGTGCGGTGGCGATGAGGGGGACTCTGCGGATGGGGCACGACGTGGCTGCGAGCCGCTTGGAAATGATCTCTGACTGGGCAGAAGGATTACGGGTCTTGCATGTAGCGCACAACATCGCAGCGGAGCGTTTTGAGCGTTGGGATCGTGTGACTGCCATCTCGACCGCTGCACTGTCCACCGTCGTAGGCACGGCGATCTTCGCCACGCTGGCGGAGTCGTCACGAACGGCTGTCCGCATCATCACCGGCATTCTCAGCCTCGCCGCAGCGGCACTCAGCACCGCGCAGCTGATCTGGAACTACCCGCAACTGGCTGCCCAACATCGGGCAGCCGCCGTTCGCTACGCCACGGTACGACGCCAGCTCGACATCATGCTGGCTGACAGCGACCGCCTCACCGACGACAACGTGAACGCCGTCTCGACGACATGGGAAGACATCGAGAAAGCCGCCCCGGCCCTGTCCCGCCCTATCCGGCGCCGGGCCAGGCGCGAGATCGCCGACCGCATCGCCCGTCGCCCCCCTACACAGATCACTCCGGCTGGCCGGCCACGGACAGGCGCCTGACCCGCCCACACCCCGGCCGGGCGAAAGCACGGCGGCAGTGAAGGCCGGTCCGCCTGGCGGCGATAGACGCTAGCGGGATGGAGCCTCTGCGCGTTGGAAGACCAATCCGCTGCGAGTAACCTCTGCACCCGTCCACGAGCTGCGGCGACCGGCTCCGTATACGCCGGGACTGTTCATCCGGGGCGGTGTCGGGACGCAGTCGGGACGCAAGGATAGGAACAGACCGACAAAGACGATGGGGTGCCGACACGGCTCACCTCTTCTGACCTGCGAAAACGCCAAAAATGAGCGTGGACGGGCAAGGGCCGCCAAGATCCTCGAAGGACTCCCCGCCCGCTGCAGCCGACAGGCGGCAGACGCTGTGAACCGGTAGGACTGACCGAGAGCGAACTGCACCTGGCCTTCACCGTGCTGCTGGCGGGCATGGCGAGTTCTGCCCGACAGATTCGGCACCGGGCCTCAACAGCTACCAGGCCACCGGGCTGGTCGGTTCCACGGTCCTCACTTACGTCCGGGCACTCGGTGCTGGATGAACCGGAAGCGCCCCCCGGTGTTCACACATCGGGGGACCCCGGGGGCGGCAAGCCGGAGGCTCTCCCGATAGGAAGGCGGAGGGGGCTACGAACCTGTTTGCCGCATACCTTCGGAATGGTGTACCCCACCCAATGGCACATGCCGACCTCGCGACATCAGGTCGCCTGGACAGAACGAATGTGATCAACTGGGCAAGGTATGCCCGACGCCCGACCCGGCGCTGAGCTCAACGGTGGATCTTCGCGCATGGGGCGACGTCGGTCTTGTTGAACTGGATGCACAACCAGGTGCCGTTCGCGAATTTGCGCCCTTCGAACTTCCAGTTCACGTTCGAGAACTTCGTCATTCCTGCAGATGTGGGGGTTGCGTCCTTCCATCGAGTGATGTCAGTTCGTACTCCCTTGTATACGCTGTAGAGCCGTGCCTTGACGCCAGTGCCGTGACCATCCATCCAGCCACCGGCCTGCTTCACCGAGAGTCTCTTGCCCTTAACTACCAATCCCACCTTGCCTTTCTTTACGGTGGCGTCGGCGTGCGCGGGCCAGGCGGCGCCGCCCAGAAGGAATGCTGTTGCAGCGGCTGCACAGATCATCTTCTTCATGGTCGGCTCAACGGAACTGTTGTCTTGAGATTACGGCAGTTGACTTCTTATCACTCCATAGGCTGACTGGAGGCCGTCGCTGTTGGCCCGGCAGCCTCACGATCGCTGAGCTGGTGCGCGCGACAGCGCCGCTCGGAAGGTCGACGATTCAGGCTGAGGACAGCCGTGGCGTCAATCGGGATTTGGATCAGACCCCTGAGCGGTGCCTTCCCTATCCTCACAGTCCGGGATGTACATGTACTGGATGATAAGCCGCACATCTGGGTGATCTTGCGTGCGTATCAGCATGAGCAGCGGCAGCTTCGGTATGCCCATGCCACCCCTACCGAAGGAGTGGCATGGGAAAGATCAGGGCGGTTGCCCTTGTGGTCGCTGTCGGCGCAGCGCTGGGCCTCTCAGCGACACCGGCCTCGGCGGTGTCCGCGGCGCCGGGCGACAGGGTGACGAGGACGCTCACGCAGGCGATCGCGGATCTGCCGGTCGCGGACGAGTCCCGGGCCGGGTACGAGCGCACCAAGTTCCGGCACTGGGTGGACGCGGACCGGAACGGCTGTAATACGCGGTCAGAGGTCCTTCTGGACGAGGCGATCGTGCCACCGACAGTCGGCTCAGGATGCAGGCTGAGCAGCGGAGAGTGGGACTCCTGGTACGACGGCCGGACGATCGACGGCCCCGCAGGTCTGGACATCGACCACAAGGTGCCGCTCGCTGAGGCATGGGATAGCGGCGCCTCGGCGTGGTCTGCGCAGGAGCGGCAGGACTACGCCAACGACCTAGGCGTTCCTAGGGCACTGGACGCGGTAAGTGCGCAGCAGAACCGCCAGAAGGCGGACAAGGACGTCGCTGAGTGGCTGCCTGCGAACTCTGGGGTCCACTGCCGGTATGTCGAGGACTGGGTCGCAGTGAAGACCAGATGGGGTCTCTCAGCGGACCCCGTTGAGGCGTCGGCGCTGGAGCGGGTGGCGGCCGGTTGTCCGGATGAGGAGATCACGGTCGTACTCGCCCGCTGACGCCCTCCGTACCCTCGCCCGCGCCTCTCGGGCGGGCGAGGGGTTCTTCCTCTCAGCCGGTCAGGAGTTTCAGCAGTCGCTCCGTGCCGGACAGGTCTTCGACCACCTCTGCAGCACCCATGGCCCGCAGCACATCAGGGCCGGTGCGTCCGGTTACGACGGACGACGTGGACACCCGCCGCCGTCCCGCCTCGTACATCGGCGGGCGTATCACCGACGAGCACGGCAGACTCCGCAGGTACGTGCGCGTGCCCGAGAGCGATCCGCACCAGCCCCGGGCGCTCGTCCGTGTCCTCGCCGAAGGCCCCGAGTTCGAGATCCACGTACGGGTCGAGGCGAACGCGGCCAGCTTGGTCTCAGCGGCACGCGGATGTTGCCCGTCACCAGGGTGTCTTTATCGCTGTACGGTCGTTGACCTGGGGCTTTGTGATCGTCCACGTATGGGCATGATCACTGATTGTGGGTTTGCGACTGCTCTACTTGATCTTCTGTCGGCTACTGGGCTGGGCCCGTCGACCGTTGCGAACAACGCCGAGATCCTCGCGCTTCGCCATGAGGTCCCTGTGCTTCGCCGGCAAGGAGTGCGGCCGCGGCTCTCTTGGGCTGATCGTGCCGTGCTCTCCGCTCTCGCGCGGCGCCTTCCATCCGCCTTGCGCCGCTATCGGCTGGTCGCCTCGGGGACGCTGCTGGCCTGGCACCGCCGTCTGGTGTGCTGGACGTGGCGTCAGACAGCGGTCGGACCCGGTCGGCCACCGCTGGCAGAAGAGATTGCGGCGCTCATCCAGCGCCTGGCGCGAGAGAACCCGACCTTGGGATACGTCAGAATCCAAGGTGAACTGCGACGACTTGGCCATCGGGTTGCCGCCGCCACGATCCGGCGCGTCCTGCGCCGCTCCGGCCTACCGCCCGCACCGCAGCGTGCATCCCGGCAGACCTGGCGTACCTTCCTCCGAGCCCAGGCCCATACGATTCTGGCCTGCGATTTCATGCACGTGGACACCGTCTTCCTCAAACGCCTCTACGCCTTCTTCGTCATGGAGACTGCCACCCGGCGCGTTCACGTCCTGGGCGTCACCGCCCACCCGACCGGCGTATGGGTCACTCAACTCGCCTGCAATCTGCTCATGGACCTCGGCGACAGGGCTGGGTGCTTCCGGTTCCTCATCCGTGACCGGGACAGCAAGTTCACCGCTGCCTTCGACGCCGTCTTCGCCGGCAACGGCACAGCCGTCATACCGACTCCGCCGCAAAGCTCGCGGTCCAACGCATTCGCCGAACGATGGATACGCACAGCCCGTGCGGAATGCACCCGACCGACTCCTCATCGTCGGCGAACGACACCTGCGTACGGTCCTCACCAGGTACACCGAGCATTACAACTCCGGACGAGCTCACCGCAGCCTCGACCTACGTGCTCCGGACGACGACCCGAACATCATCCCCCTACCCGCCGCCACGGTCAGGCGCAAGCAGGTACTCGGCGGGCTGCTCAACGAATACCACGCCACGCCACCCCCGACCGCCTCATCATCCACAGGAAACGCCCAGCTCAGCGGCATGATCTGAATATTGACACCCCTCAGGCGGCAAGCCGGACGCTCTCCCGATAGGAGGGGGGCTACGAACCTGTTTGGTGCAATCCCCTCAGGAAGGGGTAGCTTCGCTGGACTCAGGTGCACCGGCGGCCGTGTTCGGGGCGGTGGTCGAGTAGAAGACGGACCGCTGCTGCTTGGTGCGGTGAGCTTCGCCCTTGGCGACGAGTGACTCCAGAGTGCTGCGCACGACAGTGGCTTTGATCTTCCGCTCTGGAAGAGCCTGAGTGAGGGCAGCAGTGATCTCGGTCGCCGAGCGTGGTTCACCGTACTGGGTGAGGTCGTCACGGATGAGGTCCCGGAGCGTGGGCGTACCCGCTTTTCGTGCCCGCTTGGGGCGATTCCTGGCTGACTCTGTCTCCTTCCGATTGCCAGTGGTCGTGCTGGTGTTCTTCTTCGGCTTGCGGGCTGCTGGCAGCGATGCAGGCTTCCGAGCAGCGGACGAGTCATTCTCCAAGCTGCTGGGGTCGATGTTCTCGGGTGCGTCACCGGCGGCTTCGTCACCGAGGGTCTGCTGCATGTTGAGCAGGAGCGCCCGGTTGTTTTCCAGCGCCGACAGTTGCTGCTGCAGTGCCGTGATTTCGGAGCTGACACGTTCGTGTTCGGCTGAGTTGCGCTCGAGGTCGGCGGTGATCTGCGCTGCGTATTGGGACTTCAGATTGGTGTTGCTGGCGGAGGTGTCCACCACAAGCTCCCTCGTCTGGGCAGTTTTCATGTTGGTGGTGGATCGTACCTCTACGCGACGGCTAGTGCTCTGACCGCATAGGTTCGCCGGGTTGGCGGTCGTAGCGGTTGGATGTGCGATGACATCCGATCCGACCGCTGGAGGCGCGGTGGCCGAGCCCGTCCGTGTGCGAAGACTGACCGACCAGGAGGGGCAGAAGCTGCAGCAGATCGTGCGCCGCGGCAGCACCAACTCCGTGCGTTACCGGCGCGCGATGATGCTGCTGGCCTCGGCCGGCGGGAACCGAGTGCCGGTGATCGCCAAGCTGGTGCAGGCCGACGAGGACACGGTCAGGGATGTGATCCATGCGTTCAATGAGAAGGGCATGGCCTGTCTGGACCCTCAGTGGGCGGGAGGCCGTCCCCGCCAACTCAAGCCTGACGAGGAGGATTTCGTCATTTCGACGGCCACTACCCGCCCGGTCAAGCTCGGCCAGCCGTTCACTCGCTGGTCGCTGCGCAAGCTGGTCGCCTACCTGCGCAAAGTGCACGGCCGGGTGATCCGCATCGGCCGTGAGGCGTTACGGTGCCTGCTCGCCCGCCGCGGCGTCACCTTCCAGCGCACCAAGACCTGGAAGGAGTCCCCGGATCCCGACCGCGAGGCGAAGCTGGACCGTATCGAGCACGTCCTGGACCGCTTCCCGGATCGGGTCTTCGCCTTCGACGAGTTCGGCCCACTCGGGATTCGGCCCACCGCGGGCTCGGGCTGGGCCGAACACCGGCGTCCCGACCGGCTGCCGGCCACCTACCACCGCACCCACGGAGTCCGGTACTTCCACGGCTGCTATTCGGTGGGCGACGACCGGCTGTGGGGCGTGAACCGGCGAAAGAAGGGAGCCGTGAACACCCTGGCCGGGCTGAGATCGATCCGTGCCGCCCGGCCTGACGGCGCGCCGATCTACGTGATCCTGGACAACCTGTCCCACAAGGGCGCCGACATCCGTCGCTGGGCGAAGAAGCACAAGTCGAGCTGTGTTTCACCCCGACCTACGCCTCGTGGGCGAACCCGATCGAAGCGCACTTCGGACCGTTGCGGCAGTTCACCATCGCCAACTCGAACCACCCCAACCACACCGTGCAGACCCGGGCCCTGCACGGCTACCTCCGCTGGTGCAATGCCAATGCCCGCCACCATGACGTCCTGGTCGCCGAACGCAAGGAACGCGCCGGTATCCGCAGCGAGAAAGGCATCCGCTGGGGCGGCCGACCCGCTCTCGCCGCATGATCAGGCGACCTGGCGAACGTTCCAGGTCACAGCACCACCTCCGCAGCGAATCTGTCTGGGCTACTTGACCAGCCGGAAGGCGGGGTGCCCAACCCAGGCCCGCAGGAACTCCGCCGATCCCAGCGCCATCCAGCCGTTCGCCCGCGATCCCCAACACCCCCGGAAGGCCAGCGACGACCGACGCCTGTCCATCCAGCAGCTCGACATTGGCCACGCCCCCGATGACGTCCATGACAGCGGCGGTCAGCAGGGCCGTGGTCACGTGGTCGATCTCGCGATTGCAGCCGGCGCCGACATTGACGGCATGGGTCGGTCTGAAGCCGAGGATGGCCTCCACCTCGGGCTCGTCCGCGTGCTCAGCCTCGAAGGTGCTCTCGTCGCCGACGCCCGGCCCCATCAAGTAGACCAGGAAGGGCCGACGCCAGTCTTCGCGCTGCGGATTGAATCCCACCAGGGCTGTGAGCTCCTCGTCCGCGGAGGTGTTGCCGAGGAGTGGCAGCGGGAACGGCTTTCGCCAGTCCTTCTCTCGCCTGTCCTCGACGCCCAGTCGCTCTGCGGGCACGTTGACGTCGAAGAACCCGGGCCGCTTCTCGTTGAAGTGGGAGGAGAGTCCCACCATCAACGCGCGGAACTCCCGCAGCGCAGCAGGGGAGAGCGGCTCCGCCAACTCGATCACCAACGTCGGACCAGACATGCTGGGAGCCTAGTTTGATCGGCTCCGCGACCGCTCGCATTGTTCCCACACTGAGTCCAGCCGGTCCGAGCACCGACGCCGCCAACCCGGCGAACCTATGCGGTCAGAGCACTAGAAAGCTATTGGTTTCAGTGGCCGCTGTTCTGCCCGACGTGCTTGGCGGCGAGGGCGCCGCTCGCCTCGTCGGTGTCGGGGTTCGCCGGGTTGCTTGGCGATGGCGGGCTGGCGCCCATGTTGGCGACGGTGACAGGTCGCATGCGCGACCCACAACTACGAGCGAGGGATGACGCTGTGGGAGGTCCAGCGCATTTTGGGCCACCACTGGGCCACCACGACTCTTCGGTACATGGCGACTGAACAGGCCGACTCCGAGCATGCCAATGTTGCAGCGAGCTCGCGGGCGGCCCAGCGCCTGGTGATGGACAAGGGGAACCTTGTGAAGTGGAATCTGAGGATGGTGGCCGCTCAGCGGGACCTGGGGCGTCCCACCGAGTTGCTGGAGGCGTTCAAGACGGTCGGGTTCACGCCGTCGATGAGCAAGGTCGCAGCGATGTGGAGCGGCACCCCGGTCACGGTGCGGCTCGATGACCTGGACAAAGTCTGCGCGGTGCTGAACTGCACCGTGGGTGATCTGCTCCAGGCCGAGCCCTTGGAGGCCGACTGCGGGGGAGAGCGAGGCACTGCCGAAGGCCGTGGGAGCTGAGGGCTCCGGCGGGGGTCCTGTACGTCCGACGCCTCGTCGACAGGGCAGCGGTCGCTCACTGCGCCGAACTGACGGATGCGGGCAAGATCTCATCCTGCTCAGTGCCCGGGCTGCAAGGGCTGGGGTGCTCGGGCTGACAGAGTGCCAGAGGTGCACGGAATGGCGGAAGAAGCATCCTGAGCGGGGCGTATGTCTGCGCTGCCGTCACACGGGATATCTCAACTCCGACCGTCTGTGCCGGGCATGTCTGCACACTGTCCGGCTCGATGCCGACGCCGCGTGGGTCACCGACTCTGAAGGCGCCGGCGGCCCGCGAAGCCGCCAGCTGATGTTCCTCTACTACGGCCTTGCCCCCACTCACGCCCAACCCTGAAGAAGTACGGCAGGCGCACCGGCCGCACCGGCGTCGATCAGTGCGAGCGGCTGCACTGGGTGGAACACATACGCGCGGCCGCGGCCTCGACGTGGGACGACCCTACGGTCCTCCCACCCACTGTCCCGGGGCAGCTGCCGCTCTCCGGCAACGGCACTGCCGTCATACCGACTCCGCCGCAAAGCTCGCGGTCCAACGCGTTCGCCGAACGATGGATACGCACAGCCCGTGCAGAATGCACCCGACCGACTCCTCATCGTCGGCGAACGACACCTGCGTACGGTCCTCACCAGGTACACCGAGCATTACAACTCCGGACGAGCTCACCGCAGCCTCGACCTACGTGCTCCGGACGACGACCCGAACATCATCCCCCTACCCGCCGCCACGGTCAGGCGCAAGCAGGTACTCGGCGGGCTGCTCAACGAATACCACGCCACGCCACCCCCGACCGCCTCATCATCCACAGGAAACGCCCAGCTCAGCGGCATGATCTGAATATTGACACCCGTCAGGCGGCTCGGAGTGAGCGACCACCACACGTCGCAGCCGAAGCCCGCCCTGATGGTGCCGCTGCCACAACTGCCGAAGGTCTTCTGGGCGTTCCACGACCAGTACTACCGGGCCTACCGCCGCTACGCCTACGTGCATCTGGGGGATCCGCACGCGGCCGGTGAGCTGGTCCACCAGGTGCTGATGCACCTGGCGATGAACTGGGCCCACCTGATGGAGGAGGCGAACCCCGCCGCCTCCGCGTGGGCTCTGCTCAAGGAGAGCGTCGCCGGAGAACTCCGGATCCAGGGCCGCAAACCCGCAGTGCCCGAGACGGCCATGCTGCAGCTCGTTGTGCGCGCGGTGCTGGAGTCCAGCCGCCAGGAATTCGAGGTCATCGAAAGCGCTCTGGGCCTGTACCCGGCGATAGCCAGGCTGCCCGAGCGGCAGTTCGACGTGATGGTGCTCCGCTGCGTCCTCGGCTTCTCCACCGATACCGTCGCCCGCATCATGGGAGTCACCAAGGCCACGGTGCGTTCGCATTGCCACTTCGCGCGCCGGAAGATCGCCCGGGAACTGGGCATAGCGTTCGAGACGGACTGCGACGACGAGGAGTGACATGACACCGCGCAGCGTCGATGAACTCCTGGCCGACGCCGAGATCCTGCGGCACGAGTACGACGTCGAGGACACCGAGGCCTCACGTCTGCGTATCGAACGCGAGATCGCCGACACCTGGTGGCGCAGCGCGCTGCTGCTGGAGTCCTCCGCTCAGCAGGTCAAGACCTGGCTCCCTGAGGATGCTCCGCGTCACCGCACTCCTCTGTGCACGGCCCGGTACGAACAGGCCGCCCAGGGGATCTGCGGAAGCTGTCCACCCTGGTGATCCGCGACTCCCGGGCCGCTCACCACATCGCGCTCCTGGCCCAGTCGTGCCGTGTCGAGCCCGCCAGCGCGCTGATCTTCGCTTGCTTGCTGCACCTGGCCGGACAGGGAGGGATCGCAGTTTGGTGGCAGTTCTCCGCCGGCGCCGGAAGCGTCACCGCGGCACTGTGCCTGTATCTGATGTGCAGCGAGGAGAGCTCCGCGATGCCGAGCACTGGGCACGCGAAGCCGCCTGCCTGGAACCTCGAGAACCAGACCAACCCCAGTGACGGCCTGGTCGGCATCCTGCGCCGGCCCTCCAGCCATGAACACTGCGGCAGCTGGTACACCCCCAGCCCATGATCAACCGCACCATGGCGATCCTGCACCCCGGCGTCGCGGCCAGCACGCGCGTCGTGGACAACCTCGCCTTCGCCGATCACCTGCTGTGCCGGTCAATCGCCGTGGCGGTCCAGCGCCTGGAGATCAAATCCGACGCCGACTACGGCACCATCCCCAAAGCCTCCTTCGAACTCGCCGCCCGACTGGAGGACTGCGCGGCATCATCCCCTGACCCGAGAACCCCACTACGAGGGGTGCCGTCACCACGGAAGAGCATAAGGGGCGGTGGGCCAGCTTGGGATGGAGCCGGTTTCATGAGCGGGCGGATGCGGTGCCGTGGAAGCCTGTGTCGGTGACGGTTTCGGTGTCCACTGCATGGAACTGGCGGATCCACCGGGTCAAGCCGACGCGGTCGTTCTTCGCAGAGGCGCTGCGCCGACACTGGGCGACGGCCGTGGAGACGCTGCTCGTCGACGACCGACTCTCGGTGCTGTGGGGCGGAGCCGCCCTCGGCCTGCACACCCTGCACGTCGCCACCCCGGACGTCCTCACCGACCGGTTCGGCCCACTCCTGCGGGGCCACGCGAAGGTGACCCCCGGTCTGGTGACTTCCCGGGGCCGCGCGGAGCCCACCAAGTGATGTTTGTGAGTGAGCCTTTTCAGCGTTGCCACTCCAGGGTGAGGACGGCTTTGGCGATTGGCGACATGCGTTTCGGGCGAACCGTGCCCCGCGGAAGGTCCGCAGCGGCGGCATCGGATCGCCCCGCTCGCCGGCCATCACCAGCCATGCGGACTCGGCCCAGAGCTTCATCGCCGGCGGCTCTCACCGAGTTTGACCCGTCCGCCTCCTGCTTGGCTTCCGAGCCAGCCAAGAAGGAATCCAGCAGGAATGGTGACCAGCCCGATATGTTCCAAAGGAAACCAGTGGAAGTCCTGTTGCGGCAGCAGCGATTGTGGCCGACCGGATACGGCCGGGCTGGATACTTCAAGAATGACACACGATGTCAACGATCCGTAGAGGGTCCACAGCAGGCCTCTGTTGGTGAAGCCTTTCCAGAACAAACCGTAAACCAGGGCAGGTAGCACTGTTGAAGCAGTGACCGCTGCCGCGAACGACACCAGAGCAACGACATTCCAATGGTGAAAGGCCACTGCCAGAAAAACGTTGATTATTCCGAAGGTGACTATGACCCATCTGGTCAGTGCCACCTCCCGATTTTCTGCAATGCGACCTCGCAAAACCACGTGCGCATAGAGGTCATGAGCCACTGATGCTGCGGCAGAAAGGAGGAGGCCGGAGAGTGTACTGAGGGCAGTGATGAAGACCGCACACGCGATCAAGGTGACCAGCGGTTTGCTCTTCATGCTGTCAACTAGCATGACAAGAGAGGAGTATCCCTGCGGATCGCGGACCGCTATAGGGTGACTACCCACCAGGGCTGCTGCAGTCAGTCCGACGATTACAATTCCGGTGAAGATAAGCGTCATGATTGGAAGGGTGAGAGTTGCGGCGCGCCGAGCGGCCGCCCCGTGGGTATAGGAAGCTATGCGCATGACAATGTGAGGCAGAACAATGGGACCCAGGGCGAGAGTGAGGCACAATGACAGGAGGTTCAGTCGGCCGACCGTCGTCTCGCCGAACAAAGTTCCAGATGAGTAGAATTCTTTCGCCCCGCCGCCCTGACGTCCGGCAGTTTCCAGGATACTGCCGACTTCCCAGTCGTACTGCTTCAGCACCGTCCAGATCAGCACCAAGAACACACCGAAGGTAAGGAGTACGTTGCCGATTTTGACCAAACTTGTGCCGCGCATTCCACCGAAGGCCGCGTAGGAGACGACCAACAGGCCGATGAGAATGGTGCCGATCTGTGAGGCCCAGGCAAGGTTCAGCCCCAGAACGTAGGCAACGACATCGCCTACCACCACAAGCTGAATGACCGAAAGGGGGATGCAGACAGCGATGGTGACCACCGCGCCTGCGGTTCTGACATCCCTGCCGCCTATACGGCTCTCCAGAACACCGCCCAGCGTGAAGCGTTCGGTGTTGCGTAGGGGTTCGGCCAGAGGAACCATAAGCGCGAAACCGGCCACGGCGCTGAGGGCAACGACCATACCGTCGTAGCCGCCTAGGCTAACCGCTCCGACCCCGCTGAGAAGGACGGTCGTCGAAATGTGGTCGCCGCACAGGGCCAAAGTGTTCCAGGCTACGGGAAGGGAGCGGTTAGCGCTGAAGAACTCGACGACCCTGTCGTCGCTGCTGATCCCGACGATCAGGCACAGAAGGAAAGATGCCATCATGGCCAGCATCAAGGAGATAAATGGCGTGATCGAGGCGTTGTCGGCCACCGCCAAGAAGTAGGAAGGGGAGTGCCTCACTGGTCGCTCCCCATATCGAAAGGCTTCGCAGAGGCTCGTGGACTATCGAGCTGAATGCTGCATGCGCGGTCGTACCAGAAGCCAGATGAGAGAAGACTGACGGCCTGGCCGCCGAGCAACAGCATGCCCCAAGTAAATGAGCCCGCTACGCAGGTTGCCATCTCGTGGCCCAGGCTGAGAATAGATAGCGGCACGCTGGCTATAGTTACGCAAATGATACCAACGAGGCGACATCCGAGTCTGCCAGCTGAGACGGGTGGATGATGCCCTGGCGTCGACTGTTCAGTCGACGAGTTGGACATACTTGCTATGGAACGCACGAAGTAATTCCCTAGGGGTAGATTCGGCGAGCGAAGGCGCGCCCTCATGGACTTATGACGAGGACCGCAGGTCTCGCACTGGCATGGTGTCGGCGGGAAAGCGGGGATCGGGGGGGGCATATCTGAGCTCGAACTGGTCGGCCAGAGCCTTCACGATGTCGAGTTCCCGGCCGCTTTCGTCATCTGGAGTCTCGGACTTCGCGCGGGACAGTTTGCGCTGCCCGCGGTCGGTAACCACTACGTGGATCGCCCAGTAGGTCAGGGATGCACGGAATTTGGCGGTGTCGCTGGGTGCACGCAGGACTGCGTTAGTGGTCAGCTCCGAGACGGCCTGCGACGTCGTCCATGATTCTCGCAGAAAGGCTCCGCTAGCGGCATGCTGCAAGAACCAGTTTGCGCGCCTCGCGGGGTGCTGCGTGGCTCCGGCCCGGCAGTTGCCCAGCCTCCCTATACACATGAGTAGCGGTATGGGCGCTGGCGGCCTGGGCATGCGAATAGGAGGCGGGCTTCACAGTCACGGCTCGGACGCTTCCTCAATGAGGTGTATGTCGGTCTCGATTCGGATTCGAGCCGCGTCGCGATCATGACCTGCATAGTGGTCCTGTCGATCGCAGCCACGCTTTTCACCGCCGCAGTAGATGTCTTTGATCCTGCCGTCAATAGAGAAAGCAGCGATAGCCCTCTTCGAAGCGGAAAATTCCCAGTTGCGTTGTGCTCAGCTGTATCCGCAGCCTCCACCTCGGGTCGGGCGTCGACCTAGCCGCTGGTCGATAAAGGGCCGCGGACACATAGCTCGCCGACCTCACTGGAGCGCGGTCTCGGTGCCCGGCGCGAGGACCACGACGTCGTCCGACTCGCTGATCGGGCGTCCCACTGAGCACCGGCGCGCCGCGCGGGACGCGTCGGGCGGAGTGACGCTGAGAGCTGGAGGGTGGCGATGTCGTTGGGGTGCAGGACCGCTTGGACGTATTCGACCCGCGCCCCTGCGGCCCCGGGGCCGCAGGTTCTGGTGTGAGGTCCTCGATCCTGATCCCCGCCGTGCCTCGGCTCGCTCCGAGTGTGAGCCGCACTCGTAGGCTGGGCACCACTGCGGCCATCTCCTCGGTGAACTTGTGAACGTCGAACTCAGGTTGTTCCTGGGCCAGGGGGCCGTAGCCCCGCCCCGCCGCGCAATCGTCTCGATCTCGTGGTGTCGGTGAGCCGGAAGCGTGCTCACCGGTACCAGCCCTGGCCTTGAGCGGGCCGTACCGGGCCAAAATGGTGCCGAAGGAGTTGCCGCTCTGGAGGATGACCCGGTTGCCAGGGACGAGTCCCTGGCGAAGGAGACCCACGGCGATCCTGTGGCTCGCGGGCGGCAGTTCGGCGTGGCTCAGCCGGCCGTCCGGGGCCACGACGGCCTCCCGGTCCGGGTGGGCGTCCGCGACGCGCTGCCACCGCTTCACCAGAGTTTCGGACTTCCATGCACCGCCCAAACGGCGCCGGCCGACGAGTTCAGGGGTGCGCGGTGTAAGTCCGATGTTAGCCATGATGATCCCCTTCTAGGACCAGCAGTGAGAAGTCAGCGGAAGCGAACAAGGTCAACACGGCGGCGCCGATCGCGTCGGTTCGGGCTTCCCGTGACAGGTCGACATCGACGGTGGCGCCGAGTTCGAGGCGAAACCGCTCGGCCGGGGCTCAGCGGCTCCGGGCATCCGTGCATGCCGTGGTGCCACTGGCCTCGAGCCACAGCGCGCGCCCCTAGGCGGCGCTGCTCGTTTGACCACCGCCGCGCCGTCGGCCTTGGACATCGCAGGTCAACCCCGTGGGCACGATTACGGTCTCGGAGCTCAACTGCGCTTTGCGATTATGAAGAATTGCTTCCATCAATGTCAATCTCCTGCCGGAGGTGTCACCTGACGATTCACCAGCGCCGCCTGGATCCGGTCGTGGTGTTCGCGGTGGCGGTGCGCGGCAGCGTGCATGCCGTCCGCGAGACGGCCCCTTGCTCGGCGCCGGTCCGCGCGTTCCCCGCCTCCCGACGCGGTGTGCGCGTACGGGGGCAAGTGGCCGCGTTGCTGCTGCTCAGGGCCGCGACCTCGCCCTCGACGGACTCTTCGCAGTTCACCGGCGTGCTGCGGCCGACGCCACGCGGGTCGAAGCCGTCACGTCGTAGGAGTCCAGCACCTTCTGCGGCAGCCCTGAGCCGGCGAGAATGGCCGGGTAGCCGAGCCCCGTACCGCGGAGCCCCGATACCGGGCTGGCCCGGCTCTCCTGCGGGCAGGTCCGCGCCCTTCTCGACGACTACACCGCGGCACGTGGAGCGGGAACAGGGTGGAACCTGCATCGGTCTGCTGGCGCCGAGCGACAACTCTCGTTGAAGGCATGGGTGTCGCCAGGTGCCGTGCCGCAGGCCGCCCGAGGCTGGGGGCTGCGGCACGGCCGACGGGGCGGTACCCCGCCCGTCGAATTAGCTTTGCGGACTGAAGAAGCGAATTGGGGAGTTCGGCTTGAAGCCAATACGCGGGTAGAGGGGCGCCCCGGCAACGGTCGCGTGCAAGGTGGCGCGGGTCAGTCCGGTGGCTCGGGAGCCTTCATACAGTGCCTTGCGTGTGACTGCTTCGCCATAGCCTCTGCGCTGCCATTCCGGCTCCGTGGCGACCAGCACGACGAAGAGCCGGCCCTCCGCCGCGATGGTGCCAGCGCACGCCACAGGGAGGTCGTCGCGCATCGCCAGGTACGCATGCACCTCGTTTTTCCACAGCGCGGAGCCGACAAGTCCGTCGCGGCTGTCCTCAAGGGGGAAACCGTAGCCGCGTGAGTTGATGTCTGCGTATGCCTGGAGCTGTTCATCGGTGGTCACACGTAAAAACGTCAGGTCCGGGTGAACAGGATCGGGGAGCGGAAGGAGGTTGCCGGCCATACCCGTGCCAGGGAAGGCGTACTGCAGACCTACCTGCTTGGCCGCTTCCTCCAGTGTGGAGCGGGCCTCGTCGTCGAGGAGATCCTCGAAGAGCCACAGGAAGCCCGGGTGCTTCTTCGTCCGCATGATGTCCGCCGTCTGGGTCAGACGTTGCTGAAGGAGCTTCGCGTCGGCGCCTACGTCGGTCAAGGTGATGGCGTTCCAGAACGCGAACCGGCTGTCTGCCCACCGGACAGCAATGCCGGGAAGGTCACGCACGTCAGCAGCCGCATCCCAGTCGAGCACCATCGCACGCCATGCCACGGCGAGCTGCTCCATTGACTCGATGGACTCCGTGAGGTCCGTCATCGTATCTCCTCGCATTGTTGTGAATCTCATGAGTTCGTGATCTTTCGTCGGCACAGGCCTGCGGAAGGGCCGTTCGCCCCTGTTCATTTGAAGGTGGGCGTCTTCGTCGCCAGCGCCCGTAGTCGGCCGGGCCGGTCGGGG
Organism: Streptomyces sp. NEAU-174; assembly: GCF_052665095.1. Lineage (NCBI taxonomy): Bacteria > Bacillati > Actinomycetota > Actinomycetes > Kitasatosporales > Streptomycetaceae > Streptomyces > Streptomyces sp. NEAU-174. Next base: position 103,155 of record NZ_JBQTCE010000022.1, on the reverse strand, counting down.
AGCTGGAAGAACAACCGGCCGAGCATGTTGATGTGGTGCCGCACGAACGGCGAGGGGCGGGCCACGTCTTACGGTACCGCGTCGTCCGACGTCAGGCAGAGATCACCGCCGTCCCGGACCAACGGCTGACAGCGGGCCGCTCCTTCGTGCTCGTCACCGCCGAAAACCTGTGTTGCAGCTATGAATCGGTTCGCCGCTACGCCCTTCGTGGACCCGGCCGGCTCTCTTTGGGAAGAGTCGGAGGGCGACCGGGGGCTGGACGTCCGGTCGGGGGTGATGGCGGCTTCGTGGCCGTGACCATTTCATCCGGACAATGGTGTAGACGCGCCGGGCGCCAGGCAGTGTCGTAGGACGGGGTTGTGCTGCCGCGCCGTTGGACGCACTGGGCAGGTTGCCCCCACTTAGAGCTTTGAGGGAGTCGGACAGCACGAGCAGGGAGGTCTCGCCCGTTCTCCCCGCACACATTGCCGTCCAGCAGGTTCACCCGCTCAGGGTTCGCGTGCTGGCGGTAGCGGGGACCGTGGCGAGGGCAGTGGTGGGTGCGCCGCTCCGGGCTCTTGGGACCGTCCTGGGGCGGCGAGATGGTGCTGCAGGTCGATGTGACGGAACTGGTGGATCGTACCTAGCTGGCGCAATACGCCGCGTCGTTCATGGGCGTCGGTGAGGAAGGCGGTCAGATCCAGGGGAAGGTGTCGGTGCGCCGCCAGGTGGTGGCGGGCGAGAGTGTAGTGCCACCAGGCGTTGTGGCTGAGCGCTGCCGCAAGGCCGACGGTGAGGCCGTAGGCGAGGCCGCGGTTGAGGATGTGGAGCGGACCCATCGAGATCGCCTGTCCGCTCGTGGTTCCCCGGCCCAGACCGTAGGGAATGCCGCCCCGTACGGCGTATTCGACGCCATAGCAGAGGAGGAACGCGGCGCCGACCGCGAGGCCGACGCCCATCCACAGCCTATGGAAGATCTTTCGGTCCTGCTCCAGGAGTGCGGCCGGTCCGACCGAGGTGGTGAGATCAGCCGGTTTGCCGGCGAGGCCGTGGGCGATGCCGACAGCAAGTCCGAATGCGCTTGAGAAAGAGAGCATCGTGGTGAAGGTGTAGGAGGGCGTGCCGGTGAGGAGAGACTGGATCCCGAGGACGGTCCAGTGGGTGACACCGATGGCGGAGCCGCTGGCGAGCCCCACCGCAAACCCCCGCCAGTTCCAGGCCCACCGCGTGCGGACGGTTGGGATGGCGCCTGGGCGGCGTGCGGACAGGCTGCTTGCCCGGGCGCCGACGGCTCCGCCAGCCACTGCGTAGACCGCCCCGTTGGCGAGGGCGCCGACGGCGGCGGCCGTGGAGCCGTAGCTGTGGCGGAAGGAGAACCAGAGCGCGGCCCCGGCGGTGAAGCCGAGGGCGCACATGCGCCAGTCCCAGGCCCGGCGGTGTTGGGGCCTTGAGGCCGCGGGCTGCCGAACCGCGAGTTTGCTGGACAGCGCACCGACGAGCCCGCCGATGAAGCCGTAGGCGGGTCCATCGGCCAACGCGGTCCGCAGCCATTCCAGCTGCCCGGCGGTGAGTACGTGGGTCACCCCCTCGGCGATCCCCCCGGTCAACCCTGCGACGATGCCGCAGCCGATGCCACCCGCGATCCCTCCGGCCAGGCCCGCGACGACGGCCGCGGGCGGGCCGGTCTGCCACCCGGAGTCGAGGCCGGCGAGCAGCGCCGTGAGCCTGCCCACCACGGTGGCGGCGACCCAGGCCACGACACCGAGGACAGCTCCCGTCACCACCTGGGCGATACGGGGCGACAGCGCACGACGCAACTGCCACCAGGCCAGGTCGGTGGCACCGCCCAGGGTGTGTTGCAGGTGTCGCGCCAGATACCGCAGGGCGTGCTCGGCTTGTTGGGGAGACCAGCGGCACGGATACCGCGGATGGGGCCGGTAGGCGGCGGGCACGTACGCATCGAAGAGATGGGCCCGGACGGCTTCGGTGTCGGGGAAACGGGTCGGATCGCACAGGTCCGCAGGCGTGGGGAGGACAGTTGCCTCTTCTCCCGGCCGGGGATTGTACACCGTCCTGGCCAGAAAGAGCATCAGCGGTGTGGTCAGCGTGCGTGCCACGGGGGCATCAGTGCCGAGCAGGCGGATCACCGGATCCCAGCGGGCAGCCGCCGTCGTGTCCTGGCCGCCGGCGTCCCGTTTCAGATAGTCGGCGATGTCCGGCGCGTCCAAGGGGCGCAGTTCCACGGCGGTGGCACCGGAGAGCTTGACCGGAACGCCGCGGGCCGGGGCCAGCGTGTCCCCGTACTCCGTCACTCGGCTGGACAGCACCAGCGGCTGACCGAGAGGCAGGGCGGCGTTGATCGAGTCCAGCGCCATGGCGCGGAACGGTTCGGGAATCTCGTCGAACCCGTCCAGGACCGGAAGGATCAGCCGGTGCTCCAGTAGTGCTCGGGCGTGGTCGGCGTGCCCAGTGTGATCCGCATGCCCTGACTCTGGGGCGCCGAGACCGCTGTAGTCACGCGCGAGCCGTTCTGCCATCCAGGATTCCAGCGTCTGTTCCGCAGGATTCCACGAGGCCAGCGGGAACAGTACGGGAACCGGGCTGCCCTCTGCGCGCTCGGCGACCAAGGCCAGCAACAAGCGGATCAGGAGCATCGTCTTCCCGCTTCCCGGGCTGCCGAGGACCACAAGACGGCGTGTCGGTACCCGTTCCAGGAACACCTCGGTGATCTCCCCGCCTGTTCCGGCCAATCCAGCAGGCTCCCTGGCCCAGCCGGGGGGAGGAGCCGACCGGCCGGACGGCCAGTCACCGGCCATCTCCCGTAGGAGGGACCATGATTCGCTGAATTGGGGATCGGCTGTCTGCCAAGAGACCGGGAGCGGATAGGGGTCGTTCAGCCGCCGCACCCCGGCCTCGGACTCCCACTGGCCCCGTACGGCCACCGCGAGCCGATCGGCGATCCGGTCCAAGCCGTACCCGTCGGCTGCCTCCCGCCGATCGGCCCGGAAGGCTGCCCAGGACAGGTACAGACCGCCTACGGACGGAAGCAGAGCCGCTGCCGTCTCAGCCACCCGCAGGTCGGAACGGAAAGCAATGCATACGGCCCCGGCCATGCCGCCGACTGCCAGCACGAGATAGAGCACGCCGACCCGCCGTGTCCGCCAACCAGTCCCCATGGCCGGATTTTCCAGCGGCGGCAACGGGGGTCTTGCTGGAACAGCGGCTGCGCCCCACGTACGAGTGACAATTTGCTCGCCCCCCACCAGGATGCGGTTCGGAGCCTGGTTTCAGATGGTCAGCCGTCGCGGATGTGAAGGTCGAACTCGTGAGGGGACGTCCCCACCACTGTTCGGTCTTCTGTTCCTTCCGGACACGGGTCTGGATCTCCTGTTGGTGCTGGGGCAGCAGAAAGATGTGGCGGCCTTCGCCGTCGACATTGCCGGTGCATTGCTGCCGGTCCTCGCACTCGCGGCAGGCTCGGCGGGGGGAGGAGCACGGACAACCGGGCGTGTCCGTCGCCGAGTGCGGGTTTCCAAGGAGGGCTGGTCATCCCATTGGGGAGGTCAGGGTGCGGTTCTGCCAGTCGACGGTGAAGTTTTCCTTCGCGAAACCGGGACCTTCGCTGGCCCGGGGAACGGTGCGGACGGGGCCGAGAAGCGTAATGCCCCACCTCTGGGCGGCATGGTGGGTGCTGTCCGGGTTGGTGTAGCCGCCGTCGACGACGTGCTCGAGGGACCTGAAACCCTCGGACGCAAGTCCCTGGTGGATACGGTCGAGTCCGTCAATGTCCTGTTCAGGCGCCGGTCGGGTCTCCACATGCACGATGACATTTAGACCCTCATCGTCACAGGTCTGGGTCTGGTGGTCGCGGTAGCCCTCAGTCCCATTGTCCCGAGATAGCGACTTTCTGGCTGTAGCGGGCCCCCATCGTGGGGTGCGTGCCCAGACGACAGGCCGCACATCTCCACCCGGTCGGGTGGAGTTCACCGACCGCATCCAGAAGTTGAGCCAGAATGGGATGCGGTGCTGACGGAAAGGTTCCTCGTCCTGACCGACGCCCACAGCGCCTCCTTGCGTGCCCAGTGGAGACACAACTCAACGGGGGCATACCCGTACCTGCCGGATACCAGTAGGCTGAATGACCAGTCATCCGGGCCGTCGGGCCGGACTTCCGGGCTCGGGCCCGCGGATGCGGCCGGGTGCCACCAGGCCGGGGATGTGTCGAAGCGAGCCCGAGACCGCAGGTCCCGCCCGGCGTGTGTGCCCCGGATCGCCGGTCAGGAGCCCCGGCTCAGCTCGCTCCCGTACTGGTCGGCCATCAGGTCGCCGGACAGGGAAGCGAGCGACTGCTCCTGCCGCATGGTGCACGCCCTGTCGTTCAGCCCCGGCGCCTACCCTGGCAGCCCTGCGTCGCCACGATACCCAGCGCCACCAACAGCGTCACCACCCCGAACACGAACAGTCGCTGGCGCAGTAGACCGCGGCTTGGCCGGGCGACGCCCGCAGACCGGGTCCCACAGGTCGACAAGTTGTTCCTCTGGTACCGGCGTATCAGCTGTGTGCTGGGGGGAGAGGTTGACCGGGCCGGGCATGAGACAGGACAGGGCCGCGGTGGGCAGGTAGACAAGCCCGGTGTCGGCGGCCTGGTCGAAGGTGAGGAGGCGCGTGCTGTCGCCGCTGGCGGTGGTGAGGGAACTCAGCAGCACCCTGGAGAACTTACGGAATGTCGCACTGAGGTGCTTGAGTATCCAGCGGCTGGAGGGTCCAGGATCTCGTCCATGGACGACGAACGCCCCGACGTGCTCACCATCGGCCAGCTCGCGCACCGCACCGGACTTCCGGTGCGTACCCTGCGCTTCTGGTCGGATGTGGGAGCGGTGCCGCCCGTGGCCCGCTCCGCCAGCGGTTACCGGCTGTACGACGCCGACGCCGTGGCCCGCGTCGAGCTGGTCCGCACTCTGCGGGAGCTGGGCCTCGGGCTCGACGACGTGCGTCGGGTGCTGAGCGGTCGGACCACGGTCGCCGAGGTCGCCAACGCGCACGTGGCCGCCCTCGACGCGCAGATCCGCTCGCTCAAGATGAGCCGGGCCGTCCTGTCCACCGTGGCGACCCGTGGTTCCACCGCTGAGGAGACAGCACTGATGAACTGGTTGGCGCGGCTTTCCGCCGTCGAACGCAAGCAGATCATCGACGAGTTCAAGGAGGAGGTGTTCTGCGGTCTCGACGTCGGGCCGCGCCTGCGCGACCGCCTGCACACCTTCAGCATCGAACTGCCCGACGATCCCACACCTGAGCAGGTCGACGCCTGGATCGAACTGGCCGAACTGGTGCGGGACCCCGGCTTTCGCGCCCGGTTGCGCACATGGATGGAACTCAACACGCCCGCACCGGGGCGGCCTCATCCTCCCGGGGCCTCCATCTGGTGGGCCAGGCAGGTCGTGCAGACCGTCGTGGAGGTCAGAAAACGCGGGTTGCCCCCCGAGGGATCGGATGCGGCCGAGGTGCTGTCCGAACTGTTCGGCGACGCCGATTGGAGCGGAGTGCTGCGCAGCCTGGAGGCAGGGATCGAGGCAGGGGCGGAGCGCTATCGCAGACTTGTCGCCCGCGTGCGCGGGCAGGATTCGGCACCTGACGCGACCGAGGAGCTGGAGTGGCTGGCGCGGGCCTTGCGCGCCGCAGATCAAGCCTGACCGGCCCTACTTTGCTTGTGCGTCACTGCGGGTGCCGATAAATCATCCGGCCTGGTCATACGGCAGGTCGGTACTCGTGGAGGCTTCCGCGAGTCGGCGTCGTCGGTGGACCTCCAGCTCTCTCAACGTCTCTGGATCGTCGATCGGGTGAGGGAGTGGGCGGAGCGGTGCGGCTTCGCCCAGGGCTCGGTATGGTCTATACCCGTTGTGGTGGGTCTCGAATTCGCGCAGCGCGTGGAGAAGGTGGCTCTGGTTCCAGATCAGGGTGCGGCCAGGAGTTCGCGTCGGCAGCTCTGTATCCAGCGCTCTATGAAGGAGTTAATCCGCGGTATCTGGATGCCAGTGGTGACGACCCCCAAGCCGGCGTCGGTCACGAGGGCGTCGAAGGCGGCGGTGAACTTCTAGTCTCGGTCCCGGATCAACAACCTGGCCCTACTAGTGCCGCGTCAACCAACGTTCGCCCTGTAGTGCCGCGCTATTTGAAGGACGTGGCCGACAGTGGTCATCCGTCACGCTGTCCTCGTGGCTGAGCGTGTGCGGGTGCGAGAGATCGATGACGACGACGGGCAGCGACTGCTGCGGATTGTGCGCCGGGGCACGGGGCCGGTGGTGACCTGGCGGCGGGCCCAGATGGTGTTGTTGTCCGCGCAGGGCATGCTGGTCGACAACATCGCGACGGTGACGTTCACAAGCCCGGACCGGGTCCGGGACGTGATGCACAACTTCAACGCCGACGGTTTCGAGGCGCTCTACCCCAAGTACCGGGGCGGGCGCCCGAAGACCTTCACCCTCCTGGAACGGCGGGAGATCAAGAAGATCGCCAAGTCCAAGCCCGCCGAGCACAGCCTGCCGTTCTCGACCTGGAGCCTGATCAAGCTGGCCGGCTTCCTGGTCGACGAGGGGGTGGTCGACGACATCAGCCACGAGGGACTGCGCATCCTGCTCCGCGAGGAAGGCGTCACCTTTCAGCGGGTGAAGACCTGGAAGACCTCGAAAGACCCGGACTACGAGGCCAAAAAGGCCCGGGTCGAACACCTCTAGGCTATCGCCGACGGCGAAGTGATACCTGAACCCGGCGAGCCCGAAGTCATCGTCTGCATGGACGAGTTCGGCCCACTCAACCTCCAGCCTCATCCCGGACGCCAGTGGACTGAACGCGGCGGCAAGGGCAAGGACCCCGGCCGCGAACCTCGGCCGCGCCGCCGGGCCACATGCACCCGCCCGCACGGCGTGCGCCACCTTTTCGCAGCCTACGACCTGGGCAAAGACCAGCTCTACGGCCACATCAAGAAGACCAAGAACCGCAGCAAGTTCCTGGAATTCTGCCGCTACCTGCGCTCGCTGCACCCGGCGGAGGTACGCATCGCGATTGTCTGCGACAACTACTCGCCGCACTTGACGACCAAGCGCTGCCAGAGGGTCGGCGCGTGGGCGGCTGCCAACAACGCCGAGATCGTCTACACCCCGACCAACAGCTCCTGGCTGAACAGGATCGAGGCCCAGTTCACCGCCCTTCGCTACTTCGCCCTCGACGGCACCGACCACCTGACCCACAAGGCCCAGGGCAGTATGATCCGCCGATACATCATCTGGCGGAACAAGAACGCCGCCGACAAGCGCCTCACTGCCCTCGTCCACAGAGCGAAAGCTGCCTGACCCGCGCCGACAGCGTCTGTCTTGGGTCGTCAGGGCCGGATCGGTGGCGCACTCATCGCTGCCGTCAGGAACGTGATCGCCCATCGCCGGGCCGCCTCGCCCGCTACCGGGGACACGCAGCCAGGGGAGGGCTGCTGGTGGACCTGGAGGCGGTCGACGGCCGTCACGGCAAAGATCCCCCGCATCCGGAACCACAGCTCCTCCGGGGAAAGGCTGGGCAGTACGCGCGCGAAGGCTGCGAAGTAGCGCTCGCGGACCGAGTCCTCGGCCGGGCCGGTCCAGCTGCGTGCCTCCTCGGCCGGGTCGCTGAGGATCGTCACGATCAGCCGGGACGTCCGGGCGCCGCCCTCGTCGCCGGCCGGCATCTCGTCGAACAGCGGCCCCGCGAATGCCTCCACCAGTTCGCTGACCGTTGGGTCGGGGGTCCGGGCGAGCAATTTGTCGAGTTCGGCGCACTGGGCAGCGGTGATGGGCTCGACCACGCGGCGGGCGACTGCCGCCATCAGCTCCGCCTTCGAGCCGAAGTGGTAGCCGACGGCGGCCAGGTTCGCTCCGGCGAGTTTGGTTATCGCGCGGACCGAGGTGCCGCGGTATCCGTGCTCGGCGAAGAGGTGCTCGGCCGCGTCGAGGATCTGAGTGCGGGTGTCTGGGGTCGCCACACGAGGGACTCTACATATGTTTGAATGAAACGAACGTATGAATCAAACGGACGTATGAAAGAGGGCTGTCATGAAGCTGCTCGTGTACGGCGCCGGGGTTTGCGGCAGCCTGTTCGCCGCCCGCATGCACGAGGCCGGCCACGACGTCTCGCTCCTCGCCCGGGGCGAGCGCCTGACCGCCCTGCGCCGGCAGGGAGTGCAACTCGCCGAGGAAGACGGCCCTGTCAGGCGGGTGCCGGTACCGGTGATAGAGCACCCGGACGGCGGGTACGAGCTGATCACCGTCTTCGTCCGCACCCACCAGGTGGATACAGTGCTGGAATCACTCGCTGGTGTCCGAGGTGACGTGCTGGTCCTGCTCAACTGGGCAGCCGGCCCGGAGACGCTGGGTGCGGTGATCGGCCACGAGCGGGTGCTGCTCGGCTTCCCCGCGACTGGCGGCACGATGGACGGCGACGTGGTCCGCTACCGCAAGACCAATTTCATCACCCGCCGGGTCGCGATGCCGATCGGCGAGCCCGACGGCCGTACCACCCCGCGACTGGTACGGATCGTGGAGACGTTCCGTACTGCCGGGATCAACGCCAAGGCCGAGTCGCAGATGGATGCCTGGCTCAGGACGCACGCCGCGTTCGAGGTCCCGCTCGGTCAGGCGGTACACGCGGCGGGCGGCCCGGTAGCGCTGGCCGACGTCCCGGACGCGGTACGCGGCATGCTCCACCTCATGCGGCAAAACCTCGCCGCGATGGAGACGCCGCCGGTACCTCGCGCGTTCGCCGCGTTGCGGGCTCTGCCGCAAGGGCTCCTTGTGGCCGTGCTCCGGCGCTTCCTGAAGAGCCCGACGGCCGTGCACAGCGGACTCAGCGACCGCTCGCCTGCCACGGCGGCCGAACTCGAGCGGCTGGCCGAACAGCTCCGTGCCCCTGCGGGAGCCCGCTAAGCGACCCAGGACGGCGAAAACCTCACCACGCACACCACCGTCAGCCCCACAGTCCTCGGCCCCACCTCCGCTGGCTCCACGGACGGCAACCGCTGACCTCATGACCGTTTCGGTAGCAATGGAGCGTCCGGCCTTCGGAGTTGGCGTGGCTTTCTCCCCCTTTGGGGCCACGCCCTTCAAATGACGGGGCGCTACAGGGCGAACGTTGGTTGATGCGGCACTAGCCGCGTCTTCCAGGTCCATGAGCAGACTACGCCCGAGCTGAGCTATCCAGTCCGCAGTTGGCTGTGCGGTCGCACCCAAAACCCGGATCCTCCGGGCCGCATGCTCGATGACCGCGAACACGTACAAGGGGGGCGCTCCGGTCAGGGTGCTGACCTCGAAGAGATCGTAGGCGAGCAGCCCCTCCGCTTGGCTGCGTAGGACGTCCGGCCCAGGTCGTGCTCTGCCGTTCGGGTACGGGTGGGACCATAGGGGCCGGGTACGCGGAAGGGGGCGCACCGATGCCGTGATCAATAAAGGGGGAAAGCACGGATGTCTGCCCTTCTGTACGGGGGCTATCCCCCTAAGGGCTCAGGGGCGAGCCCCCTTAAGGGTTGGGGGTGAGCGGGATGGCCGCCGCTGATCGTCGATGGTGGGATGAACGGCATGACGACAACCGTGTCCCCCACCACATCAGCTGTGTCGGTGCAGGCAGTGAGCCGTGTCTACGGCGAAGGTTCCGCGACCGTGCGGGCCGTTGACCAAGTGAGCATCGACTTCCGTTGCGGTACCTGGACTGCAGTGATGGGGCCTTCGGGGTCGGGGAAATCGACCCTTCTGCACTGCGCTGCCGGTCTGGAGAGGGTGGACACCGGGCAGGTGCTGCTCGGTGACACGGACATCACCGCGGCCAGTGACGCGGAGCTCACCGAGATGCGCCGTACCCGCATCGGCTTCGTCTTCCAGAGCTTCAATCTCATCAGTTCGATCACCGCGGCGCAGAACGTGGCCCTGCCGCTCCGGCTGGCGGGGCGGCACCCCAATCGGGCCGAGATCCGGAACGCTCTCACGGCCGTCGGACTGACCGGCCGTGCCCATCACCGCCCGCGCGAGCTGTCGGGCGGTCAGCAGCAGCGCGTGGCGATCGCCCGTGCGATGATCACCCACCCCGAAGTGCTTTTCGCCGACGAACCCACCGGTGCTCTCGACTCGACATCGGCGCGCATCGTTCTGGATCTGCTGCGCGCCATGGCCGACCGGGGCCAGACCATCGTGATGGTGACGCACGACCCGGCCGCGGCCGCGCGGGCCGACTCCACGGTCTTTCTGCGTGACGGCCGCGTCGTCGACCACCTCGCGGGCGCGACCGCCCAGGCCGTCGCCGACCGCCTCGTCGCGCTGGAGCACTGAGATGCTGCACTTGAGCTGGTCCAACTTCGTCGAGCGCTGGACACTCTTCATCGGCGCCATCGTGACCGTGTGCCTCGGTGTGGCGCTTGTGCAGTCCTCGCTGCTCCTCCTGCTCACGGTGGCCACCCTCGATGCCCCGTCGCACCTGTCCGCCCTCGGCCGTATGGAGTTCACCGAGACGAAGCAGGTCGCGGTGACCCTCATCGCCGTGACACTGGCCTTCTCCGCCTTCCTCGCCGTCTTCATCATCGGCTCGACCTTCGCCTTTACCGTCGCCGAACGCCGCCGGGACTTCGCCCTGTTGAGGCTGGTCGGGGGCGACCGGCGCCAGCTTCGCCGCATGCTGCTCGGCGAGGCGGTGTTGCTCGGCGCGATCGGTGCCGCCGTCGGCATACCGGTTGGGGTCGCCGTCATGTCCTTCCAGACGTGGCTTCTTAATAGGATGCGGTTCGTGCCTGTCGGGTTCGAGGGTGAATGGCGCGGTTGGATCCTCGCGGTCTCGGTGTCGGCCGGTATCGGCCTCGCGGTAGCCGGAGTGCTGCTGGCAGCCCGGCGCGCCTCGCGTGTGCGCCCCCTGGAGGCGCTGCACGAGACCGGTAAGGCGGCCCATGTCATGACCCGAGGCCGCTGGATCATCGGGCTGCTCTTCGCTATGGGCGCCGGGGTGCTGATCGGCGTCTCACCCGCCGGGGGCCCGGCGGGCGGCCAGGCCATGGCCGAGGTGGTCTCGCTCTGCGCGGCGCTGGCGTTCACCGCGATGAGCCCCCGTCTGGTGACCCTGTTCGCCAGGCTCCTGCCGGTCCGCTCCAAGGCGGTGATCGGCACGCTTGCCAAGGCCAACCTCCGGGACGGGGTACGGCGCAGCGCGTCCACGGCAGCGCCCCTCATCGTGCTCGTCGGCCTCGTGCTGGGCCAGTTCGGCGCGCTCACCTCCTTCGCGGCTTCCGGCCAGGACCAGAAGCGGGCAGGTACCGTTGCCGATCTGGTGGTCGAGGCGAACGGTCCGGTCAGCCCGAGGTTCGCTGCGGTGCGGGGGCTCGCGCACGTGTCCACCGAGATCCAGGTGCCGGTCGCCGTCAGGACGGGCAACGGCGAGATGGCTACGACCGAGATCGGCCGGGCCTTGATCGTCGACCCGGCGGCATATCCGCACGCACACCCCGGCAGCGGCTCACTCGACGCCCTGCGCGGCAAGGCCGTCGCCGCGGGACCCGGCGGGGACCTCATCTCCCGGGGCGACCACGTCGGTGCACGGATCGGAGATACCGATCTTGGGTCGCTGCCCGTCGTCGCGAAGGTGCCTGAGGCGATGAGCGGGGGAGCGGCGCTCATCCTCCCGTCCGGGTTGGTGCCCGCTTCGGCGCTGGCCGACGCCACCTCTCAGACGTTCGTGACCCTGAGCCCCGGTGCCGACGAACAAAAGATCACCCAGGCGCTTTCCCGTATCGGCACCGTCCGCGGCCTGGACGACTGGCTCGACCGGGACGCGGCCGAGAGCAGCGCCACGAGTGCGGACATCTTCGTCGTGGTGATGGGGCTCGGCGGGATGTACGCCCTCGTCGGTGTGATCAACGCCGTCGTGATCGCGGCGGCCTCACGCCGCTCCGAGTTCGCCGCCGCACGAGCGACCGGCCTCACCCGCAAGCAGGTCGGATACATGGCGCTGGCGGAGGCGTGGGCGGTCACCGCTATCGGCCTGGTGTTCGGCGGTCTCGCCGCGGCGGGTACGTACGTCGCCGTCGTGGTCACCACCGCGGCGGTCACCGGAACTGCGACGCTCGTGGTGCCCTGGACGCTGATCCTCGCCATCGGCGCTGGCGCGTTCCTCGTCACCGGCGCCACGAGTGTCCTCACCTCCTGGTGGGCGACTCGTCCGAGCCCGGTGACGCTGCTGGGGGCCCGGGAGTAGAGACTGCGGGACGCGCCCGTCTCATCGATGTGCCCCATTGATCCACCGACTCCCGAGTCACATAAGCGACCGTCCGAGCGGGCCGGTGCGGTCATCGACGACCACGGTGTGCCGGGCCTGCCAGGAGGCCAAGCCCGGCTGCTGGCACAGTGGTTGGGGCGGACGAGGATGTCGCTGATCGCTTGGTCCCTCGTACCAAGACAAGGTCCGAGCCCGCCGGGCAGGCTGGACGCAGGAGTGATCCGGGCGGACACGCCACGGCCCGCCGCTGACGTGGCGGCGGCCGGGGAAACCGGTACTGGCCGTCGCCGCGTGGGCGCGCGGCCTGGGCCGAATCGGTTCGAGTGCCTTCCGGGGATCTCCGGTATGCCGCCATCGGCGCCGGTGGATCGCCTCGGCGGCCTTCTGATCGGCGGAGTCAGGGAGGCTGACATCAGTAATGGTGAACCGTATCGGCTCTTCGGAACGCCTGGGCGGTGGTCGAGGGGCGTGCGACCGGTTCCGGGAAGCCCGTAAGAAGGCGTTCTTCGGGCGGAAGGAGGAGCTGGCCCTGCTGCGCTCGGTCTTCTGTGACGAGGACCGTCCCTTCTCCGTCTTCTGGATCCATGGCCCCGGCGGAGTGGGGAAGTCGACACTGCTCCAGCACTTCGCCGATCTCGCCCGGGAGGAGGGAACGCCCTGCCGCCTGCTGGACGCCCGGAGGCTCGGGCCGGTGAGCAGTCTGAGCGAGGCCCTGGGGTCCGACACCTGGCCCGACGGCATCCGGCTGCTGCTGATAGACACGGCCGAAGAGCTCAGGCCCGAGTTGGTCCAGTTGCATGAGTGGTTCGTCAAGTCCGCACCCGAGGGAGCGCTGTTGGTCATGGCCAGCCGTCAGTGCCCCCCTGTGAAATGGGTGACGGACAGTGCCTGGTGGGGAAGGGTGCACACGGTCCACCTGGACAACCTCGGGCCGGACGACGCGGCGGAAGTGCTCAGGCACCGGAACGTGCCGGAACGGGATGTGCCGCAGGTACTGCGCTTCACGCACGGTCATCCTCTGGCACTCGTGCTCACAGCCGGTGCCGTCTCCGCCCGTAGCGATACCAGTCGGCCATGGGCGGCCGAGGAATCGCCTGACGTCAGCGCGGAGTTGGTGCGACAGTTCGTGCAGGACGTCACGCCGCTGCACCACATCCCTTCGGAGCTGCAACGCGGGGCACTGGAGATACTCGCCACGGCGCGGGTGACCACGGAGAGGGAACTGCGCGCGTGCACATCGGCGGCCTTCCACGCGCACAGCCAGGAGCTCTTCGAGTGGTTGCGGGGGCTGTCCTTCGTTCGTGCCTACCGCGACGGCCTCGTACCGCACAGCACAGCCCGTGAGGCGCTGATGGCCAACCTGCGGTGGAGGGACGCCTCGAGGTACGAGCGTGTGGTCCGGGGGTTGCACCAGCACATCATGGCGCGGCTCCTGACCATGAACCATGTATGCGGCCGGCGGGAAGCTTGCGACCTGCTGTACTTGGGCCGTGCGACCGGCGTCTTACGCACCCCCTTCCCCTACGATGTGGTCTTCGGTACGAATGCCGCCCCGAACGACCACGTCGCGGCCATGTCGCTGATTGAGCACGGCGAAGGCCCGCAGGCCGTCCGACTGGCGGAGGACTGGTGGCGCGCCCAGCCGCAGGCATTCACCATCTTCCGCGGGCCGCGCAGGAACGTCGAGGCTCTGCTGGTCACCGTGCGGGTGACCTCGAACGCGGTGGCGGTGCCGGAGGATTCCGTGGTCGGCGCGGCACTCGACTGGACTATGGCGCACGCGCCACTGCGACCGGGCGAGCACCTTCTCGTTACCCGCTGGACGCTGGTCCACGACCAGCGCGAACAGGACTGGGCAAGCGCCGACTTCTCGATCGCGGGCGCCATGCTGTCACGTTGGGTGTGCCCTCCCGGCCCGGCGGTGAGCTACACATGTCTGCGCGAGGGCGAGCCCTGGTCCCCGTACCTCACGATCCAGGACCACCAGAGGCTCGAGCTCGTGGAGGACGTCGCGTCGAAGCGCAGGGTGCCTTACGTGCACGACTGGCGCACCGACCCACCGACGGTCGTCCTTGCCCGGCTCGCGGAGCAGCAGCTGCACCCGGCTCAGGCCGAAGCCGACGTCGGCTTCGCCGACCCCGAGGTGATGCTGGCACGCACCGAGTTCACCGAGGCCGTCAAGGAGGCGTTCCGCAATCTGCACCGTCGCGACGTATTGGTCGGGAGCGCATTGCTGCGCTCCCGCCTGGTACCCGCTCACGGCGGAGCGGACGGCGTCCGGCGGCTCCTCATGGACGTTGTAGCGATGACGGCGAGGTCACCGCTGGACGCCGAGGCCGCGCACGTTCTGCGCGTTTCCTTCCTGGAAGGCGCACGCAGTCAGCAAGCGGCCGCCCACCGGCTGGGCCTGTCCTTCAGCACGTACCGTCGGCGGCTCGCCGCGGCGCTCCAGCTCATGGCCGACCAGCTGTGGGAGTGGGAGTGCGACCGGGCCCGGTCACCGCGGCCTTCGCGGGAGCCGGGCCACGGCCCTCACCCGTACCATCCGTAACGCGGCCCGGCGCACACCCGTACAGAAGACCCACGCCCTGGCGGCGGGCGGTCCCGAACCAGTCCGGGCCAGCCCATTCCCTGCCGTCTCAGCGGCACATACGAAACCCGCTGCCGTATCTGGTCGCATCGCACAGAGACAGGCGGTGTCCGGGCGGGCAGGCTGCGGACTGCGGACCCGACTTGGAGGCACAATGAAACCTGTCCAGGCCGTCGCGGTCATTGGCGTAACGGCGCTGTCGCTTTCCGCGTGCAGCGGTTCGGCTGGCCCGTCCTCTGCCGAAGGGGGCGCGTACCAGGACGGCAAGACGTTCACGATGGTACTCGAGGCCGACCCCGGAAACCTTGATCCGCATTTCACCTCGCAGTCGAGCACTTGGCAGGTCGACCGGTTCCTATACGACTCCCTGGTGAACATCGACGAGCACGGCAAGATCGTCCCGGGGCTGGCGAAGACCTGGCATGCCACCACTACCAGGGCGACCTTCACCCTGCGCAAGGGCATCACCTGCTCCGACGGCAGTCGGCTCACGGCCCGTGACGTGGCGGCGAACATCAACTTCGTCGCGGAACCCAAGAACGCCTCGACGCGCCTCGGTGTGTTCGTGCCCCCAGGAGCGAAGGCGGTCGGCAACGACACGGCGGGCACCGTGACGGTGACCTCCGCGACGCCGGACTCCTTCCTCGACCGCAACCTCGGCGGTCTGCACATCGTGTGTCCCAAGGGGATGAAGAACCGCACCCTGATCAAGCAGAAGGCCGCGGGCACCGGCATGTTCGAACTCACCGAAGCCGTCCCCGGCGACCATTACACGCTGACCCGGCGCAAGGACTACGCGTGGGGCCCCGGCAACTGGAAGACCGTCCAGAAGGGCCTGCCGGACAAGGTCGTCCTCAGGGTCATCTCCAACGAATCCACGGCCGCCAATCTCCTCCTCGCGCGGGAGGTCAACCTGGTCACGCTGATCGGCCCCGATAGACAGCGACTCCGTGGGCTGAAGCTGGTCGAGCGTGAGGTGGTCTCACCGTTGGGTGAGCTCTGGTTCAACCAGGCGGACGGGCTGCCGGGCGCTGACGAGAAGGTGCGGCGCGCACTGACCCAGGCGCTGGACCTCGACGCGCTCGCCAAGGCGCTGACCAGCGGGTCGGGCAAGCCGGCGACCGGGCTGGTGGCTCCCGGGATGGGACCGTGCAGCAAGGACACCGTCCGCGGGAACCTGCCCTCCCACGACTTGGACGCGGCGAAGTCGGCGCTGGACACCGCCGGCTGGCGCACTGGTCCGGGAGGAGCCCGCACCAAGGGCGGCAAGAAGCTGATGCTCACGTTCTACTACTCGACCAGCACGGGAGCGACGCAGCAGGCAGCCACCGCTGAGCTGGTGCAGAAACAGTGGAAGAGCCTCGGCGTGCGCGTCACCCTCAAGGGTGCGACGGACGCCGAGAGCGGCAAGCTCGTCGTCGGCGGCGAAGGGGCGTGGGATGTGGCCATCCTTCCGCTCGGCGTCGCACTGCCCACCGAGGCCGTGTCCTTCCTCTCGGGCCCGAGGCCGCCCAAGGGCCACAATTTCGCCGCCATCGACAACAAGCCGTACACAGCCGCAGTCGGTGAGGCATCGGGCATCGCCGGCACGGGCGGCTGCCAGACGTGGGCGAAGGCGGAGAAGCACATCTTCCGGCACGTGGACCTCGTACCGTTCGTGAACGCGGTGACTCCGAAGCTCGCGCAGGGGGCGACGTTCGAACTCAGCCAGGGGGCTGTGACACCCGGGTCGATCCGCATGACGGGCTGAGCCGGTATCGCACACGCACAACGAATGTTCCTGAATTCCTACAGAGGAAGCGCAATGGATCGCCAGGCACGAGACGACGGAGGCCGTTCTGGTGACTGCTCCGACCGCCAGTGAACAGGGGTTCCCAGGTCTCCTCGACAACCGCTGGGCCCGCTTCGCACTCCGGCGACTTGGACTGCTGCTGGTGTCCCTGTGGGTGCTGATCAGCGCCTCCTTCTTCATGATTCACCTCATACCCGGGGACCCGGTACGCGCGGCCCTGGGCACCACGGCCTCGCCGGACCTGGTGCGCCGACGCAAGGCGGAGCTGGGCCTGGACGACTCGCTGTGGCTTCAGTACCTGCACTACCTGCGGGACGTCATATCGGGGGACCTGGGCACCTCGATGATCTCCGGGCTGGATGTCTCCCACATGATCGGTGACCGGCTCCCGGCGACCCTGGAACTGGCCGTCGCGGCCTTCCTACTGGCCGTCCTCGTCTCGATCCCCATCGGACTGGCCATGGCGGCGCTGACCCGGGGCGGCCTGCGCCGGCGGACCGAACTCGCCTTCACGTCGACGAGCGTCGTACTGGCCGTTATCCCGGAGTTCCTGCTGGCCGTGGGGCTGGTGTACGTGTTCGGCGTGCAGTTGGGGTGGGCCCCGGTGGCCGGGCGGTTCGGCATCAGCTCCTACGTCCTGCCGGTCCTGTCGCTCGCGGTGGGCCCGGCGGCCGTCCTGGCGCGGATCGTGCGGGTGGAGACGCTGGCGGTCCTGCAGGCAGACTACATGCGTACCGCCCGCGCGAAACGTCTGCCCCCGCGGCTGGTGTACCTGCGCCACGCGATGCCCAACGCGTTGACGGCGACCCTTACCCTCGGCGGGCTGATGCTCAGCTCGATGGTGGCCGGCACCGTCCTGGTGGAGAGCGTCTTCGCCTGGCCCGGTCTCGGCAGCACCATCGTCCAGTCGATCCTGGTCAAGGACTTCCCGGTGGTTCAGGGCATCGTGCTCGTCTACGGAACCGGGGTGCTGCTGGTCAACCTCGCCGTCGACGTGGCGCTCGCACTGCTCGACCCGCGCTCGACCATCATGGAGGGCTGACCGATGACATCACGCGTTACACCGCACGTCCTGCGGGTGCTGCGCACTCCGGTGGGTGCCTGTGCGGCGGCCCTGGTCGCCGCCGTGCTGATCCTGGCCGTGCTGGCGCCCCCGCTCTGGTCGGCCGACGCCAACGCGGTCGACACGAGTCAGATCCTCCAAGGGGCCTCGACACAGCACTGGATGGGCACCGACCGTCTGGGCCGAGACATCTTCTTCCGGGTGCTGGTGGCAACCCGCCTGTCCGTGCAGCTCGCGGCGCTCGCGACGGCGATCGGTGTGGTGGCCGGTCTGCTGCTGGGCACGGCCCCGCTGCTGCTCGGAACCCGCTGGGGGCGTCCGGTGACGGCGGTCGTGAACGTCGCCGTCGCCTTCCCTGGGCTGCTGCTGGCCCTGTTCTTCGCCGTGATCTTCGGAGTCGGCAGCACGGGCGCCGTGCTGGCGATCGGCCTGGCGTCGGCTCCCGGCTGCGCCCGTCTGACGCACGCCCTGATCTCGGGCATCGCGGGACGCGACTTCATCGCTGCGGCCCGCGTCGCGGGGGTGGGCCGTTTCCGGGTGGTCCTGCGGCACGTACTGCCCAACATCGGCGAACCGCTGATCGTCAATGCGACTATCATGGCGGGGACTTCACTGTTGGCGTTCGCTGGCCTCTCCTTCCTCGGCCTGGGCGTGCAGGCCCCGGACTACGACTGGGGACGCATGCTCGGCGACGGGCTCAGCGCTATCTACGTGCACCCCTTTGCCGCGCTCGCGCCCGGCGTGGCCGTCGTGACGGCCGGACTGGCGTTCAACCTGTTCGGCGAGGCTCTCGCGCGAGCCGTCGGGCTGGACGCCCGTACCGCCGCGGTGTCCCGGGGCGCGCGTACCCCCCTGCCCGCGGCGCCTCCGTCCGACAAGTCACCGGCGGTGCGGTCCTCCTCGGACACGGTGCTGTGCGTGGAGAACCTCCACATCTCCGTCCCAGGGCCCTGCGGGTTGGTCATCCCCGTGCGCGGCGTCAGCTTCGCGCTGCGGCGGGGGGAGGCCGTCGGGGTTGTAGGCGAATCCGGATCCGGCAAGAGCCTGACCGCCATGGCGATCGCCCAACTCGTGGAGGAGCCGGGCAGCGTGAGTGCCGACCGGCTCGCATTCATAGGGGAAGACCTCCAGCGCCTTTCCCCCCGCTCGCTGCGGCGCTTGCTCGGCACATCGCTGGCCATGGTCTTCCAGGACCCGATGACATCGTTCAACCCGGCCCAGCGGGTCGGCCGCCAACTGGCCGAGGTCGCCGAAGTGCACCAGGGGCTGGACCGCGCGAAGGCACTGGCCCGAGCGGTCGACCGGCTGCGCGCGGTCCGCATCCCGGGGCCGGAGCGGCGGGCCGGACAGTACCCGCACGAGTTCTCCGGCGGTATGCGGCAGCGGGCGGTGATCGGCATGGGCCTCATGGGCAGCCCGGCGCTCATCGTGGCCGACGAACCCACGACCGCCCTCGACATGACCGTCCAGCGGCAGGTGCTGCGCCTGCTCGCCGAGGTACGCGAGGCCGACGATGTCGCCCTGCTGCTCATCAGCCACGACATCACCGTCGTCGAGCAGAACTGCGACCGGGTGCTGGTCATGTACGCCGGCCGTATCGTGGAGGACCTGGCTGCCAAGGACCTGCGCACCCAGGCACGCCACCCCTACACGCAGGCTCTGCTGGCCGCGGTGCCGAGCATGACCATGGACCGGGACCAGCCGTTGGTGTCCATCCCCGGCAGCCCCTTCAGCCCGGCCGACGTGCCCGGGGGCTGCGCCTTCGCGCCGCGCTGCCCGCTCGCCGACGAGAAGTGCGCCGATGCCGTGCCCCCGCCCGTGGATGACGGCCACGGACAGCTGACTGCCTGCTGGCACACCGACCTCACGGACCGAAGCGACCGGCCGCAGACACACCGCATGCAAGGGGTGGGGGAGACACAGTGACCGAGCTTCGCTTCGAGAGCGCCACCGTCCGGTACGGCAGCCGGCGCCGCGGCACGACCGCCGTCACCGATGTAAATCTCACCGTCCCCGACGGCAAGGTCGTCGGGCTCGTCGGTGAGTCCGGCTCGGGCAAGTCCACCCTCGCGCGCGCCGCGGTGGGCCTGACACCACTGGCGGCCGGACGCATCCTCTTGGACGGGCAGCCTCTGCGGACCGCGCAGCGTGCCGGTACCCGGCGCCCCCTGCAGATGGTCTTCCAGGACCCGTATTCCTCGCTGGACCCACGCATGACCATCGGCGCCTCCATCGCCGAGGCCATCCCCAGAAGGCACCGCCAGGGAGCAAAGGCGCGCCGGGCGGAGGTCGTCCGGCTGCTCGGACTGGTGGGCCTGCCCGCCGACCGCGCCGCGGTCTACCCCGCGGATCTCTCGGGGGGGCAGCGCCAACGCGTGGCGCTGGCCCGCGCGCTGGCGGGGCAGCCCGACGTCCTCATCGCCGATGAGATCACCTCGGCCCTGGACGTCTCCGTCCAGGGCACCGTGCTCAACCTCGTCCGCGACCTCCAGCGGCGCATGGGCCTGTCCATGCTGTTCATCTCGCACAACCTCGCGGTCGTGCGCTACGTCGCCGACATCGTCGCGGTCATGTACCTGGGCCGGATCGTCGAGTACGGGCCCGCCCACGAGGTACTGAACCACCCGCAACACCCCTACACGCGCGAGTTGCTCGCCGCCGCCCCGGGGGCACCGGACGCCGCAGCGGACCAGACACGGGCGGACGGCCCCGGCCCGGCCGTGGCGGAACCGGCCGACCCGCACCATCCGCCCGCCGGCTGCCACTTCCATCCACGCTGTCCCATGGGCCCTGCGATGTTCGGCGACCGTGAGGTCTGCCGCCAGCGGACCCCCAGCCCCGAGGGCCATCGGCATCTCGCCGCCTGTCACTTCGCGACACCCCTCACGGAAGCCGGCCCCGTTTCATGACTGGCCCACGCGGTGTCGCTCACATCGATCGGCTTGTCGCTCACACCAATCGGCACCGTTCCGGTTCGCTCAGGCAGATGAAGTATCGACCGAGCCTTCGCACGAGGCTGCTAGCAGCCGCCATCCGAATGAGGAGTACCTGGTGACCCGAGGCCAGCGCATCGACGACCTGAACGTCATCGCCATTCCGGAACAGCCCGCGCTGTCCCCGGACGGCACCCGGAGCGTGTACGTGCTGCGGACCGTCAATACCGGGGCCGACCGCAACGAGCGGGCCATCTGGCTCGCCGGATCGCGCACCGGTCGGCCTGTGCGGCTCACCCACGGCAGTGCGGACTCCGCTCCGGCCTGGTCCCCCGACGGCCGCAGCGTGGCCTTCCTGCGTGCCCAGAACGGCCCCCCGCAGGTCTGGTTGCTGCCTATGGAGGGCGGAGAACCGGAGCAGCTGACCTCGTTGCCGCTGGGGGCGGGCGCGCCCGTGTGGAGCCCCGACTCCACCCGCATCGCGTTCTCCACCGCGGTGGACCTCGCCGCGGGCGACGAGGAGGACAGCTCCGCGCAGCCGCGGTCCTCAAAGGACCCCATCGTCGCCGACCGGCTGGATTACCAGGCGGACGGCGCGGGGCTGTTGCGGTCGGTGCGAGGACATCTGCACGTGCTCGACGTGCGCTCCCGGGAGTGCCATCAGGTCACCACCGGTGACTGGCACGCCGGAGGGCCGTCCTGGTCGCCCGACGGGAAGACCCTGGCCTTCACCGCGGCCACGGCGTCCGACGCGGACCTGCGGTACCGGGCACCGGTCCACCTTCTCGACGTGCACGACCGCACGGCGGCACCGCGGCAGATCGGCCTCGTCCAAGGAAGCGGCGGGCCGATCATCTGGACCCCCGACGGGTCGGCCCTGCTCGTGGTGGGCACGGCCAAGGGCCCCGTGGGCCAGGCCGGCCTGCACCGTCTGGCCGTGGACGGCAGCGGGAGCACCGACCTCGCCGCGCCACTCGACCGCAATGTGATGCCCGGCGGGCCCGCCTATCCGGGTGCTGCGCCGCAGCTCACGGGTGACGGCGAGACCGTGCTGTTCTGCGTGCGTGACCGAGGCTGCACCCATGTGTACTCCGTACCGGCCACTGGCGGCACGCCCCGCGCGGTCGTCGCGGGCGCCGGACGGCACGTGCTGGGAATGTCCGTCATGGGCAGCACCGCCGCGATCGTGCTGGCCACCCCCATGTCCTACGGTGAGATCGTCTTCGTCGACCTCACCAGCGGCACGGAGACGGTGGCTACGGAACACGGCGCCGTATTCGAGGGCACCGAGCTCTACCCGCGCCAGGAGCGCGACTTCCACATCTCCGACGGCACCGTAGTTCACGGCTGGCTGATCCGCGACTCGGCCGCGCAGGGACCCCAGCCGCTCCTCCTGGACATCCATGGAGGGCCGCACAACGCGTGGAACGGTGCGGCCGATGACGGGCACCTGTACCACCAGGAACTCGTCGCCCGGGGCTGGACCGTGCTGCTGCTCAATCCGCGTGGCAGCGACGGCTACGGCGCCGCGTTCTACAACGGCGCGATCGGCGCCTGGGGCGAGGCGGACGCGAAGGACTTCCTGGAGCCGGTGGACACCCTCGTCGCGGAAGGCATCGCCGACGGCGCACGGCTCGCGGTCTCCGGTTACAGCTACGGCGGCTATATGACCTGCTACCTGACGAGTCGCGACGGTCGGTTCAAGGCGGCGGTGCCCGGTGGCATGGTGGGCGACCTCACCAGCATGGTGGGCACCGCCGACGGCGGCCAGTACCTGAGCACCTACGAACTCCGCGGCCGCCCGTGGGAAACGCCCGAACGGTTCGCGGCCATGTCACCGCTGGCACGGGTCGGGCAGGTGACCACACCCACGCTGATCCTCCACGGCACCGAGGACCGGGCCTGCCCGGTGGGCCAGGCCCAGCAGTGGCACACCGCCCTGCGCGAACGGGGAGTGCCCGCCCGGCTCGTGCTCTACCCGGGCGGCACTCACCTGTTCATCCTCGAAGGACAGCCCTCGCACCGCATCGACTACGGCCGACGCCTCGTCGACTGGGTGGAGCAGTACGCCGGCAGCGCCGACGGGCCTCGGCGTGCGCGCATCGACGCCCGACACTGGCAGCGACGGCTGACCGAGCTCGCTCACAAGCACGGCGTCCCGGGAGCCGTGCTCGGCATACTGCGTCTGCGGCCGGGCGGGGAGGACGAACTCGTCGAGGCCGCGTACGGAGTCCTGAACAAGGACACGGGCGTCACCACGACCACGGACTCCGTGTTCCAGATCGGCTCCGTGTCCAAGGTGTGGACGACGACTGCCGTCATGCAGATGGTCGACGAGGGACTGCTGTCCCTGGACACCCCCGTCATCGATCTGCTGCCCGAACTGCCGCTCATCGACGCCGAACTCGCCAAGCGGGTGACCATGCGGCATCTGCTCACGCACACCAGTGGCATCGACGGTGACGTCTTCACCGACACGGGCCGCGGGGACGACTGTCTGGAGCGGTACGTGGCCCAGCTGTGCGACGTGGCGCAGATCCATCCGCTCGGAGCCACCTGGTCCTACTGCAACTCCGGCTTCTCCCTGGCCGGCCGCGTCATGGAGAAGCTGACCGGCCAGACGTGGGATGAGGCCATGCGCAAGCGCCTGTTCGAGCCGCTCGGGCTTGAACGCACCGTGACGCTGCCCGAGGAGGCGCTGCTGCACCGCACGGCTGTCGGACACGACAGCGAGGCGACGCAGGAGCCGGTCAGGGCCCCCGTGTGGGGGCTGCCCCGGTCGCTCGGGCCCGCCGGTCTGATCAGCGCCAGCGCGGCTGACGTCCTGCGTTTCGCGCGTCTGCACCTCACCGGGGGCCTCACCGAGGACGGTACGCGGATCCTGAGTGCGGAAAGCGTCGCCGCCATGGCCGACAAACACGCGGACCTGCCCGACAAGCACATGCTCGGTGACTCCTGGGGCCTGGGCTGGATCCGCCTGGCGTGGGATGGACAACGACTCATAGGCCATGACGGCAACACCATCGGCCAGGCCGCCTACCTGCGGCTGCTGCCCGGCGAGAACCTCGCCGTCACCCTGCTCACCAACTGCGGCGACGCCCGCGACCTGTACATGGAGCTGTTCCGCGAGATCTTCGCCGAACTCGCCGACGTCACCGTGCCGCAGCCGCTGGCACCCCCGGCGGTACCCGTCCCGGTGACCGCGGACACTCACCTGGGCACCTACGAGCGAGCCGGCACGAAGTACGAGGTGTTCCACGCAGACGGCGGGCCGATGCTGCGAGAGACGGTCACCGGGCTCCTGGCTGAGCTGACTCCCGAACCGGTGCACGAGTACCCGATGGTGCCCGTCGAGGACAACCTGTTTCTGGTGTTCGAGAAGCGCACCCGGACCTGGATGCCGGTGACCTTCTACACACTCCCGACGGGGGAACGGTACGTGCATTACGCCGTGCGCGCCACGCCCAAGGTGGCCTGACGTGGGGGAGCAGACGTCTCTCGTCACGCACATGGGCTCCCGTCTGCCGGCGATGCTCGCGGACATCGAGGCGCTGGTGACGTGTGAGTCGCCCTCCTCGCATCCGGCCGCCGTCTCCGCCGGGGCCGAGGCCGTGGCCCGCATCGGTGAGCGCCTCCTGGGGGAGTCGGCCGAGCGGATCGTCATCGATGGCACGACCCATGTGCGGTGGAGGTTCGGGGAGGGCCCGTCACGGGTACTCGCCCTGGGGCATTACGACACCGTCTGGCCGCTCGGATCGCTGACGCGGCACCCCTTCACGGTCGAGAACGGGGTGCTGCGCGGACCCGGCTGTTTCGACATGAAGGCCGGTGTGGTGCTCGCCCTGCACGCGGTCGCCTCCCTGGCGGACCGATCGGGGGTGACCGTCCTCCTCACGGGCGATGAGGAGATTGGTTCGCCGACGTCGCGGGCGCTCATCGAGGCCGAGGCCACCGGATGCGCCGCGGCACTCGTCCTGGAGGCATCGGCCGACAACGGCGCGCTGAAGACCGAACGCAAAGGGGTGTCGCTGTACCGCCTGCGGGTGTCGGGCCGTGCTGCCCACGCCGGCCTGGAGCCGGAACGCGGCGTCAACGCGGCCCTTGAGCTGGCACACCAGGCCCTCGCGATCAGCGCGATAGGCGATGCCGCACGTGGCACGAGTGTCACACCTACCCTCATGACAGCGGGTACCACGGTGAACACCGTGCCCGCGGAGGGGGAGCTCGCTGTCGACGTGCGTGTCCGG
The DNA here is from genome assembly GCF_052665095.1 of Streptomyces sp. NEAU-174. Classification (NCBI taxonomy): domain Bacteria; kingdom Bacillati; phylum Actinomycetota; class Actinomycetes; order Kitasatosporales; family Streptomycetaceae; genus Streptomyces; species Streptomyces sp. NEAU-174. The sequence continues at coordinate 78,284 of NZ_JBQTCE010000022.1, read as the reverse complement.
GACGCACGCGAACAGTGCCGGGTGGACAAGGAGTTCAGGGCACTGCGTCCGGTGCTGGACGGGGCCCGACTGGAGGTGACGGGCGGCCCCAACCGGCCGCCCCTGTCCCGTACGGCGTCGGCGCACCTGTACGAGCGTGCCGCGGTGCTGGCCGGCGAACTGCGTCTGCCGCCCCTGGCGGCCGTCGCCGTGGGAGGCGGCTCCGACGGCAACTTCACCGCCGGTGTCGGCACACCGACGCTCGACGGACTCGGTGCCGTCGGCGGTGGAGCCCACGCCGAGGACGAGCACGTGCTGGTGGACACGCTGCCGCACCGCGCGGCGCTGTTGTCGGCCCTGATGAGCGAGTTGCTCGCGGAACCCGGTGGGCCGCAGGTGGCTGACTCCTACGCCGCACCCGGTGTGAAGAGACCATGACCGAAGCCGAAGGGGTTGTGCCCATGCAGAGTGTGGCCGGGGCCCAGAGCCCGCCCGCCGGAGGACCTCCGGTGTGCGAGACCGCCGCCGAAGCCGTGCGGGCCGCCGACCGTGCCGCCCGCGCGGCGGGTGTCACCTTGCGGGAGATCGCTGAACTCGACGGTCTCGTTGCCGTCTATCAGCTGTACGACAACATCTGGCGTCCCGACCCGAGCAACCCGCCCGTGACTACCGAACTGCTGCGTGCCCTCACCAAAGGGGGCAACTATGTCGTGGGCGCCTTCGACGGCGACGAGCTCATTGGTGCCTGTGTCGGCTTCTTCAGCGCACCCGCCGACAAGGCGCTGCACAGTCACGTCGCGGGGGTATCCGCCCGGGGACGCGGCCGCAGTGTCGGCTTCGCCCTGAAGGCGCACCAGCGGGGCTGGGCCCTGCGACGGGGTGTCTCGGCCATCACCTGGACCTATGATCCCCTGGTCAGCCGCAATGCGTACTTCAATCTGGGAAAACTGTCGGCCGCCGTGGTGGAGTACCTCCCCAACTTCTACGGAGGGATGAACGACGGCATCAATGGAAGTGATGAGAGCGACCGACTGTTCGTGCGCTGGCAGCTCGACAGCCCCCGTGTCGCGACGGCGTGCTCGCAGGCGAGGGCCTCGTTCTCCGATGGCACCGGGGCGGAGGCCGCGGTGACGGCGCTGGCACGGTCACAGGAGGGAGGGCCGCTGCTGGGCGCGCTGGAGGGGGAGACCGTGTTCGTGGCGGTTCCCCGTGACATTGAGACACTCCGCAGGACGCATCCGGAACAGGCCAGGAAGTGGCGTGCCGCGGTGCGCGATGTGCTCTCGGCGCTGCTGGCCGACGGTGCGCGGGTGGTGGGCTTCGAGAGATCCGGCCGGTACGTCGTCAGCCGCGCGACGGTGAGGGGAGACGCGTTGTGAAACTGTTGAAAGTGGAGCTGCGGAGGGTGCGTATGCCGCTCGTGGCTCCCTTCAGGACATCGTTCGGCACGGAGTCGGAGAGGGACATCCTGCTGTTACGTGTGGTCAGCGATGACGGCACGGAGGGCTGGGGAGAGTGCGTGGCGCTGTCGCACCCGTTCTACTCGTCGGAGTACGTGGACGCCGCCAAGGACGTGCTGACGCGCTACATGATCCCCGCGGTCGCGGCCGCCGAGCGGCAGGACGCCGGGTCCATCGCGCCGACGTTGGCGGGGATCAAGGGGCACCGCATGGCCAAGGCGGCCCTCGAAATGGCCGTGCTCGACGCCGAACTGAGCGCGCAGGGCCGGACGATGGTACGCGAGCTGGGCGGTGTGCGCGAACGCGTGCCCTGCGGGGTGTCGGTGGGCATCATGGAATCCGTCGACGAGCTCGTCGAGGCGGTGGCGGGCTATCTGGCACAGGGCTATGTGCGGATCAAGCTGAAGATCCAGCCCGGGTGGGACATCGCGCCGGTCCGGGCAGTGCGTGAACGTCTCGGTGACGGGTTCCAACTGCAGGTGGACGCCAACACGGCCTATACGCGTGGCGACGCCCGTCACCTCGCCGGACTCGACCCGTTCGATCTGTTGCTGATTGAGCAGCCCCTCGACGAGGCCGACATCCTCGGCCACGCCCAACTGGCCAGGACCGTCCGCACGCCCATCTGCCTCGACGAATCGATCACCTCGGCACGCTCTGCCGCCGATGCGATCGAGCTAGGGGCCTGCCAGGTCGTCAACATCAAGCCGGGACGCGTGGGCGGTTATTTGGAGGCACGCCGGATCCATGACGTCTGCGTGGCCCATGGCGTGCCCGTGTGGTGCGGAGGGATGCTCGAAACCGGACTGGGGAGGGCGGCCAACGTCGCGCTCGCCGCACTGCCGGGATTCACGTTGCCTGGGGATACCTCCGCCTCGGACCGGTACTACCGCTCGGACATCACGGCGCCGTTCGTGCTGAAGGCGGGCCATCTCTGTGTGCCGACGGGCCCGGGGATCGGCGTGGCACCCATCCCTGAGGAACTGGCAGCCGTGACGTACGAAACCGAATGGCAGTCCTTTTGACGACGATCTCCCGAGTGGGCCGCCGTGAAAGGGAGGGGAGGAAAGGGAAGGAGTGGAAGAGACACCTGCCCGTCTCGGGGCGGCCCCGTTGTTCGTCCCGGTGCTGGGGCAGCCGAACGCGGGCGGGCAACGGTCGTGGTGAGCCGCACCCGTGCACCGGGCCCGGACAGCCGTCGGCGCGCAGGCCGAGCGATTACTCCTCAGGGACGACGATGCGCAGCTGAAGCATCGCGGCGAAACGGGTGTCGGGGTCGTTGAGGTCGATGCCGCCCACCTCGGCGACTCGACGCAGTCGGTAGCGGAACGTGTTCGGGTGCACGTACACCGCTTTGGAGGCGGCGATGACGTCCCCGAAGGCGTCCAGCCACGCGCGCAGTGTCTCGATCAGCTTGGCGTTGTGCCTGTCGTCGTAGGCGATCAGCCGCGCGACCGGCCCGGTGGGCCGGTCGCCTCGGGTCGCGGCCAGGTCGCGCATCTGGAGTATCAGGGACTCGACATGCACGTCGGCGAGGCACGCCACGCGGCGGTCCTTGGCACCGCCCGCGCGCAGGACCCCGAGGACGCGGTCGGCCCCCGCGCGCGCGTCGGCCAGGCCGGCCGCGTTGGAGGCCGTGGGACCCACCGCGATGACGGCGTGCATCCGGTCGCCCACGCGCTCCAGGAAGTCGGTGGCGATGCGGACGGCGCGCTGCTCGCCGTCTCCGTCCTCCGGGACCGGCAGGAGCCCGTAGGCGACATCGCCGACCAGCGCGGCCGCGCAGCGCGGGTGCACGGCGCCGAGATGCATCGCGAAGGCGTCGCCGAGCCGCTGCCATTCGGTGGCCAGGGATGCGTCGCCGGTGTGAGTGAGCTCCTCCATGGTGGGCCCCGGTATCCCGAGCGCGAGGACAGTCACGGGTTGTTTGGCGAGGCCGAGTCGGCTGAGGGCTTCCCGTGCACCGATGCCGCCCTTCAGCGCCGTGCTCAGCAGGTCCGTGCGGAGCCGGCGCTCGACGTCCGACCCGGCCCGGATGCGCATCATGTGCAGCGCCAGCACCTTCGCGGCCTCGCGCAGCGCACGGGCACGTTCCTCGCTCAGCGGTTCGCGTACCGCCGCCCAGATGGAACCGAGTACCTCGTCCCCGGCGTGCACCGCGACCGCCACACGCGGCAGGAACGGTTCGTCCAGCCCCGTCGGCAGCGACTCGATGTACACCGGCTCGTCGCTCCGATACAGCTTGCGGAGGATGCCGCGCTCGGCCAGAAGGCGTGAGTAGAGCTCGGGCACTTGGCGGCCGAGGACGGTCTGGACGCGTGAGCTGTCGGCTTCGTCCTGGCGGCCGGAGAAGGCGAGGACGCGCAGACTGCGGTCCTCGATCGTCACCGGGGCGTCCAGCAGGGCTGCGATCGCGTTGGCGAGGGCGAACAGGTCGCCCGACGGCAGGCCTCCCACGGTCTCGGACTGGGAGAAGGCTACGTCGCCCTCAGCAAGGATGCTGCGCAGCAGTGCGGCGAGCTGCGTCCAGGAGGCGCCGTGGGTCAGGGCGAGCACGGCGACACCGGTCTCGCGGGCGGCCTCGGCCAGGAGCGGCGAGGCAGGGACCGGAGCCCGTAGGACAAGCCCCGCCGCTCCGTACTGGCCGAGCGTCCGCAGGAGCCGGACCGTTTCCTCGGGCTCGCGCACCCCAACGCCCAGCACCAGTGCGTGCGGCGGCAGTACGGGCTCCTCGAACGGGTCGTAGATGACCACGCTGCCAATGTCGTCGTGGTTTTTCGGAGCTCCGTGGACGAGCTCCAACAAGGTGGCACCGAGGTCGTCCAGGACGCGACCGAGACTGGCGTTGGGTTTGGCGTTCACAGACACGAGTACCGTCCGAAGCTGTGATGCGGAAGGTTGCATTCTACGGTCGAACAGACCCATTTGACGCTGAACGGGAAGGTTGGGCGGTCGCGGGTGCTGAAGCCTTCCCGTCCTTGTCCGGGCCCGATCGGACGGAACGCCCCGTCGCGGGGCGGATTCCGGGGACGTTGTAACACGCGGTTTGTTGATCAAGTTGCGAGCAGCTTAACGAGGCGCTCGGCTGGGGTTTCCCAGTCGAGTGTTTTGCATGGGCGGCTGTTGAGTTCGGCGGCGACAGCGACCAGGTGCTCGCGGCTGTGCTGGAACAGGTCGGTGCCCTTCGGGAAGTACTGCCGCGGCAGTCCGTACGTGTTCTCGTTGGAGCCGCGCTGCCAGGGGCTGCTGGGGTCGCAGAAGTAGACCGGGATGTCGGTGGCCATGGTGAATGCCTTGAGGCGGCCATGTCCGAGCCGGAGGCGGGCCCGAATGGCTGCGCCGGCCCAGGGTGCCCCCGCCGTCAATCGTTACCTTCAGCGGTTCGGCAAGCAGGTTCGCCTGCCGCTCGTCCAGGGCCGCCTCCACCACCGGTACTGAGTGCGTAACGCGGTGCGGCCCCGGGGCCGGTTCACTCGTGGACTGTTGGCTTGCGGTGGACCGAGATCGGCGACAGGGCGAGCGCCGCTATAGCTGCGGCGCAGGCCAGGGCATAGAAGCCCCAGGGGTAGGCGATGCCGGCGGTGACCAGCGTGCCGAGCAGGTAGGGGCCGAGGATGGCTCCGAGACGGCCGATCCCGGCGGTGAGGCCCAGGGCCGTCGCCCGCAATTCTGGGGGGTAGAGCTGGGTTGTCCAGGCGTATACGAGGACCTGGGCGCTGAAGACGAACACCCCGGTGACGAGCACGGCGCTGAAGACCAGGACCTGGCTCTGCAACCGGATCGACAGTAGCGCGAGCAGCGTGGCGGCCAGGGCGAACCACATGAGCGTCGTGGTCTTGTGCCCAGTGTGGTCCGAGACCCGGCCGGCCACGATCAGCCCGATCACGGCCCCGATGTTGAGGATCAGCAGGAGGCCGGTGCCCGCCTGGATCGAGTAGCCCGCCTGCCCCATGATCCGGGGCAGCCAGGTGTTCAGCCCGAACACCAGCAGCAGGCCCATGAAAGACGCCGCCCATAGGGCGAGGCTGGTGATGAGGTTCGCGCCCCGGACGACGTCGGCTCGGTACTGCCGCACGGGCGCGGGCGAGGTCTCTCGCTGCCGGTCGGCCGCGATGTAGGTCTCGGACTCGGGAAGCTTGGCCCACAGCAGCGGGAGCAGCGCGATGCCCAGCAGGCCGCCGGCCACGAACATCGACCGCCAGCCAAGCTCGGGCACGAGGACGAGCCCCAGCAGTGCGGTCAGGACAGCGCCGGCGTGATTGCCGGTCATGGCTGTGGTGACCGCTGTCGCGTTCTTCCCGTCGCGGGCGTGTTCGGAGATGAACGCCAGCGAGGTCGGCAGACAGGCACCCAGTCCGACGCCGGCAACGAAGCGCAGAATGATGAAGGCGGTCATCGTGGGGGCAAACCCGTCGGCGAGAGTCGCGACGGAGAAGAGTGCGATGCTGCCGAGCAGGGTGCGACGCCTGCCCCAGCGGTCGGTCAGCGGGCCGGTGGCCACAGCCCCGAGACTGACACCGACGAGACCCAGAGTCGAGGCCGTCGTCAGTGAGGCGTCGGTGAAGCCGAGGTCTCTCGTCTTGGACAGGGTGGGGATCACCACGCCGAGCACCACGAGATCGAAACCGTCGAGCGCGACCGCGATCCAGCAGAGCACGGTGGGCCATAGGCCGGGTGTCGAGCTGTTGAGAGGAGTATTGGTGGGTGTGGCTTTCCGCATCGTCAGCCTCCTTCGCTGGGCTGTTGCGACAGTCACAGTCCACCTGTCCTCGGGACTAGCGTCGGTGTCCGCTCAGCGGGACATACGCCCGTGTTGTTTTTGGTTCGGAGGGACCGACGGCGAGGCCAGTAGCCGACTTACCGAGAGCGCTGCCATGCGGACCGCGCTCGAGACCCGTTCCAGGTTGCTCGACGACCGGGCCACGATCCCCAGGGCACCCGTCAGCTCGCCCCGCGCGCCGAAGAGCGGTGCGGCGACCGAGCACGCCCCGAGGGTCCGCTCCTCGATGGACCAGCCCAGCGATGTGTGGCGCACCTGAGTGAGGTTGGCGGTCAGTCGGCCGGGCTCGATGAGCGTATAGGCCGTGTGCCGCTCCAGCCCGGCGTCGAGCACCTGGGCCAGCAGGCTGGGGTCGGAGAAGGCCAGGATGACTTTGCCGACGCCGGTGCAGTGCAACGACAGCGGGCCGCCCGGGGCCGTGACGTTCCTGACCGAGCCGGGTCCCGACACCTTCTCGACGACCCGGGCGACGAGCCCGTCCGGGACGGCCAACTGCACGTTCTCCCGGGTCGCCTCGTAGAGATCGGCCATGAAAGGTGCCGCGACCCGCCGCAGCTCCTGGTGGCGGGGCGAGCTGCTTGCCAGGCTCCACAGCCGCAAGCCGACGGCGTAGCGTCCGTCGTCGGTGTGCTCGAGGACCCCGAGCTCGACGAGTTCACTTACGATGCGGTGGCAGGTCGAGCGCGGCAGACCACTGAGTTCAGCGAGGTCAGTCAGGCGCAGCGACGGCTTGGCCAGAGTGAAAGCGTCGAGCAGGGTGAACGTCCGGTCGAGGGTGCTGCGCCCGCTGTCACGACTATTGCCCGCCATGAGCCCATCTTTTCAGGTGCAGGTCGGCGGCGCCGTCAAATGGGCAGTGGCTCAAAGGTCAGGTCCGCCCCCTCCAGCCAGAGATCCCCGCGCGCGTACAGCCGCTCCACCGGCTCTCCGGTCAGGCCGGGCAGGTCGGCAACGACGCGGTAGCCCGCCTCGGCTTGGACGTAGGCGAGGTGGCGGTACCCCTCGGGCCAGGCGAGCAGGCGTTCTCGGTCCAGGGCGGGGCGCTCGACCGGATCGACGGGATCGACCCGGTCACGTTCGTAGATCGGCTGGCGGTGGCACAACCGCCATCCCTCACGGCCGCGCCTGAGGAAGTCGTAGAAACGGCCGTGGCAGGTGACATCGACCTCGACCCCGGCCGCCCTGGCGCGCTGCAGGATCGTCATCTTCGTCTGTGCGACCGCGCGATCCCCCGCGAGGTCGACGGAGCACCCGTGGAGCTGGTGCCAGATGCGGACCCCCTTCTCCCACCCGCGGCGGCTCGCCTCAATGAAATCGTGCGCTGAGCCCTGGAACCAGGTCGCGCTCATCGTGCCGTCGTCCGACCAGAGCGTCGCGAACCGGCGCCAGTCGCCCGCGTCGCGCCAGACCACCCAGTCGTTGATGAGCGCGTGGATGCTGCGCTCGTCGGCTTCCGTCTGTGCGTTGTGCTGCTGCACCAAGACCACCTCTCTGAGAGACCGAGGGCCATCGCACCCCCGGGCCCGCTTTCAGGCCACTGATGGATCCCACTGAGCGGACGCTGGCGCTGGTGGGCTGATCGCTTGGGCCGGATCGTGGACGTTGACGATCGAAAGGAGAGCCACGTGAACCCAACGACGGTCGTGGCTTCGGCAGCAATGGATGACCTCGAACGGCAGGTTCGGGCCAGCTTCGACCGGTCCGGCAACGACCGGTTCCGCATGTTGATGCAGTCGCTCACGGCGCATCTCCACGCCTTCCTGTGGGAGAACGACGTGACGATCGAGGAGTGGTACGCCGGGGTCGACTTCCTGACCCGAACCGGCAGGACTTGCTCGGAGACCCGACAGGAATTTGTGCTCCTCTCCGATGTGCTCGGCGCGAGCATGCTGGTAGAGGTGCTTGCCGAGGGGCGCGGCGAGGGGGTAGGAGCCACCGAGCGCACCGTGCTGGGGCCGTTCCATATGACCACCTCACCCGAGCGCGAACTGGGCTCGTCAATCGCGGGCGACGCGGCCGGCGAGCGTCTCCTGGTCTACGGCCGTGTGAGCGACACAGCCGGCGGGGCCCTCCCCTCGGCCACCGTCGACGTATGGCAGGCCAACGGCGAGGGCTACTACGATGTGCAACTCCCGGATGTGGTCCCGCAGGGCAGTGGCCGCGGGCTGTTCACGACGAACAGCGCCGGCTGGTTTTACTTCGAGACCGTCGTGCCGGCGCCGTACCCGATCCCCAGCGATGGGCCCGTAGGCGAGTTGCTGGCCGCTGCCTCGCGGCCGGTGTACAGGCCGGCTCACATCCATTTTCAGGTCTCGGCCGCAGGCTGTCGGGAGCTGACCACACACATCTTCCTGGCAGACTCCCCGCACCTCGACTCGGATGCGGTCTTCGCGGTGCGTCCAGGCCTCGTCCGGCAGCGACAGGCTGTCGACGGCGATCGAGGCGACCTCGCCGATCTCGTGGTCGATCCCGACGGCCCGCCTGTGCCGTCGGGCGCCGAGGCGCTGCGGGTGGACTTGGTCCTCGCGCTGGACGCCCAGGCCACGTCGCGGAGGTCCGCGTGAGCACGACGACACGCTTCATCCACCAGTCCAAGACGCCGCGCATCGTCTTCGGTCGCGGACGCCGCCGCGAGGTCGCGCAGGAGCTGCGAGCCCTCGGCGTGCGTGCTCCGCTGTGTGTGTCCTCGCCGGGGTCTGCCGCAGCAGCAGCCGGTGTCGCGGTAAGCCTCGCGGACGGATCCCTCGCTCCGGCCGCGACCTCGGACCGGGCACGCATGCACGTGCCCGAGCACCTGGTGGACGAGCACATGCGCATAGTTGAGGAGTCGGGTGCCGACTCGCTGGTGGCCGTCGGAGGCGGCTCGGCCATCGGTCTTGCCAAGGCGGTCGCACTGCGCAGCGGGTTGCCTGTCGTGTGCCTGCCGACGACGTACTCGGGCTCGGAGATGACCGATGTCTGGGGCGTCACGAAGAGGGGCGAGAAGCGCACCGGCCGGGACGTTCGGGTCCTGGCACGGGTAGTCGTGTACGACCCCGAGCTGACCGACGGCCTTCCCCGGTCGGTGAGGGGCCTCAGCGGCCTGAACGCAGTCGCCCATGCTGTCGAGGCGATCTACGCCCCGGACACCTCGCCATTGGTGGCCGTCACCGCCGGCGAGGCGATCGCGGTGATGATCCGAGCCCTGCGCGGCCTGGATGGCGGCTGGAACGACCGTGACCGGGACGATGCGCTCTACGCCTCCTGGCTCTGCGGCGTCTGCCTGGATTCGACAAGAATGGGCCTGCACCACCGGCTTTGCCACCTGCTCGGTGGCAGATTCGACACCCCGCACGCCGCTACCCACGCTTTGGTGCTGCCGTTCGTCCTGCGCCACCAAGAGCCCGGGCTGTCGGACGCCCAGCGCGAGCTCATGGCCCGGTCAGTCAACGGCGGCGACGTGTGCACGGAACTCCTGCGTCTGGCCCGTGCCTTCGGCGCGCCGTCCGACCTACGAGCACTCGGAGTCGGCGTCGACGACCTCGCGCCGATCGCACGGCGGTTGGCTCAGGAGCCACCTTCCAGTGACGGTCCGACCGGCGAGAAGAGCCTGCTGGCCCTGCTGCGCTCACTCCACCGAGGCCGCCTTCCGTCACCGATCGGGCCCGGATACGACGGGCGAGTGTCCCACTGAGCGGAAGCGATTCATTGGGATACGCAGGTCCCGCCCGTTCACTAGCGAGATGTCACCGGACCGCCGAGGCCCTTTGCCCGCAGGAGGAGTCATGCCGAATCCATTGCTGATGCTGGACCCCAGGAAGCCCCCTCTGACACCACGGAACACACTCGACGACGCGGCTCTGCTCATCCTGCGTCTGACCGTAGGCGGACTGCTCGTCATCCATGGATTCCAAGGGCTCGGCAACCCGGGGCATCGCATAGCGCTCTCCCGCGGCTTCGGGGTTCCGCTGCCGGAGGTGGCGAGTTGGCTCAGCATCCTCGGTGAGATCGGCACCAGCGTGACCGTCGTGGCCGGTCTGCTCACACGGCTCGCGGCGGTGCTCATGGCCGTGCTGATGGCGACGACGTGGCTGACCTCCAGCCTGGGCGAGCCCCTCATCGGGGGCAGCGAGCCAGGGCTGACGCACGAGAATTCCCTCTTCTTCGCCATGAGCGCACTCGTGCTCTTCATCACAGGCGCCGGCCGACTGAGTCTCGACGCCCGGTTCGAGACACGGGCCCGGCCTCAGACGTGAGCCACGCCTGAGCAATTGGTTCCATAGACAGGGTGGCCGGGTCCGCGGCGATCGCCGCGGACCCGGTACCGAACGGCACGACGTTCGTGGCGGGAGGCTGCGGCCTCGGGGCGTGTCGAACGTGTTGATCGACGCTCTCCACGTCCCAGGTGTCCGCGGACTCGGCGTCGTCTCCAACACTGCGGGGCGATGGACTCCGGCCCTGCGGGGGGTGTTCGCAGCAGGCCGCATCACGCGGATCACCGGTACCTATGCGGACATGCCGTAGGACGACTCACGGATTGCGGCTTCGGCGGGGGCACGGGGGTCAGTCGACGAGACTGCGGAACCTACCAGCGTGAAAGACCAGGGGTTCCCGGTGCGCGAAGAAATCCGCTGAGTGGGCCCGGAGGACAATCAGATCATGGTCACCCGCTGGGATCGCGGCCTCGATCGAGCAGACCATCATCAGGCACGCGCCGTCCAAGAAGACCGTCCCATCCGCACGCTTGCTCCATCGCAGGCCGGCGAATCGGTCTGTCGTGTCCGAGGCGAGTGCCCGGCAAGCGGGTCCTTGCCCCTCGGCGAGTACTCCCACCCCCAGCTTGGGCGCCGTGCGCAGCAGCGGCCAGGTGCGCGACTTGTGGTGTATCGCGACGCTCACTAACGGAGGATCGAGCGAGACGGAGGTGAAAGAGCTGGCGGACATACCCACCGGCCGCTCGCCGACCAGGGCACACAGCGTCGTCACGCCGGTGGGGAAGGTAGCCAGGGCCTGGCGGAGACCGGTGGGGTCAAACGTGACGGCAGTCATCGGCCGACGTACTCCATGGCCATCACGCCCCAACTGAAGCCCAGAGCGCTGGTGGCATGTAGGACGAGATCACCGCACCTGAGCCGACCATCCGAGATTAGGTCGTTCATCGCGATCAGTGTGTCCGCTCCGCCCATATGTCCCAGGTGCTCGTAGTTGAACACGCTCTTGGTGGTTGGCAGCTCCATCGCGCTCAGCAGCCGCTGATGTACACGTCGATCACCATGTGTGACCAGCAGGTAAGATATGTCGGTTGGATTCTTGCCGAGGGAGGAGAGTAGTTCCCGGATGAGGCCGGTGAAGTTCTCCAGATATGCCTCGCCCAGACCGTCCCGCAGGCCGTGGCGCCTAATGATCAGTTGCTCGCCTTCCCGTACACCTGTGTAGTAATCACACCAGCTGGGGTCGGTACGCATCTTCGCCCCCAGCATCTCGGCAATCCCCTGGCCGGAGGCCGATATCAGTACGGCGCTCGCTGCGTCGCCCTGGTTGAATAGCTCCTTGGCGCCGGGGTCACTGTAATCCAGCATCGTGCTGACTCGGTCCCCGCCCAGCACCAGCACGTACCCATCCGGCCTCGCGTCGACCTGGTCCGTCCCATATTGGATCGCGGCTGTCACGGCGTTGCAGTAGTTGACTATCTCAAAGCAGTAAGCGCCCTCGATTCCGAGTTCATGGGCCACCTTCGCTGCGGGCGACCAGAACGGGATATCCCACTCACCCGTACCGGCGTAGATGACAGTGCGTATAGCCGAGAGCGGGACGGCAGCCCGTTCGAGGACTACCTGGGCGGCCCTCAGGGCCAATTCCCATTCGTGTTCGCCATCCGCGAGTACGGGGAAACCCTCGCACACGGTGAGCGCTCTGATGTCGTTCTCCGTCAGGCCGGATTCCGCGGCCATCTTTGGGACTGTGATCCACCCCGAAGGGTATATGACCTCAAAGTCCAGGATTGCTGCCATGCTGTGGTCACCCGCTCACTTGAATTGGTGCGCCGGAGAGGACTCAGGACAAACAAAGGGAACGAACGGCGGGGCCTACGTGAAGAAGAGTGGCTTGCCCCTGTAGTAATCAACGACAGCCGCGCTCATACTCATCCGCGACGGCGGGTGGAAGACCACCGCCTGCGCGGCGGACGCCAGATAGGCGACCTTAGGGGAAGAGATGAAGGTCATGCCGCCCACCATCTCGACGGCCAGGCCCACTACCTTGGTGATCAGATCCTGGACGGAGAACCGGGTGAACAGGGAGGCAGCCGCGCAGTCGTTGCCCAGATCGACGTCCGCGATCCGGCGGGCAAGCCCCTCCACCAGAGACGCTGCCGACTCTATGAGTAAGCATAGCTGTGCTCGTTCAGCGGCCGAGCCTCGTTGCTTGTCCAGGGCCATGTCGACCAGAGCGCTGGCGATCCCGGTGTACGACGCCGCAACAAGCATCTGGAACCAGATCACCCCCGCCTCGTTGAGTTCGTCCAGCCTTTCGACAGCGGTGGGAGGCGTACGCAGCACGTGCTCCTGGGCCACGAATACGTCGTCCATCCGGACCTCTTCGCTCTCTGCGGCGACCAATGGGAAGGTCGACCAGAAGTCGTGAACGGAGACTCCCGGCGTGTCAGCGGGCAGCACTAACAGGCCCATGTCAGGTGTGCCGTCCGGATCTCGCACGGTGACGCTTGCCGTCAGGAGATCCATCGAACGGGCCAGGCTGCATGGCTTTTTAGAACCTGTAACGCGGTAACCACCGGGCACCTCCCGTGCCTCGACAGTCGGGCTGAGGATGCCGTGCCCCGACCGACCCTCCGCGTAGCCGGAGGCGATCAACAGTCGCTTGGGCGCGATCGTATCCAGCACGGAGGTGCGGATGTCGGTCGTGGCCTCGTAGAGAGGGCCCACGGAGTAAAGCATTCCGACGGAGAAGTGATGCATCGCCGTGGCCACCACCAAGGAGGGTGCAAGCGACCCCAGGGCACGGATGACTCGTACGGCCTCCAGCGCAGAGGCACCGAGCCCACCATATGCCTTCGGCACTAGGAGATTGGTGCCGCCGTGGTCCTTGAACAGGGCGATGGCAGGACTCTCTGGGGACTCCAGGGTATCGAAGGGCATATCTGCGAGGCGTCTGGCGAGGCCCGGTAGTAGCCGTTCGCAGGCATCGAGGTCGGCTTGCAAGAACTTCATGCTCAATCCCTTTCTGAGTACGGCGCGGCGGGCGAGCGCGGTATGGGTGCCTGAGTTGCTGGGTTCAGTTGTCCACCATGCCCATCAAGAAAGGGTCGTACCGTTCGCCGTGGACGGCCCCCGCTTGCACAGCATCGGCTACAGCCTTTAGTTCCTCGTCGGTGAGTCGTACCGATACAGCGGCGAGGTTCTCCGCCAGATGATCGCGACGCGAAGTGCCCGGGATGGGTACGACATCGTTGCCCTGCCCGTGCAGCCAGGCTAGAGCGAGTTGGGCGACCGTGATGCCACGCTGAGCGGCCAAGGACCGCAACTTGGTCAGGATGGCGACATTGCGAGGGAGGTTGGTTTCGGAGAACCGGGGGAGCATGTGGCGGAAATCGCTGGGCGGGCCAAGGGAGGAAACCGAGCTGACCTGCCCGGTGAAGAAACCGCGGCCGAGAGGGCAAGACGCGATGATGCCGATGCCTAACTCCCGGCAAACCGGTACCACGTCGGCCTCAATGTCTCTGCTCCACAGCGACCACTCGCTCTGCAGCGCTGTGATGGGGTGGACAGCGTGAGCCCGCCGAATGGTATCGGCGGAAACCTCCGATAGGGACACATGGCGCACCTTCCCCTCAGTAACCAGCTCTGCCAGAGCTCCGGCTGCCTCTTCGATGCGCTCCCCCGGTGCGGCCATGTGTTTGGTGAAGAAGTCAAGATGATCTACCCCGAGTCGGCGTAGCGAGTCATGGCAGCGTGCCCGTATATAGTCGCGGTCTCCTCGAACGCCCAGGAACGTTCCCTCGCGGTCTCGCTCAAGGCCGACCTTGGTGGACACCAGCACCCGTTCCCGGCGACCAGCGATCGCCTTGCCCAGCAGCCGCTCTCCCTCACCCAGGCCTTGAACATCGGCCGTGTCCAGGAGACGCACGCCCCGGTCGATCGCCTGCCGCACGGTGCTGACCGCCTCTTCAGGATCGGTCTGCCTGTAGAACGACGTCATGCTGAGGCAGCCCAGACCCTGCGCCGGCACTTCCACTGGACCGAGCTGGCGCTTCGGCAGTGTGGCATCAGTCTTCATCGTCACTCCTCTTGCCCTTCGCACTTCGAGGCGGACGCCTCTTTAAGGGCATGAATTCTGTGCGTTCACCATTTGTCGATGTGCAGGACGCTCTCGAGCGGTTGCCTCGGTGCAGGTTTGAACTCCGTGCCAATGGGGTAGGCCGTCGGGAGCAGAGCCGACTGGATAACTCCATTTGGCAGCCCCAGCAAGTCGGCGATCTCCTTCTCGTACGTGAGGTGCAGGGTGGTCCAGGCGGTGGCGAGGCCGCGTGCTCGAGCCGCAAGCATGTAGCTCCAGCCAGCTTGAATGATCGATCCCCACTTGCCGGCCTCGTTGTACTCGGGCGTGTCGCTGACATCGAGGCAAGGGATGACGAGGACAGGGACCTGGCCCATCCGGTCGGCCAGGTGGGCGACGCTGTCGCCCACCTGGCGCTGTACCGCGTAACGCTCAGGGTCCTCCTTGAACAGTGAGGAGGACGTGCCCTTCGTCTCCAGGTAGCTATGCGCCGCACGCTGGTAATAGCGACCGATCGCCGCACGCTGCTCGGCATCCGTGATCACCAGCCAATGCCAGCTCTGCCGATTGCTGCCGGAAGGGGCATGCAATGCGATGCGCACACACTCCTTGACCAGGTTAAGCGGGACCAGGCGGGTAAGGTCCAGCCGCTTCCGTATGGAACGGGTGGTTGTCAGCAGTTCGTCCGGGGTGAGATCCAACAGAGGCATGAGCCGCAGGACCTTTCCTTTCAGGAGTGAGGTGCTTGCGCATGGTGCTGGAGTACGCCGCGTCGGGTGCGGCGGTCGGCGAAGTGATGGCCTGGTCAGGCCAGGGGGCTATGTGGTTACGATGCAACCCTGCCGTCGGTCGACACGCGGGACAGCACAGTTAATAGCCCTTCGGCCAATTCATCTGCAGCGTCGCGGTTCATCACAAGAGGTGGATTGATGAGCAGTGAGCGGGGGTTGCCGCGGACTATGATGCCCGCCTCCTCGCGCAGTGCCAGTGCGACCGGGGCCGTTCCTGTCGGCAGCTCGAATCGGCTCGTCTTGTCCGCGACCAGCTCGATGCCCAGCAGGAGGCCGAGTTGGCGGACATCGCCCACGACGGGCAGGTCCCGCAGGACCGCGAGCCGGGAAGCCAGGTAACCGCCAATCTCCACCGCGTTCTCCAGCAGGCCCTCGTGCTCGAGGATATCGAGGTTCGCGAGCGCTGCGGCGCACGCGGTGGGATGGCCCGTGTACGTGAATCCGACGGGGAAACCGGCCGCGTCGGTGACGGTGGTCGCCACTTCCTCGCTGACCAGCACGGCACCGTGGGGGATGTAGCCGGAAGTAATGCCCTTCGCGGTAACCATGATGTCCGGCGTGATACCGAAGTGCTCAGCCGCGAACCAGTGGCCAGTCCTGCCATACCCTGTCACCACCTCGTCGAGGATCAGCAGGATGCCGTATGATCGCAGTAGTTCCGCGACACGTGGCCAGTAGTCTCGTGGCGGGATTACCGCGCCGCCCACGCTCATCACTGGCTCGCCAATCAGCGCCGCGATCCGGTCGGGCCCGATTCGTTCGATGGTCTCCTGTAATTCCCTCAGGCAGAACTCCGTGGGATCTTCGCCATCATAGAGCTCAGTTCGGTACGGATCGGGCGGTGTCAAGTGGTGGACATGGGGCATCATTGGGCCAAAGCCCTTGTGGTACACAGAGAGCCCAGACACGCTGCCTGCGCCGTATGCGATGCCGTGATACGCGGAGGCTCGCGAAAGAATCCAGGTCCTCTCGGACTGCCCTCGACGGTGGTGAAAGAACCGGGCCATGCGTAGCGCAATCTCGTTGCCTTCCGCCCCTCCACTGGTGAAAAAGACCTTGTCGAGACCGGAGGGCGCGAGCCCGGTCAACCGCGCCGCCAGCTCCACCGCCTTGTCATTAGTCATGCTCTCCCAGAGGTGAAAGTACTCCAGGGAGGCCATCTGTGCGGACACTGCTGCTGCGATCTCGCTGCGCCCATGCCCGACCTGCACTACGCCGAGCACTGCTGCAGCATCCAGGTACCGCCTACCCTCGCTGTCACGCACATCACATCCTTTGCCCTCCACCATGACAATGCGGTCCGTATTTTCGCTGGGGAGGTTAGGGTGAACTATGTGGGTGCGGTCGGCTTGTACCCATTGGGTCGTCTTCTCCGGGTCGGGGTCCGAGGCGGCAATAGGTGCGGTCCGCGATATGGGCATGCGGTCTACTCCTTTACGTACTACTCCCTGGGGCGGTCTACGCCTCGAAGCTTGGCACTCGGACATTGTGATTCGCTGGCGCAGACAACGGACGGAACGTCAAGCGCTCTGCAAGGGAGCATCGACCATTAGCTGTTTGATCGCCTCGTCGCTGTACAGGCAGCGTTCACCGCACCGCTCGTGGTCGTTGGACGCGTGCTCGCCCGTTGTCACATGGACCAGAAGCTCGTGCGACATGCGAACATTGCCACCTGAGTGGGCAGGCACCCGACGATGTGGAAAGCCTCGCCCAGGTGCGTGTGGCGAGGTACTTGCCGAAGCGGCCAGGTCAGACGACAGCGCAGCTCAGTTGCGGTCACTCAACGCTGGCGGCGGGCGTCGTTTGCGGTGGTATCGGTGAATACATTCACGGGATAGCGTGCAGCGGCGCGGCCCATTCCACGACGGTGCCGTTCGGCTCGTTCGGGCGGAGGGAGAAGGAGCCGCCCAGTTCCTCGGCGCGTTGCTGGAGGTTGGCCAGGCCGCTTCGGCGGGTGACGGGCGGGTCGAGGCCGTGGCCGTTGTCCGTCACTTTCAGCCGCAGCGCCGTGTCGGTGACCTCCACGCTGACGTCGACGGCGGTGGCCTGGGCGTGCCGGGCCGCGTTGGACAGGGCCTCGCCGGCCACGGCCAGCATGTGCTCGGCGTGACCGGCGGGGACGTTGGTGTCCAGCAGGCCGGTCATGCGCAGCGCGGGCGCGAAGCCCAGGGCTTCGGCGGCCCTCTCCATGGCCGCCACCAGCCGGGCGCGCAGTCCTTCGCTCCGGGACCGTTCCTGCTCGCCGAGCGAGTAGATGGTGGAGCGGATGACCTTGATGGTGTCGTCCAGGTCGTCGACCACCCGCTGGACCCGTGCGCCCTCCTGCGGCCTGTCGGCGAGGCGGCCGAGCGTGGACTGCAAGGTCAGCGCCCCGGCGAATAACCGCTGGATGACGAGGTCGTGCAGATCGCGGGCGATCCGGTCACGGTCGTTGAGGACCAGCATGCGATCGGCGTCCTGCCGGTGCTCGGCGACCTCGAGCGCCAGCGCCGCCTGGTTGCCGTACCCGATCACCATGTCGATGACGGCGTCGGTGAAGCCCGGGCCGCCCGGCACGTTGGCCACCTGGAGCACGCCCCGCACGTGGTCGCGGGTGCCGAGGGGGACGAGGAACGCGGGGCCCAGCTCCACGACAGCGGCGCTGCCGCCGGTGGCGCGCGGATCGGCGCTGACCGCGTCGCTGGTGATGGTCTCCCCGGAGGCGAAGACCTTCGCGGCCAGCGTGGCGGCACCCAGGACCAGACCGCGCGCGTCCTCCGCGCGCGTTCCGGAGGCGGCCTCGATGACCAGCTCGCCGCTGTCGCCGACCGGGATGGCCAGGGTGACCAGGTCCGCGCCGGCCATCTCCCGCAGGGTGGCGGTGAAGGACTCCAGCACCGCGGTGGGTTCGGTTCCGGACAGCAGGCGCGCATGGTGTGGGCGGCGCTACTGGACGGTCTACTGGCAGCCCTGGCAATGACCCGTCGCGGCTTGCACAGGGGACGAGCAAGGGGATCGTACATATGGCCGCAAGGGACTGTCGGCATAGTCGTTGGTGATCGATTCCTCGCGTTCACCAACGCGAGCCATCCGTCCAAAGGAGCTTGCATGTCCCGCGTCTCCAACGCCCCGCGCACCGGCCCGACGACTGCTCACGCGCTGCTCAGGCGACTCCACGACCACGGGGTGCGTACCGTGTTCGGAGTGGTCGGTCGCGAGGCCGCATCAATACTCTTCGACGAGGTTGACGGCATCGACTTCGTGCTGACCCGGCACGAGTTCACCGCTGGCGTGGCAGCCGACGTGCTGGCCCGTATCACCGGGCAGCCGCAGGCGTGCTGGGCGACACTCGGACCCGGCATGACCAACCTTACGACCGGCGTAGCCACATCCGTCCTCGACCGGTCCCCGGTCATTGCTTTGGCAGCCCAGTCTGAGTCGCACGACATCTTCCCCAACGACACTCACCAGTGCCTGGACTCGGTGTCGGTTATGCAGCCGATGACTAAGTACGCGGTGGAGCTCCAGCGTCCCAATGAGGTGACAGACCTAGTGGACTCGGCCATAGCCGCCGCGATGAATGAGCCGGTCGGCCCCAGTTTCATATCCTTTCCCGTTGACCTCCTCGGAGCTGAGATCGACACTTCTGTGACCCACTCCGAGGCTCGGACGCCGACCAAGCCGCTCGCCACCGTCGAGGATGGCTGGCAGGAGGCCGCCCGCAAGGCCGCAGAGCTGATCGCCGAGGCTCACCATCCTGTACTGGTCGTTGGCGCCTCCGCTATCCGGTCCGGGGCGGTACCCGCCATCCGCGCCCTGGCTGAGCGGCTGCGGCTGCCGGTGATCACCACCTACATCGCTAAGGGCGTAGTACCACATGGCCATCAGCTCAATTACGGCGCGGTTACGGGCTACATGGACGGCATCCTTTCGTTCCCTGCGCTGGAAACCTTATTCGGTCCCGCGGACCTTATCCTCACCCTGGGCTACGACTACGCTGAGGACTTGCGACCCTCAATGTGGCAGCGGGGGGAAGAGAAGGCTACGGTCCGCGTATCACCGACGGCCAATCCGATCCCGCGCGTCTATCGCCCTGACGTCGACGTGGTCACCGATGTCCTGGCCTTCGTGGAATACCTGGACGGCGAGACCGCCGGGCTCGCCGAGAAGACCCCGCATGACATCACGCCATTGCGGGAGCGGATCGCGGAGTTCCTTGCCGATCCCTGCGAATACGAGGACGGTATGCGAGTCCACCAGGTGATCGACTCGATGAACACTGTTATGGCGGAGACCGCTGAGTCCGGTCAGGGCACGATTGTCTCGGACATCGGGTTCTTCCGGCACTATGGAGTTCTCTTCGCCCGCGCAGATCAGCCGTTCGGCTTCCTGACCTCAGCGGGCTGTTCCAGCTTCGGTTACGGAATCCCTGCGGCAATCGGTGCCCAGCTCGCTCGGCCGAACCAGCCAACGTTCCTTATCGCGGGCGACGGCGGATTCCACTCCAACAGTGCCGACCTGGAGACCATCGCCCGACTCAATCTGCCCATCGTTACCGTAGTGGTCAACAACGACACCAACGGCCTGATCGAGCTGTACCAGAACCTCGGCCATCAGCGCTCGCACAACCCGGCGGTGAAGTTCGGTAGCGTCGATTTTACTGCGCTCGCCCGCGCCAACGGGATCGAGGCGGTCCGGGCCAGCTCCCGGGAGGAGTTGCTCGCCGGGCTCCGCAAGGGAGCGGGGCTTGGGCGGCCGCTCCTGATCGAAGTTCCGGTGAGCTACGACTTCACCGCCAGCGGCTTCGGTGCACTGAGCATCTGATTATGACTCTCATGCTGCCCGCCGCCATCGGCTTCTCTGTGGAGGTTCGTCGAGACGGAGGCCGACCCATCGAGCCAGCCTTCGCTGCCCTTGGTTCATTGGCCAAGCTGACCGAGTGTACAGCCGACCACGTTGTACGTACCGTCCTTCTCCATTCTGGAGCTCCCGAACGTGCCTACGCGCACGCTGAGGGCTGGACTGTGGTCCTGGCTGGAGAGCTGTACAACCAAGATGAGTTAGAGCGGTTATTGCCCGCCGACGCGTCCTGGGGTGGCGACGCCGAGCTTATTCTGGCCCTCTTCGCCGTCTACGACGTTCACGCTTTTCGGCTGTTCAACGGGCGGTTCGCCGCCCTCGTGACCACAGGAGTGCGGGCTGTGCTCGCCACCGACCATGCGGGCTCAGTACCCTTGTATGTCGCCGCCGCTCCTGGCCGGGTGCTGGCGGCGACCGAAGCGAAAGCCCTTCGGACAGCCCCCAAGGGGCTACCACTCACCGGCCGGTGTGTGCCAGGGCTGCCGGGCGTCCATCAGGTATCGGCCGGCACAGTGCTCGACTTCGTGGTGGCCAATGGTGAGCACCAGGTGCATCGCACCTGGGCTCCCCCGCTCGCCCGCCAGATCGTTTCGGAGGAGGAAGCGGTGGGCGGCGTCCGTTCAGCCCTGGCCCACGCCGTTTCGGCCCGTATCGGAACTGGCCGCCCTCTGGTGGTCCTCTCCGGGGGGATCGACTCCTCCAGCGTCGCGGCCCTCGCTGCGCAGAAGGCTGCCGAGCCGATCGATACTGTGTCCATGGGAACCGACGAGGCTGATGAGTTCCCTCATGCACGCACGGTGGCTCAGCGTCTGGGTTCGACACACCGCGAAGTGACTATCGGCACGGAGGAGCTTCTGCGCCGTCTGCCTCATGCGGTGTGGGCATCGGAGGGCAGGGACCCCGACATCATCGAGTACCTGCTGCCACTGACCGCGCTCTATCTGCGTATGGAAGGCGCCGGTCGGCGGATCCTTACCGGCTATGGGGCCGACATCCCCCTGGGCGGGATGCACCGGGAGGACCGTTTGCCGCAGCTGGACGCGGTTGTGTGCCGCGATATGGACACCTTCGATGGCCTTAACGAGATGACACCGGTGCTTTCTGCGATCGCGGGCCACTGGTCCACCCACCCTTACTGGGACCGCCAGGTCCTTGACCTCCTGGTGTCGTTGGAGGCCGGGCTCAAGCGCCGATACGGGCAGGACAAATGGGTGCTTCGCGCCGCCATGGGCGATCTATTGCCGGTCAGCGCAGTCATTCGCCCGAAGCTCGGCGTGCACGAGGGCTCGGGGACCACCTCGGCGTTCACCCGTCTGCTGATTGACGCGGGCGTGCCCGGCGAGCGGGTAACGCATGCGAAGCAGCTAGTCGTGCTGAACCTGTTCGATCAGGTGGTCACAGCAGGCATTCACCCGGACGACGTAGCGGTTGAGACGGTGGTGGCGGAGGTCATGGGGCGGCTGGACTCCGCAGCCTAGCCGCTGGCCGTTGCCCTCGCTCCGCGACCAGCCCCTACTGTGAGGAGGATCCTTCTTGGAACGCACCGATACGAATATATCTCCACGCTACGCCCAGGTCCCGACGTTCATGCGGCTCCCACACGAGCCCATGCCGCGGGGCAGGGATGTCGTGGTCATCGGCGCCCCGTACGACGGCGGCACTAGCTACAGACCCGGTGCCCGGTTCGGTCCGCGGGCGGTGCGGAATGAATCTGGGCTGATCCACGGGGTGGGCATCGACCGCGGGCCCGGTACCTTCGACCTGATCGACTGCGTCGACGCCGGGGACATCGACCTCACCCCGTTCAGCATGCATATAGCGATGGACACTGCCACAAAGCGGTTGTCCCGACTGCTCACCGATAATGCCGCCTTCCTCATGATCGGTGGCGACCACTCGTTGACTCTGGCAGCCCTGCGCGCGGTTGCTGGGAAGCACGGCCCAGTCGCCGTCCTGCATCTGGATGCACACTCCGACACCAACCCCGCTTTTTACGGCGGCGAGTACCACCATGGCACCCCCTTCCGACATGCCATAGAGGAGAAGCTCGTCATTCCAGAGTGCATGGTGCAGATCGGCATCCGTGGGCACAATCCGCGCCCCGACTCGCTGGACTACGCTCGTGACCGCGGTGTTCGGATCGTCACCTCTGACGAGTTCTACACGTTGGGCCCAGAAGCTACGGCGGGGCTGGTGTGCGACCGGGTCGGCGAGTTGCCAGTCTATGTGTCAGTCGACATCGACGTGGTGGACCCGGCCTTCGCACCAGGCACCGGTACCCCTGCACCGGGCGGGCCCAGCTCCCGGGAGGTGCTCGCCCTGTTGCGAGCCATTGGCGATCTACACCCGGTGGGCTTCGACGTCATGGAAGTCTCGCCCCTCTATGACCATGGCGGTATCACCTCGATCCTTGCCACTGAGATCGGCGCCGAACTCCTGCACCAGTACGCACGTGCTCACACTCAAGAAAGGCCAGACACATGACTATCGTGGACTGCTCGACATACGCCTCCGAGCTCAGGGGCCTGGCGGCACAACTGCCTGACGTCCCCCGCACGGACCTGTACGGCTTCCTCGATGCGGGTCGCCGCGGAGCCGTCGCGCTCCCTGAACCCATCGCCAGGGCGCTGGACGCGTTCAACGTGAGGGGGAGCCAGAGCGGTTACCTGCTGTTGCGGGGGATGCCCGTAGAAGAGGATGACGCCCTGCCTCGTACACCCTCCAGTACGCCGGCGCCTGTGGACCGGCCCATGCTGACCATGGAGGCCATGCTCGCGCTCACCGGCCGCCGCCTGGGGCTGCATACTGGCTATCGCGAACTGCGCTCGGGCACCGTCTACCATGACGTGTACCCCTCACCCGGCGCGCACCACCTCTCCTCGGAGACCTCCGACACCCTGCTCGAGTTCCACACCGAGATGGCCTACCACGTGCTCCAGCCGAACTATGTGATGCTGGCCTGCTCCCGCGCTGACCACGAACGTAAGGCAGCCACCCTGGTGGCCTCGGTTCGCAAAGCGCTGCCGCTGGTCCCCCAGGATGTCCGTACTCACTTGTTCGACCGGCCGATGCCCTGCTGCGTGGACGTTGCCTTCCGCGGTGAGGTGGAGAACCCGGGTCCCATCGCAAGCGTCAAGCCGCTGTACGGTAATCCGCAGGACCCGTTCCTGGGCTACGACCGCGAACTGCTTACCCCGCGTGAGCATGCCGATGTTGAGGCGGTCGCGGTGCTGTCGAAAGCGCTGGACGAGGTCACCGAGCCGGTGCACTTAGTGCCCGGCGACGTTCTGATCGTGGACAACTTTCGCACCACGCACGCCCGGACGCCCTTTACTCCGCGCTGGGACGGCAAGGACCGCTGGCTGCACCGTGTCTACATCCGTACCGATCGCAATGGGCAGCTGTCGGGTGGGGAACGCGCCGGCGACGTCGTGGACTTCACACCGCGCCGGTGAGCCACACCGCCCGGCTGACATGCGGCCCCCGCGAGGAAATGCTGGGGCTCGTGTCGAGATGTCGCCTGTAGCCGACCAAGCTGGGCAAACCCCATGATGGAGATCCGCCGGGCACCCTCGGTGTCCGGCGGGCCTTAATGACGTATGTCTGTATATGGTTGAGGGGATTAATCATGACACACGGCGCATTCGAAGAACCCAGAGGGTTCGCGGTTCACACTGCGCCAGCCGGGCTCTTGGACGACGGGCGAGACGACTTCACGGTGCTCGTCTCAACCGTACCCGCAGTGGTAAGCGGCGTTTTTACAAGGTCCCGTTTCGCCGGGCCGAGCGTGTCGCTCAGCCGCGCTAGTGTCGCGGACCATTCCGCCCGTGGCGTGGTGGTCTTAGCCCGCAACGCGAACGTTGCCACCGGCCAGGAGGGCGAGAGGAATGCCCGTGAGGTACGCGACTCGGTGGCCCGAGCCATCGGCGTCGCCAATGACGAGCTCCTCATCGCCTCTACAGGAGTGATCGGCCGCCAGTACCCCATGGCCTCAATCCGGGAGCTCATAAGGACCCTGCCGCCCGACCTTCCCCAGGGCGGCTTCGACCATGCGGCGCGGGCAATCATGACCACCGACACGCGGTCCAAGATCGCATCCGCTCGGGTGGGTGACACGGTGATCACCGGGATTGCCAAGGGGATCGGGATGATGGAGCCTGACATGGCAACCTTGCTGGCCTTCTTCGTCACCGATGCCCGGCTGGACCCGGAGGCTCAGGATCCACTCTTCCGAAGGGTGATGGACCGCACCTTCAACGCGGTCAGCATCGACACCGACACGTCCACGAGCGACACTGCCGCGTTGTTCGCCAATGGCCTCGCGGGGGACGTGGACCCGGCCGCGTTCGAGGAGGCCCTGTATGAGGTGGCGCTCGCCCTGGTAAAGGACATTGCCCACGATGGCGAGGGCGCTGGCAAGCTCATCGAGGTGCAGGTGACCGGTGCACGCGACGACGAGCAGGCCAAGCGGGTCGGTAAGGCGGTCGTCAACTCTCCCCTGGTGAAGACCGCAGTGCATGGCGCCGACCCCAACTGGGGCAGGGTGGCCATGGCGATCGGCAAGTGCTCCGATGACACAGACATCGACCAGGACAAGGTGGTCATCCGTTTTGGCGAGGTGGCCGTCTACCCACCGGGCCGACACGCCAGCAAGAGCAACGACGGGGTACGCGCAGCGGTGGCCGAGGTGATGCGGAACCCCGAGGTCGTGATCGGTGTCGATCTCGACATCGCTGACGGCGCCTTCACGGTGTACGGCTGCGATCTGACAGAGGGGTACGTACAGCTGAACTCGGAATACTCCACGTGAACTTCGTCGGCGCAGTAAGTGGGATGGCGAGGTCATCGAGTCACCAAGTCCAAGGCTGTGTCTTGCAGTGCCCCTTCGGCCCTCCTCCCTGACCGCGCACGCGGCGCTCGCAGCCTTCAAGGACATCGGCCGGATCGAGGACGCAGCGCGGACCCTCGGGACGGAGTCCCCAGACCGCTCGGCCGAGCTGGTCGGCTGCCAGTGGCAGACCCACACCGTCCGAGTGGCCAGAAACAACGGATCAGATGTCAGTCCGCCGGAATCGCGCTGGTTATCTGCTGGGTCAAGTGGGCGAAGTGGCGTGCGGCGGGTGGCGGATTGTGAGGCAGTGCCACGTAGACGTCACACCAGGACGCGTCGGTGATGGTGAGGTAGGCCAGACCGGGACGTGCGTAGAAGCGGGCGGCTGTGGCCGGTGCGATGGAAATGCGGCGGCCGGAGGCCACAGCCTTCAGCTCCGCATCGAAAGACAGCCGCCTCATGCAACCACAAGCAGATTGACGAAGATCCGGTCCCTCACGGTCGCCGACCAGCGCTCCAGCTGCGCCAGGAAGCAGATGTAGACGAGTCCGAACAGCAGCCAGTCTGCCAGCAGTAGCGACCGCCAGGCGATGCACGGAGGGGACCACTCTCTGTCCCTGGCCGCGATGCGCGCCTTGCACGGCAAGCTCGCTGTGCTTCCCCTCGGGGTCCCAGTAGTACCCGCCGAGAAAACCACGGAGTAGCCCCTGACCTGGCCCGTTGCCGTGAAGCCGGTGGCTCGTTGGGCCGAACGAGTGAATCCGGCGGCGAGAGGGGCGGGCAGATGGCAACGCGGGTGTTCTCCGGTGAGGAGTTGGAGGCCCTGCGCTCCTTTCCCGCGATCGGCAAGGACGAGCTGATCAGCTACTGCACCCTCACCCCGGCGGATGAGGCGTTCCTGCGGAAGTTCCTGCGTCCCCAGGCGGTTCTCGGCGCCGCGGTGTAGTTGTGCACGCTGCCGTGGCTGGGCTTCGTGCCGGACGAAGTGCCATCGGCACCGCTGGCGGCGGTGGGGCGGCTGGCCAGGCAGCTCGGCCTGCCGGTCGAGGTGGTGGCGAAGTATCTGGGGTGGCGGTCGGCGAAGTCGCTGGAGCTGAAGGAACTGGACGAGTTCCTGCTGGCCCGAGCGATGGAGCATGACTCGCCGTCGCTGTTGTTCCGCCTGGGCTGCGAGTACCTGCGCTCGGCGGAGGTGATCCGGCCCGGCGTGGTCACGCTGCTGGAGAAGGTCGGCACCGCGCGTCAGGCCGCCGAGCGGGAGATCCACGCCCGCGTGGCCCACCTGCTGACCGACGAGCGCGCCCGCGGCTTGGACGGGCTGCTCGTAGTCGAGGCGAAGCTGAAGTCCTCGCGCTTGCACTGGCTGGTCACCGGACCGGTGCAGGTGTCGCCCAACAGCGTGGGTGGCGAGGTCGAGAAGCTGAACCTGCGCAGCCTCGACGCCGACACGCTCGACATGTCCGCGCTACCCGCTGAACGGCGCCGTCACCTCGCCCAGATTGGCCGGCGGCTCGCCTCGCAGGCCCTGGCGCGTCGGGAGCCGAACCGGCGCCACCCGATCCTGCTCACGCTGCTGGCCCAGTCCGCGGTCGACGTCCTCGACTCCGTCGTGCAGCTCTTCGACCAGACCCTCTCGAGTCGGAGTCCCGGGCCCGGATCAAGCTGCGCGACGAACTCGCCGAGCGGGCCGAGCTCTCGGAGGACCGGCTCACCCTGCTGGGTGAGATCCTGCCCGTGCTCGCCGATGTTGGCGTCCCGGACGATGACGTCGGCACGCTGCTGCGCGAGAAGATCGGAATGGATCGCATCCGCGCCGACCGCGAGGGCAAGGCCACACCTTGGACGGCTCCGTACGCAAGGGGTTATCCCGTCTGGACGAGTCCACCCGCACGGAGCTGTACCGCAAGCCCATGAGCTGCCATGCCGATATGGCCCTCCGCACCAGCGAGGGAACCCTACTGGATCTCCGTCCTCGACGGCCACCGCGACGACCCGCTGTTCGCCTATGACCGGGAACTGTTCGACCCCGTCGACCTGCCCACCTAGCAGGTCCTGGCGGAGCTCTCGGAGGCCCTTGACGAGGTGACCGAACTGTTGCACTTGAGGCCGGGCACCCCCCTTATCGTCGACAACTACCGCGCCACGCACGCCCGTACGCCGGTCACCCCCAGGTAGGACGGCAAAGGCCGGTGGCTGCGCCGCATGGACATCCGTTCCGGAGCGCATGACCGACAACGCTGCTCAGGTGGGCGACGTCGTCGGCTTTGTGGGCCGGTGAGGTAGCACCGACCCGAACGTACTCCGAACGGCTATCACCGGGGCGGCCTCGTCGGAGTACGATCACCGCGAACTTCAGAGAGGACCAAGCCCAAGATGACCACGCTGTCCTTACCGCAGGGGTTCCGCACGCACACTGGACGGTCCGGAATCCGCGGCGACCGTGACGACTTCCTAGTCGTGGCTTCCGACGTGTCGGCCGCTGTCAGCGCCGTGTTCACCCGGTCCCGGTTCGCAGGCCCCAGCGTTGTCCTCAGCCGTGCGGCGGCCGCGTCGAAGACCGGCCGTGGTGTCATCGCGCTGTCCGGCAATGCCAACGTCGCCACCGGTGCGGGAGGGCTCAGCGACGCGCGTGAGGTCCGGGCGGGTGTGGCCAGGGCCCTCGGGGTCGCGGACGACGAGCTGCTGATCACCTCCACGGGCCTTATCGGGCAGCGCTACCCCATGCCCGCGGTGCGCGACCACCTCGCGACACTGAGTTATCCCTTCCTCGGCGCCGATTTCGAGGCCGCGGCCAAGGCATTCATGACCACAGACACCCGGCACAAGGTCCGCTCCGCCCGTTGCGGTACGGCGTCCCTGATCGGCATCGCCAAGGGCGTCGGCATGATGGAGCCGAATATGGCGACTCTGCTGACGTTCTTCTTCACCGACGCCAAACTCGATCCCGATGTCCTGGACGCCGTGTTCCGCCGGGTGATCGACCGCACCTTCAACGCGCTCAGCATCGATACCGACACCTCCACCAGCGACACCGCGGCGGTGTTCGCCAACGGCCTGGCCGGTGCAGTGGACGTCACGGAGTTCGAGCGGGAGCTGTTCGGTGTCGCCCTCGACCTGGTCAAGGACATCGCCCGCGACGGTGAGGGCGCCACCAAGCTAATCGAGGTGGCCGTCGCCGGCGCCCGCGACGCCGAACAGGCCCGCCGGGTCGGCAAGGCGGTCGTCAATTCCCCGCTGGTGAAGACCGCCGTGCACGGCGCGGACCCCAACTGGGGGCGTGTGGCGATGGCCATCGGCAAGGGCGAGGAGGACGCGGACATCGCCCCGGAGAACGTCACCATCGGCTTCGGTGACGTCGACGTCTACCCCGACCTGCCCGACAAGGAGCGCCTCGCGCAGGTTGTCGAGCATCTCAAGGGCGACGAGGTCCTCATCAAGGTGCGCCTTGGCACCGGCCACTCCGCCTTCCGCGTGTACGGGTGCGATCTGACCGAGGGCTACGTCCGTCTGAACGCCGACTACTCGACCTGACCGCACCCGTCATCGCCGTACGGCAGGCCATCAGGCCGCGTGCGGCAGTGCTCGCCACGGCAATAGGTGCGCTGGCAGCGTGTTGAGGAACACCACCTCACCGGTCTGGGCCACTAGCCTTCGCAGGCGCCGCAGATGGGCGTGGGCCTCGCGCGGGTGTCCGGCGACCCGCTCGGCGTCGGACACCAGCGCGAGGCCGAGCGTGATGAGCCGGGTACCTGCCAGCTCTTCCCGGGCCAGGGAGCTGAGCGCGGCGGCGAAGTCGGCCGAACGCGCCGTGCCCCGCCGGGCGTTCGCCCAGAGCAGCACGGCATCGATCAGCCACTGCCAGCGGGACGTCCACTTCCGCTGGATCGGCTCGACGGCCGCGATCGCGTTCCGCCGGGCCCCCTCGGGGTCGTCCTCGAAGACCTGCAGGACCGCCTCGTAGGTATGCGCCAGGCTGGTGGCCACCGGCCTGGCGCCGTGACACTTCAAGCGCCAGATCTCGGCCATATTCTGCCAGGCCTCGTCCGTGCGCCCCCGCAGCCATTGGATCACCGCCTTGTTCAGCCGCGCTTCGAAATGCAGCCATCGGGCGGTAATTGCGCCAGAGTGTGCCGCCGTCCCGCCATCGGCTACGGCGAGCGCGTCGTCCATCGAGGCCTGGGCCTCGGACAACTTGCCCCGGGCATAGTGCACGCGGCCCTGGCCGTAATGGGTGACGAAGTCCAGGTATGGGTCATTCTCCTGCTGCGCTGGGCCCGACCGGGGCGAGACTGTCGCCTCTGCGGCGGACAGGTCTCCGCGGGTGATTTGGTCGATCAGGCGGCTGGGCAGGATGACACCCGCCTGCGGGGAGCCCAAATAGCACCCGAGTTGCTGCACACGGTCGCGCAGTGCGTCCCGGGACACTGGCGCGGTCCGTTGGACGACATTCAGCAGATCCAGGCGTCGCAGCTGTACGTTCAGCTCCGCCTGTGCGTACCGCTGGTCGCCGGCGGGAGTGTGCAGTATGTCCGCCAGGAGGTCCAGCCAGTCCAAAGCCACGTCGTACAGTCCAAGCTTGACGGCCTTCTCCACCTCGTCCAGAAGCGGCCGCAGGACCTGTGCCGGGGGCGCCGACCGCAGGGCGGCGCGGGAATGGGCGCGGATGGGGTCACGTATGTCGGAGAACCGGGCGCCGTTCAGCAGGGCGGGCACCGCCTTCCAGTGCAGTTCCCCTAGCTCACCGTGGGACAGGTTGCGGCGCACCGTGTCCCGCAGCAACGGGTGGACGAACTCTAGGCTCAGCCCTCCGGACGCCCGGGTCAGCAGGCCGCCACGGATCGCCTGCTGGATCGCCGGACCGGCGCCGTCTTCACCTCCGCCAACGACCTGACTCAGCACGGACTCGGTGCAGTCGTCGCCGAGCACAGTGCACGCTCGCAGGACGCTGTTCACCAGCCGGGGGAGCAGGGCTAGCCGTTCGAGGACGACTTCCTCCAGGGTCTCAGGCAGCAGGCTCTCCACGGCAGCGGCGGACATATCGGGGTTGAGCTGTTTCAGCATTGCGACCAGGAAGTACGGGTTGCCGACCGTGCGCCGGTGGAGGGCGTCGGCCACGGTGTCGGTGGGGTGCCGTCCCGCCGCCCGCGCCAGCTCGCGGCTTTCCGCGGCGTGCAGACCGCTGAGCATGATTTCGTCGGAGACGGGCAGCTCGCGGATCGCGGCCAGCAGAGCCCGCACGTTCGGGTCGGCGCTGGCCCGGAAGGTGCGGGAGGTGGCGACGAGCAGCAGCCGGGAGTCGGCGAGCTGGCTGGCAAGGAGGCGCAGTAGCCGTAAGGAGGCGACGTCAGCCCAGTGCAGGTCCTCTATGACCAGCACCAGCGGCCTGCGGCCGAGAGTCAGGAGCGCCTGGGCCACAGCCTCCTGGACAAGGAAGTCACCGATCGGGTGCGGCGCGCGCGGAATGTGGCCCGGGGTCCCCTGCCAGCCGGGCAGCATGGCGATGAGCGTGGCGCGGACATCGGCGGGCAGCGCGTTGATGGTCTGTGGCCAGCGCTCGGCAGCGGCCCGCAGCACCTGCTTCCAAGGCCAGTGCGTGGGCAGACCCTCGGCCTTCGGGCAGTTGACGGTGAAGACGTCGATCTCGCGCTCGACGCAGTGGCGTCGGAACTCGCGCAGAAGCGTCGTCTTTCCGCTGCCGCTCTCCCCGAGCAGGCTCACCACCCCGCCTCGGCCCTCACAAGCCCGGTGGACGGCCGCCCGCAGGACTTCGAGCTCCTGCTGTCGCCCGATGAACGGCATCTGCCCGAGCGCCGGGGCATTCTCGATGGGTTCCGCCGCCGGGGAGGGGGCCGCCGGGACGGGCACCTCGGCCGGCGCCAGCGAGGGCGCCTGGCGCAGGATCTCCTCATGGGTGCGCCGCAGCTCGGGGCCGACGTCGACGCCGAGCTCCGTAGAGAGGTAGCGGCGGGTGCGGTCGAAGAGCTGCAAGGCGTCCGCTTGGCGGCCGTCGCGGTACTGGGCCTGCATCAGCAGCCGCACCAGTCGCTCGCGCGCTGGGTGGTGCGCCGCCTCGACCTCCAAGTCGTGCAGGATCTCCCCACTCCGACCCAACTGCAGGGCGGCCTCGGCCCGCCCTTCGACGGCGGACAGCTTCAGCTGGCACAGACGCTGCGCCTCCTGGCAGGCGAAGTCGTACTCGGACAGGTCCTCGAACGGAGGCGCGGTCCACTCCTGCAAGGCGGCCGACAGCAGCGTGAAGGCATGGGCCCGGTCGCCTCCTCGCTCGGCCGCGAGTCCCCTTGTCACCAGCCGCTCGAAGCGTACGGCGTCGATGTTCTCGGGGGCGACGTCGAGGACGTAGCCGTGGCTGCGGTATTGGAGGGTCAGCTCCGAGCCATCAGCGAGTGGACGGTGGACGATGAGCTTGCGCAGCCGGGACACGTACGACTGGAGTGTAGTGACCGCGTGGTCGGGAAGGTCGATTCCCCATAAACTTTCGAGGATGGTCGGGATGGAGACGACTGTGCCGACCCTCATCACCAGCAGGGCGAGAACCGCGCGGCGGCGGGGCGGTCCTATCTCCAGAGGCTGTCCGGTGAACTGTATGGTCAACTTTCCAAATACACGGATGGCCCCCTCGTGACGGAGCGGTAAAGCCGTGTCGTCCTGATGGAGAGAGGTTGGGGCCGACGTGATACGTGCTGACATGCTGTTTCTCCTACGGTTCCGGTGCGGGGCGCCACCGGTTGGGTGTGTGGGGGCAGCGTGCTGTGTGGGAACGGCGCATGTTCACAGGGCTTCCGGAGCAGGCTTCTGGGGACAGCAATCCAGCATGCGCGATCCATGGCCGGAAGGGTTTCGAGATACGGAATTGTGAGGCAGGCTGTCGAGTTGCTTACTCCCAGAAGGCGGAGTGTCGGCAGGCGCGCTTCCGGGGGGCACGATCGTCTAGCGGCTATTGGTATGCGATCCAGCAAGCGGCTGAGGGCGCTGGCGACGAAGTCGCGGTCCGCCGCCGTTGCCCCCGAGGTGGCCCCAGACACCGGGAATCACGCTCAGCGCGGAGCGCGGGATGATCCCGGCCGTTGCGGCCTCGTCCTAGGGCGCGAAGCGCTGGTTGCGCAGACCGGGCAGCGACGCTGTGTCGGCCCGCACGGCTTCGAGCGCCGTCCGCACGCTCCCGCCGCGCCCGCGGGTCGCGCCGACGTCGCTGCGCTCCCAAGTGCCGGCCATGACCAGCAGGTCGTCGACGTTCCGGCTGGTGAAGAAGGCGTCCCAGAAGCCGGTGAGATAGGCATCCCGGTCTGCAAACCCCAGCTCCCGGTAGCGTCGCTTCGCCCAGAATTCGTGGGAGGCTGTCCAGCCCGCGGGCACCCGGGCCGCCGTCCGCGGCCGCCGCTTCGCGGGCCCGCCGCCGCGCAGCGCAGAGCCGAGCGCGGACAGGAAAACCCGGGTGGGCCCCGCTGGTGGTGGCGGAGCCACAGATCGGCGCGAGCCGGGCTACCAGCTGCGGGTGTGACACCGCGCACTGGTAGGCGTGCGTCGCCCCCATCGACCACCCGGTTACCAGCGCCAGCTCGGCGGCGCCTAACTCCCCAGTGACCAAATGGTGCTGGGCGACGACTCTGTCCCGGGACGAAATCGCCGGGCACCGGTAGCCGCTCGGATGGTTACTCGGAGAGCTGGAGAAGCCGTTGCCGAACAGCCCTGGTGCGACCACGCAGTGGCGGTTGGCATCCAACGGCTGCCCGCTGCCAGTGAGCCAATCGTAACCGGTGTGGCCGCCGCCGAAGAAGGTGGGGCACAAGACGACGTTGTGCCGGTCGGAGGCGAGCTGCCCGTGCAGAGCGTAGGTGATCCGCGCGTCGTGCAGGATCTCTCCGTTTTCCAGGGGCAGGTCGCCCAGGCAGTAGATGTCAAGAGACATGGGGGTCTCCTAAACAGTGATGGACACATGGGTGTGCTGGGCAACGGAGGGTCAAGAGCGTGCGGGGACTGGTGGGCGAGGCTGTCACCTTGCGTGGGGCTATGGTGACAGAGGTGTTTGCTCATGGCCTGATCGGCGACTGATCAATACACGTCGGTTCCGTGCCGGAGCAGATTCAAGCGATTCCGCACAGCCGCCACAGAGCCGTGGCGCCCGCGCCCGCGACCACCATGACCGCGAAGGTGGTACGGCGCAGGGCGAGGACCAGAGCGACGGCGACCCCGGCAGGCCGGTTCCACCCTGCGAAATACCACGGAAGTACCCCGGCCTCGGTCAGTGCGCCTGTGACACACAGCGCGGTCGGTCAGTGGGACAGCGGCCATGATGGGCATGATGGGCAGCAGGCGTACGACAGTCGCAGGCAGCGTCAGCCGGTGGTGCAGCAAAACAGGTCGGCGAGGTGCGTGAGATACGTGCGGGGACGGAGAGAATCATCATCGGGGCGTCTCTTCGCCGGCGTTCGGCACCGAGTCGTCGCGGGTCAGCGAGGTCAGGGCGGGGAGGGTGAGCGCGAGCAGGCCAGCGGGGAACGCGGTGTCCAGGCCCTAAGGCGTTCGAATCATCGACGCTGCCCGCGAGTAGTACGCCGACGGCCGTGCCGCCGTCCCAGGCGAAGGTGGGCGCGATGTGCCGCAGGCTCAGAAGGCGCCGGGGGCCGCGCGGCCCCTCCGGCCGGCTCAGCGCAAACGCCACCGACTCGTCGCTGATGAGCTGGCTCCCTGAGATCCGCGCCCGCCAGGTGTCGCCCGGGGTGTCGTGAAGGGGGAGGCCGAAGGGCAGATGACGGGCGCGTTCAGCAGGAGCCCGCCGACCACCGCCGCGACCGAGTTGCCCACGGCCAGCAGCCCGACGGACAGGAATTGGGCGCCACCGGCATGAATGAACACCGACATGGCGATCGCCAGCCAGCCCGGCACTCCGGAGGCGACAGCGATCGCGCCGAAGGAGACCCCGATGGCGGCGGCGCTCAGTGTGCTGAACACATCTCTCGGCCTGTGGGCGTTTTATGCTGATTCGCGTGCAGTAGGAACGAGGGGCTCCCGCATCACGACGAGGCAATGGAAAAGGCGGTGCCCGGTGCCACCAGGGCCCCCGCCTTGTCGAGCGGCTGGGCGGCGGATTCGTGGGCGGGCAGCGGAGTGGCCCAGTCGATCCACGCGAATCCGAACCAGCCACCCTCTGAGGGGTACGCCTCCAGACTGGCCCGGCAAGCCGCTCGATCATCGGCTTCCAGGTCACCTGGAAGTGCTCCGCGCCCGAACTCGCTGTACTCACGGTCGCGTCGCCCTCCTACAGCGGCGTGGCGGCGCACACCGTCGTGCGCTCCACCACCCGGCGTAGCTCTGCGGTTAGCGTGGGCGGCGCCACGCAGTGCCCCAGCCGCCAGACGGACATCTGGGACTTGAAGAAGCTGCCCACCGCGATCAAGTGCTCGCGGGCTGCAAGACAGGTCCAGCGGCGAGGTCATCTCGCACCGCCCGAAGACGAAGCTGTCGTACCTCGTTGGTGACACAGACGAGGTCACGCTGGACGCAAACTTCCACGAGCGCAGCGATCTCGGAGGCGGAGAAGACGCAGCCGGTGGGGTTGTGCCGCGTGTTGAGGAGGATCGCCCGGGGGCGCGAGGTAATCGCGGCTCGGACGGCGTCGGCGTCGAGCCGCCAGTCGCCGAGGGTTAGCGGCACCGGGCGGGGCACCACACCAACGAGCCGGATAGCGCCCGGGCAAGACTCGAAACCAGGGTGCCGGTACGAGGACTTCGTCGCCTGGGTCGGCACAGGCCAAGAGCGCCGCGAGCAACGTCTTCTGATGCTCATGGACAACCACGGTTTCGGCCGGGCTTGAGCCCGAAAGGACAACCGGTTTGACTCCCTTGCCTGTCCCTTGCCCCAGAACGCACGGAAGACAACAATGGGACCGCCCAGCGGACTGTCGAAGAGCCATCGTGATGACGGAGGTCCGCGGTGGCCACACAGGTCACCGGAGCTGGTTCCCGCCGGACAAAGTTCGAGAAGACGTGCAATGAAGCCGACCGACGCCGAACATCTCATCCGTAACACCAAAGTCGTCTACTGAGGATTTCGTTAGTTCTGTGGTGAGTGGTTATGAATTATCAGTCCCGTGTGGGTGAGGAAGGACCATGGGGGAAGTTTGTCGGAGCAGACCCGGTGGATGCCTCGTTCGGTGGCATCGGCGACGTCGGCGAGGTGGTCGCCGGTGAGGTTGGCCAGCTCACGTGTTTTGATCGCCGACCACAGCAGTTCCACTGGGTTCAACTCAGGTGCATAGGCGGGCAGCCGTTCCAGCGTCAGCCAGTCCTGTCCGGCAGTGCGCGGACAGCCCGTCCCACACCAGCACCACCGGCTCACCCGCATAGAACGCTTTGACCTGCCGCAGCACTTCGATTAACGCCATGGTGTCGTAGCTGCCCGGCTTGAGGTGGAAACACAGCCGCGGACCACGGCCGGCGTCCGCGGCGTGATATCCCAGAGCGGCGGCCATCGAGGCGCGTTTCCAGTTCAGCCGGTGCCGCAACGTCGGGGTCCGGCCACGGGGCGCGTAGGTCCGGCGCACCTGGGGCAGCAGCGACACACCCGATTCGTCGAAGAACACGATCCAGGCACGTTTCTTCACTGCCCCCTTTTGATGCGTGGCCACTCATAGGCGATCCACCGGGCGATCTCGGACTCGTCCCGCTCGACCGCCCGGCGCTGGGGGCGCTGCAGACTCCAGCCCAGTCACCCGGTCAGCAGGCGCCACACCGACGCCCGTGCCAGCTTCACCCCACTCACCCGCTCCACCACCAGCCCGACCCGCTCCAAGGTCCATAAATCGGCCTCGAACCCGTGCGCCTGGGCGCCCTGCTCCAACGCGGCCCGCACCTGCTCGACCTGGGCGTCATCAAGCTTGGGCGGCCGCCCCGTGGCCGGAGACCGCCGCAGCGCCGGGGCCCCGCCCTGTTCCCACTGGCGCTTCCATCGCCGCACGCTCTCGGGACTGACCCCCGGCATTCCCGCGATCTGCGCATGGGGACGCCCCTGCTCGAACAACTCCACCGCTCGCATGCGTCGGGCCTCGGCCAACTGCGGTCGCGTCAGCGGCGGAACGGAGACATCGGAAACAACGGACTGAGACTCGGAAAGCAC
The DNA here is from genome assembly GCF_052665095.1 of Streptomyces sp. NEAU-174. Lineage (NCBI taxonomy): Bacteria > Bacillati > Actinomycetota > Actinomycetes > Kitasatosporales > Streptomycetaceae > Streptomyces > Streptomyces sp. NEAU-174. Next base: position 42,200 of record NZ_JBQTCE010000022.1, on the reverse strand, counting down.
GCCAAGATACTCACACCGCAAAGCGCCCTACACCCACAGAACTAACGAAAACCTCAGTAGTGTGCTGCGCCAGAAATTCTGAGGGTTAGTCGGTGCTGGTTGGGGCGATCCTGGCCAGGTAGTCAGCGAGGGAGTGCAGGATTTCGTCGGCGGTCTTGGTCCAGGTGAAGGGCCTTGGGCCCGAGTTCCAGGTCTCGATCCAGTCGCGGATGTCGTTCTCGAGACCCTGGACGGAGGTGTGGACGCCGCGGCGGATGAGTTTGTCCGTCAGCAGGCCGAACCATCGCTCGACCTGGTTGATCCAGGAGGAGCCGGTCGGCGTGAAGTGTGGACGTGGAAGCGGGGGTGCCGGGCGAGCCACTTCTGGATCTCGGGGGTCTTGTGGGTGACGTAGTTGTCGCAGACCAGGTGAACGTCGAGGCCGGCGGGCACGGCCCTGTCTATCCGGGTCAGGAACTTCTTGAACCCCACCGCCCGGTGGCGTCGGTGGGTTCACTGATGACGGTGCCATCAGCGATGTTGAAGGCGGCGAACAGGCTGGTGATGCCATGCCGCAGGTAGTCATGGGTCCGGCGTTCGGGCATGCCCGGCATCATCGGCAGCACCGGCTGGGACCGGTCCAGCGCCTGGATCTGCGCCTTCTCGTCCACGCATAACACCACCGCCTCCTCAGGCGGGTGGTGATAGAGGCCGACGACATCGACGACCTTGTCGACGAACTGCGGATCGGTGGAGAGCTTGAAGGAATCCTGCACATGCGGCTTGAGATCGAACCTCTTCCAGATCCGCCCGATGGTGGACTTCGACAGGCCGGTGCGCTCGGCCATAGAGGCCCGCGACCAGTGCGTGTCCTTGCCCGGCATGGCCTCCAGCGTCGCAACGATGACGTCTTCGACCTGGTCGAGCAGGATCGAGGGCGGCCGGCCGGTTCGCGGTTCGTCCTGCAGGCCGTCGAGGCGATCGGCCACGAAGCGAGCCCGCCAGCGGTACACGGTGGACTGGTCCACTCCCAGGTCAGCCTCGACCTGCTTGTTCGTGACGCCCTTAGAAGGGTGAAAACACTCAAGCGCGCCATGTATGGGCGGGCCTCGTTCGAACTCCCCCGGACCCGCATCCTCACCCAGCCGTGATCGTCACCAAGCCCGGGCAGAGGGTGGTTTTCGAGAAACCGGTCGTGGCACGGCACCCATCTACCAGGGTGTATGGCATGGATGGAGTTGCTGGAAGCACGGTTCTCGCCTTGATCGGTGTCTCTCTCGGGACCGCGGGGACACTCGTAGGGCAGTACCTGGCGACGCGCGTCGAGGTGCAACGTGACCGGCAACAACGCAGAGACGCAGGGCGCGCTGAGCGCAAAGAGGCGATCTCGGGATTCCTGGCTGCCGCGCAACGCGTCGAACTGGTGCTGGATCGCCGAGAACTTGGTCTTCCGGCTCCTGAAGACCCTGCAGACGAGAGACTGCACGACCTGTGGCTGGCGAAGAAGGCCGTCGAGCTGACCTGTTCGCATGAGACAGCCCAGGCCGCCCACGACTACACCAAGACGCTACACGCACACATGCGCAACGCAATTTCGCCTGGACAGGGTGCCACCAAACGTGAATGTCGCCACGCCTTCATGGAAGCGGCGCGGGACGCGTTGGAGAGCTGCCGCCCGAGGATCAGGCGATGACACTCGCGCATAGGTCGTCCGTGACTCCACGACGGACGCGATCTTCACCAAACTGCGGCCAGAGCTGAATTCAGAGATCCCCATTAACCCGTGTAGAGAGGTCCCGGCAGGCCATGTGTGGCCCGCCGGGGCTCCCTGCGGCCTGCTGCTACGGGGGAGACAGCAGGCTGCTTACTCAGGCGGCGCCGGTCTGGTCGACCTGCCGTAGTGCGTCGGACAGCTCGCCGGGGTCAACGAATCGAGGCCGGGTGGGGTGCGGAGTGCTGAGCCACGTGGCGGAGAGGGATCCGCGCTGGCCTGTCGGCATGAGCAGCCACGAGCCCGTTGTCAGGGAGCGGGTGCCCTGGGCCGTGCACCGGCGGGCGGTCCCAGCGGGGACGTGGACGATGAGCTCCTGGCGGATGTAGTCCGCCAGGACTGGGTAGCCGCAGTTGATTGGGAGGCTGAGGCGGGTGAGTACGGCCAGGCCGCGTTTCAGCGGCGCGATGACGATGGCGTCCCACTCCAGGCCGCAGTCCACCAGCCTCGTGACGTACGGCGAGGAACCCCACAAGCTCCGCGCGGCTTCCTCCGGCTCCACGACGTGGAGGCGGCCGCCGGGTAGGTCAGCGGTGTAGCGGATGGCGACGGGCAGGGCTGGTTGGTGGGCGCGGGTGGCGGCTACGGCGGCGCAGGCTCCGGTGCCGCAGGCGCGGGTCTCGCCGACGCCTCGTTCGTGGACGCGCAGTTGGAGGTGGTGGGGGCCGCAGGTGGTGACGAACTCGACGGTGGCTCCGTGCGGGTATGCGGCGGCGGGCGTCACGGTGGGAACGGTGCGCAAGTCTCCGGCGAGCGCGGTGTCCTCGAGGAAGACGACGGCGTGGGGGTTGCCCATGTCGACGTGTACGGCGGGCCAGGTGCGGCCCGCCGCGGTGACCTGTATGCCGCGGGTGCTGGAGAGGCGGGGGCGTCGCATGTCGATGGTGACCGGTCCGGTGTGGTCGTCGGGGACGTGGACTCTGCGGGTTCCGGCGCGGGTGGCGATGAGCAGGGCGCCGGGCCGGTGCAGGCCGGTGTCAACGAGCGCCCGCCCCACTCCTGGCGCAGTCCTTCGGTGAGCTGGTAGAGGCCGGGCGAGTAGCGGCGGTAGGTCTCGTCGTAGGACTACTTCAGGCAGGTGAGCCGGTCCTTGGCGCGGGCGTCCAGCCGGAAGACGGCGGGGCGGACGCCGTCCCGCAGGCACGTGGCGCTGAGCGTCCCGGCAGTGACCAGCTGCCAATACCGATTCCCTGCGCTTCTCACTGCGTGACCGCGATGGCGCCGCGTGACCTGCGGCTATGACTTCTCGAGCGGCACAGGGTCTCGCATCGAACCGCTTACCGGTCAGCCTCCGCTGACGGGCTGACGGCGTGCGGCCGTCTCGACGATGGCTGAGCACCACGCGAGGTCCGCAGCGTCGCCGGGCGCCTTGGTCATGGCGTCGAGCCAGCGCTGCCAGAGGTCCGCCTTGCTCCATGCCGTGAAGCGTCGGTGCGCGGTGGAGTGCGAGACCCCGAACTGTGCGGGGAGTTGCTGCCAGCCACAGCCGGAGGTAAGGACATACACGACGGCGGTGAATGCCGCCCGTTCGTTCGCGGAACCGGAGGGCAGCAGCGGCTCGGCCACGGCCCACAGTGCGTCCGAGACGAGATGCCGTGCCAGCACCGGGCTCAGTGTGGCGGAGCGGCGGTTGCGCATCTCCTCGTTGTCCGGCGCCGTCGACGCCGCCGGCTCGCCGGCTGCCGGGCCGTCCCCTTCCTCGGGCTCTGCCGCGTGGTCCGTCGACCGGCCGACGTTCTGGGACCGGTACTTCCGCCACCGCGCCAGCAGGTCGTGGTGGTTGCTTCTGACCCAGCGCATGTAGTCGCGCATATTGCTCAAGCGGCGGCGGGGCGTTTCCTCCTCGGGGCCGAGCAGGGTGATGGCCTGCGTCGCGAGCTGTTCCTGGCGGTCCAGATAGCGGCGTTCACCGGCGAGGAAGCTGCCCCACACATCATCGTCGACGCGGAAGTAGTGGCTGCGCTGCCCCGGCACGGCATGCCGCCTGATGAAGCCCGACTCGACCAGGCGGCGGGTCGCCAGTGAGACGGAGCCGGCGCTGACCTGGAGGGCGCTGGCCAGTTCCGCGGAAGAGACGTATGGGACATCCGTGATCATCAGGTAGGCGATGATACGGCCGTCCATCCGGCTGCTTCCGGCCGCTTCCCATACCAGCCCGATCTCCTCCACGAACGACTCCCGGCTCCAACCGCTCCCACTCTCGCGAGATCCGGTGGTGCCGTGTGTGTCGTGCGGGGTGCTGGCTGGAGCGTCACCGGGCATTGATTCCTCCGTGTAAACATTCATCTCATGCTAAAAGTTTCGCATCTTTGCATTGACATGGCATCTCAACGCGACCAGTATCCCGGTTACGCACCCGGGTGAGCATCGGGCCGTCCAACGCCCTTCCCGGGCAAGCCGAGGTGCTCCCCGCTCTCTCATGGAGTCGTCTTGCCTAGATCACCCATGTCCACAGCCTCGGCGAGCCTATCGCTGGCCCTTGTTCTCTCCCTCGTCGGTTGCTCCGGCAGCACGCAAGGCGGCAGCGGTTCGGCGAAGAACGGCCGATTCTCGATCGCCGTTGGTGAGCCCGATCATCTCACTCCGGGCCGCAGCACCGTCGGCTGGGATGAACTCCGAGTGCTCTTCGCCCCCCTGGTCAAGGTCGATCAGCAGGGCAAAGTCAGCTATGTCCAGGCGCAGTCGGTGACCTCCACCGACGCCCGGCACTGGACCATCAAGCTCCGTTCGGGCTGGACGTTCCACAACGGGGAGCCGGTGACCGCCCAGAGCTACGCCGATGCCTGGAACGCGACCGCCTACGGCCCCAATGGCTGGGCCGCCAACGGCCAGCTTGCGGGGATCGAGGGCTACGCGGCGCTGAACCCGGCCAAGGGCAAACCGAAGACCACCACCCTGTCCGGTGTGAAGGTCGTCGACGCCACCACGCTGAAGGTCACCCTCTCCAGTCCGGACAGCCAGTTTCCGCTTCAGCTCACCCCCAACCAGACCGGCTTCTACCCGATGCCGAAGGCGGCTTTCAAGGACCCCAAGGCATACGACAAGAAGCCGATCGGCGACGGCCCCTTCAAGATGACCTCCGCCTGGACGGCCGACAAGGGCACCACGGTCACCGGCTACGCGGCGTACAAGGGCACCAAGCCGAAGTCCTCCGCCATCACCTTCAAGAGCTATACCGACCTCAACACCGCCTACACCGACGCGCTGGCGGGCAACACCGACATCATCAGCGTGCCGGTCAGCAAGTACGGCCAGGCCAAAGCCGACTTCGGGGACCGGCTGTACACCTACGAGGCGCCATCGCTGGAGTTCATGGGACTGCCTCTGTACGACAAGCGGTTCGAGGACGTGCGGTTGCGCAAGGCGCTGTCCATGGCGATCAACCGGTCCGCCGTCAACAAGGCCATCTACGGCGGCCTGTTCACCCCGGCCACCTCGCTCACCCCGCCCTCGGAGGTCGGCGCGGAGACCGGCCTCTGCGATGCCTGCGCCTATGACCCGGCTGCGGCCAAGAAGCTGCTCGCCGAAGCGGGCGGCTGGTCCGGTGAGCTCACGATCACCTACCCGGGAGGACTCGGCCTCGACGAGCTCTACAAGGCGGTCGCCAACCAGATCAGGCAGAACCTGGACCTCAGCGACGTCAAGGCCGAGCCCACCGCCGACTGGGCCGAGTTCAGCGAGAAGGTGATCGGCAAGAAGAACAGCGGGATGACACACGCTCACTGGGGGGCCCTGTACCCGAGCATGCAGAGCACCCTGCGCGGCATCTTCACCAAGGCGGGCGGCTGCGCGTGCAGCAACTACAGCGCCACCGGTGTCGACACGCTCCTCCGGCAGGGCGACCGCGCGACGGACGCCGCCTCGGCCCGACGGTTCTACAACGACGCTCAGAAGCGGATTCTCCAGGACTTCCCCGTGATCCCGCTCTTCTACGGCAGCTACGTCTACGCCGGCACCGACCGTGTGACCGGGGTGACCGTGGGCCCGGCCGATGTCGAGCTCAGCAAGGTCTCCGTCGTCGGCTGAGCATCCAGCACCTGCACTGCGCCCCCGCATGGCCGCATCCTTCTTTCCCCATACTCCGGAGATCCACACCCGTATGACAGCCACGACGTCTGAGCAGTCCGCCGCCTCCGCCCACGCGGCCTCCGCACCAGCCGATCCCGCCAGCTGGGTACGGCACGCCAGGACCGTCCTTGAGACCCACACCTACCCGGCCGTGGACGAACTGCTGGCCTCCTTCAGGGTGTTGACCGGTGCCCACCCCGCCCTGGTGACCGAACGCCGGATCGGCACCTCCGCCCTCGGCGAACCGCTGTACTGCTTCACCGTATGCGACCGCCCCGCCGCCGCGGGCGGCGGGGATTACGTCGTCGTCGGCGGGGTGCACCCCAACGAGCCGGTCGGTGCGGTGACCACTCTGCACCTGGCCACCGCGCTGTGCGAGGATCCGGAGCTGCGGGCACACTTCGGCGGGGCCTGGCACATCGTGCCCTGTATCGACCCGGACGGGGCCCGGCTCAACGAGGGCTGGTTCGCCACCCCCACCGACAAACAGAACTACGGACGCCACTTCTATCGGCCCGCCGGCGACCAGCAGGTCGAGTGGACCTTCCCGTTCGCGTACAAGGAGGCATGGTTCGACCGTGTCCTGCCCGAGACGCTCGCGCTGATGCGGCTGCTGGACGCCACCCAGCCGCGCTTCCTGACCACGCTGCACAACTGCGAGGCGGGCGGCGTCTATTACTACATGAACCGCCCGGCTCCCGAGTTGTACAGCGTTCTCGCCGACATCCCCGCCTCGCTTGGAGTCCCGCTGGCGACCGGCGAGCCCGAAGCGGCCCACGTCCCGCTCTACGCCCCGGCCGTCTACGGCTGCATCGACATGAAGGACGCCTACGACTATCTCGAAGAACTCGGGGTTGACGCCGCCGCCAAGATCGCGGGCTCATCCAGCGCCGCGTATTCCGAGCGCTACGGCACGTTCTACTTCGTCACCGAGGTCCCGCACTGGAGCCACCCGCACGCGGACGACAACACGCCCACCAAGGAGCGCTACGCCGACGCGGTCCGGCGCCGGGCGCGGGCCCTGGCCGAGACCGGGACGTTTCTGGGGAGCATCCTCGACTCCGCGAGCCCGCACCTGAACATCCCGTCCCCCTTCCTGCGGGCAGTCCGCGACTTCGTACCGTCGCTTACCGAACTGGCCAGGACCGAGACGGCCCGCGCCGACAAGCTGCCCGACCGGGCCGCCACGGTCTCCGAAAACTACGGTTGCGATGCCGGTGTGCACAGCTCCCGCCTCCGCTTCGGCGGCATGCTGCTGCGCGCCCTGCACGCCGAAGTGGTCGCCGGTATCGCCAGTCCCGAAGTGCGCAGGTGCCACCGGGAGTTGCTGGAGACGTACGAGACGTGGGAGCGCGCGGCCGCCCCGGCCACCGGCGACCCCATCCCGATCTCCACCCTGGCCGGGATCCAGTATGCCGCGCTGCTGGCTGCCGCCGACCACGCCCGCGGCTCGGCCCGCGCGCAGGGCGCGGACCGGACACGCACTGGGGACTCGGGATGACGTACCTGATACGGCGGCTGCTGGAGGCGCTGGTCGTCTTCTTCGGCATCAGCCTGGTCATCTACGCGATGACGTATGTGCTGCCCGGCGATCCCATCGCCGCGCTCGCGGGCGACCGGCCGCTGGCGCCCAGTGTGGCGCGGGCGCTGAGTAAACAGCACCACCTCGACGAGCCGTTGCTGTCCCAGTATGGCCACTACCTCGCCGGGCTGTTCCACGGCGACCTCGGCACCGACTTGGGCGGGCGTTCCGTGGCCGGGCAGATGGCCGACCGCTGGCCGGTCACCCTGAAGCTGGCCTTCACAGCCTGGGGGATCGAGGCGGTCGTCGGTATCGGGCTCGGAGTGCTCGCCGGGCTGCGCCGGGGCACCTGGACGGACCGCACGGTGCTCGCGTTCACCATCGGGGCCACCTCGGTACCCGTGTTCGTCCTCGCGTACACCGCCCAGGTGGTCCTCGGTGTGAAACTGGGGCTGTTCCCGGTCGCCGGGGACACGGACGGCTGGCCGACGAGCTATCTGCTGCCAGCGCTGTGCGTCGCGGCCTTCGGGCTTGCGTCGGTGTCCCGGCTGGTCAGGGCCGAGGTGATCGAGAATCTGCGGGCCGACTACACACGCACCGCCGTCGCCAAGGGACTCAGCCAACGCCGGGTGGTCGGGATCCACGTCCTGCGCAACTCCCTGGTCCCGGCCGTCACCTACCTCGCCATCGACCTCGGCTACCTGCTCGGCGGCACCGTGATCATCGAGGGCGTCTTCAACCTGCCCGGCATCGGTCAACTGCTTTTCCAGGCCATCCGCGCCCACGCCGGGCCGACCGTGGTGGGGGTGTCGACCACCCTGATCCTGATCTTCCTTGTCGCAAGCGTCCTGGTCGACCTCCTCAACAGCCTCCTGGACCCGAGGATCCGCCATGACTGACACCGTGATCGCGCCGCCGGATGGCACCGCGCCGGCCCCCGGAGCCGCTTCCGGCGCGGGATGGCGCGAGCTGTTCCGCAGGCCGGTCTTCCTCCTCACCGGCGGCTGCATTTTCCTGCTGCTCCTGGTCGCCGCGGCGCCGGGGCTCTTCGCGGGCTGGTTCGGCCACGGGGATCCGACCGTCTGCGACCTGGGCCACAGCGCCGGGGCACCGGCCGCGGGCCACCCCTTCGGATACGACGTCCAGGGGTGCGACCTGTACGCCAACGTCATCCACGGAGCCGGACCCTCGCTCGGTGTCGGCCTGCTCGCCACCGGTTGCGGCTTGGCCGTCGCGCTGGTCCTTGGCTGCCTGGCCGGGATGGCCGGGCGAATCGTGGACAGCGTGATCGCCCGGGTCACCGATGTCTTCCTCGGCTTCCCGTTCCTGCTCGGTGCGATCGTCGTACTCAACAGCGTCACCACGCGCGACGTACCGACAGTGGCCGGGGTACTGGCGCTGTTCGGCTGGCCGACCATGACCCGGGTGGTCCGGGCGTCGGTCCGCTCGGTGCGCGAAGCCGACTACGTGATGATGGCCCGTAGCCTCGGCGCGAGCCAGTGGCACATCACCGTCAGGCATATCCTGCCCAACGCCCTCACGCCGGTCCTCGTCCTCGCCACCATCACCGTCGGCGGCGTGATCGTCGCCGAGTCCGCGCTGACCTTTCTCGGGGTCGGACTGCAACCCCCCTCCATTTCCTGGGGCCTTCAGCTTGCCGGGGCCCAGAACTCCTTCCAGACCCACCCGCACCTGCTGATCTTCCCCGGGCTGTTCCTGTCCTTCACCGTCTTCGTACTCATCACCTTCGGCGACACCGTCCGCGACGCCCTGGATCCGAGAGGCCGCTGACCCCGTGCACACGAACACCCCCGACCCGGCACCCCAGCCGGACGGCGTACCACTCCTGGAAGTCGAGGACCTGACCGTCGATCTGCTGTCCCCGGGCGGCACCGGGCCGGCCGTCCAACGAGTCGTCCACGGAGTCTCGTTCACCCTCCGCAAGGAGGAGACCGTCGCGCTCATCGGCGAGTCCGGGTCCGGCAAGAGCATCTCCGCGATGGCCCTCATGGGGCTGCTCCCGGCCGCCACCGCCCACGTCGGCGGCAGCGCCCGCCACCGGGGCACAGACCTGCTGGCGCTGCCCCCCGACCAGCTCCGCACCCGGCGCGGCAAGCACCTCGCGACGGTCTTCCAGGACGCCCTGTCCGCGCTCAACCCCACACTCACCGTGGGCTACCAGATCGCCGAAACCATCCGGGCCCATGAGAGCCTCGGCCGCCGCGAGGCCCGTACCCGAGCCGTCGAGCTGATGGCCCGGGTCCGCATCCCCGACCCAGCCCGCCGCTACCGCGACTATCCGCACCAGTTCTCCGGCGGTATGCGCCAGCGGATCATGATCGCAATGGCGGTGGCGCTCAGCCCCGACGTCCTCATAGCCGACGAACCCACGACCGCCCTGGACGTCACGGTGCAGGCGCAGATCATGGAACTGCTCGCCGAACTCCGCGAGGAGACCGGCTCCGCGCTGCTGCTGATCACCCACGACCTGGGACTCGCCGCCGGTACCGCCGACCGGGTCGCCATCATGTACGCCGGGCGCATCCTGGAGCAGGCACCGATCCAGGAGCTCTACGACCGGCCCGCCCACCCCTATACCCGAGGACTGCTCGCCGCCGTACCCCGCCTCGACGGGGACGCCGATACCCTCACCCCCGTCCCGGGAAGCCCGCCCGGCCCCGGACTGCTGCCCTCCGGCTGCCCCTTCCATCCCCGCTGCCCCGACGTCGCTGAGCGCTGCGCGACGCAGCCGCCCTTGCTGCTCCCGGTCGAAACCGCCCCGGCCGCACGGCTCGTCGCCTGCCACTATCCGCTGGAGGTCTCCGGTGTCCGATGACGTTCCGGCCGGCGTCCCCCTGATGGAGGCCCGCGGCCTGGTCAAGCATTTCAAGGCCAATGCCCTGCCGTTCGGCGGTCGGCGCCGCGCCACGGTCAAGGCCGTCGACGGCGTCGACCTGGCCCTGAGACGGGGCTCGACCCTCGGCCTCGTGGGTGAGTCCGGATGCGGAAAGTCGACCCTCACCCGCCTCCTGATGGCCCTGGAGCGCCCTACCTCCGGCACCGTGCTCGTCGAGGGCCGGAACCTGCTCGCGCTGCCGCAGGGCGAGCTGCGCCGCCGCAGGCGCGACATCCAGCTGGTCATGCAGGACCCGTACACCTCGCTCAACCCCCGGATGACCGCGCTGGAGATCGTCCGTGAACCGCTGGACATCCACCGCGATCTGGTGCCGGGAGAGGACCGCGCATCCCGGGCCCGGGAGCTGCTGGAGATGGTCGGGCTGGACCCGGGGCACGCGCACCGCCACCCCCATCAGTTCTCCGGTGGGCAGCGCCAGCGCCTCGGCATCGCCCGAGCGCTCGCCCTCCGCCCGAAGATCCTGGTCTGCGACGAGCCGGTGTCGGCGCTCGACGTGTCGGTGCAGGCGCAGATCATCAACCTCCTCAAGGAGCTGCAAAGGGAGTTCGGGCTCAGTTACGTCTTCATCGCGCACGACCTGGCCGTGGTCCGGCACGTCGCCGATGAGGTCGCCGTCATGTATCTGGGGCGGATCGTCGAGCACGGCGACCGCGACACCGTCTACTCCCGCCCCGCGCATCCGTACACCCGGGCGCTGCTCTCGGCCGTCCCCGATCCGGATCCGCGTCGTCGGGGCGCCACCGGCCGCATCGTCCTGCAGGGCGACCCGCCCAGCCCGACTCGGCAGCCCTCCGGGTGCGCCTTCCACACGCGCTGCTGGAAGAGCCGGGAAATCTGCGCCACGCAACCTCCGGCGCCCACCACACCGATGACCGACGGACGACGGCAGGTTTCCTGCCACTTCCCCGAAAGCTGACCGGACGGGAAAGAGCACATGCTGCAGCAGGAGATCTTCCAGGTGGACGACTCCGGGTGGATCCGTGGTCTGGCACGGGCCCACCCCTGGGCAACCCTGATCAGTCACACCGCCGACCGTGGACTGGTCGTCTCCCACCTGCCGGTGCTGGTGGACGACTCGCGGCAGGACACCGAGGACGCCGTCCTCACGCTCGTCGGCCACCTCGCCAGGACCGACGCCGCGAAGCACGAACTCGGCTCCCACGAAGTCGTTGTCGTGCTACAGGGGCCGCACGGCTACATCTCACCGGTCTGGTACGAGGTGACACCTCATGTTCCGACCTGGAACTTCACGGTCCTGCACGTCCACGGTCGCCCCGAAGTCCTCGACCCGACGGACACCTACGACGTGCTGTCCGCCACCGTCGACCACCTCGAGGGCCGCTTTCCCGAGCCATGGCGGCTGGCCCAGTCAGACGCATACGCTCACCGGATCGCTGCCGCCGTCACCGGATTCCGGTTGACCGCCACAAGGGTGACGGCCAAGGCGAAGCTCAGTCAGGACGAGCGCGAGGAGGTCGTCCTCCGCCTTGCCAGGGCCCTCGAATCCGGCCAGCCGTACGCCAGTCCCGAACTCGCCCGCGCCATGCGCGACATCCGGAGGAAGCCGTGACCACCACGTCCATGTCCACCGTGGCGTCCGGCACCCAGCCGGCCACCGCCGAGCCGCTCACCCTGCGCCGTGTCCACCTCGGCGCGGGCGGACCGCTGAGCGACGTCCGTATCGAGACCGGACGCATCAAGGCCGTCTTTCCGGCAGGCGAATCACCGGGCGCCGACGGACAGAGCCTCGACCTCGACGGCCGTACCCTGCTGCCAGGGCTCTGGGACTCGCATGTACACATGGTCCAGTGGGCGGGCCTACGCCGGCGGCTCGATGTCTCCGGCGCCGGTTCGGCGCGGGAGGCCGCGGACGCGGCTGGCAGGCGAGCCGCCGCCCTGTCTCCCGGTGAGACGGTGATCGGCCACGGCTTCCGTGACGGACTGTGGCCCGACGCGCCCCACAAGGACCTGCTGGACGCCCTGGTCCCCGACCGCCCCGTCCTGCTGGTCAGCATGGATCTCCACTCCGCCTGGCTCAACTCGGCCGGACTCGCCCTGGTGGACCGTGGCGGCCACCCCACCGGACTGCTGCGCGAAGATGAGTGCATGCGGGCCGTGCAGCAACTTAGCGCCGCTGGACCAGAGGTGACGGACCAGTGGGTACAGGAAGCCTGCGTCGCCGCCGCCGCGCGGGGGATCACCGGCATCGTCGACTTCGAGTACGCGGACAACATCGTGGACTGGACCCGCCGAATGAACGGTGCCACAGTGCCGCTCCGAGTGGCGGCCTCCATCTGGCCGCCGCACCTGGAAGCGGCCATCAGCTGCGGGCTCCGCACCGGCCAACCGCTGGACACCCCCGGCGGACTGCTGGAGGTCGGGCCGCTCAAGCTGTTCACCGACGGTTCGCTCAACACCCGCACCGCACTGTGCCACGAGGCGTACCCGGGCACGAACCCCGGCGAGCCCGGCTCTCACGGACTGGAGATGCTGTCCCCGCAGGAGCTGGTGTCCCTGCTGCGCCGCGCCTCCTCCCACGGGATCGAACCCGCCGTACACGCGATCGGGGACCGCGCCAACGAGATGGCCCTCAACGCCTTTGAGACGGTGCGCTGCCACGGCCGGATCGAGCACGGTCAGTTGCTCGCCCCCAAGGACATCCCGCGCTTCGCCGAACTGAGCGTCACCGTGGGCATCCAGCCCACGCATGCGGTGGACGACCGGGACATCGCCGACCGGCACTGGGCGGGCCGGACCCACCGGGCCTACGCCTTCGCCGACCTGCTCGCCGCCGGGGCCGTCCTGGAACTGGGATCCGACGCTCCCGTGGCGCCGCTCGACCCCTGGCTGACCGTGGCATCCGCCGTGACCCGGACCGGCGACGAGCGCCCGCCATGGCACCCGGAGCAGCGGATACCGGTGGCGGACGCCCTCGCCGGTTCGTCCCAGGGGCAGCGGCTGATTCGGGTCGGCGACCGGGCGGACCTGGTGGTGACCGACCACGACCCGCTCACCGCGGACGCCCGGACACTGCGCGAGATGCCGGTGTTCGCCACCATGCTCGCCGGATGCTGGACCCACGGCCCGTCGCTCTGACATACGGCGCCGTGTGGTGACCTACGGCCGGACCGGGCTGTTCCGGGCAGCCAGCCAACCGTTTCCGCCCCCCACGCATCCTTTACGGGGAACTGGGCGAACTACTTGTACCGGGAGCGACGAGGTTCCCTTGCTGTACGTGCCATCGCAACAGCACCTGAGCCGCACTCCTGCCATGCTTGTGTGATGTTCGACTTCGAAGTTCGAGACTTCGATGGCCTTGGCACGCGCCTCGGTGTATCCACATACTCCACATCCAGCTTGGCAAGCGACGTGTCGAAGGCGCGCAGGGCGGAGCCGTACCCCTGATCGCAGTTCCAGAGCTTCGTAGTGACGAAGAGTTCTTCCCTGGGTATTCCGGATTCCTTGATGGCCGATCCGACGTGCTCCTCCGTGCCCGCCACGGCCGCTGAGTCGAAGCTGCGGTACCCGGCTTCGAGTGCCGCTCGCAATAAGTCAGGCCGGGTACGGCGGTCGACGTAGAGCCTCGCCGCCCGTGCGTGGCGGTATGAGCTCGTCAATAGGAGTCGAGTTCGATGGCGTTGGCCGCTCGGGTGATTATGTCTCCCGCGGTTTCGCCGGCCCCGGTCGTGCCGTGGCCTTGCCGGGTCATGATGTCGAGTACTTCTGCGTTGCGTTGCTCGATTCCCTCCCAGGAGGACGGGATGGCCAGCTCCGGGGACTCGAAGGGTATGGCCTGGTTGAGTTCCACGTAGGGGCGGACCTTCGCCTCATACCGGGGGAAGGCCACGGTGGGGTCACCGCCGGCGGCCTTCAGCTCGCCCGCCAGGACGTAGGCCCCCACGACGGCCGTGCTCGTGCCCTGACCGCTCATCGTCGTGGGTGCGAACGCGGCGTCGCCGACCAGCGCCACCCGGCCGCTCGACCAGGCCGGCATCGTGATCTGGGTGACTTCGTCGAAATACAGATCCGTCGCCTGGTCCAGTTCCGCGAGCAGAGGTGCGACGGCCCAGTAGGCGTGGTCGTCCTTGAAGGCTCCCCGGATGAGCGCCTTCTGCTCATCAGCGTCCCACTTGTCGAACTCGAGAGGCGGTGAGGCGAAGACGAGCATCCCTCGCGTGTGTTTGGCCAGCCCGTACTGCAGGACGATGACGAGCTTGCCGGGGAGCGATGACATGAACATCTGTCGTTCCATGCCGAAGATGTTCGGGATGCTGAAAATCGCCGCGTAGTACCCCAGCCGCTTTTTGTAGGCCTCGGCTTCCTCGAACGTCAGAGCGCGGACCGTGGAATGCAACCCGTCTGCGCCCAGAACGAGATCGAAGCGGCCGGGAGGGCTCTTTTCGAAGGCCACTTCGACGTGGTCGCCGGTCTGGTCGATCGACTCAATGCTGTCGTTGAACCGGTAAGTCAGGCCGTCGAGTTCCGCACAGGCACGGCCCAGGAGCGAGGTCAGGTCGTCGCGCAGGATCTCCACGTCTCCGGTGAGTCCCTCGCCGGCCCCGAAGTTGCCGTCGGTCTTCCAGACCGGTTCGCCGAGATGGTCCAGGTGCACGATCTCCTTCATGTGCACCCGGTTCGCGCGGACCGCGTCGATGATGCCCATACGTTCGGCGACGTGCACCGCCGTGCCACGCAGATCGATCGCAAAGCCGCCGATGCGCGGAGCGGGCGCCCGCTCGACCACCGTCGTCTCGAACCCGTGCCGAGCCAGCCAGTAGGCGAGCGTCTGACCTGCTGCTCCCGCACCGGAGACAAGAACTTTCTGACGATCGGACACCATCACACCTTTCGGTAGGGACCCTCGCGAGGAGTCCAGTAAGGCGACCCTAAGATTCCGGGTAACGGAAATGTGGCCAACCGTGATCGCGAATGGGCCATCCGATCGTTGAAGGGGTGCAGGGTGAAGGACCGCGAACCGATCGATCCGCTGACGGGACCTCCGTCGGCGGCCCGCGCGACGCTCGACCGGGAAGCGGACTTCGCCGGCCGGCATCGGCACGACCGGCACCTGATGGTGTGGTCCGCCACGGCGGCCTTCGCGGTCCACGCCGACAGTCACGACTGGGTCGTCCTGCCCACCCACGGGCTCTGGCTGCCGGCCGAAACCCCCCACTCGGGCAGGATCCTGCGGCCCGGGCACAGTGACGATGTGCTGCTCGACGCGGAACGCTCCCCGTTTCCGGGAGCGGAAGCCACGGGTGTACTCCTCACGCCGCTGATGCGTGAGCTCCTCACCTATCTCGGCCGGCACCGGGAGCGGACACGCGCGCGTTCACAGGCCGAGTCCCTCCTGCTCGAACTGCTGGAGAGCGATTCCGGCGCGGCGTTCCGGCTTCCCATGCCGCAGGACGCGCGCATCCGGACGATCGCGGAGGCTCTGATCGCCGACCCGTCCAATCGACGTGACCTCTACGCGTGGGCCGACACCGTGAACGCCGGCGCCCGGACCATCACCCGCCTCTTCGTGCGCGAAACCGGCATGCCGTTCGGCCAGTGGCGCGTCCATGCCCGTATTCACGCGGCACGCGGCCACCTGGTTCGAGGCTCCTCCGTCGCCGCGACCGCACGAGCCGTCGGCTACCGCACACCGGCAGCGTTCGCGGACGCCTTCCGCCGCCTCACCGGCCAGAGCCCCAGCGACTATCAAGCAGACCTCCGTTCGGGCGGCAATCGGGGGCGGCTGTCGCGGTAGGAAGAATCGCCCCGGCTCCGGGCGTGTGAGCATCCTCAGTGAACGCCCCACGTGCGTCGGCCAGCTCGTCAGTGAGAACTCACCTCCGCCCTCGCCTGCGTGCTACTCCGTCAGAACACAGTCGAGGCGACGTCACCGGCACCCGGGCGGCTCGTCGCGGTGGTTCTTCCGTCACCCTCTTGAACCCTCCGGCCTCATGCTCATGCTCCATGTCCGCGGATCCCTCTCCTACGAGGTCGTTTTGCCCCTTTGCTGCAGCGCCTTTTCCTCCGCCACGGCCTTCTCCAGGTCCTCAAGGAGCTCCGGGTCGACGACCATGCCCGCCGCGTGGTGATGCGCGCGGGCAACGGTCGAGTCGACGCTGACCAGGCTGAGATCGACATCGTCGCGGGCGGCTGCCTCGGCGATCATCGCGTCCATGAGGGTCTGGGAGACCTCGTCACGCGCCCACATCCGGAACCGGTCGTAGATCGTCGACCAGGAGCCGTAGCTTGCCGGCACATCCCGCCAGGGACTGCCGGTACGGAACCGCCACATCATCGCGTTGAAGTAGCTGCGCAGGTCAGGGATCGGTCCGAACGCCCCCAACGGCAGGTGCGGCTCGATCAACTCCCACTCGGCATCGGTCAGATCACCACGAGTCACGCGACCGGTCTACCGCAGCCAACACCCTCCTGAAGCGGGAATGACCGATCCCGTGCCGCTCTTCTCCGCCGAGATCGCCTCGCCGCTGAGCCGTGAAGCCCTGGTGTGGCTCGCGGCGGGCACCCTCGGCCCGGTCCAGGTACCGGGCATGCTCACGCCGGAGGTCTGCGAGCGGATCACCGCGAGCTGGACGGCACCGAGTTCAGCACCTACGACGAGCGGCGCATCTGGCCGCCGATCGCCAAATTCGGCCCGGTGGTCTACGACTGCTACTTGGACGGCGAATTGCGTCCGGGGTACCGGCAGGACCCCCGCAAGGCCGGGGAGCAGTGGGTGAAGGCGAAGGGCGCCGATGACCCGATGGAGACGCTGATCGCGCAGATCACCGTGGCGTGGGAGGGCCCGTCAGCCAGCGACTGTGGGTGGGCCGAGCCAGTTCGCAGGGATGGTGCGCGAGCTGAGGGGCGATCCGCGGATGCACTTCGACGAGGTGGTCCGCGAGGTCCCCGGCATCTTCGACCGCACCCCGACCGGACGGCGGCGAGCTGAACGTCTTCCGCCGGCACTGGCGCCCGGCAGATGATGAGGACCGCATTGGCTTCGGTTCGGCCCAAACCATCGTCGCCCGCGAGCCGCGCCTGATGCTCACCCCGGAACTGGGCGAGGGCATCTTCTTCGACACCCGCAACTACCACTTCATCACCCCCGGACACGCAGGGCCGCCAGCTGACCCTGTCCTTCTTTGTCGGCGTGCCACGGACAACCGCCTGATCATCTGGGCGTGACCCGCTCCCGAAGGTCGTGTCGGCCTCCTCGGCACGGACTTCCGCCGCTTCTTCGTCTGCTGGGGATCGGCCTGGGCCGCCAGCCTCCGGCACAACGCCCGCCACGCCGGCCGACCGCTCGCCCTCCTCGAACTCACATGATCACGGAACGGACGTCACGCGACTACACCGGAGCCCTGGCGCGGAGTCCAGGAACAGAACGGAAGCCGACCCGCCGATGCCGAGACGAACCAAGGCGCGGCCCGCTCACGCGTGGGTCGGCCTCGCACGGTACCCGCGGGAGGCGGGTCCCGGGCTCGGGCCGGTGTCGGCGCAGGTCCGCGCCGTGTCCGGCTATGTCGCCTTGTCCCTCCGCTGCCTCGCGTCTCCTTTCCCACAAGCGCATCGTCCTGTAGAGCACAAGTTGATGGCCGGAGGATGGCACCTCAGCGGCTCCTGCATTTGCACAAATACAGGGAGGAAGCGTGCCAGAGAACGTTATATTCGTGGTAGGCGACAATCTGGCCAGCAGGTCACATTCGGTCGACCTGGTTCCCTTGTCTCGACTGGAGGCTCTGCTCGATGGGGAACTGACGTCCGGTTCGCTGCCGGTGATCGTGCCGGGCCAGGGCGTAGAAGAGTACGAACGGGAGATCCTGCGCGGCGCGCTGCGCAGGTACGGCCTGCCGGAGTCGCTGCTGGCGGACGTGCCATTACCGGCCCCGATTTACCACTCAGAAGTGCACAAGCGCAATCCCGATAACGTTCTCATCGCGGGGCTGCGCAGGATCTCGGACGACCAGTTCGAGGCCGTCTTGAGGATCTCCGACCGGCAGGAGATGGTCCTCGACCACACCACGGGCTCGCACATAGCGGGCATGGTGATCACGGAGGTGGTGCGGCAGATCTCGCTCGCCGTCGGGGAGCGCTATCTGCTGACGCCGTCGCGCACGCCCCGCCGGTTCATCCTGAACTCCCTCCAGACGTCGTTCCACAAGTTCCTGCTCCCGCTGCCGGCCCGGCTGGAGTACACACTGGAGGAGGTCAAGTACAAGGGTTTGAACCGGGTGCGGTTCGTGGGCCGGTGCGATGTGCTGCAGACGAACGTCCTCGCCGCGTCGGGCTCGATGGACCTGGTAGTGATGGACGAGTCGCGGGCCGACGAGATCGAGGCCCGGCAAATCCATGAGATGACGCACGCCCTGGCTGAGCTCCAGCTGCCCAAGCTCCAGGAGACGGAGGAGTGCGCGGCACGTACCGCCCTGAGCAGGACCGCGGCTTCCTGATCCCCGCAAAGGGCGGTCTGCGGCTTTCGTCAGAACCCCAGGCCGCCTGTCCTTTGTCTCCTGGAGGTTTCTTTCGTCATGACCTGGATTCTGCGCAAATATCCGATGTTCGTGCTCGGTGCCTGTCTGGTGGCGACCGCCACCGCGGTGGTGCGCGGGCTGCTCGACTTCTCCGGCCCGTGGCAGCGGCTGGCGGCGGTGTTCGCCGGGCTGCATCTGGTGTGGCTGCTGCTGGAGGCCTGGACGACCGTGCGCAGCTCGCAGTCGACCGACTCGGCGACCGATCGCGGCACGCTCTACGTGTACGGCACGGCGCGTACGGCCACACTGGTCGCGGCCTGTCTGCCGGCTGCCGACAACCAGGCGTACCGGCCGTGGCTGCTGGCGCTGCCGGTGGTCTTTGTGGGCGCGGTGGGCCTGCGGCTGTGGGCGATCCACACGCTGGGTCGGTACTACTCGCACCGGGTGCGGGTCCTCGGCGACCACGAGATCGTGCGGACCGGCCCGTACCGGGTAGTGCGCCACCCCGCCTATCTCGGGATGGCGCTGGCGCATGTCGTCTTCGTGCTGTTCTTTCTCAACACGTACAGCGCAGCCGCCCTGATGGTCCTCCTGGCGACCATGGTCGTCCGCATTCTCATCGAGGAGCGCACTCTCCTGACGCTGCCCGGCTACTCCGACTATGCGGCGACCCACCGTCGTGTCATCCCCTGGGTTTGGTGAGGCGCCCATGAAACTCCGTCTCTCGAAGAAGCGCCCGGTGCTGCGTGGACGCGCCCTGCTGGACGAGACGCAGGTCGGCCCGAAGTTCGCCCGCCAGGCGCGAATGGCCGACGCCGGATTCCCGGTTCCCCGGTTCTTCTGTGTGTCGGCGCCGGTGTTCACGGAAGTCCTGAAGCCGATTCGCACCGAGCTGGACGCTCTGCTCGCCTGTCTCGACCCGGCCGATTACGATGGCGTGGAGAAAAAGGCCACGCGGCTACGGCAGCTGGTGCTCGGCGTACCGGTTCCGACCGCCGTGGAGCGGGAGTTGTTCGAGGCGTTCGACGCGGTCTTCGGCGCCGATGCCGTGGTGTCGGTCCGCTCGTCTGTGGTCGGCCGAGGCTCCCAGGCAGGCGAGGACTCAGCGCACGACGCGTTCGCTGGGATCAGCGACAGCTTCCTGTACGTCACCCGTGATCAGCTCCTGGAGCGGATACGGCAGTGCTGGGCGTCCGGGTTTGGTGCGGAGGCGCTACTGTACCGGGCGGCGCGGGGTGGCACCCAGCACGGTTTCGCGGTGGCCGTCGGCGTGCAGCGCATGGAGCTGGGCCGACGTTCCTTCGTACTGTTCACATGCGATCCCCTGACCGGTGCCCGGGACCGGGTGCTCGCGGCGGGGCTGGGGATCGGCGAGGGCGTCGTACAGGAGAAGGTCCCGGTCGACCACTACTTCATCAGCCGGCGCGGGGACACGATCCGTTCGGTGCTGGCGCACAAGACACATGCGATGGAGGAGAACCCCGCACGGCTCGCCGACGGACCGGGCGCGGTGCCCGTGCCGGAGGAGCTCCAGGATCTGCCCGTGCTGTCGGAAGAACAGATTCGACAGGCAGTGGCGGCCGGGGACCGGATCGAGAAGCTCTTCGGCGGCCCGCAGGACATCGAGGGCACCTTCACGGCCGACGGCCGGCTGCACATCCTGCAGGCCCGCCCGGTGGTGCTGGAGCTGGACCGGCAGCGACTGTGGAGCAATGCCAACATCACCGAGTCCTATCCCGACGTCACGACCGCGCTGACCTATTCCTTCGCACAGCGCTTCTACCGTGAGGACTTCCACGACTTCTACCGGCTGCTCGGGGTGCCACGGAAGGTCCTGGACCGGCACGAGGGCGAACTGCGCGGCATGATCGGTATGTTGCACGGCCGGGTCTTCTACTCGCTGAGCGTCTGGTACACGCTGCACGGGCTGAGCCGGACCTTCCCGCTGTGGCGGGGCAGCTTCGAGCGGATGATGGGCATGTCGCCATCGGTGACACATGTGACGCCGACCCCGCCGCTCACCGACCTCGCCCTGTTGCCGGCCACGGCGAAAACCCTGGTACGGCTGGCGTGGCGGCTGGTGACGCACGGTGTGGCGGTGAAGGACTTCGAGTCCTGGTGGGAGCGGACCCTCACCGCGCACCGGGAGGCCGCCAAGATGGCCGATCCGCTGCAACTGAGCCAGCTGATGCGGTCCTTGTGGAAGGAGGTCGGCGGCCGCTGGGGCATCACGCTGGTCAACGACATACTGCTGCAGATGCATGAGACCGTGGCCATGAAGATGCTGGAACGTTGGGTGCCGGGGGCCGGCCCAGGGCTGCACAGCGATCTGCTGTGCGGCGGGGAGGAGAACCGCAGCGTCGTCATCCTGATGTCGATCGTCGACATCGCCGAGCGCGTCCGCGCCGCGCCGCGCGTCTTGGCGGCCCTCGACGTCAAGCCCGCCGACGAGGTGTGGGCGGAGATCGACCGTGGCGCCTACGGCGGCGAACTCGCCGATCGTATCCGCGAACACGCCGAGCTGCACGGCGACCGGGGTCTGCAGGAATTGAAGCTTGAGGTGACGGTCCCCCGCGACCGGCCGTCCCAACTGCTGTGCATGGCCGCCGAGTACGCGCGCGGCGACCTCACCCGCGCGCTGCTGCGGGAGCGAGAGGCCGAGGTCCGGCTGGCGGGCGAGCGCAGGCTGGCCGAGCATTTCACCGGGCGGCCGCTGCGCAAGCAGGCGCTGCGCGCGGTGCTGGCTGGGCAGCGCCGGTACATCAACATGCGGGAGAACACCCGCTATCGGCGCAGCGAGCTGTACGGCTTCGGCCGTCAGGTCTACCGCCGGCTCGGCGCCGACCTGGCCGCGCGCGGACTGCTGGAGCGGGCCGAGGACGTGGCACATCTGACGGAGGAGGAGATCCTCGGTACATACGACGGGACTGCGGTCACCGACGACTTACGGGGCCTGGCCGCCGTCCGCAAGGCCGAGTTCGACGCCCGGGGCCCCGAACTGCCCATGGACTTCGTGACGATGGGCCCGGTTCGTGACGCGCTGCCGGCCCCGAATCGGGTGGCGGCCGACTCGGGCACGCTGTACGGCCTCGGCTCCAGCGGCGGGGTCGTACGCGGTACCGCGCGGGTCGTCGTCGATCCGCGCGACTTCGGTGAGCCCAGCGACAACATGATCCTCATCGCCCGGGAGACCGACCCCGGCTGGCTGTTTTTGATGCTGTCGGCGCGCGGCATCGTCGTCGAGCGCGGCACGCTGCTGTCGCACACGGCGATCTCCGGGCGCAAGTTCGGCATCCCAACCATCGTGGCGCTCCCTCACGCAACGGCCCGTATCCCTGACGGCGCCCAGGTGGAGATGGACGGCGCGGCTGGCACCGTGACGATCCTGGAGGAGGACGAGGCATGACCGTCGCTGGCACCCCCCACCCAATGGCCGGCGCCTCCCGCTCGGCTGCCGACAGTGCCCGCCGCCTTGGTGCCTTCTTCGCGGAGCGGGCGCCCTGGCGGGTCTACATCACCTACGCGGTCCTGTGGGTGCTCGCCCTCGAGGGCACCCTGGCCGCCTTGACCCCCGGGACCGACTTCAGGCTGGGCGGCGCACTGCTCGCCGAGATCGCCACGGTCTATCTGGCGCTCCTGTTCATCCGGGTCGTCGACGAGCAGAAAGACCTGGAGTACGACCGAGTCCACAATCCGGGCCGGCCGCTGCCGCGCGGCGCGATCGATGTGCGGGAGCTGCGGGTGGCGATGGCCCTGATCGTCGTCGCGGAACTCGCACTCACCGGCTGGCGGTCGCTACTGCTGGCAGGCTGGCTACTGTTCGACCTGGTCTACATCTGTTTCCTGGTGCGGCTGGAACGCTGGTCGGCGACCGTGCGGGACCGGGTCTTCGTCAATCTGCTGGTGAGCTATCCAGTGCAGGCGATGCTGAGCGTGCACATCTGGCTGTCGTTCAGGGATGCGACCGGCGGCGGCTCGGCACCGCATGCGCTGGTGGGCGGGCTGTTGTGCGTGCTCGTGTTCATGCACTTCGAATTCGCCCGCAAGACCGGCGCTCGGGTGGTGCCGGGGGCGACGTTGTACTCCAACGTGGTCGGGCTGCGCGGCTCGGTCGCGCTGACCGTGGGGTGCGCGCTGGCCGGGGCAGGGCTGGCGCTGGCGGTGGTCCGGCCCTGGGAGCTGCACGGCGCGGCCGCGCTGGCGGGCTGGCTGCCGGTGACCGCACTGGGCTTCGTATGGACGGGCGCGGAACGGTTCGCGTCGCTGCGTACGCCGATATGGCCACCGGGGCCTGCGATGGGGTATGTGGCCTGGCTGTATCTCGGGGTGTTCGGCGCCGCGCTGGCCGTGGTCAGGCCGGGGGCCGGAGGATGAACGCGAGGGCGCTGCCGACCACCGTCGAGGAGATCCGGCTGGCCGCCCATGTGGCCAGTGAGCTGCGGCCGGAGCACTTCGAGACGGTGCGGGTGCCGCTGCGCCGAGCGGGCGTCGGGCAGGTGCTGGTGCGCAACCTCCTGTTGCGCGTCGCCGCCGTCACCCGCACCCTGATGGCCCCGGAGCGAGTGCTGCCGATGGCGCCCTACCGGCCCGGCCGGGCTTTGGGTGGCGCCGCCCTCGGCCAAGTGGTCGAGGCTCCTGGGACGGGGCTGCGCCCCGGTGAGCTGGTCCGGCACGATTACGGCTGGCAGCAGTACGCCCTGCTGCCGAGCGCCTCCGTGCGCCGGGTCGATCCGGCCCGTTGGCCCGACCCGGCGGCCTGTCTGTCACAGGGGTTCGTGGGCTGGCTGGCGGTCGACCGCACCGGGGTGCGCGCTGGGGACACGGTCTTGGTCACAGGGGCGGCGGGCGGGGTCGGTACGGTCGCCGGGCAGTTCGCGCGGCTGCGGGGGGCCGGGCGGCTGATCGGGACGACGAGCGCGCGATGGAAGGCGGAGCGGCTGCGGCGTGAGTTGGGTTTCGACGCCGTGCTGGTGCGCGGGCAGGGGCCGATCGCCGAGCAGTTGCGGGCGGCGGCTCCGGAGGGCGTGGACGTGCTGGTCGACACGGTCGGTGGGGAGCAGTTCGAGGCCGCGCTGTCCTGTGCCCGGCGCGGGGCGCGCTGCGCGGTGGTGGGCGCCGTCGGCCGGCAGGCGGGTGGCGGCACCCGCGCCCAGGCCACGCTGGACACCCTCGCGCTGTTTTCCGGGGGCATCAGTGTGCAGGGGCTGACAGTGCGCGACCATCAGGCGTCGGCGGCCCGCTGGGAGGCGGAGTTCAGCGCCGGGCTACGGGAGGGCAGGCTGCGTTTCCCGCACGTCCGGCTAGCTGGGCTCGGCCAGGCTCCGGGCGCTCTGCTCGATCTGCTGGCGGGCCGCCACCTGGGCACGGTACTGGTGGAGACCCACTGGTGAGGAGAGATATGGAAGAGATCGTCGCCCTGTACGCCCAGGACGAGTTGCCCGGCCGAGTCGTCGGCAGCGCGCCCAGAAGCCGGATGCGTGCGCGGAACCTGCCGCACGCCGCCGCGAAGACCCTGGTCAGGGATGTCTCCGGGCAGGTGTACGTGCATCGCCGCACCGACACCAAAGACCTGTATCCCGGTCTGTACGACGTGTGGGTCGGTGGGGTAATCGCGGCGGGCGAGGAGCCGGACAACGCCGCGGAGCGGGAACTGGCCGAGGAACTCGGTGTGAAGGACTGTACGGTGCGGCTGGTCGACCGTCACTGGTTCACGAACACGCACACCAATTTCCTGGCCCACATCTACGAGACAGTGTACGAGCCGACGCTGCACGGCCCGATCGCCCATCAGCCGGAGGAGGTCGCCGAGGGCTGGTGGCTGCCCTGGGACGGGCTCAAGACGCGGCTGGCCGACCCGGACTGGCCGTTCGTCCCGGACGGGCGGGCACTGCTGGCCAGCTACGAGCGGGTACGCGGGGCCTGAGCCTGTCCTGCCGTGCTAGCGCGGGCCCACGCCGGCGGCCGTCCCGCTCCGGATTGGCAACGCAGGCTCCAACACTGCCGTCGCCCACATCGAAACCACCCGGCCCGTCCTGGCACAACTGACCAGACATCTGCGGAGGGGACGCCGGGCACTGACTCTGAACCTCCTATAGATTCGTCAAGTGGCTGGAAAGGTCGATGGGATGACTCTGAAGGCGCCGGTGAGGTGGTGGTAACCTCGCGCGCGATGAAGCGCTTGAGGCATCTGAAGATATCCTTCGTCTTGAGCCCTTCGAGGGTCCGTCGTGCCACGTAGTTTCGGGTTCGTGCGTCGTGGCGCATGCGGACCAGCACGATTGTGTGTAGCGCGCGGCTGGCCCGGCGGTCGGTGCGGCCGGAGGAGGCCGGCACGGGTGCGGGCGGCGCACAGGTAGGCGAAGGATGCCTTCGAGACGAGCCTGTCGGGGTTGTCTCCGGCTGTGACCAGCAGCTGCCCGGCGGTTTCGGTCCCGACGCCCGGTAGCGCGAGCAGGCCGGGCGCGGTGCTGGCGATCAGGGCGCGCAGTTCGGTGACTGCGTCCGCGATCTCCACGCTCAGGTGCTGGTGGCACTTGGTCAGGCGCTTGAGCGCGAGTTTGACGGCGACGGCCGGGTCGGTCAAATCGGCGCCGGGACGGCTGGCGGACAGGCGCCGTATCAACTCGGTGGTGGTCAGCGAGGGCAGTGCTTCGCGTACCGCGGCGGGCGCGGTGATGATCAGTGATTTGATCTGGTTGGTGGTCTGAGTACGTGCCTTGACGGTGCTGGCGCGGACCACGCGCCGCGCACGGATGGCCTCGACCGTGCCGTCGCGGCCCTTCGGGATGCCCTTGGCGCCGCCGGAGAGCACGGCGGTGGCGGCGGCGTAGGCGTCGACAGGGTCGGATTTGCCTGTGGCGCGGCGAGCTCGACGGTCGGGTCGGTCCACCTCGATCACGGTGATCTGGTTGGTCCGCGGGTGCCGGGCGAGTTCGGCGCCGAAGGATCCGGTGCCCTCCATGCCCACCATCAGTACCTGACCGTGCGAGCGCAGCCACGCCAGCAGGTGCCGATAGCCTTCCGGCGTGGTGGGGGACGCCTCGGTGGCCAGGTGCTGGCCTATGGTGTCGATGACGGCGGCCTGGTGGACGTCGGTGTGGGTGTCAATCCCGCCGATCACTTCGATGGGCTGTGGCATGGCGTCCGCATTCGTCCTTCCGCGCGCGGTGTGGGCTGACACGCACCGGTCCGGTGGACGGACACGACTGTGATGGGACCGCGTCGGTCAAGCTCCTGACTTGTTGAATCGAGCCCAGACGCGCGGTCTGCAGCCGTAGCCTCCAGGGTGCCGGTCGGCACGGGCCCGCAGTGCTCCTTGCCGCCCCGCGGGGGCTGGCTCACTCATAGCGTGCCGCAGCCGGTCGGCACCCGCGCGGTGTGGCTCGACAGAGGCATGATGGTGACACGGTGACTTCGAGTCAGGATGCCCACCGCACTCCCTTCCCCTTCTCAGCGAGTGCGAGGCCAGCCCGTGATCCTGATCGGTGTCGATCCGCACAAGTCATCCCACACCGCCGTCGCCGTCGACGTCGCGGGCCACCAGGTGGCCGAGCGCCGGTTCATCGTCAACACCGGGACCTTCCGTCAGCTGATGCGCTGGTGCGAGCAGTGGCCCAAGCGCCGCTTCACCGTCGAAGGCGCCCGCGGCCTGGGCCGAACCCTCGCCCAGCAGCTGGCCGCCGCAGGCGAGAAGGTGGTGGACATGCCCTCCACCCTGTCGGCCCGGGCCCGGCTGCTGGCCACCGGCGGTGGCCGCAAGACCGACGCGAAAGACGCCCGCCACGTCGCCCAGGTCGCCCTCTTCCGCCACGACCTGCGGCCCGTCGAGCCCCAAGACCAGACCACGATCCTGCGGTTGCTGACCGAACGGCACGACGACCTGGTCCACGAACGCACCCGCGTCCTCAACCGGCTCCACGCCGTCCTGCGCGACCTTCTGCCCGGCGGCGCCCCCACCGGCTTGTCCGCCGACAAGGCCGCCGTCGCAATGAAGGCCGTCCGCCCCGTGACGGCCACGGATGCCTGCAGCCGGGACATAGCCCGCGACCTGCTGGCCGACCTGCGGCGCCTGGACCGGCAGGTCAAGGATAACGAAGCCGAGATGCGCGACGCCCTCGCGGTGACCCGCACCGGGCTGACCACTCTGCCGGGCCTGGGACCGTGCTGGCCGCCAAGGTCATCGGCCACGTCGGCGACGTCAGCCGCTTCCCCACCTGGACGCCTCGAGCGGCAACAACGTACGCCACCGGCTCAACACCGGCGGCAACCGCGCGCTGAACTCCGTACTGCACATCATCGCCGTCTGCCAGATCCGCGACGGCGGACGCGGGCAGGACTACTACCTGCGCAAGATCGCGGAAGGCAAAACATCAGCGGAGGCCCGACGGGCCCTGAAACGACGGCTGTCCAACGTGGTTTACCGGATCATGAAACGCGACCAACGAAACCACCTCGCTCAGGCTGCTTGACACACAGAGGCGCTATGAGGTCACGATCGCCGAGCCGGTATGCGCAACGGCACCGCTGGGAAGGTCGACGATTCAGAGTGAGGACAGCCGAAGCGTCGATCGGGGATCGGGTCAGACCCCGAGCGGTGCCTCCCTCATCCTCACAGTCGGGGATACGGATGTGCTCGCGGTGATCGAACACGGCAGTCGCCGGATCCGCGTCCTGGGCGCCACCGCGCATCCGAGCGCATCCTGGGTAGCACAAGCGGCAAAGAACCTGGTCATGGACCTCGAAGACCTCGGCTGCCGGGCACGAGTCATGATCCGGGACCGAGACGGGAAGTTCTCTGCCCTCGTCGATGCCGTCCTCAAGGACGCAGGGATCGAAGTCGTCCTCAGTAGCATCCAGACGCCCAGGATGAACTCGATCACGGAAAGGTGGATACAGACCTGTCGCCGCGAGCCCCCTCGGTAATGGTGGCTACAACGTACGCCACTACGTCCTGAATCTGCCTTGTCGACGACCTGAAGAGCTACACAGCCACCACTCTCAGAGGCCGCGCCAGGGCTCATTGACCTGCCGTTGGCATGGCAGATATGAGCACCGAGCCCGCCAAAGTCCTCGATGCCTCACCGCTTACCATGCGCGAGATTGTTCGTCACATGGGCGGCTCTTCCCACTGCTCCAGGAGGGGCTCCGCTGTTCCACGGGTGTCGGCCGTGCCGTCGTCAAGGGCCTGTTCGGTCCAGATCACCTTACCGTGTGGCGTATAGCGGGTCCCCCAACGCTGCGCGAACTGGGCGACGAGGAACAGGCCGCGCCCGCCCTCGTCGGTGGTCTTGGCACTGCGCATATAGGGGGAGGTGCTGGAGCCGTCGGATACCTCGCAGATCACGGTGCGGTCATACAGAAGCCGAACGGTGATGGGCTCGCTGCCATAGCGGATGGCGTTGGTGACCAACTCGCTGAGGATCAGCTCGGTCGTGAAGGCGGTCCCCTCCAGCCCCCAGTCGGCCAGCTGCCGGGCGACCCGGCTACGGACGGAGGCGACGGCGGCGGGGTCGGCGGGTACCTCCCAGGTTGTGACCTGTGTGGAGGCGAGCACGCGGGTTCGGGCCATCAGCAGTGCGATGTCATCGCTCGGATCCTCGGGTACCAGCGCGTCCAGTACCGCCTGGCAGGTGTTGTCCATACTGCGGTCCGGATGGCCTGCCAGGACGCTGCCGAGGAGTTCGAGGCCCACGTCGATGTCGCGGTGGCGGTCTTCGACGAGGCCGTCAGTGAAGAGGGCGACTTGGCTGCCCTCGGCAAGCTGCAGTTCCACGGTCTCGAAGGGCAGACCTCCCAGACCGAGGGGCAGGCCGGCGGGCACATCGGGGTATTCCACGGCGCCGTCGGGATGGACGATGGCGGGCCCCGGATGCCCGGCCCGGGCCACGGTGCAGCGACCGGAGACCGGATCGTAGATGGCGTACAGACAGGTGGCCCCCGTGGCTTCCTCTCCTGCACTCTCGGTCGTCCGGTCCTGGTCGATTCTGGCGACCAGCTCGTCCAATCGGACGAGGAGGTCGTCGGGGGCCAGGTCGAGGGCCGAGAAGTTGTGCACCGCGGTGCGCAACCGCCCCATGGTGGCCGCTGCGTGCAGTCCGTGCCCGACCACGTCGCCGACCACGAGGGCGACCCGGGTGCCGGGCAGCGGGATGATGTCGAACCAGTCGCCGCCCACACCGGCCCGGGCAGGCAGGTACCGGTACGCCACTTCGAGAGCGTTCTGCTCGGGGACGCCGCCGGGGAGCAGACTGCGCTGCAGGGTGACGGCCATGGTGTGCTCTCGGGTGTAGCGGCGGGCATTGTCGATGCACACCGCCGCACGGGCAGCCAGCTCCTCGGCGAAGGACAGATCCTCCTCCCCGAAGAGCTCAGATTGCTCAGCGCGCCAGAAGTCGACCGCCCCCAGCACCACGCCGCGCGCCTGCAACGGCACAGTGATCAGCGAGCGAACGCCATAGTCGAGGATCCTTTGGGTGCGTTCCGGGTCCTGAGCCTTCCAACCGGGTGCCGTATGCAGATCGGCCTCAAGGGTCGGGTGGCCGCTCGCCATACCCAACGCAGTCGGTGCCGCGGGGACAAACCTGACAAGCTCACCCACCGGGTAGAACGGCGGATCATCCCGGATGCCGCAGAAGGCCGTGCGGCGCATCTCGCTGCTTGGCCCGACCGGCTCCTCACCGCGCAGAACGGGATCAAGGAGCTCTACGGTGACGAAGTCGGCGAACCCAGGGACTGCCACCTCGGTCAGTTCCTCGGCAGTACGTACCACATTGAGTGTAGTGCCGACGCGCACACCAGCGTTGTAGAGCAGTTGAAGCCGCCGGCGGGCCTCCTCGGCCCGGTCGGTGAGCGCATGCAGCTCGGTGGTGTCCCGCAGTGTCGTCACGCTCCCCGGCGGACCTCCTCGACGGTCGGTCGGTCGAACATTGACCGCGAGCAGCCGGTCACCGGCTGGGCACACCTTGTCCGTGGCCTCACGACCGGAAAGCAGCAACTGCGCGAGGCCGGGAGCCAGGCTGAGGTCGGTGACCGGCCGTCCTTCCACATCCGAGGGCAGCGCTAGCAGCCGTCGAGCCTCGTCGTTGGCCAGCAGCAGCCGTCCGTCGCCCCGGACGATCACCACCCCTTCGCGGACCGAGTGCAGTACGGCGTTGTGGTGGTCGTACATCCGTGTGATCTCGGCAGCGCCCAGGCCGTGCGTCTGCCGTCGCAACCGCCGACTCGCCAGCACAGAACTGCCCGAGGCGAGAAGGAGTGCACCCGCCGCTGAACCCAGCACCACCGGCAGCTGTTCTGCCACCATGGTGTTCACCCTCTTCATCGTGATCCCGGCCGAAACCAGGCCGACCAGCTTGCCATCCGGCCTGGTCACGGGCACAGAGGAGGTCATGCTGACGCCTGTGACCGTGGGGAAGCTTCTGATGAAGGGCCGATTGGCCCGCGCGGCCTTGAGCGTTTCCTCGTACGGGCCGACGATGTGCTTCCCGATCTTCTTGGGGTCAGGGTGCGTGTACCGGATCCCAGCTGTGTTCCACACCACGATGTAGTCGAGGTGGGCGTCCTTCCGGGCAGCCTCGGCGCGTGGCTGCAGCACCGCCGTGGGATTCCGGCCGGCCAGGGCCTCGATCATGCCAGGCGAGTGGGCGAAAGCCTCGGCTGCGGCGAGTGTTCGGTCACGAGCATCCCGGGTGCTCTCGCGCTGAGCCTGCAGCACAAGAGCTGCTACCGCGGCGGCGACGAGCAGGACGATGAGAATAACCTGCAGGGCCAGCATCTGGCTCGCGACGCTGCGCGTTTTTTTACGCTGAGCAAATGAACGGGAAATTACTTCCATATCGTATTTTTACCACTGTTCCCATGTTTTTCATGGATGCCACTGATGCTAGTAGAATGCCCGTGGTGTCCGGAGCGGCACTTCCGGAGCCGGTAAGAGGGATGTGGCAGGCGTCCGACAAGCATGGGGCGAACTCCCCAGGGGCAACAGCAACATGCTGATCATCCGTACCCTCGTTGCCGTCGTGATCTCGAGCTGTGACGGCGCTGCGAGGCGCGACGGGGCTATTTGGACGATGTTGATGGGTGCACCACCGTCTACGTTCGCGACGGGAACAACAACTTCTCAAATACCTGGTGGGCCCCTGAAGAGTGTCTTTATTTGCTGTACGCGGGTTGACCTGGGGCTCTGCGTCCGTCCAAGGATGGGCACGCTGGGTGCTTCCGGTTCCTCATCTGTCGTGACCGGGACAATAAGTTCACCGGCCGCATTCGACGCCGTCTTCGCCGGCAACGGCACAGCGGCCATCCCGACCCTGCCGTAAATCCCGCAGTCCACCCCACTCGCCGAACGATGGATACGTACAGCCCGCACCGAATGCGCCCGACCGAATTCATCGAGGACTCGGTGTGAGGCGTTGTGCCCCCGAGGTGGCCACCGATCTGCTTGCTCAAGTACGAGAGCATCGCGCGCAGCAGGGGCGGAGCGGTACAGGGGAGGACGGCGAGGTGTCGGCAGACGGCGTGCCACTGGTGCGGGGGCGGGACATGCCTGGCTCACACGGTCGCACTGGTCGCAAGGTGTGGTGGAGCGCCCGGCGGCCGTCGGAGGTGTCAGCGCGGTGCGGACGTCACAGGTCGGCGGCGTCCATCACGTCGCCCAGGTCGACGAACTTGAAGCCGGTCGCCGTGCGGGTGCCGCCCTCGCCATCGGGGACCTCGGGGGTCTCGTGGCCGTCTTGGACGACCAGCATGCCGTTCGGGTAGCGGCTGCCCAGCGGGGCGTTCAGGACGGCGGCGCCGTCGCACTCCTCCGACCCGTCGAGGGTCGCGGAGGCCGCGCCGACGCGGAAGCCGCCCTCGTACTCGTTGTCCTCGCTCACCTCACGGTCGTACAGGGCGAAGGTGCTGTCGCCCTGGCTGGAGGCGAAGAGGTAGCCGTCGTCGTCGGACTCCTGGAACAGGGTCAAGCCCTCGACGTCCGCGGTCAGCCGCTCGCCGCCGAAACCGGGGTCGGCGCCGGCCGTGCACTCCTCGGTGGTCTCGTCGTAGACGCCGGGGACGCCGTACTCACGGACCTTCTCCACCAGGACCGGCTTGTCGGTCAGGTCGGCGCGCAGCCGCCAGATACCGACGTCCTCCTGGCCTGCGTAGAGGGTGCCGGTGGCGGGGTCCACCGCCATGCCCTCGACCTGGGGGAGCTCACCCGGCTCGGCGCAGGGCGACCAGGTGGCGCCGTCGGGCAGACGGAATGACGCCGGAAGGTCGAGGGTGCGGACCTTGCGGTAGTCGACGGTGCCCCGCGCGGTCGGGGTCAGTTCGACGAGGGCGAGCCGGGTCCGCTCCCGCCGGCTGACCAAGGCGTAGGAGCGGCCGGTGGCCTTGTCCTGCCAGGTGGCGAGGCCGTACGCGGTGCGCTGGTCGTTGATCTCGGCTTGGTCGGCGGAGAAGACCGGGACGGCGGCCGGGTCGGTTATGTCGGTCAGTGGGGCGCCCGGCTTGGACGGGTCGATGCGGTAGATCCGCAGCCGGTCGTTGCCCCGGTCGCTGACCACGGCCACATCGGCCCGGCCGGTGGGGGTTTTCAGACCGGTGACGAGGTCGACGTTGTTGAACCGGCCCGGGGCGTCGTCCTGGGCCGGCGGCCGTGGCGCGGGCAGTGACTGCACCAGGCGGGCGTCCAGGCCGTACACGCGCAGGCCGCCTTCCTTGGCGGTCGCGATGACGAGGCTGCGGTCGGGGTCGGCCGCGTTGCGCCAGATCGCGGGGTCGTCCGCGTCGGAGTTGCCGCCCGCCTCGTCGTCGTAGAGGGCGGGGGTCTCGCTGGTCGGGGTGACCGTCGGCAAGCCCTCATCGTTGGCCCCAGCCGGGGTGGCGGTCAGGAGGGCGAGCAGGACCGCACCCAAGGCGAGGGCGGCGGCCGTACGCGGAGTGCGATGCGTTCTCACCAGCGCTTCCTTGGTCGGTGTCGAGGACATGCCAATCTTGCGTGGAGAACTTGGCCTGGAGGGAACCGTGACCTGAACACTTGCCACAAAAGAGACGGCCCGATACCAATTGCCGTTCAGCACTGTACAGTACGGCCGCTGCGTGGTGTCGTATGGGAGCGCTGTCGGAGCCTGCGGACGACCCGCTCCAGACCTGGACCGCACGGCACCAGCGTCCGGAAGGCAGCGCTCGTCGGCCACCACTGTGGCGCTGCCGACGGATGCCTTCACCGGTCAGCTCCTACGCTGTGCAGCCGTTGCGGCTGCCGGATCTCGGTCGGCCAGAACACCGGCTGCACTGGCCGGCTGACCACAACGACGAGCCGGGTGTCGGCGTCGACGATCAGCACGGTGGCGGCACCGAAGCGCGGACACGGTGGAAGCACGCCCGCAGCGGCCTTCGGATCAGCACAGGCAACCGCCCTGCCACGGGGCGGCAGGGTGAGGTCGGTCCAGGCGCGCAGCGACCATTCCACGGGCCGTACGGATGCCGGCGCGGCCACCAACGGCATCAGGTCGTCCGGAGGACGAACAACGTCAATGTGATCATGGCGATCCAGACCGGTGCGACGCGGCCGACGAACGAGGTGCCGTAGCCGGTGAACATCAGCGTACCCACCAGGGGCTGGGCCAGGTAGTTGATGAGGGTCATGCGTCCGGCAGGGGCCAGGGCCGAGGTCGTCACACGGGCGTGGCCGCCGATGGCGAGCCGCAGGCCGGCCGTCCCGTGTGCGGCAGCCAACAGCGATGCGGTGATCACATCCGCCCCGAGGGCGAGGACTTGGGAGGCGCCGCCCGGCTGGGGCAGGCCAGTGTGGGCGCACACCACGCCGTCCCCGAGGTCCGGGCCGAAGCCAGCCCACCCGATGCGGCGGCTGTCGATGTCGGCACGGCCGCGGGCCCAGTCGACCGCGGCCAGGGTCTCCTCCGCGCGGTCGGTCATGCTCAGCTCCAGCCAGTCGCTTTCCGACCCCGCCACGCCCGGATTGCCGAGAGACGGCGAGGTCTAACCCGCGCGAAGGACTCCCACAGAGGCCGGTAGAACGTGTCGCGCGTGGCGTTTATGGGCCGCCCCGCCGTGAGCCGCGGCGATTGAGGCCCTACAGGCCGGAACCCGTGCCCTCTTCCTGCGCCGCGCACGGGCCGTCGGCCCTCCTACGCGCTCGCCGTGCCCGACCGTACGCTCAGGGCCTGGCTGCCCGGCTGTGTTGCGGGCTCATCGGTGGCCGCGCAGCTTTCGTACCAGCTCCTGGGCTTGTGCGCGGCGGCGCGGATCGGCTGCGGTCTGGCGCACCTGTTCGATCGTTCGCCTACTCTGCGGACTCCTCGCGAACTGCTTGATGCGTTCGACGACTCGAGCCACGACACTCCTTCCGCCGGGATGCTCTGCCTGTCTGAGGCACCGTTGGGGTCTCGGCTGCCCGGTGACCGGCCCTCCACCCCCTTCCGGCCAAGGATCGGCCCGGCTGCTGCCGGACGGCTCGCGGGCCGCGGTGTCCCGGTCGGCGTCGGGCGCCGGTGACCTGGCTCGACGGCATGTCCTCCGAAGGCGGCTGGAGTGGTTGAAGCGCCATCTGGTCCCTCAGATGCCCCAGGTGGCGCGTTCGCGCCGGTGACGGGCTGCCGGGTCCGAAAGGGCTGGGCTGTCTGAAAGAGGGCTCATCGGGTTGCGCTCGTGTTCACCCTACCGGAATCTTCAACTTCTGAAGACCGCAAGGCGTGTTGCGGGATGAGTAACTCAACTACATGTACACACCCGGTCGGCGGGACGAGGAGGAAATGATGCAGATCTGGATCAAATGGGGCATTGCGTCCGCAGGAGTCGTCACAGCATTGATTCTCTCGTTCGGCCTGTCCGTGCCGGCCGCCGCCGGAGCCCGGACATCCGGGTCGGCTCCGGCCTGCGTGGCGATGTCCGAGAGCTGGCGATACACCAATGCCGCCAATAACTGCGCGGACACCGTGAGTGTGATGGTCGTCTACCAGGACGGCGCGACCGGCCTGTGCTCCACGCTCCCGCCGGGCGCGTACAGCACGGTCGGGGAGGGATACCTCGGCCGGCACGGTCACCCCGACCACCTGGCGGTATGCGAGGTGTCCTGAGTCCGATGCGCCGGATCACGGAGGCTGTTCGCCCCACTGCCGGTCGGTGCGCGGCACCGTCTCCAGGTCGCCGGGCCGGCCCAGGCCTTTGGTCAGAGGCGGGAGACGGGTGGGAGAGACCGAAAGCAACGTCGAATGTCGTCTCGCGGCCCAGGTCAAGCCTCAGAAGGGTGCCTACCAGGCATCACGCCGCGAACAACGCCGAGATCCTCGTGCTTCGCCATGAGGTCGCTGTGCTGCGCCGACAGATCGAGCGGCCACAGCTCTCATGACCGTGCCGTGCTTTCAGCTCTCGCCCGGCAGCTGCCATGCGCTTTACGCCGCCGTCGGCTGGTCACCCCAGGTGCGCTGCTGACCTGGCACTGGCGTCTGGTGCGCTGGAAGTGGTGCCAGACACGCGATTGGACCCGGTCGGCCACCGTTGCCGGAAGAGACAGCCGGACTCATCCAGCGCCTGGCGAGAGAACCGGCCTGGGGTATACGCGTCGATGTCCTGGGCGTCACCGCGCCTCCCCGCCGGTGCATGGGTCACCCAACTCGTCCGCAACCTGCTCATGGATCTCGGCGAGGGCTGGGTACTTCCGGTTCCGCTGGTGCTCCGCCGCCGTAACCGTGAGCGAACGCCGCCGTCGACCTCTTCCTTCATTCGCCGGTCACGGCTACGCCCCCGTCGGGCGGTTCGCTGCTGTCGAAATAGACGACCAGCGTCTGTTCCATCTGTTCGGCAAGGTGAAAAGCGGTGTACACATAGTCGATCGCTCCTCGTTGCGGGTGCCGTAGCCGTTTCCGACCGCTGTGCCGGGCCTGCACCTCGTACTGGGGCCACCAGTCCCGTACTTCCGGGCTGCCCTCGTTCAGTTCCTCGATCAGTCGGGTGTACCGCGGGTCGCCGGAATGGCGTACGGCCAGCGTCCGAAGTCGGCCGAGCAGGCCGCGTGCCTCGGGTTCCCAGTCGACCAGAACGTCCCGGGCCATCGGTTCGAGAAACACCCAGCGGACGAAGTTGGCCCGCCGGTCCGCCTCGGTGATGAGCCTCGGGAACAACTCGTCGGCCGCCTGGTTGTGGCTGAGGACGTCATAGTTACCGCCGATGATGTATGCAGGGTTCGGCTGGAGCAACAGGGGGACGGCACCCACCTCGGCCGTCAGTGGCTCGCTTTCCTCGGCTTCGGCCGCAGGCGCGTGACCGGCAAGATGCAGAAGATGATCGCGCTCGTGCCGGTCGAGCCGCAGCGCCGCCGCGAGTGCGTTGAGCACCTGTTCGGAGACGCGGATCTCCCGCCCCTGCTCCAGGTACGTGTACCAGGTGGCGCTGATCCCGGCCAGCAGCGCCAGTTCCTCTCGGCGAAGTCCCGGAGTGCGACGGCGACCAGTCTGGGGCAGGCCCACCTCGTCAGGGGTCAGGCGCTCTCTCCGGCTGCGGAGGAACTCACTCAGCAGACGGCGTTGGTCCGGCTGCGTAGGCATGACGGCAGTACTTTCAGTTCCAGAATAAATACGGTCTGGATACCAGGCTAACGCCCCCGGAGACTGGTGTGCGAGCACGGGCCGCGGCACTGCCGACGGCCTCACACGGTCACACCGGCACCCGGCGGTCCAGTGCGCAGCGGCTTCCGGACACTTCTCCAGGGCCCGCTGCCGCTCGGCCTCCCGGTCCCGGTGCGGAGAACGGAGAGGACAACTTCATGTCCGAAATCAACGGCAAAGTGGTGGCGATCACCGGAGCCAGCAGCGGCATCGGTGAGGCAATCGCACTGCTGCTCGCCGAACGCGGCGCGCGACTCGTCCTTGGCGCACGCCGGTCCGAACGCCTGGCGGAACTGGTGGCCCGGATCGAGAAGGCGGGTGGCGCAGCCGTGCAGATCCGCACCGACGTGACGCGGCGGGATGACCTGCAGGCCCTGGTCGCGCTGGCCGGTGAGCGATTCGGCCGACTCGACGTACTCGTCAGCAATGCCGGAGTCGGCACGATCTCGCCTCTCGATGATCTGCGCGTCGACGAGTGGGACCACATGGTCGACGTCAACGTGAAGGGCGTCCTGCACGGGATCGGCGCCGCGTTGCCGGTCTTCCGTGCGCAGGGCGCCGGCCACTTCATCACCACCGCCTCCACGGCCGCCTTTCGCATCGTGCCGACCATGGCCGTCTACGCGGGCACCAAGTTCGCGGTCCGTGCCATCTGCGAAGGACTGCGCCAGGAAGCCGGCGACTCCCTGCGGGTGACCACCGTCTCACCGGGCCCAATTGCGACGGACTTCGCCGAGGCGTCAACCAACAGCCAGGTCAGGGCAGAGATCGTGAAGATGCGGGACCGTATGGCGATCCCGCCCGACGCGATCGCCCGGGCCATCGCTTTCGCGATCGAACAGCCTGCCGCGGTCGACGTGAACGAGATCGTCGTCCGGCCCACTGCCCAGAGCTGACCTCTTCGCCCCTCGGGTGCGGACACCCGCTACGACCCTTGACGTGGTCCTCCATCCCAGGGACGAGGTCGCCGTGATGCTGAAGGACGCAGTGGCGGAAGAAGGGTGGCGGCTGGGCCATCGTCGAGGTCGACGGCACGTCGCTGGAACCCTGCGAAAGCGCCCGTGTGAGCCGTGGGTGGGTCGAGGCCGTCGAGGCAGGAGGCCTTCTCGTGGCCGACGTCCTGTGTGTGGGCTGCGGCCCGGTCGGTTCGGCCTACGTCCGAGCCGTCCTCGACGCCATTACGGATGCGCGGATCGTGATCGTCGGGGCCGGTGCCCAGACAACCGACCCACCCGCCTCGCATGTCAAGAACAATCGGGATGATGCTCTCCGTGCCAGCGCCTCCCTGCGCTCCCAAGGCCCCGACCAGGTGCAACGCGAGGTCGTGTCTGTCCCGGAACGTGGTGGTGCTTATAGGGCGGGCTTTCCCGAGCGGCTCCTGGACCGACCCGGCCTGTATCTGATCGAGGGCGAACCGCACCGTCGCCACGGCGGCCTGGCGGCGGCATCGGCCATCGCCTGCGTCGGCGGCTTGGCAACCCAGTGGACTGCTGCCTGTTCACGTCCGTCCGGCAGCGCGGTGATCCCGTTTCTTGAGTCGGAGGAACTCAAGGGTGCTTTCTCGGCTGCCGAGCGTTACCTCGCGGTGTCGAATTCCGCGATCAACCAGACGCCGCGTGACGTGAAGAGACGTGGCATCCATGTCCGCAGAGCCACCGCGGACGACAAAGGCGGCGGGGGCTTGTTCCTCGTCGCCCAACTGGCTGATAGATGGGGAACGTGCTCCGCGTACCGTCGTAGACGGTTTGAGACTTAGTTCTCCCTCTAAGAGTACTGAGTCTCACCAGATGGATGGGAGGAACAGGGCGGGTCAGGGGTCGCCGAGCGTGGTCTCGATCCCGCGGACGACGCGCCACATCGGCGCCTTCCGTTTGGTGATCAGGACGACGACGTCGTCGGCGTCCTCCTCGTGGGCGCTTCTGGCCTCGCCTTCCGGCCCCCAAGAGTTCAGCACGAACCGCAGAGCGTGGTCCATGTGGGCCGTGGGGTCGTCCTGTCCACCAGAGCGGAGCCATGCGCGGAGCGCGTTGTTGTGAGCTGCCACCACGGAGGCGGCGATCACGTCAGCGCGCAGCGTTCCGTCGGGCCGATGCGCGAAGCGTCGGCGCAGGTAGTCGGCGAGGGTGCGCTCGTAGCGCCATACCACAGACAACTCATGATGGCGGAGCCCCGGAACGCTCTTGGTCAGACGGTACCGCTGAACGGCGAAGGAGGGGTTGCCGGAGTACATCCGCATGACGAGGCGCGCAGCGTCGCAAACCCGGATCACCGGATCCTCCTCGCCGCTCCCATCCTGCAGGAAGGCCGTCATCTCGGCCAAGCAGCCTTCGTGGTCGGGGAAGACCACATCCTCCTTGGAGGGGAAGTAGCGGAAGAAGGAACTCCTGCCCACGCCCGCGAGCCGGACGATGTCATCGACCGTGGTCTGCTCGAACCCGTGCTTGGTGAAGAGATCGAACGCCGCCGCGATCAGGGCCTCCCGCTTCGAGGGCTTCGCGGAGCCGCCGGCTCCCCGCCCCTGTCCCTGTGCCTCGCTCATACGGGGAACCTAACACCACCCCATCACGTGCCATTGGATCTGTGAAACTCAGTGTGCATAATGATGGTACTGAGTTCCACTTCGGGGTTCATGCTGACTTCCTACGCGTCCCTGTCTGCCAGTGGCAGGGCCAGAGACCGAGGTATTCCCTGCCATGAATCAGGACTTCGACCTGTACCAGACGTCGGAGGAGCACGAGATGCTCCGCGCGTCGATCCGCTCGCTTGCCGAGGCGAAGATCGCGCCTTTCGCCGCCGAGGTGGACGAACAGAGCCGCTTCCCGGCCGAGGCCCTCAAGGCGCTGGTCGCCGCCGACCTGCACGCGGTGCATGTGCCACAGGAGTACGGCGGCTCGGGAGCGGACGCGCTGGCCACTGTGATCGTCATCGAGGAGGTCGCGCGGGTGTGCGCCTCCTCGTCGCTGATCCCGGCGGTGAACAAGCTCGGTTCGCTGCCAGTGATCCTCTCCGGCTCCGAGGAGTTGAAGAAGAGGTACCTGGCTCCGCTGGCCGAAGGTAACGCGTTGTTCTCGTACTGTCTCAGCGAGCCGGACGCGGGTTCGGACGCGGTGGGGATGACCACCAGGGCGGTACGCGAAGGCGACAGTTACGTTCTCAACGGCGTGAAGCGCTGGATCACCAACGCGGGCGTCTCGGAGTATTACACCGTCATGGCCGTGACCGACCCCGGCAAGCGGTCGAAGGGCATCTCCGCGTTCGTCGTCGAGAAGTC
Source organism: Streptomyces sp. NEAU-174 (assembly GCF_052665095.1). Taxonomy (NCBI): domain Bacteria; kingdom Bacillati; phylum Actinomycetota; class Actinomycetes; order Kitasatosporales; family Streptomycetaceae; genus Streptomyces; species Streptomyces sp. NEAU-174. The sequence continues at coordinate 2,595 of NZ_JBQTCE010000022.1, read as the reverse complement.
CGACGAGGGCGTGTCGTTCGGCGCGCCGGAGAAGAAGCTGGGCATCAAGGGGTCGCCGACCCGTGAGGTGTACCTCGACCAGGTTCGTATCCCGGCCGACCGCATGATCGGTGCCGACGGCACCGGCTTCGCGACGGCGATGAAGACGCTGGACCACACCCGTGTCACCATCGCGGCGCAGGCCCTCGGTATCGCCCAGGGCGCGCTGGACCACGCCAAGGGGTACGTCCAGGAGCGCAAGCAGTTCGGCAAGCCGATCGGCGACTTCCAGGGCGTGCAGTTCATGCTCGCCGACATGGCGATGAAGCTGGAGGCCGCCCGCCAGCTCACCTATGCCGCGGCCGCCAAGTCCGAACGCGTCGACTCCGACCTCACCTTCTACGGAGCTGCGGCCAAGTGCTTCGCCTCGGATGCCGCCATGCAGATCACCACTGACGCCGTGCAATTGCTGGGCGGCTATGGCTTCACACGCGACTATCCGGTGGAGCGGATGATGCGCGATGCCAAGATCACGCAGATCTATGAAGGTACGAATCAGATTCAGCGGATCGTCATGGCCCGCAACCTCCCGTAGGTGCAAGGCGGCAGCTACGGCCCCCATGGGCGCACGAGTAGCTCTCCTCGTTCCGCCACCAGACCTCGGGCCGCACACCACCTTGCGCGAACGGCGCAGCGGTCGGACGCCCGAGGTCATCAGCTCCGGTGCCTGATGCGTGCGGCGATGGTAGTGGCCTCGCCTGGCGATTCCACTACTAACTTCAGAGGAGACCGGAAGAACAGCAGGCGGAGTATCGGTGGCTCCTCCGCCTCGGCGGTGGGCCGTGCGCCCGGCAGGTCGCGGGCGGCTGCCCGCAGTGCCACGGCCGCCTCCGCGAGGCAACGGACGTGAGTCGTCGATTTCACTGCTCCGTCGTGACGTTTCAGGGCTCGGCCGGCATCTGGCTGCTTCGTCAGCCCGAGGCGTTCCATGTGCATCGACGGTACGGCACAGGTGAGTTGCTGGCTCTATGGCCTGGCCGGTTTGAGCATCTGGAAGAGGATGAGACAACCGTCGATCGTGCGGTGACGACCGCATGGGAGCCCACCCGTGCGACGGATCTGCTGAGGCGTGGCGAGCACCTGGAGATGGCCCGGTTCCAGGTGCACGGGGAGGTGTATCACCGTCCCCTCCCGGGTCTGGGATTTGGTCCATACGCGTATGGCTTTCGATGTTACAGGCGAGCGTTGCGGATGGTCCTGAGTTGTCATGGCGAACCCGGAATTCTGAAAGCCGTTGATGGCGTACATGGATATGTGCAAGGCGGCAGGAACGCCATCAGTCGGAAAGCAGTCCTTTGCGTCGGTCTTGCAAGACTGACGCACGATATGGTTTCAGCAGTGGGCTGACCGCATCGACAGCCGTCTGTACAGACGTCCTCCGCTCGGAGCCCTGGGTGCGGCGGTGGGGTTCTCCTCCAGGATGACCGGAGCCGGCCGAACATTGACATCTCGACGTATCGCCACGACCCGACATGATGCCCTGCGGGATGGCATGCACGGGTTCGTTGTGATCGACGTATTCGTCGTCGCTCGGAGACAACGGACGAGCATCGCCCCGTCAGTCCTAGGCAGAAGCGGTCTCTGGTGCAGACGGAGGCTGGAGGGCACGGTGATGGAGGCGGCCGCGACGCATGGCCGCCAGGACGGGGCTCAGGCATTGAAGACCGTGCTCGGCCGCTGAGCTGGGTCCGGGGGTTCGCTTGCGCGTCGCCCATGTCTCTTACGTTCGGAGAACACCATCATGACGTCCCACCCCAATCACCACCCCGCACCGGTGACCATCCAGGCCCGCCGGCTGGAGGGCAAGGTCATCCTGATCACCGGCGCGTCCGCCGGCATGGGCGAAGCCGCCACACGGCGCTTCGCCGCCGAAGGGGCCCACGTCGTGGCCGGCGCCCGGCGCACCGACCGCCTCCAGAGGCTGGCGGCCGAGCTGTCGACCGCCGACAACCAGATCATCGCCGTGCCACTGGATGTGACCGACGAGGCCACGGTGGAAGCCGCCGTAACCGCCGCGGTCAAGCGGTTCGGCCGCCTCGACGGCGCGCTCAACAACGCCGGCATCACCAGCGACGGCACACCACTGCACGAGAAGGACACCGATGCCTACGACCGGGTCATGGAGGTCAACGCCAGGGGTGTCTTCCTGTCCATGAAGCACGAGATCCCCGCGCTGCTCGCCGCCCAGGGCGGCTCGATCGTCAACGTCTCCTCCGTCGGCGGCATGGTCGGAGTGGCGGGCATCTCGGAATACGTCGCCTCGAAATGGGCCGTCAACGGCCTCACCAAGAGCGCAGCCCTGGAACTGGCCTCATCCAACGTGCGCGTCAACTCCCTCGCACCCGGCTCCACCCGCACCGAGATGTGGGACACCCTGCCCATCGAACTCCAGCAGCACCTGGCCTCCATGGCCCCGATGAACCAGATCGCCCTGGCCGACGACATGGCCCGCGCCGCCCTGTTCCTGCTCTCCGACGAAAGCCGCTGGACCACCGGCGCCATCATCCCCGCCGAAGGCGGCCACCACATCGGACGCTGACCCACACGTGCTCGGGG
>NZ_JBQTCE010000021.1:0-172081 GCF_052665095.1 Streptomyces sp. NEAU-174 | reverse complement strand
CCCCCCCCGCCCCGCAGCCTACGGCCTCCGACCAACCGCCCCCCAGCCCACGGCTTCCGACGGCCTCGCCCCTGTACCCCGGGGCCTGGGGCGGAGCCCCAGTTACGGGAAGGGGCGGGTAGGGGAAAGCAGCCCGCCGGGTATCATGGTCAACACGGCGGACGAGCCGGCCGGGCGGTCGCGTCGGGGTCCTTCAGGGCTCCGCCGAGGAACGTCCGGGCTCCACACGGCAAGGTGGTGGGTAACGCCCACCCGGGGTGACCCGCGGGACAGTGCCACAGAAAACAGACCGCCGGACGCCGCGAGGCGACCGGTAAGGGTGAAACGGTGGTGTAAGAGACCACCAGCGTCCGAGGTGACTCGGACGGCTCGGTAAACCCCACCTGGAGCAAGGTCAAGAGGAGCCGCCGCACGGCGGCTCTGCGCGGACGATCGAGGGCTGCCCGCCCGAGTCCGCGGGTAGACCGCACGAGGCCGGCGGCAACGCCGGTCCTAGATGGATGGCCGCCTCCCCGAGGGCCGCGAGGCCCCCGGGAGACAGAACCCGGCGTACAGGCCGACTCGTCCGCCGCTAAGCAGTCTGACCTGCACGAACACCCTCACCCGAAAGATCAAAAAGGGTGCTGGGGAGAATCTGGGGAGTCTCAACCGTCGGGGAGAGTTCATCCACCAGCGGGGCAGGCTCCTCGGCAGTGCCACCAGACAGCCACCGGCCAATCGCGGTCAGACCCCGCGTCCCAGCCTCGGGCAAGAAGTGGATGTACGTCCGGAGCGTAAACGCCGGATCACTGTGCCCGAGCCACTCAGCCAGTTTGGCGATCGTCTCGCCCGCCTGCAACACCACGCTCGCGAACGTATGCCGCAGCACATGGAAGCCATTCTCCCGCGGGCAATCCCACTCCACCTGCCGCCAGGGCTGCGCGCCCTTCCCCTGCACCATCGTGACAACAGGATCAGGAATCACCCCGGCGGCTGCCAGCGCTGGCTTCCACGCCTTCTCGTCGAACGTCCCCCGATTGATCGCCCCGCCGCCCTTGCCGGACACCCGCGACGTTGTCACGAGCAGCCGCACCGTTTTCAGTGGCCGATCTTCCCAGGGCATGTTCGGCCGATCCGGATCCACCCACGGCAGCGTCACTTCCACCGAGGGGAACGCATCCGCGTGGGCCTTGATGCGCTCGGCGAGCTCCGGGGCGCACGGAACGTCCCGCTCCTTGTTGCCCTTCGGAGGGGCAAACGCCAGCTTCGAATTGACCTTCACCACCTGCCGCACGATGTGGATGACGTCACCGTCCACATCGTCCAGGCTGACACCGAACGCCTCCCCCTGCCGCAGGCCCGCCCCCACCGCCAGGTCCACCAACACCCGGTACCGCGGTGACAGTTTGCCGCGTACTGCCATCACGGTCTCCTGCGGCCACGCTTTCGCCTTCGACTTCGGCTGGGCCGGCGCCTTGAGGTCCGGATCCCGGAAGGGGTTTGCGGGGATCCGCTTTGCCTTGTGGGCGGCTTGCAGGATGCTGGAGAAGTGCCTCCAGGTGGTGCGCACCGTGTTGACGTCGATGTCCTGCTCGACCTTCGTGAGCCACCACTTGATCTCATCCGGGCCGATTCGGTTCAGCGGCTTGTCGCCGAGGTGCGGCAGTACATGCCCGAAGATCCGGCGCTTCATGCCCTCCTTTGTGGTGGGCGCCTTCCGCAGGTTCGGCCACCACGTGCCCTCGACGTACTCCCGCAGCGTGATGCGGCCGTCCCGCGGGTCGTAGAACTCGCCGCGCTCACTGTCGGTCGTGGACCGCTTCAGCCACGCTTTGGCGTCCTCCAGGACGTCGAACGATCGGTCCCGGACGCCAGGGATGTCGCGGACCCGGTACCGCTTGCCCTTGCCCCATCGCTCAGTACGGTCGCGTTTGCCCGTGGCGGGGTTCTTGCGCTTGGTCAGCCAGCGATCCTCGATGTTTCCTGCGGCCACGGCCACGCCTCCCCGGTGTCGTCCAGTCGGATCCTCAGCATGCCCTCAGTGACACCCAACTTCCCGGCTGCCACACGAATGTTGCCCCGCGCCCACCTCGCCACAGCTGCCACGTGGCTGTCTGGGATGAGTTTGCGTGCTGCTTCGCGATCGGCTCGTCTCTCCTGCCGGATCGTCAGTGACGTGAACCGATGACGGATGCTGTCGGCATAGGGGCCGATACCGCATCCCGCAGAGTCGTGCACAAGCGCGTGCTCGACCTGATGGGCGAGCACGCAGCGCTCCAGCGCCGGGCTGAGCTCTGTGGCCAGGATGATGAGCCGGCGGTTCGGGACCCACGCCCCCCAGGTGTCCCGAAGACGCATCCACTCAACCCGTATCCCGAGCTCCCGACAGATCTTCGTCGGTTCGTAGGACATGCCACCCCCCATGTGTGTATCCGGACGAGTGGGGCGGCACGTCGCGTTGGATGACATTTGTACACCCTTGAACGAGGCAACGAAAGGCAACGGCGGCAGAGCGTTTCGCTTTCGATACCGTCAGTCGCTGTCGTAAACCCCGTTCACCCCTTGATGTACCTGGGTGATTGAGGTGCACCTGGTTCGTGAAGGACTCGTAAAGAATCTTGCTGGAAAGTCTACTTGTCGCCTTCGAGGCTCCGGAGGATGCGCTCTGCGTCGTCCGGGGAAACGCCCTCACCGAGCTCGCGAGAGTGATGATCGCCCAAGGTGAAGCCAGGTCGCATGGATACCTCATGGGTCATCCAGCCGACGAGGGCGATCGCGGCCAATCGGTAGCGGTCGATCAACTCGGCGGGCGCCCCCATATCCCGCGCGGCGTCTGTGAGATGGAGTGCTGGAGCCGCCAGAGCATTCAGCTCGCTCTCGGACGGCGCCTGATCTGACGACGGCAACAGGCTCGGCTCGCCTCCGGCCAGGACCTTGTCAACGGAGGCACGGGTCCATCCGAGGACGTGAGCGATGTCGTAGTAGCCGTCCGGCACCAGGGGGGCGCTCCCGGGGATCCGGCCTCGCTCGTAGTTGCCGACGGTGCGAAGGGACAGGCCGGCGGCCTTGGCGAGGTCTTCCTGGCTCATGCGGGAGCGTCGCCGGTGCGTCTTGATCACCTCGCCCAGGTGTTCCCAGTCCTGGTCTGGCATCAGCACAACCCTTCTTAGGCAACGGTACGCAACGACAAGCAACAGCATCCCACGTGGTTCGGCGCGACACTAAGGCGGCCTTCCAGCCATCCGCCCAGCTCACGCACTGCGTTGCCTATTGGTTTCCATCAGTGTCTTGCGGTTTCTTATCCTGTTGCCTATGGTTGCCTATATGCGAACGCGGGGAACGGACATCCGCCGCAAGCGCGAGGAGGCCGGGCACGGCCTGAACGCCTTCGCCCGAGTGGTGGGCATCGCTCCCTCGCACCTGTCGCGGATCGAAAGAAACGAAACCAACCCCAGCCCTGAAGTGCAGAAACGCATAGCGGAAGCACTCGGGGTCGCGATCAAGGAGATCGCCGAACATGAAGAGGAGGAGACAGATGAGCGCCCAGTCCCCCCACCTGGCGTCACCCGTCATGAACACCAAGCAGGCCGCCGCCTACGTCCACCGCACCCCCAATGCGATGAAAATCCTTCGACACCGACGTAAGGGCCCCAAGTCGTTCGAACAGGGCGGCCGAATCTACTACTACGTCGCCGAGTTGGACCGCTGGCTTGCCGCAGGCGCCGCATCCGACTCCCGGTCGAACGCAGAACTCGACCCCACCACGCAGGCCCCGGAGGCCCGGCCTTCTCGGCGCGCCCGGAAGCTCTCGCCGGCCCCGGTCAAGTCCGCCGCCTAGCGGCTTTGCGGCCGCGCCGCCGGTGACCTGGCAGAAACCGACGGCGGGCCTAGTGATCCACCTTCATCTTCCCGATCAAGCGAAAGGCGATCACATGCCTTCCATCTTCCCATCCGCATCACGGGGCCGACAGCGCCCCACTCCTGTCAGTGCCAGCCGCGAGTTCATTGAGCTGGCGTCCGCGATCGACCCGAGTATCCCGTCCGAGCGTGCGGCCGAACTGCTCGCCGCGTTCCGTGACGTTGTCCGTACCGCGACGCTGCACGAGGGCGCCGAGGCTCTGTCGCAGCGCGGTTACCACCTTCCGGCTGATCTGCTCCTCCGTGCAGCCAAGGGCGGTGCGCGATGAGCGACGTCTTTGAGGAGTTCGTGAAGGGCGTCAACGCGTCCCCGTGGGGCCTTGTGCGCGATGAGGCCGAGCAGAGGCTGCTGTGGGAGCGGCCGAAGGGTTTCACTGCGCAGGACGTTGGTCGTCTGGCGTGGGGCTGGCTGCACAAGGACTGGCACGGCCCGGTGCTGGACCACTTCTTCTACACCGACTGGAAGATGCGGCAGAGCCGCCCGGAGGAACTGGCCCGTTTCGAGGCTGCGCAGCCGCTGCATGCGAGGGCGGCGGAGGCGCTGGCCGAGGTCGATGCCCTTCTGGCCCAGGGCGCCGAGGTGACCCCGCAGTTGGTGGCCTCACTGGTGAAGCTGGCCCGCACCGCGATCGGCGGTGCGCGATGACGACGAACCCCATTCCCGCCGAGCAGCGGCTGGCGGCGTTCGGTGAGCGTGTCGCCTCCTTCGACTGTGGCGCCGAGCTGGCCATGTACCAGCTGGCGTGCGAGCTGCGCGACGAGCTGGCCAAGGAGCGTGCCGAGGCCGACCGCGTCAGCCGTCTGCTGGGTGCACGTGACATCGAGCTGGAGCGTCTCCGTGACCGGGCCGAGTCGGCAGGCGAGTACTACCGCCGCGCCCAGGAGGCCAAGAAGCGCATCGCTGAGCTGGAGGCCGCCGCGTCTGCCGGATTGAAGTCGTTGTCGTCGTTCATCTTCGACACCACCGACCCCGGCGTGGATGCCCTTGGCGCCCAGTGGCTGCTTCAGAAGGTCATGCCGCAGGTGGACAACCCGTTCGCCGAGCCGAACCGGTATCGCGACGAGATTCTGCGTCAGGCGGCCAAGCGGCAGCGCGACTTCATCGTCTCGGACGACTACGTGTGCGACGACTGGGAGGCGGCGCTGGACGTCGTCGACCTGATCGACCCGGACGAGCAGACCGCCACTTCCGAGGGCGGGTGACCGGTGATGGCCACGACGACGCCCCGCCCGATCGCCGCCTTGGATGTGCCTGCCGAGCAGCGGCACGCCTATCGCGATCTCGACGCCGACAGCGCCTGCTACCCCGAGGGCTTCGCCTGCCCCGCCATCTTCGACTACCTCCCTGGGAGGACCGCATGACCGAGTACGCAAGGATCGCGCAGCACTTCGCGAACGACGTCGCGGAGGCCACCATGACGGTCCGCCGTGAGGACGGCCTGTACCGCCACCTGGAGTTCTCCGCACTGAAGGGCATGACGCGTGTCGTCTTGATCACGTGGCCGTACAACCTGCTGGTCGCCGGGAGCCACGGCTCTTACCACTTCGAGCGCTTCGGCAAGGACACCGAGGACATGTTCGACTGGCTGCGCGGCCTGCGCGTCGACCCGGACTCGTGGGCGAGCAAGCTGGTCAACGGCCGCGACTCGGTGGGCGAGTACGACCGCAGCCTCATGGTGGCGGCAATCAACGAGCGAGTCGCCGATGCCGTCGAGAACGACTGGGCGCCCGAGGGTTTGCAGGACGCGGTTCGCGAGGACATCCTCGGCAGCCACCTGCTGGACACCAAGGACACGGCGTTCCAGCTCGTCAGCGAGTACGAGTTCGGCGCGACGTATCGGGCCGAGTGCTCCTGCGGCCTCTCCAGCAAGGACGTCTCCTACTCCGACGCGCTCATGTGGGACGTCTGGAACCACAAGGTGGACGGCGAGAAGCACAAGGTGAAGGTCCGGCAGACGGCTGGGTTCGACTTCGACGACTTCACCGAGTGGTCCATCCATGAGCTGAACTACCACTTCGTCTACCAGTGCCACGCCGCCGTGTGGGGCATCGCCCAGTACGACGCCGCCCGCAAGCCCGAGGCGGTGGCGTCGTGACCTCCCCTCGCATCGTCCACACCACGATCGCCCTGGACGGCAACCCGGACAGCATCCAGTTGGAGGACATAGGCGGCGGAACGCTGGTGCTGCGCCTCGGCGAATCCGTCACCGTGCTCCTCGGTGCCGCATCCCCGACCCTTCTCTACCGACTGGCCGCTGTCGCTGGCAACGCCGCCGTCACCAAGGTCCGCGCACAGACCACAGAGGCGGTGAAGGCGGCGTGATCACCGACTACACCACCATCCGCCCCCGCCGCTGCTCGGCCGGAACCAGGCGCCACCACCACAAGACCCTGCCGTACAAGCTGCGGCTGATCGTGCCGACCGTGGCCCGTATCCGGGTCACCCCCGTGTGGTGGTCGGAGAGAGACAAGTCGCCGATGGAGGGCGTGTTCAAGGTCGTCGTCATCGACGCCAACGACCAGGCCATGCACCCCACCGCCGAGGACACGGCACACATCATCGCCCTCCTCCAGGGCGCGTTCACGGCGGACTGGACCCTGCCCCAGACCTGGGACGCCGCCACCAACACGCTCCGCACCGACCGGCCCGACATGCCCGCAGAAATGAGGAGGGCCGCATGAGCGCCAACCGCGCCCGTATCCGCGCCCTGCTGGCTGTGGTTCGCCGTGAAGGCGGCATCTGGACCACCAGCCGCGTCATGGGCCTCCCCGCGCCGCTCGGCACCACCCAGCGCAGCATCGCCCGCCAGCGCCTCGCCACGCTCGCCGAACGCGGCCACCTCGTGGCGGCGACCGGACACGACACCGCCTACCGGATCAACCAGACGGGCGGTGGCGCCAATGCCTAAGCGCCCCCGCCGCAAACGGATCGTCCACAAGCGCGTCGCCGTTGCTGCCCGCGCCAACCCCCACAGGTGGCTTCTGGCTGGCACCTACCGCACCCGCAGCACTGCGCAGGGTGTCGCCTACACAGTGCGCACCGGCAGGTACGGCCCCTACACCGAGGGCGGATTCGAGGCGGTCGCCCAGGACTTGGGCGACGAGACCGGGCTGTACGTCCGCTACGTGGGCGGTGCCTCGTGAGCGCCCCGCTGATCGCCATGGATGTGGCGCTGCTGGTGATCCTGCTTCGGATCGTCGCCGACCTCACCGACTCTCTGGAGTCGTGCCGGGCGAACGTGGTGGCCGAGCAGGAATCCCACTCGGCCTACCGGCTGCACCACCCGCCCCGGAAGGGGGTGGCGCCGTGAAATTCGACGTGGCCGCCGCCCTCCGCAACCCCGAGATCACCATCGCTGACCTCGAACGCATGCGGGACGAGCACCGCAACCGGCGCCCCTACACGGGACTGATCGACCAGGCCATCGCCGAAGCGGTGCAAGCCGAAATCGATCGCCGCCAGGCCGACCAGTGACCCGCTTCACCGCCCAATGCCTCACCGCCCTCGCCATCTGCTGGGGCACCGCCGCCGGGCTCATCGCCCTCGGACATCGACTCAACCACCCCAAGGGGGACCAATGACCGGACCCGAGCACTACCGCGAGGCCGAGCGCCTGCTCGCCGAAGCCGACAACATCGCCGAGCAGGGCGGCGATATGGGCGAGATGATCGCCGCCGCCCAGGTGCACGCAACGCTGGCCCAGGCCGCCGCCACTGCTGGGCACATGGCCGTCACCGCATACATCGGCGAGTGCAGCGGCTTGGACGTCGAGGAGTGGGCTGGCGCCTTGGCTCTCTCGGACGGTGCCGCCGATGAGCACTGACCGCCTCACCAACATCAAGACCCGCCTCGCCGACACCGGAGCCGTCCGCCAGAGCGACGCCATCACCATCGCCCGCCTCCGCCGAGAGCTCCGCAACGCCCGGCCCCGCATCACCGAGGTGCCCGCCACCGCCGAGCGGCCGATGGCACCCGACAGCGTGCCCCAGCCGCACGCCGCATAGACCGCCCGCGCCCCGCCGTGGCACCAACCGGCCGGGCGCGGGCCACCAGCCACAACCACCTTGGAGCACCCAATGGACCAGCTCGAACTGTTCCCCCTCACCGCCGTAGTCGGCACCGGACGGCCCAGGCCGTGGCCCATCGCCCCCGCCGCCGACCAGACCGACGACACCCCGCCCGTCCAGGACGACGAACTGCCCCTCGACCTCGACGAGCAGAAGGAGGAGCGGGCGGCATGAAGATTCACGTCGATCAGCGCGCTCTCGCCGACGCCACCCGGTGGGCGAGCCGCTACATCGCCGACAAGCCCACCGTGCCCGTCCTCAGCGGCCTCCTCCTCAACGCCCACGACGACATGCTCACGATCAGCGGCTTCGACTACGACACCAGCGGCAGGGCCACCCTCGCTGCTGATACGGCCAGCAGCGGCAGCATCCTCGTCCCCGGCCGACTGCTGGCCGACGTCACCGCAACCCTGCCCGACAGCATGGTCGAGTTGACGGCAGACGACGACACCCTGACGGTCACCGCCCCCGGCAACCAGTTCACGCTGCCCCTGCTGCCCGCCCGCGAATACCCGGCGTTGCCCAAGGCGCCCACTGCCACCGGCACCGCAGACGCCGCCGAGTTCGCCACGGCCGTCAAAGACGTGGCCACCGCTGCCATGACCGTCCAGGCCGCCGTGGGCCAGGTCGAGGGTCTGGGCGGCATCCGAATCCGAGCACAGGGCGAACGCCTCGAACTGACGGCCACCGACCGGTACCGGATCCCGTTCCGCACCCTGCCGTGGCAGCCCGCCGCGCCCGCCGACGACACCATGCTCATCACCGCCCCCACCCTCGCCGACATCGCCAAGTCGCTCACCAGCGGCGAAGTCAGCATCAGCTTCCCCGGCCCCGGCGACGGAATGGCGGGCTTCGCCACCACCAACCGCACAGTGGCGGTACGCACCCGCGTCGGCGGCTTCCCGCCCGTCGAAAACCTCGTACCCAAGACCGAGGCGGCCACCGGCTACGCCGAGTTCGACCCGAACGAACTCGGCGCTGCGGCCCGCCGCGTGGCCATCGTGCGGGAGAAGAACAAGCTCGTGCGGGTCACCCTGCGCGGCGACCACGCCGAAATCGCAGCCCGCGGCGACGGGCCGGCCGCCAGCACCAGCATCGAGGCCACCACCGACGACATCGAGGACGGGTTCGAGATCGCCTTCGACCCCGAATACCTCACCACCATGCTCGCCCCAATCGCCGACCGGGTCCGCATCTGGCTGTACACACCCACCCGGCCCGTCCTCATCGAACCGCTGGACGACACCCCGTACCGGGCCGTCCTCATGCCCATCCGCATCAAGCAGTAGCCAGCCGAAGGGCGTCCCGCCCGTCCACAGCAGGCGGGACGCCCGGCATCAAGGAGAACACATGCCGATCCGCATCGGCCGCTGGCAAGCCGAACTCCACCAGCGCGCCATCTACATCACCCGCGAACCCAACCCCAACTGCCCCGACTGCTCGGGCGAGCGACGGGCTTGGTGGGTCGACAGCCCCTACGACGAGCCGTGCCACTGCCTCGACCAACTCCGCACCTGGCGACTGCCCCTCTGGCGACGCCGCCCCTACCCAGTCGAGGAGCCCTTCTGATGCCACCCATCGCCTGCCGCATCTGCGGCGACACCGCCGGTCCCTTCGTCCCCCACAAGGGCCGCCACCTCTGCGAAGACTGCGCCGACAAGAAGAAGGACGAGAAGCAGTGACCGCCATAACCGAGGTCGAGGCGCCCGTCTTCGTGGACGGCATGTCCGCCGAGGAGTACCACGCCGACCGCGGCTCCATCTCCTCCACCGGACTCCGCTCCATCCTCGCCCCCGGCTGCCCCGCCCAGTTCAAGTGGGAGCGCGACAACCCGCAGCCCCCGAAGCGCGAATTCGACCTCGGCAACGCCGTCCACACCGCTGTGCTCGGCGAAGGCCACGACATCGTCGAGATCGACTACCCGAACTACCTGAAGGCCGACGCCCGAGCCCAGCGAGACATCGCCTACGACGAGGGCAAGGTGCCGCTCCTGCCGAAGGAGAAGAAGCAGGTCGACGCCATGGCGGCAGTCGTCCGGCAGCACCCGATAGCCGGACCGCTGTTCGCGCCCGGCTCGGGCATCCCTGAGCGGTCGATCTGGTGGACCGACCCGGCCACCGGTGTCCGCTGCCGAGCCCGCCCCGACTGGCTGAAGACCCTGCCCGGCCTGACCCTGTGCGTCGACTTCAAGACCTGCCGCGACGCCAGCCCCGAAGCCGTATCGCGGGCCATACGCGACCACGCCTACCACCAGCAAGACCCGCTCTACCAGGACGGCATACAGGCCGCCGGACTGGCCCCCGACCAGTGCCGCTTCATCTTCGTCTTCCAGTCCAAGCAAGCCCCGTACCTGATCACCGTGGGGGAGCTCGTCCAGCAGGACCGCGACATCGGCCGCGCCCGCAACCGCCGCGCACTCGAGATCTACGCCAACTGCGTCGCCACCGACACGTGGTCCGACTGGACCGGGCCCGTCACCGAAATACCACCCATCTCCATGCCGCCCTGGGACACCATCCGCCAAGCCGAGGAGTACCTGTGAGCACCAACGAGATCGCCACCCGCGAAGAAGAGAGCGCGGCCGTCTCCACCTACCTCAACGCCAGCCCGCCGACCGAGTCGGAGCTGGAGGCGTGGGCCCGCGACGCCATCGCCATCTCGAACATCGCCGCGAACATCGCCACCACCAGCCTCGCGGGCCAGTACCGAGGCAAGCCCGACGAGGTCACCGCCGTCATCCTCGCCGGACACGAGCTGGGCATCCAGCCGATGACCTCCCTCAAGAGCATCGACGTGATCCAGGGGCAGCCCGCCCTGCGGGCGCACGCCATGCGTGGGCTGCTCCAGTCGAAGGGCCACGAGATCGAACTCGTCGAGTCTGACGACATCCACTGCGTCATGCGGGGCCGCCGTAAGGGCGCCGACGAGTGGCAGCAGGTCGTGTGGGACATCCCCCGCGCCCAGCGCCTGGGCCTCATGGGCAAGGACCAGTGGAAGAAGCAGCCCAAGACCATGCTGATCAACCGGGCCACCGGTGAGATCTGCCGACTGGTTGCCTCAGATGCCCTGCACGGCATGCCGTATGCGGCCGAGGAACTCGACGGGTACGCGCACGCCGAGATCGTCCCGCAGCAGGCTCCGCTCAGCGTCGCCACCATCACCGCACCGACACCCCCGGCCAAGCCGCAGCAGACCGTGGCCACCGACACGTACAGCGTGTCCCGCGCCGACACCACAGACGACGCCTCCGACGGCCTGTGGGACGAGGACGCCGCCGCCAACTCCACCGACTGGCCCGACGTGGCCCAGCCCGGATCCGCCGCCTAACCCACCAGCGAAGGGACGCCCCCGAGGCAGACGGGGGCGTCCCACCCCAAGGAGTAGCACATGACCATCAACCACCGGGCCGAGGCGGAGAAGCAGCTCGCCAACGCCGCCCGACACCTCACCGAACACCCCGGCGACATGCGGATCGCTGAAGTCGCCGCCGCCATCGGCCAGGGCCACGCTGCTCTCGCCCGCGACGAGGAGCAGGCCGCCCGGACCGCGGACATGCGGGACGCACTCCGGCTGCTGCGAGCCCGTGAATACGACGTCCGCGAGGCGGTGTCCACGCACATCGCCAAGGCCCTCGCCAGCCGAGAGCCGAATCGATGGAAGGCCGGACGCGAACTCGCCCAAGCCCTCGACATGGCCGACTGCAACGTGGACGACGCTATCGACGCCCGGCTCTCCGACGACGGCTGGGACCCGCGCGGCGCCTGGAAGGCCCCGGCGGACGGCGGCGGATGGATCGCCTTCGCCGCTGAAAGGGCCCCCAAGCGCGACCCGTGGGGGCCGGCGCCCGACATCACCGACGCGATCCCCGAGAACATCCGCCGAATCATCGCCGAGCAACTCGCCGACATGCTCCTCAACGGCGACAGCGAGACGGTCCAGTTGTGGGCCCGCAACTTCACCTACGCCCTGAAGAACGAGGGCGCCGACCTCACCGGCGACATCGAGAAGCGCATCACCGAACTCACCCTCGGCCGCGACCCCTCCGACCCGCCTTTCTAGCCCACCCCGGGCCGCCGCCACCCGACATGGCGGCGGCCCCACCCCTCCACGGAACCACACCCGGAAGGACACCCGCCATGAGCACTGCGCCCGCCCATGAAGAGACCTTCGCCGTGTACATCGCTGGCGAACAGATCGACGGCACCGACATCGGCATGACGTACATCCAGGTCACCACCCCACTCGGCCACCTCCGAATGACTGCCGAAGAAGCCGGCGACCTCGGACGCAAGCTCATCGCCGCTGCCGAATACGACCTTGTGGCCGAGCAGGAGGACGACCGATGACCCGCCGTCTCACCCCGGCCGAACGCCTCGCCGCTGTCGCGAAGGACCAACTGCTCGACGACATCGTCCGCCAGTCGGAGTGGTCCCAGTTCCTGGTCGAGCAGGCCGTGTTCGCGTTCTGCCTCGCCAACGGAACCGTCAGCGCCAACGACCTCCGGGAGGTGCTGCCCGAGCTGGGGCACGGCTTCATCGGTGCCGCCATCAACTCGATGCGTACCGCCCGGATCATCTCTCACACCGGAAAGGTTGTCCCTTCCACCTCGGAAGCCACCCACGGGCACCGCCTGGCTGTCTGGGAGCTCACACACAAGGGGCGGGCCATAGCCGCACAGCGGCGGGCCAGGCCCACGGAGCGGGCCGCGTGAGCCCCGCCGTGGCCTTCGCCCTCCACGTGGCCGTCTTCCTCCTCGCCGCCTGGGCCGCCACCCGCATCATCCGGCGGCGCCACCGGCGCGCCAAAGCCCGCGCCCGACTCGGCCGCGAACTCTTTCTCCTTCGCCACCGCAGCTGGGCCCGCCGGACCCTCAACGACATCCACGCCCTCCCCACCACCCGCGAATGGGGGACACAGTGACCACCACCCGCACCAAGCCCCTGCCGCCACACGGCAGCTACGCCCGAGCAAACGGCAGCCCCGGCTACCGGCCGCCCTGCAAATGCGAACCCTGCCTCATCACCCGGCGCAAGGAAGAAAAGCGCGCCAGGGTCAACAGGGAACTCGGCCGCAGTCCCTTCATCGACCCTGCGATGGCCCAAGCCCACCTCAAGCACCTCCACCAGACCATGACTTGGCCCAGCCTCGCCACAGCCACCGGCGTCCCCCTGAGCGGCCTCCTTCGCATCTACAACGGCGAACGCACCAAGATCTGCCACAGCACCCACGCCCGGATCATGGCCGCACAGCCCCCCGCGAAGGGCGATGGCGGACAACTCATCGACGTAACCGGCTCCAGGCGCCGCATCCAAGCCCTCGTCTACATCGGGCACTCCCTGCGCGCCATCGCCGACGCCGCCAACACCGGTCGCATGCGCATCCACGCCATCGCAACCAACGGTCAGCCGACGATCCGGCGCGAGCTCGCTGAACGCATCGAAGCCGCCTACAAGCAGCTCGCCCACCAAGCCGTGCCTGTCAACAAGTACACCCAGCGCAGCCGGAATATCGCGAGGTCCAAAGGCTGGCACGGCCCACTCGCCTGGGACACCGACACCATCGACGACCCCAAGGCCCAGCCCGACATCGAGCCCGCCGTAGAGCGCAAGCCGAACCGGACCGAGGCTGCCCGGCACATCTCCAGCGAAATCCAGCACCTCGCCGCCTTCAACCTCAGCGAAGACGAGATCGCCGCCCGCGTCGGCCGCTCCCGCTCCTACGTCCACGAACAACTCGCCGGCCGCCGCGGACCCGGATGGCGCCAGCAGCTCGACACCGCCGCATAGCCAGTAGCCGCACACAACAACGAAAGGGGAGCACATGGCCACAGACCTTGACCTGCCGACACGCGAGCAGGCGCGAGCCCTCACCGACCGCATCAAGGTCGCCGTCGAAGGCACCTGGCAGCTCATCCGCGAGGCATACACCTCCCGCACCTGGGCCGTCCTCGGATACGACACCTGGGACGCCTATGTGTCGAGCGAGTTCGGGAGCGCACGGCTGGCGCTCCCTCGAGAGGAACGCGCCGAGACCGTCGCGTCTCTTCGCGAGGCAGGGATGAGCATTCCTGCGATCGCGTCAGCCACGCGGCTGGGTGTGGGGACGGTGCATCGCAGCCTGAGCTCTACTTTTCCAGATGGAAAGGTAGACCAGCCCGACCTCATCACCGGAGTCAACGGCAAGAGCTACGCAGCGGTTCGCTCAACGGAGCCCAGGCAGAACATCTGGAGCGAAGCCAGCACGGGCGAGGTCATCGATGCCGAACTCGTTGACGAGCCCGCCCCTGCCGAGCCGCCGAAGGTGAAGCGGCGCCCGCTGCCCGAGGCGTTCACCGATGCTGGCCGCGACCTCACCCGAGCCGCCGAACGCCTTTCCCGGCTCGCCGAGGACGACCGGTTCAACAAGAACCGGACCCACACCCACCAGCAGGTGCCCGAACTCCTTGGCGCCCTGGAGCACACCGTGCGACTCGTGCAGGCCATGAACCTGCCCACCGCCACAGCAAGCGAAGAGGCCCGCCGCTGGTGGGCGACGAGCCTCCACAAGATCAGCGACGCCCTGACCGGCATCGCCAACTCCATCGAACAGGAGAAGTGATGAACCACTCCAGCGTAACCGCCCTCCCCTTGCACGACCTCTCCAGCAACAACGAGCCCACAGTCGAGGTCGTCACCGTCACCCCCGCCCTCGCCAAAAGCTGGCTCCAGCGCAATACCCACAACCGCAACCTCCGCCCCCGAGCCGTCTCCGACTACGCCCGCGACATGGCGGCAGGCAAATGGCAGCAGAACGGCGAAGCCGTCAAGTTCGCCAGCAACGGTGCCCTCCTCGACGGACAGCACAGGCTCACCGCCGTCACCGTCGCCGGCGTCCCCGTCCCCATGCTCATCGTCTCCGGACTCGACCCTGCCACTCAGGAAACGATGGACGCCGGCCGCAAGCGGTCCACCTCCGACGCGCTCGGCCTCCGCGGCGAAACCAACTTCACCATCCTCGCCTCCGTCCTGAAGCGCGTCTGGCTGTGGGAGCAGGGCGACTGCAAGTTCAACGGCAACGCAACTCCCACCACCGCCGAATGCACCGCGCTCCTCAACGAGAGGCCCGAGCTGCGCCGCTCGGCCGAGATCGCCGCCCGCGTCCACCAGACGTTCAAGTATCTGCCGCAGTCGGTCGTCGGCACAGCCCACCACGTGTTCTCTCGCATCGCAGCCGAGGAAGCGACTTGGTTCTTCCAGCGGCTCGCCGACGGCGCTGAGCTGCCCGTCGGCCACCCGATCCTCACCCTCCGCACCAGGGCTATGGCCGAGGCCGCCGACAGGCGGAAATCACCGGCCGACCGCCACATGGCCTACCTGGTCCGCTCCTGGAACGCAGTCCGCGATGGCCGTGAGCTGGGCCGCATCCAGTACGGCCCCAACGACGCCATGCCCATGCCCAAGTAGTCACGCCGCGGGGCCGTCCATCGCGACGGCCCCGCCCTAGCCGCACACGACAAAGCCCCGCCGATGGCGGGGCAAGGAGGGGATGGGGATGAGGTCAGGACTCGGAGGCTTCGGCCTTCTGCCGGCGCCGGAACGCGGCGACCTCGCGCTTGATGTAGACGCGCAGGTCAGCGGCGCGCGACAGGCCCTTGGCCTCGCACACCTCGCCGTAAGCCGCCCACGTCTCTTCATCCACGCGGATCACGCGGCCCGGGGTTCCCTTCGTCGTCATGGCACAACCATAACTGACCTGACATGCGAGGGGCACCATCGCTATGCAAAGTGCCCCTCTAATGACTCTCGGGTGCACGGGCACCTTGGGGTAAGATTGCAGCAGCCGGAGGGCAAGGACCGTGCCCTGCTGAAGCCTCCATGAGCGCTGCCCGCACGCAGCCGAAACCAGCAGCGAACCCCCTCCCCGAGAAGAGATTCACGTGAGTAAAGAGGCCATGGACTGGGCGATGGAGTACGCCCCGCCGATGCCGTCTCAGCTCGTCGCCACGCTGAGCGGACTCGCACGGCATGCCGACAAGCATGGCCGCGGAGCCTTCCCCTCTGTCGCGCGCCTGGCCGCCTATGCGTGCAAGGACAAGCGGTCCGTGCAGCGAGACCTGCGCAAGCTCGTCGAGCTCGGACTGATCCGACTTGGCGACCAGACGAAGGCGCAGCACCTGCCGGAGGGCAAGCGGCCAGACGTCTATGACCTCGCCCTCGAATGCGTCGTGCCAGGCGGTCGCGCGAGCTCGGATGAGGTGACGCAGGCGTCACGGGTGACGCTGGCGTCATCCCGCCGCAGGGGTGGCAAGAAAAAGCCCAGTTCAGACGACTTCTCGGAGCCGGGAGCGGATGACGTGGGCGTCACCGGTGACGCCGACGTCACCGGTGACGCCGACGTCGCCGATGGGGTGACGTCCACGTCGCAGGAGGGGCGACGCCCACGTCACCCAAACCAAAAGACTGAACCCACTACTGAACCTAAGAACACTCCTACGCCTCCGGCTTCGGAGAGCGAGTCACAAGGCTCCGCGCTCTTCGACTCGCCAGCTTCGTTTCCCGACGCCACAGACAGCCAGCAGCAGGAAGACGCCGCCTTCGTTGCCTTCTACTCCCGCTACCCGCGGAAGGTCAGCAAGGGCAACGCACGCAAAGCCTTCGCGGCCGCAGTGAAGCGTGGGGTGAAGCCGGAGACGCTCATCGCTGCCGCCGAGGCACACCGCGACTACTGGCGCCGCGTTCGAACCGAGACCCGGTTCATCCCGCACCCGGCGACCTGGCTCAACAGCGAGCGGTACGACGACGAGCTTCCTGCCGCAAGCCCGCCGGGCCCCTACGCCAAAGCCAGCGGCGACTACGAGCCCTGGCACAACCCCACCAACCAAGACGAATACGACGAGCCCTTCTAGGAGACCCCGTGGACTACGTCCAGCCGATCAACCCCAGGCATCACGACCTCGAGCCGCTGCTCGCCGCCCAGGGCCGCACCGTCGACTGGTTCAACTCTGGCGACTGCGATCCATACACCGAGTCGAACATCGCCCGCCACTCGTTCCTCGAAGCCGCCAAGGTGGTGCCGTTCCACTACCGCAGCACCATCGCCACCCTGCCCGAGCTCCGCACCTGGATCGCCACGCTTGTCGCCGAGGCCCGCAAGGTGCAGGCGGCGCACGGCCGGAGCTTCGCCACAGTCGCTCACGGCCCGTCGCTGATGCTGCTCGGCGTCACTGGTGTCGGCAAAACCCACCAGGCATACGGTGCGATCCGGTCCCTGGCGGTCACCGGTGTCGCCTCCCGCTGGGTCGTGACCACCGCCGCCGACATGTACGGAGCACTCCGGCCCCGGCACAACATCGACTCGGAGACCGAGTTCCGCAAGTACCGGGACGCCCGGCTGCTGCTGGTCGACGACCTTGGCGCGGAACGGAAAGCGACCGAGTTCACCGAAGAGATCAACTTCCGGCTCGTCAACCACCGGTACGAGCGGCACCTGCCGACCCTGTTCACGTCGAACGTGCTGCCGAAGGAACTCGCCGCCCGCCTCGGGGACCGGGTCACGTCGCGGCTCGCCGAGATGTGCCAGCGGATCACCATCAAGGGTGACGACCGCCGCCGGGGTGAGGCCGCGTGACCACCGACATCGACCCCGAGATGTGGACCGATCCCGTCGACGCCTCCGACTTCACACGCGTCCCCCCGCAGGACATCGACGCCGAACAGTGCGGGCTCGGCGCCCAGCTGCTCTCCAAGAACGCCATCGCCGATGTTCTCGACAGCCCGCTCCAGCAGCGCGACTACTACCGGCCCGCCCACGAGACCATTCAGCAGGCCATCCACGACCTGTACGCCAAGGGCGAGCCGGTCGACCCGATCACGGTTACCGCCGAGCTCACCAAGCGTGGCGAGATCACGCGCGTCGGCGGTCCCGACTACCTGCACCACCTCGTCCAGCAGACCCCCACCGCCGCCAACGCCGAGTACTACGCCCACATCGTTCACGAACAGGCTGTGCTGCGGCGTCTCGTCGAGGCAGGCAACCGCATCACCCAGCTCGGCTATGCGGGCGGCGACGCCAACGAAACCGCCGACGCGGCCATGGCCGAACTCAACGACGCCGTGCAGGTTCGCGAAGACGCCGACTCGGCCCTCATCGGCGACGACGCCGAAGACATGGTCGCCGAGCTCGAGGAGCTACAGCGCAACGGCCGCGCCATGGGCGTACCCACCGGCTTCTCCGATCTCGACGACCTCCTCCACGGGCTCCACCCCGGGCAGATGATCATTATTGCGGGGCGGCCCGCCATGGGAAAGTCCACCCTCGGCGTCGACATGCTCCGCGCCTGCTCCATCAAGCACCAGCGGCCAGCCGTGCTGTTCAACCTCGAAATGTCCAGGCGTGACGTCCAGCACCGCATCATGTCCGCCGAAGCCCGCATCGGCCTGCACCACATCCGCGGCGGCGCCATGACCGACTCCGACTGGGCCCGCTACGCCGAAGCCCTCCCGCGCTTTACCGCCGCGCCACTGACGATCGACAGCACCACCAACCAGACCGTCATGCAGATCAAAGCCCGCTGCCGCAAGCTCAAGCAGACCACCGGCCTCGACCTCGTCGTCATCGACTACCTCCAGCTCCTCGAATCCGGATCCTCCCGCCGCCAGGAGAACCGGCAGCAAGAGGTCTCCGACATGAGCCGCAACGTCAAGTTGATGGCGATGGAGCTCGAGGTGCCCGTGATCGTCCTCTGCCAGCTCAACCGCGGACCCGAGCAGAGGCAGGACAAGCGGCCGACCAAATCCGATCTGCGCGAGTCCGGATCCCTCGAGCAGGACGCCGACATCGTCATCCTCGTCCACCGCGAAGACGCCTACGAGCGCGAGTCGCCGCGGGCCGGCGAAGTCGACCTGATCGTCGACAAGCACCGCAACGGCTCCCTGGCCACGATCACCGTCGCCAACCAGCTCCACTACAGCCGTTTCGTGGACATGGCCGCCGACTTCAGCGCGCCCCTTGCCGCGGTGCCGGACGCGGGGGAGGCGGCGTGATCCTCACCGACTCGTGCCCCCGTTGCTGCCGCCGCGACATAGCCCCCACCAGCGCTCGCCGTGACGGCCAGCAAACCGTGCACTCCTACCGCTGCCGCTGCGGCCACCGCTGGACGACCTCCCGCCTCACGCCCGCCTACCGCCACCTCCACGCCGTCGACACCCGAAAGGCCGCCTGATGAACGCCGTGCCGATCCCGATCACGGTCCGCCGTTTCCAGTGCCCGCACTGCCGCCGCACCCACAGCAAGAAGCCGGCCGCGGTCGAGCACATGGGCCGCTGCTGGAAGAACCCGGCTAACCGGGGCTGCAAAACGTGTGCGCATCACCAGGAGGAGCGCTGGAGTACTCACCGTTGCTTCCCGAGCGTCGACTGCGGCTGTGATTCGTGGCCCGAGGCTTGCTGCCACCCGGATGGGCCGGAGCCGCTCGAGCAGCCGATCATCCACTGCCCGCTGTGGCAGGCACGTGCAGAGGAGCCTGCCGCATGATCGTTCATGGTTTCGCCGGCATCGGCTGGTCCGAGGGATTGCGCGAGCTCGGGTTGTCGGACATCGGCCTTGAGCTGGATGCGGCGGCGTGCGCGACCCGCATACGGGCTGGGCACGCCACGATCCGCTGCGACGCCACCCAGTACCCCACGTGGCCGTTCAAGGGCCGCACCACCGGCAAGATCGACTCCCCGCCGTGCCCCGGCTTCGGCAAGTCCGGCAAGAAGCTGGGCCTGTTGGATCTGCCGTTGGTGCATCAGGCCATCGAAGACCTGTCCCGCGGCAAGGACACCCGGGCCGCGATCGGCGCCGCATGCCGCGACGAACGCTCGATCCTGACCGCCGAGCCGATGCGCTGGCACTACGACCTGATGCCCGAATGGATAGCCCTCGAGCAGGTGCCGTCGGTGCTGCCCGTCTGGCAGCAGTACGCCGAGATCCTCACCCGCTGGGGCTACAGCACCGCGGTCGGCATCGTCGACGCCGCGGATCATGGGGCCGGGCAGCGGCGGCCACGCGCCATCCTCGCGGCCTCCCGGGTGCGCGAAGTCCAGCTTCCGGCCCCGACACACGGCGGGCTCGGGCAGCCGCCCCACGTGGCCATGGCCGATGTTGTCGGCTGGGGCTACACGCAGCGGCCGGCGCCCACCGTCACCAGCGGAGGCACCTACACCGGCGGCGCCGAGCCATTCGGCAACGGCACCCGGCAGGGCATGAAGCGGGCCTTCGGCACGCCGCTGTGGCGCGACCGGAGCGGTATCCCGCACCTGCGGCCGACCGTCGAAGAGTGCGCGGCCCTCCAAGGCTTCCGGCCCGAGCTCGAGTTCCACGGCCGGGCCGGGCAGCGCTATCTCCAGGTCGGCAACGCTCTCGCCGTCGCCGTCGCCGTCGCCGTCGTCCGCGCCGCGGCAGGTATCCCGGCGCCACAACCGGCCGCCCTCTCCGCCGCCACCGCCCTGCCTCTGCCTGCCCCTGCCACCGAAAGCGAAGCCGCCTGATGAGCACGGTCGCCCCCGGGGCTAGCGGGGGCGACCGCCCACAGATCCCACCACATCCGAAGGAGAACCATGAACCGTGACCCGATCACCCCCGCCACTGAGCCTGTTGGCCCGGACGGCTTCACGTTGCGCGAGCGCGCCTGGCTCAAGGCGGCCAGCGACGACATGGCCGAACTGAACGACCTGCTGGCCGAGCGTGGCTCCGGCCGCCGGTTCGGCATCGGCCCCGATACCCCGCCCGCCCCGTCGCCGCTGTGGGTGGCGGCCCGCCGCTCTGCCGCCTGGCTGGACGCGGCGAACGGTGCCAGCGAGCGGGAAACCCAGATGCGGCTGATGAAGATCAGCGAAGAGCTCGGCGAGGTGATGCAGGCGTACATCGGCGCCGTCGGCCAGAACCCCCGCAAAGGGATCACCCACAAGCCCGAGGACGTGGCGGCCGAACTGTGCGACGTGATCATGTCCGCCGCCGTGGCGTTGCACCGGTTCGCCGACAGCCCCGAGCAGGCCATGGCCGAGCACGCCGCGCAGGTCGTGGCCCGCATCGAGGCCCTCACCACATCCCCATCGCACGCTGAATGACGGACGGAGATTCCGATGACCTTTCACCTGTCCCCGCGCCAGGCCCTGGTGCTGGCTGCTGCCGCTGATGGCGTGCCGCTGTCCGTGGTGGCGACCCGGTTGGGCACGACCCGCACTCAGGTCGCGTCCCGCTTGTCGGAGGCGTACCGGGCGCTGGATGTGGTGTGGCTGCCGCGGGATGAGCGGCGGGCCGAGGCGGTGCGTGTGGCCCGACGGCACGGGCTGATCCCCGCCGAGGCGAAGCGGGAGGCGGCGTGATGGCCGCCGAAACCCCGTGCGGGCCGCTGTACGTCCGCCTGAGCGCCTCGGAGGGGATTCCCGGGCCTCGGGTCGTCTGGGGCGACGAGAGGCCGTCAGGCGCCCGCTCAGGCGGCTGGGTTGACGGCGAGCCCACCGTCGATGCCCCACCGCGGGGCTCCACGGCGCCTCTGAGTGCCCCGCAGCGCCCGGAGGTCGCCCGGGACCCGCAGGCCCCTCAACGGGCCGCGGACGAGCGCACAGCCCCGCCACACATCCCCGGGCAGACCGAACTCCCACTCCACCCCTACCAGCCCACCCTCTGGAGCCTGTGATGCCTGAGCCCTACTACGCCGACGACGGGGTGACACTCCACCTCGGGGACTGCCTCGACGTGCTCACCACACTGCCCGACGCCAGCGTTGACGCAGTGGTGTGCGACCCGCCCTACGGACTCGGGTTCATGGGCAAGGAGTGGGACACCCCCGGCTCCTTTGTTGAGCGGAAGGCCGCGAAGACCAACACGTTCGATCACGTCGGCGGCAACCACAACCCGATCAACTCGGCCGACGCCGCACGGACCTACCGGGTTGAGGGAATCCGCTTCGGGAATTGGTGCGAGCAGTGGGCGAGCGAATGCCTGCGGATTCTCAAACCGGGCGGATACCTCGCCGCATTCGGAGGAACCCGCACCTATCACCGGCTTGCCTGCGCGATCGAGAACGCCGGATTCGAGGTACGCGACTCACTTCACTGGATCTACGGCAGCGGATTCCCGAAGAGCAAGCAGCACCTCAAGCCGTCACACGAGCCGATCGTGCTCGCCCGGACGCCGCTGGTCGGCAGCGTTGCCTCCAACATCCGACAGCACGGCACCGGTGGCATCAACATCGACGGCTGCCGCACGATGGCTGGGCAGGACTACCGCGACAAGTGCGCCTCCGTCGTCGGGCTCGACTCGAACCGGAATGGCGACGCCTACGGTGAGTGGACTGGTGTCCGAGAGGACTCCGCACACACTGCGGGTCGCTGGCCGACGAACGTTGCACTGTCTCACGCGCCGCTTCTCGACGATCAGGGCGAGTCGGTTGGCGACGCCTGCGCTGACGGTTGCGTACCTGGGTGTTCCGTTGCCGAGATAGACGCGCAGAGCGGCGTGACGCGGAGCCGGATCGGCAAGCCCCGAGGCGCGGCTGCCGGAAACGGTTGGGGCATGACCAAGACCGGCACCGAGTACGACGATGCGGGCGGTGCGTCCCGGTTCTTTCCTGTCTTCCGATATGAAGCGAAGGCCCCGGCGTCGGAGCGCCCCCGGCTGCCTGACGGAACCGCACACCCGACGGTGAAGCCACTCGGCTTGATGCAGTGGCTGGTCCGTCTCGTCACCCCGCCGGGTGGCACGGTACTGGATCCGTTTGCGGGGTCCGGAGCCACGCTCGAAGCGTGTATCGGTGAAGGCTTCACGGCGATCGGAGTGGAGAAGCATCAGCCCTACGCCGAGCTGTGCAAGCTGCGCTTGTCCAAGCCGATAAAAACGACCCTGTTCGGCGACTTCAACCCGGCCGCATGAGCGCCGACCCGCCTGGGCTCGAGCGCACAGCCCCTCCGTCCGCCCCCGTGCAGCTCACCCTCCCGCCCGAACTCCTCGCCGCCATGCTCCTGCCCGCCCCGATCCCGTCCGCGCGACGCCGCGGCAGGCGCATCCACTGCCTGCCCGGCATCGCCACCTACCAGCCTGAGGAGAACCACCCGTGATCCGTGAAGGCAAGTTCCTGATCTCCCGCCGCCCCTACGCCGTCGACCTCAGCTCGCTGCGTCGCCTCGAACGTGACCCCGGGAAGACGTGGGCCTGGTGCGTGGTCGATGCCGTCTGGTTCCGGGGCCGCAAAACCGAGCCCGTGGCCTGTATCGGCACGCTCCGGACGATCATCGACAACCCGGCGCCCGCCGACGCCAGGGAGTTCCTGGAGCGGTACACCGACGGCCGCTATGGCGGCGACTGCGACGGCCGTTGGGACGGCGAGAACTACTGGGGCGCGCAGAAGCCCGAGGTGATCGAGCAGCACCTGGCGCTGCTGCGCCCCATGCTCGCCAACTATCCCGAGATCCCCGCTGGCCACAACGGGTGGTGGAGGTTCTGATGGCGACTACCCCGGCCGCCCTGGTCGCGGCTGCCGTGCTGCTCGCCGCCGGATACGTCCTCGGCCGCTGGCGGCCCGCCCGGCGTGCCTCCGACTGGGTCAATTGGAAGAAGTACCACCCGTCCGCGCGGCGTAACGGGCCCGTCTGGTGGGCCGCGTGGCTCGTCCTGTCCGCCGAGAACATCGGCTGGCTCATCGCCCACCCGATCCAGGGAGCCCGCGCCTGGCGGCACCGCAACGACCCGCCCCCGACCCGTAGCGAACCCCTGCGCTTCCGCAACATCACCGACCAGGAGAACCGATGACCGACACACAGTCTCCGTACTGCGCCTTGCTGGCCCGTCTGGAGGCGGAGCGGGCGAAGGCCGAGCGCAACGCCCCGCTGTGCCGCACCGAGGATGCGGCCCGGATCAACGAGGGCATGGAGGCCGGGCTCCGGATCGCCATCGGCCACGTGCTGAAGACGCTCCACGGGTCGGATGCGGTCGCGGCCTATCTGCGGGACGGCACCCTGCCGCAGGGCGATGCGGCGTTCGTTCCGCCGCCTCCCGGTTCGACCGCCGAGCAGCTGCCCGACGACATCCTGGCGTTGATCGATCCGCCGCCGTACCTGTCCACCGCGTGCGAAACCGCGCAGCTCCTCGAGCAGGCGGTGGCCGAGCATCCCGACCGGTCGGCGGGGCTGGCGGAGTGGGCCCGGCGAATGCATGACCGGTGCAGGATCAATAACAAGTACACCGGGAAGCTCTGCGCCTGCGCCCACCACGGGCCCGGCTGACCCCGAACGTGCGTGAGCCGCACCTGGTGGGGTGCGGCTCGGCGCCACCCCGTCCGATCCATCGGCCGGGGCCTTGTCCGAGTGGCGCAACGGTTGACGCAGCCGCCTTAAAAGCGGCCCCACCTGCGGGTTCGACTCCCGCCTCGGACGCCCCGACAGACCACACCGCGAACCACCGGAGAACCGCATGATCTCAACCCTCCCATCTGATTGGCATGCTGGCCACGGCTACACCTTGGCCGACCTGCACGATCTCGCTCGCCTTGCCGCTGCGACCGCTCACGGCGGGGAGCTCGATCCGGCGCTGCGCTATGACCTGGCGTGGTCCGCGATCGCCGTCGCCTTGACGGAAGCTGACGAACCCCCGACGCGACGCGACCTCTTGGCCGCCGGACGCACCGACATTCACGCCGAACTACAGGCGGTGAGGCATGCCCGGGGCGCGCTGAGCTCCGGCTCGGAGACGGCATCCAGCCGCGCGTACTGGCGCTTCTGGACGGACCTGCCAGAAGAGCGCGCAGAAGACCGCCTCACCGACCGGATCGCCGTGCGCCAGGTCCTCGATGTCCTCGACGCCCAACTGCTGGACGTGATCGCCGCCCTGGCGGTGCACGACGACTATCGGGCGGCGGCCAACGCGCTGGGTATGCCCTACAAGCTGCTCGCGAAGAAGATCGGCGTGGCGCGGCGGCTTGTGTGGGCAGCCTGGTTCGCGCCCGAGACGGCGCCGGCTCGCCGGGGTTACGACAAGCGCCGCGGCAATCGGCCACCCGGAGACCGCTGCGCTGCCGGGCATCTGCTGGAGGGCAGCAATGTGCGTCTCCGTAACCGGGGCCGAGGGCGGACGTCGCGGGTCTGCCGGACGTGCGCCGCTGTGAGAGCTGCCCGGTTCACCGCCGGGAGGGCCGCATGAATCCGCGACCCGAGGCGACTCTCGACAGCGCTCTGATGATGGTCCTCACCGGCCTCGTCGCGGTGCGCATCCTCGCCCTGGCCCGGCCTGGCGAGATGGCCCGCGCCCATGCAGAGGCGGCTGCCGACGGAGGCTTGGTCGACATCATCAGCGAGACCGGGGACCGGCTCACCGCGCCCGGGAACTTCCGCGGCCCCTGCGAGCGGAAGACGCGGGCGGAGGTCCTGAACGCCATGGCCGCGTGTCTTGCTCTCGGCGCACACCAGCCCGGCGGTGTCACCTGGGCCGGACACCACTGGTGCACCGCCCCCCACGACAACTGTCCGAACCGTCGGTACCGGGCGGCGTGACCGCCCTGCTCATATGGAGGAATCCAATGCGCCATGCCACCTACTACGCCTACGGGATCCGCATCCCCTACACCCATCCGGACAACTTCGAAGGTGTTCTGCGCGCCCTGAGGGCGGAGGGCGGTCGAATCGACTACCTCCTCGCCAGCGACATGGCCTTCCTGGTCACCGAGTGCGTCGAGATGGAACCCGGCGAGTTCAAGGTCATCACCCCTCGGTCGTTCGAACGGCCCGAGCGCGCCGCTTGGGATCGCACCCTGCATGAGGCCGCCGCCCTGCTCGGTCTGGCGGAGTCCCCAGAGCCTGGCTGGATCCTTGTTCCTGACCTCAGTTGAGCCGTGTGCCGCGAACTGGGGCGGGTCAGGCGTCGGGCTGGGCGGCCTCCCCGGTCGGCTCGGCGCGCTGAGGTAGTTCGGTGCCGGGGCGTCCGACGCACCATTCCCAGAGTTGGCGGGTGATGCTGCTGCGGTCGCCGCCCAGTTGGCGCGCGAAGGCGTCGAACTCGGCGGCGAGCTCGTCGTCGATGCCGCGTAGGACGCGTTGCTTGTGCTTGTGGGCGTTGGCCATGGACCGATCTTCTCAGGTGGGTTGCCACCCGTCAAAGGGTGTGTCATATTGGAGGTGGCAAGCCACCTGTGACCAGGGGAGGAAATAATGAGCGTCGCAACCGCCCAGATCGGAACCACCAACTGGCACCTGGCCGGCATTCGTACCTCCTCCGGTACCGAATGCGATCACTGCGGCCGAATCCTCAAGAACCTGTACGACGTCATCGACACCACAAACGGCCGCAAGATGACCGTCGGTCGAGGCTGCTGCAAAAAGGTCACCGGATGGTCGCTCGCCGCCTCCGAAGCCGCCCGCCTCCTCCGCGCGGCGCAAGCCGCCGCCCGCCAGGCCCAGGTCTGGCTGGAGTTCACCGCCGCATTCCCGGAGGACGCACAGATGCTGGAACACGACATCCGCACCTGGCGCCCGGCCCACCCGGGACAGTGCAACATCCCAGCCACCGTGAAGAACGACATCGCCCGCGAGGCCACCCCGCGCTCTTGGTGGAAGGGACGAATGCAGGAGTACCGCCGCACCCGCCGGCCCTGACTCACCGCCCCTGCCCGGCCTTCGGGTCGGGCCCTCACCCACCACCGCCAACGTCCCGAGGAGGGCGCCATGACTGAACTGGTCGAGGTCCCCGCCGAACTGGCCAACAAGATCGGCGCCGACGGCGGGCGCAGCGCGTGGCCGTGGTTCGCGGACCGCGATGCCGCCCACTGGGGCGCCACCCCGTACCACCACAACGGCGACCAGGTCATGCTGCTCCTCGACGGCGACGACGGCGAACTGGTCGCCGCCACCCGGCCCAGCGTCGAGGCCACCTACGGCCCGCTGACCGAGGTTCCGCACTGCACCACTTGCGGCAGCTACTTGTTCTACCGAGGTGCCTGCCGGTCCTTGGTCTGCCGCCAGGCGTGACGAGAGTGGCCTCCGTGGCCCCAGCCAATAACCCGCCGCACCCCCAACCCGCAGAGGAGGCCCCGATGGACACCGCCCTCACCCCGGCAGGCCAGGCCATCTACCTGTCCGACCTACCCACCGGGTCCCTCGTTACCCCGCACGACGCCCAGACCATTCGGGCTGCCGCGGTCGCCGAGATGGGCTGGGAGGGCTTGCGCCGAGCCCAGTTGATCGCGGCCTTCCGCAACGCTGCCCTCATGCCCGAGGCGCACCTCGCCCGCCACCAGTGGGCGCACGCGGCGGCCCTCTTCGCTTGCCCGGAGGGGATCCTGTGAACGACCGCGAAAAGTGCCGGAACTGCGGCCACACCTGGGGCGTTATCGGCACGCCGCGCGCTGAGGTGCTGTGCGGCCCGTGTGGCCGCCCGTCGCCCTCCCGCAGGCCCGCCCACTACTGGCACCTGCGCCGATGGGTCGGCCATGCGGATGTCCGTTACCGGTCCCCGGAGTGGTGGGACCAGCAGACCAGCATCGCCGACCTGGAACGCGCCGCCGAATACGCCGCACAGCAATGGCCCGAGGCGTCCTAATGCCCTTCCGTCGCATCACCTGCATCCTGCGTTGCCCCACCCCGCTCGGCCCTTCGGGGCCGGGCCCCACCCCGCCGCACGATCGCCCCTTGAGGAGCCCATCATGCACCGCACGATCGCCGGTCCCGCAGTGACTTGCCCCGACTGCAAGAACCAGACCTGCCACACCTGCCGATTCTGGCTCGAAAAGATCTCCTGGCATGAGGCTGGGGACGCCTTCCCCGGCGACACCAGCATCGTGGTGGCCCGTGTCGACAGCGTCCATTTCGTCGTCCGACCGATGAACAGCACCCTCCCCGCTAGGCATCTCGGGCTCGGCGGCCGCCAGATCACCTTCCGCTTCGACGACGGCCAGACCGTCACCTCCAACGACGTCATGTGCCAGGGCGACATCCCCGCCTGGTTCCGCAGCCGCCTCCCGGACAACGCCGTCATCGTCTCCCAGTCGACCGCCGGATCCCGTGCCTTGTTCGGGCCCGCGGAGGGCATCGACACCGACCAGGCCACGAGCGCGCCCGCAGAGGAGTCCCGGTGACCACCACGGCCCCGTCCGTCTACGAGATCGCCGACATCCTCCGCGGCGCACACACCGCGATCCGCTGCCGCGGCTGGACGCAGACCGAACCGCCCGCCGGCTGCGGCCCGGTGCACGCCCTGACCGCGATCGGCATCGGCGTCACCGGCTGGCTCTACGACCCGCGCACCATCCTCAGCCTGCACGACGAGGCCCGGTACGAGGCCGCCATCGCGCGCGTCTCCCTGCGCCTCGACCTGCACGGAGCGGATGACCTCGAGGCGTTCACCGCCTGGCATGACGACCCCGCCCGCACCCCGGACGACGTCCTCCACGCTCTCCAGGACACTGCCCGCGGTCTCGAGGGCTACCGGCCGGACCGCGTCATCACCCCCACCGTCCGGGACGTGACGAGCGTCCACCAGGGCGTGCTGCTGACCTGCTACGGCGAGGACAGCAACTACATGGCCATCGGCCACATCGCCCCCGCCCTCATGGTCACGGCCGGCGCCGAATGCAACCTGCACCTGACGGGCGAACCCCTCGCCGACGGGTGGCCGCAGGGCCGGCTCGAGCGGCGTGTCTGGCACACCTGGGCTCTGCACTGGCGGAACCCGCGGGGCGAGATCTGGTGGGACGTTGACCACGACCGGCGCACCCCCGGCGCGACGCCGATTACGATCCTGCCGGGGGACTGACGTGACCGACCGCCCCACCGTCATCCGCCGAACCCCGGCAGAGCTCCGCGAGCAGCGGGCCCGGCTCATCGCCGAAGCCGGCCTCACCTACGACGAGCTCCGGGACCGCGCCGACGCCTGGACGCTCAGCCCCGAGCAGCAGGACATCTGGGCCACCATCGAGGGCATCGACTACCTCCTCGGCGGCGCCACCCCGGCAAACCAGGAGACACAGTGAGTCATGCCATCGAGCCCGACCAGGTGTATGTCGCCTGCTACGACTCCGCGTTCCGGGTCCGGGTGCTCGACCACGAGCCGGGCGCCTTCTACATCCCCGAGCAGGCCATCACGTGACACTGTGCCCCGACGCCCGGTCGCACCCGTTCCGGTCGCGGGGCGCACTGTCCTCAGGTGTTCTTGAGTTTCGAAGGCCAGACCTGGTGCTCAGGGTCCCACCAGATGACATGGAAGACGTTTCCCACCAGGAAGCCCCACAGCCTGCCTGCGCCGCCCACTCGCAGTTTCCAGATTTTGGTCATGTCGGGCAGGCCCAGAATCTCGAGGCGCTCCAGTGCGGTGCGGTTCGGTAGCAGTGGCACGTCGTGGCATTTGCCCGGCCACTCTCCCTGATGGAACAGTTCGTTGATCGTCAGACTTTCGAATTTCCTCATGTCCGTGATCAGCGTCAATAGTCGTTCGTGGTCAAGCTGAGTGAGACCCCATGGCCCATCAAGGTCCAGGTGCGTGAACCGCCAACAGACCCGCTCCTCCGAGTTCGACGCGCTCGGCAACAGTGAAGCCGGATCACCCGTTCGCTTCTGCTCGGCGACGCGAGCCGACGGGACTTGCAGCTTCTTCTTGGCCTTCCCCCCTTTGGCCATTCAGTCCTCGCGGTCTACCAACGCGCCGAAATAGTCGGCGATGTCCGCGTCGCGAAGTTCCTCGTTGCTCCTCGCCAGATCCGTCACCCCGGCCCGATCCCGGGCGTACACCCACGGGCCCGCCTGATGTGTCATAGCCGACAATTCGTGCGCCGTGTACGTCTTGAAGTTCTCGAGGACGACATCAACCGACTCGCGCTCGTCATCATCCAAGGCTGTCGGGTCGCCGGCGATGTCGCCCTTGTCGAGCCGGTACCGGCCGCGGTGCTGGTCGTACAGCTCGTACACGACGGGCCCATTGGCCCAGGCTTCGAAGCGCTCGGGAAACAGCTGCCGGTCTTCCCAGGCCAGGTGGTAGCCGTAGGCGAAGTAGCAGAGCTTTTGCAGCTTCATGGCAGACATGGGCGCGGCTTTGGCCAGTATGTAGGCGGCTACGTCTTCAACATTTGCCATGGTCAGCGTCCTCCGGTGTCTGTCCTGTCACCGTAGACGAGTCGTCCCCTGTCGCGACTCGGCGGGTCTGCGGGCAGGGCGACACTTCCCCCAGGTGGGTCTACCGTATCGGCCGGTCCCTGAGCCTTGGAAGAGGGTGGGTGACAGGCTGGACAATATGCGACGCATCGAACGAGTGCGCGAATGATTGCCTGTCGAGGGAGCCCCGGCGCGCCAAGCGTCCAGGCCCACCTCACCGCCACCCGCCGAGCCCCCACATGATGAGCGCCCAGCCGCCCACCATCACCGTGGCGAAGATGACCAGCCACACATACACGCCGAACGGCGGCGACCACGGCTCGTCCGGTTTCGGCGGCTTCACCGGGCAGCATTTCGAGCAGTGCGGATCGTCAGGCATCCCCGCAGAATGCCGGGCCGCGGCAATGCGGGTGGCCTCGAGGGCGGCAGTCCACCCGGATAGGTGACGAGTCGAGGCGGGCTCGAGCTG
This sequence comes from Streptomyces sp. NEAU-174, assembly GCF_052665095.1. NCBI lineage: Bacteria > Bacillati > Actinomycetota > Actinomycetes > Kitasatosporales > Streptomycetaceae > Streptomyces > Streptomyces sp. NEAU-174. The sequence goes on along the minus strand of NZ_JBQTCE010000021.1, from coordinate 141,556 downwards.
GCCACATCGGCCGGAACCTGCCGCGTCACCCCAAGCCGGCGCGGGGAGCCTTCCACCGGCGAAACACCGCAACCAGGCAAGGGGGGAATGCGTGTTCGGAATTGGTGCTGTTCTTCAAGCCGTCGAGGACCTGAAGAAGAAGATCGACGGATTACAAGGCGCCCTCACGGCAGTGATCAAGCAAGGGCTCGACAACATCAAAACCAGCATCGACCAGATCGGCGGCGCAGCCCAGCGCACCAGCGAATCCGCGGGCAACATCAGCCGCAGAGTCGACAACCTCCACACCGAGGTCCAAACACTCCACACCGACATCGAACGGCTCCGCGCCAGCGTCGAAACCGCCGGAGCCGCAGCCGACAACCGAAGCGACGACCGGATCCTCCGCGAGATCGCCGATCTCCGGGCCACCATCGAAGGCTGGCGAGCAGACATTGCAGAAGCCCGCCATGCTGCCCAGCTCGCGCCGACCGCGCCCGCGGAAAGCCCCGAGACGCCAACCAGCAACGGTGAGCCGGACGGGCAGAAGCATCGCGACCACCTGAACCAGGCGGCCAGCATCAGCTCCGCCGAGATCACCTGCCACCGCGACATGTGGAACTTCCTCGTCAAACACGCCGTGAACGGAGACCTCTTCCGACTCCCCGGCAAGACCACCGAGCAAGCCGACGGCCGCATCTCCGTCCACACATCCGGGCCCACCCTTACCGCCGCCCTCGAAGCCCTCTGGGCGCTCCAGCACGAGGCAGCAAACCCGCCAGGCGTACAAGCCCTCGCCCGCGTCTTCTACCAGCGCATCGGCGAAGCCCTCGCCAAAGCCAAGCCGGCCGCCACCGAGCCGCGAGAAGAGGCGGCAGACCCCAACCAGCCGGGCCTTCCGCTCACCCGCATCGTCATCGACGACCGGCCCCCGGCCGAGGCAAGCAGCTGAACCAGCCAAAACGAGGCCCCCACCTGCTTGGGTGGGGGCCTCGCTGTGTTACTGGGCGGGCGAGCCCGAGCCGGAGCACGTCCCCTTGGACTGGTCCCCGTTCTCCTGATGCATCGGCGTCGGCTCGCCAGCCCGGGCGCTCGTACCCAGACCGCAGACGGGGCAGCTAGCGGCGAGCATGCCAGGGTCGAACCTCACGGGCGCCTCCTCGAGTCGTAGTCACCCGAGGGATACACCCGGCTACGGGGCGTGCGGGAGGCGCGTCAGAGGGTGCGCGCGAAGATGCGTGCGCCGTCATGGAAGTGCACCGTCACCCCGTGGTGCCCCTTCTTTGCGTCCTTCTGCAGCGACCACTGCTCGATGCTCGCGATCTCCCGCGACCCCGAGCCGGCCAGGATCCGGGCCAGCCAGCCCTCCGGGCCCTCAGCCCACGGCCCATCCAGGCTGACCGGGTCACGCTCATCCGGCCGCTCCGGCTGGTCGTACTGGTCACCCGGGGCCGACTGTGCGTTGAACTGGAAACGGGCTGTACGGCCCTCCAGAGCCACGGCTAGGCCGAACGGGTGCTTGCTGTCACCCGCTTCCTTCAGCGTGGACGCCTGACCCGCGGCCGGGTCCTGGCGGGCAAGGGACAGCGCGAACTCCTCGAAGCGCGTAGGGCGCATGTGGGTGATCCTCCTTGGCGGTGGTGGGACAGTCTACGAAGCCCCGGCCGGGCGGGCGGCCACCCGGCCGGGTGACATCAGATTTGCGGCAGAACCTTGCCCAGGAAGTCCTGCACGGGCCCGTAGAAGCCCTCAGGGACGTACTCGGCGAGCTGGCTACGGCTCGCCCAGGCGACTTCCGCGACCTCCCGGGCGGACGCCACGCAAGCCTCCCCGGAGACCACCGAGCAGGCCGTGTAGGAGATCCTGCGCCCTGTATCCGGGTGCACCCGCTCGCCGAGGTGCTGCGCCGCCATGACGGTCAGCCCCGTCTCCTCGAGCGCCTCCCGCGCCGCGGCATCGGCAGGGCTCTCGCCAGGCTCGACCACCCCGGCAGGGAACTGCCAGACGAGCCGGCCCTCGGTGACGCGCCGACGAATCAGCAGCACCCGGCCCTCATGCGTGATGACCGCAGCAGCAACAGCGGGCTGCCCGTCGGCTTCCTGTGGGGCCACACGAATCCCTCCCTCTTCGATCGTCATGCTTATCGCTGCCGCGGGAAGCGGCGCAGCCACTCGGGGATGCCGGGCTCGGCGTAGTGCAGCAGCGCGTACTTGTAGCTGAGCAGGTCCACGGCGCGCACCGACTGCGGGCCCCGCAGGTCCGCTGGACTCTCCCGCTCCAGTTGCGCGAGGGCTGACTGCCGCTGCTCTCGGTAGATGCGTGGCCGCTTCTTCTCGAACTGGAGGAGGAGGCGGCGAAGCCGGTCGTCGTCGAGGTCGTTGGCGGCGGCGTACAGCCGGTCAAGTTCCGCCTGTTGTCGATCTTGCTTGCCCGCGTGCTGGCCCGCGCGAGCGCCAGCGAGTGCGGAGGAGGATTTCCCCTCCTCGTCTTGCTGATCATTCTTGTAACTACCCGTGTTGTTAAAGACTTCCTGGTCCTCCGCCGTACTGGACGTCCGGCCTCCTGAACCTCCGGCTTCCTGGAAGGCCGTAACCCGGAGCTTCAAAGCCTCAGGGTCGTCACACGCCACGGTCTCCGTCCTCCAGAAGATTCGCTTCGTCTCCTCGTCCTTCATGCGCTTCCGCACGTGGGCGACGTAGCCCTTGCGTTCCAGCTCTTGCAGCGCTCGGCGCATCGCGTCCCTGCCCTCCACATCCGGGTCGCCCGAGGCGCGGGCCATCGCGACCAGCTTGTCGAACGTGATCTCGTAGCCGTCCGGGAAGCTCAGCAGATCCAACAGCAGGCCCTTCGCCCGCCAGGACAGGCGCCGGCTCTGTGCCGTCGTGTTGGCGACTGGAACCCAGCCGCTATCCGGCATCGTCCGTATGACTCTCATTGCACCGCCGCCCACTGGCAGACGCGGGCGCACTTCTGTACCTTCAAGACCGAACTCCTGGATCGCGGGCCGCATACCCGTGGATCTGAAGACGGCCGGGTGGACGCCACATCCACCCGGCCGTTGCTGTTTGCCTACGCCCGTCAGCCCGCAGTCTGCTGCTCGGCCACCCTCCGCGCCTCGGCCAGCTGCCGCACTTGGTCGCGCATCTTCTCGAAGTGCGCGATCGCCTGATCGATGAACGCCAGCGCCGCATGCTCCTGCAAGCTGGTGGGGTTTCCCCCTCCCGTAGCGTCGAAGCCCAGATACGGCATCCCGCTGTCCTCGTCCCTGTGGAACGGGTCCTGCCGGAGAGCGGCCACCATCACCTCCGACACCCCGCCGAACTCCGGGGCGGCCAGAGCGAGCGTCTCGCCCTCGTGATACAGATCCGACAGGTCAGCCAGCCGCTCCTCCGAGTGGCTACGCACACACCATTCCGGACACGGAACGGCGATCCGCTGCCCGCGGACCACAGCCGCCACCAGGCGCGGGGAGGCCGGCGGCGGGGGAGAGGCGGGGGCGGGAGACTGCTGGGTCGGGACATCGTGGGCTAGAGTCATGGGCAAAGCTCCACTTCTTGGTTGGGGTGAGCTACTGGTCAGCGGGCTGGCACCCGCTGGCTGAACGGGCCGGGCGTTCCAGCGCCCGGCCGTTCGCGTTACGGGGATCAGAGTGGGGCGCGACCCACCCTTCGGTGAACAGTTCGTTGCGTGAATGGGCTCACACTTTCGGCGGGACATCAGTGCCGTTGTGCTGGATGTTGTGGCGAGGTCGTTCGGTCCGGATCGCGCGGGCCTCCATGGCGAGCGCCTCCGTCTTGCTGTCGAACCACTCGATCGACAGTCCCGCCACCTCTGGCCACCAGTCCTTATCGGCGGCATGCTGCCCCCAGCGCTGCGGAGGCTTGGCGCTGATCCCGACGTAAAGCAGTTCGCCATCGGCGTTGCGGATTCGGTACAGGGCAGTGCGGACAGAGTCGTCAGACACCCGCGCCTTCCTGTTGGTCTTCTTCGATCGCCGCCCCTGGCCTGTCTCGGTTTCTTCAGCCCGATCCCGGGTGGGCTCTTCGGCTACGGCGGTCCAGTAGTCGGGAATCTTCGGGTGCCGCGCGTACAGCCAGCCAGCCATGGGGCTGGAGTAGCTGACGATCGGATCGTAGGGGTCCTCGTACATCTGGATTGGCCCGCCGTCGGAGGTTCTGAACACGGCACTCCCTCCGTGCGCGCACGAGCGCACACTCGGTTCATGACCGCATACGCTGCGCGGTCGTCCTAGACAGGAGACTCCACTGGTATAGGACCAAATGTCAAGGTGTCTGAGTTGGCAGAGATGGACGCCTGGTATACGCCCAGTCGGTTCCGGCAGGTAGACCGGTATCTTGGTCGTTCGTAGACCTGAGGAGGGATGGACGTGACGGATCCAGCGCAGGGCAAGAAGCCGCGCTACGAGCAGATCGCGGATGAGCTGCGCGCGCGGATCGAATCCGGTGTGTTTGACGAAAGCCGCAAGCTGCCCAGTGAGCGCGAGCTCTCGGAGGAGTTCGATACCGCACGCAACACTGTCCGGGACGCGATCCAAGTGCTGCGAGCCGAGGACCGCGTAGAGTCTCGCGGAGGTTCGGGCGTCTACCTTCGGTCGTTCCGGCGAATCAAGCGCGATGCCGTCGACCGACTGGCCAAGAAGCATTGGGGGGCAGGTCGCGCCATCTGGGACAAGGACTTGGGGGGGCGCGACCGGGGCGAAGAGGTCACCGTCAAGAAGGTGGTTCCGCCGGACGATATCGCTGGCACTCTCGGTGTCCGAGGCCAGAAAGCCTGGATGCGTAGCCGGGTGTTCCAGTCCGAAGGGCGCAAGATTCAGCAGGCGACGTCCTGGTACCCGGTCGACTTGGTGGAAGGCACGGCGATCACCGAGAGGGACACCGGTCCCGGCGGTTCCTACGCTCGGCTTGACGAGATTGGGCACGGCCCGTCTCGCTATCGCGAGGAGATCAAGATTCGCCTCCCCTTGTCGGCCGAGGCGAAGACTCTAGGGATCACCATGACTACCCCTGTGATCTTCATCATGCGCACGGCTTTCGACTCGGAGGGGCGCCCGGTCGAGGTCAACGAGATGATGCTGGACTCTGATAGCTACACATTGATCTACACATTTCCCTCCTGACCTGGAGGTCCGCCCCCTCAGCCCCTGCTGCTCAGGCAGGGGCTTTTTTGTGGGTGCTCAACTGGTCCTAGACAGGCGCTTGCGCTGAGCTGTCTTAGTTGCTTAAGTGGTCCTATACAGGTTCCGAGTCCGGGGCCTACACCACACCCATGCCCGAAGGGAGACAGATGAGTGACACCGCCCAGGTCCCGGCCTCGACAGCCGAGCGGATGCTCGCGGCAGCCGAGGTGGCCGAGACCCTCAACCTGTCGCTGACGGCGGTCTACCGCCTCGCGCGGAGTGGGGTTCTCCGAAGCCACCGGCACGGCCAGGGAGCAGTTCGCCCCCGCGGACTTCGCTTCCCCGAGTCGGCGGTGATCGAGCATCTCAACCGCTCGCGAGTCCCTGCCCCCGCGGCCGACGCCGCCTGAAACGCAAAAACCCCGGCCCGGCGCGCCTACGCCGATGGACCGGGGCCGACCCCCCGAAGCTGCTAGCAACTGGAGATCGAAATGAATCGTAGCGTCACTCCCCCGCCGCCCGCCTCGCTCTTCGACGGCGATGCCGCTTCCACGAAGCTGGGCCGCCGGCGCCGCTCTCTGACCCTGGTCTCTGACCTTCAGGTTCCGGCCGGCCCGGACTTGGAGGACGAGGCGTGGGAGAGCATCCGTATCGCCTATCTGACGGCGCTGGGACAGCGTGATTTCGACGCGATGGCTGCCGCCTATCTGGACGCGGCGGACATGGACGAGGCCCGGCCGGGCCAGCCGAAGCTGATCCCGGTTCTGGACGCGGCCGGCGTCCGTCTCCAGTTCGCGCAGGTGGCGTGATGGCGTCCTTTGTGATCGTCACGGAGGACGGCTCGTACCGCGAGGGGCGCGAGGCGTCGTTCCCGGAGCTGAACGTCGACCCGGTGCGGCTGGAGTCGTATTCGCACGAGGGCGACTACGTGGTGCTGCACTACGAGGGCGGCATCAAGAAGGCGATCCCGGAGTGCCGGGTCCAGCACATCGCCTATCGGAAGCAGGTGGCGTGATGGCTGCCGATTCTCTTGCCGCTGCCGAGGAGGCTGTGCGCGAGATTGGTGCCCGACTGGCGGCAGATCTGCCGTTCGAGGAGCGGTGGCAGGTGGCGCGGGAGCACGAGAAGGCGCTGCTGGACCGGGCCCACGCTCGCCGGGCTGCGGGTGTGCGGCTGTCGCGGTGGGATCTCATCCAGTTGGACCGGGCCGACCGGCACAGTCAGGGCGGGGGAACCCGGTGACCACCGCCGAGATGCTGCGTGAGCTGCCTGCCGGTGATGACCGGAACCTGCCGGTCCTAGACCGGATCGCCGAGGTGCTGCGGGCCGGGGGCGAGGACGTCGAGGTCGTGTACAACGCCCGCCGGGACGTGTTCCGCATCGTCACCCGAGAGCGGGTCGCGTCGTGAGGGCGGGTCGGGATCCGAAGCCGCAGTCGCCGGAGGAGGAGGCGGCCCGGAAGAAGCGGGTCGCAGCACTCCTCCAGCAGGCCGCCGAGGACTACCGCACCGGGTTCGGCAAGCCGAAGACGCAGTCGCAGAAGGCCCTCGCCGCCTAACCCCCCCTGATCCGCCGGGCCCGGTGGTGCATCCCCCAGCCCCGGGCCCGGCACCCCTCCCGACCTACCGGAAGGAGGTGAAGCCCATGGGTCGCCGTGACAGCCACACCCCCTAACCGCCCCACGGCGGGGTCTGTCGACGGGCCCCGCCACCACCGGCCCGGTTGTCCCCGGGACTCCCCAGCCCCCGGCTGGCGGGTGCCGAGCACGACCAGACCATCCAAGCCCAACACCTACAACCACCTGGAGGATTCATGGCCACCACCTACCAGCCCGGCAACTACGTGATCAGCGTCGTCGCCACGATGCCCGCCAAGGTCGCCCGCCAGCTGCATGCCCCGGAGCGGTTCCAGTACGACGGCGATGTCGCGACCGTCAAGTTCGGGCCGGTGCCGATCCGCGCCGTGAAGAAGGAGACCGACAAGAGCCTCGCCGCCGGGTTCCTCCGCTTCTGCATGGAGGAGCAGCCCGGCGCCAAGTACAAGATCCAGAGCATCGACATCAAGCCCGACGCCAGCTGACCACCTGACGCCCACATCAATCAAGGAGATCGAATGACCCGCCTGATCAGCAACGCCAGCCGTAAGGACGCCAAGCGCATGCTCGGCGAGTCGCGTCCGACCCACCACGGCAAGCCGATGCTCGGAGGCGAAGCCCCGGGCGACCTCAAGGGCTACTACACCTGCGCCAAGCCGGGATGCCCGGTGGTGGTCAACGACCACCCGTATCCGTCCGACCTGGAGAACAGCGAGCCGATCGACGACTGACCACCTGACGGCAGCCTGATCCGCCGGTCTCGGACCGGCGGTCCGATTCGAGAGGAGTACCAGCGGATGGATGCGCAGTTCCGCAAGGGTCAGAGGGTCCAGATCGTCAGCTCGGTGGACTATCCGGAGTACCGCAAGTACATCGGCCGCACCGCGACTGTCTACACCGACGGCCCCGACAGCTCCGGCCTCGTGGCCGTGAAGGGCCTCGAATCCAAGGTCAAGGAGCGGGTGCTCGGCTACGTCGGGTTCGCCCCCGAGGACCTGAAGAAGATCTGAGCGCTGCCTGACGGCAGCCCATCCCGCAGGTTCGACCCCGCACCTGCGGGTTGGTAAGCCCGCCAGACACCACCACCCCCAACACCACCCGAAGGATTCCTGATGCCTCACACCGTGCTTGCCGGGCTTGCCCGCCTCCGAATCGCCCTGATGATCGCCGGATTGTCGTGGCTGTTCGGCGTGGTCCCGCCCGTGTGGATGCGGGTCGGCCTCGGCCTGCTCGTGCTCGCCGCGCTTGTCCTGGATGGGCTGATCGACGAAGACAAGATCACCCGCCACTACGTGCGCACCAAGGGACCCGACGACTACAAGACCGCCGCCTAACCACCCCCAACACCCCCGAAGGGATTGAGTACCGTGACCACCTCCGTCGAGAAGCAGGTCAACGGGACGCCCGTGCCCGCTGCCGAGCCGCGGTTCGATCCGCGCGCCCTGGCCGAGGCGGAGGCGATCCGAAAGCGCGCCAACGCCGAAGCCGAAGCGCGTCGCATCGAAGCGCAGGGCAAGGCCGAGGCCGAGAAGATCAAGGCCGCTGAGGAGGCCGAGAAGCAGCGGCTCGCGAACGAGCGGGCACGCATGAAGCTGGAGAAGGACCAGGCCGCCCACGACGCCTACCTCGCCGAGAAGGCCGAGAAGGCAGCTAAGGCCAGGGCCGCCGCCGAGAAGGCCGAGAAGGCCGCGGAGGAGGAGGCTGAGCGGGAGGCCGCACAAGAGGCCGAGCAGGAGCGCAGCGAGAGCCTGTGGAAGTGGGGCGCCCGCGGCATCTACCTGGTCGGGCTCGTGATCGCGGCACCGGTCCAGTTCATCGCCTTCTGGGACCGGGAGCGCCCCTTCCTCGTCGCAGCTCCTGCCCTGCTGGAGGGCTTGGCTCTCGTCCTCGCCTGCGGCGCCGCATGGGCGGTCGCGCACCGGCGGGATGTTCTGCCGTACCGCATCGGCATCATGATGGGCGCCCTGCTCGCCGCCGGGATCAACATGTGGCATGGGCTGAAGGACCCGGCCATTGGCATCAACGCCGGCCTCATCGGCGCCATCGCCTCCCTCGGCGGGCCGATCGTGCTCATGGCCTACGAGCACGGCATCGCACAGAAGGCCGACGGCATCCCGTCGTACCGGGAGAAGCGGGCCGCGAAGAAGGCGAAGGAAGCCGAGGAGGCTGCACGGGCCGAGGCCAAGGCTGAGAAGCAGGCCGCTGACGCGAAGACCAAGGCCGAGAAGGCGGCCCAGCAGTTGCAGGCGGAGACCGAGCAGAAGCGGCGCGACGAGGACCGTCGGAAGCACCACCCCGAGGTGTGGGAGGTGGCCGAGGCGCTGCGCTCGGCACGCGGCTCGGAGTACGTCACCGAGCAGATCTGGGGTGACGCCTGGAGCCTCGTGCACGGCACTCGGAAGGTCGGTATCACCGCCAAAATCGAGGCCGACGCGCGGGCTGCGGAGAAGCGCATGAAGACCGCCACCGACCTTCCGATAATCGGTGACTTCTCGCAGGTCGAATCCCAACGACCCCCTCGCTCCAAGCGCGACCCTGACGCCCCCGACGGGCGCCGCAATAACGGCGGCACCCCTCCTGTTCGGCGCTCCGGTGACGCTGCCCCCAACAGCCCGCTCGCGCGCAAGCAGGCCGCCATCGAGCGGACCCCCATGACCGCCAAGAACGCCGCTCGCGGCGACGCCAACTGACCCCCTGGAGCCGCCGCCATGACTACCGCACCGCACTCCATCCCCCAGCCCAACCTGAACCTCCGCAAGCCGGTCGAGGGCGCTGTCGTCGAGCACCACGGCGAGATCGTCAAGCAGAATGGTGACGCCTCGTGGATGCGGTCGAAGCTCGCCCTCGCCGGACGCGCCAAGGACCACGCACTCGACAACAAGCTGTACGTCGGCTGGTCCGCCCGCGGATACAAGAACCTCGGGCGCCGCTGGCTGGACGCCCGCCGCGACGACTACCCGCAAATGATCGAGTCCGCTGTCGCCGAGCTGCGTTCCTCCAAGGGGAACACGGCAGCCGAAAGCAGCGCCAAGGAGCTGGTGAAAGAGCGCCGGGACGAGTACCGCGGACACAAGAAGCGCCACGACATCAAGACCGCCCTATGGAGCGCCGTAGGCGTGGCCGGGGCAGCGACCGGCGTCATCGTCGGCGGAACCCTGATCGAGGCATGCATGGCGGTCGGCGGCGCAGTCTTCGGCGCCTACCACGGACGACCCGACCCGGCCGAGGCCGAGGTTGAGGCCACCGCCCCTCCGCTGTCCATCATCGAGCAGACCGACAGCGGGTTCGGGCAGGACACGGGCCAGGTCTTCATGACCGTCGACCAGCTGCCCGAGGGCGGCAGCCCGTTCCCGATCGCTCAGGCCCGCACCCCGCAGCAGCTCGCCGAATGCGTACTGCGAGCCCTGATTGCCGAGGGCGTGCCGGTAGCCGAGGTCAGCGACGTGATCCGGCTGTCGTGGGGTTGGCAGTGCGTGGTCCGGGTTAGCGAAGGCACTCCCGAGGCGATCATCAAGGTGGCCGGCGACCTGGAGACCCGTTTCGACCTCGCCACCAACGGGGTCCGGCCGACTCCGATGAAGGAGCGGCGGGCCTGTGCGGTGCTGCGGCTCGTGGACCGGGGCGCCGACCCGTTCGCGTCCGCCCCTGGCCTGCCCTATCGGGCCCCCAAGTCGATGTCGATCACCGACAAGTTCCGCATCGGCAGCTCCGTCGGTGGCGACGAACTGGCGGTCTCCCTGGCCGGGGTCATGGGGCTGGTCGTCGCCACCACTGGAGGCGGCAAGACCGGCGTCCTCCAGGCCCTCGCCGAAGGAACCACTGCCTGCTACGACAACATCACCATCGACCTTGACCCGCACGGCGACGGCCTCGAAGACCTCCACGACGCTGTCCGCATCACGGCCCGCACCAATGAGCAGATCGAAGCCGTCCTGCTGTTCTTCTTCATGCTGTCGAAGGCGCGGGCCCGGCTGCGGAAGAAGCTCGGGATGGGTCGCAAGTGGAAGGTCAGCAAGGAGCACCCCCACTTCACGATCTTCTTCGATGAGTTCCCGAAGGGGTCCGACCTGGCCAAGCGTCTCGCCTTCGATCTACTCCTGGTCGGCCGCAAGGAAGCCGTGGCACTGGAGATCGCATCCCAGGGCGGCACCAAGCTGTACCTCGGAGAGAACATCGCCCAGATGATCGCTCTGAAGGCGGTCGGTCCGTGCAAGGTCGGCGACACTCGCGCGGTCTTCGGTGAAGGGTCCGTCAACGAGGGATGGCAGTCGCACAGGCTGTCGCCCGCCACCGACACCGACCCGAAGGACGCCGGGCACATCTACATCCAGGGCGTGCCGGGCATGCCCGACGAGCCGATCGAGTACAAGGTCCACGAGGTACCGTCGGCGACCCTGCGGACGCTGGCCACCGAGCGCCTGGAGGCGGGGCTCGTTGAGCCCGACCAGGCCAGCCTCGACGCCATGGCAGGCGTCGACCTGCCCGAATACGTCCTGCCTACCTACGATATCGAAGGCGTCCTCAAGAAGGAGGCCCCCGTCGAGCTCCTCACGTGGGAGCAGCTGTTGAAGCTGTGCGACGCCGAGCCGATGGCGGGTGCGCAGCCTGAGGCGACGACCGCGGTGATCGCCGATGCGGTCGACCTCATGGACAAGGCTGGGGTGGACCGGATGCGTACCGAGACGCTCGTTGCCAAGCTCGCCGAGCACTACCCGGATGCCTACGCCGACCTGACGGCCGAGTCGCTGAAGGAGATGCTCGCGCCCGCGGTGGGCAAGCCTGTGACGCTCGGCCCGCTGGACGGTCTGGCCAACCCGCGGGGCTTCAAGCGGGAGACCCTGGCCCGCTTCTTGTGACCGTAATGTCCTGATCATCCCCCTGCTCAAGCCTGCTCAAGGCGACGTTTCCGCAGGTCACCCCTGCTCAACCCGCTGCTCACGCCCTGCTCAACCTCTGCTCTGAGCAAGCCCTGAGCAGACCCCTGAGCAGCGCTGACCTGCAACGAAGCATCCCTGAGCAGGGCTGAGCAGGCCCGAGAGCACCCCATTCATCCACATATGTTCCACGAACTCGAAGGAGATCAGCATGACGCAGACCTGGACCGGCCCCCGCGGCGCGAAGGCCCTGGACCGCACCGCGAAGGTCGGCGACGTCCTCTGGGTCGTCGTCGACATCGCCACGGGAAAGGCGCCTTGGGAGGACGCCCAGTTGGCCAGCAAGTTCCCCGTCACCCACTGGAGCAGGCTGTACGGCAAGCCCATGGTCGCTGGCAACGTGAGCGCAGGCGACCTGGTGCTGAAGTACGGCATGGTCTGGTCCGACAAGCCCAAGGGGGTGCGCGACCAGGCGGGCCCCGGTCCGCAGGTCGCCGGCCCCCTCGGAGATGACACCGAGCGCTACTTGGACGAGACCGAACTGCGCGGCATGGAGAAGCTGGCCGCCGAGGCCCGGGACCGGCGCCGTAAGGGCAAGAGCGGCAAGCGGGGCTGGCTCTGATGGCAGCCAAGACCTACATCAGCTAAGCCCACTAGCCCACCCCATCCAGTAGATCCCGATCAAGGGGAACCCATGGAAGCCCAGCCCGAGACCATCCGCCACACCGCCGACATCATCGTCGTCACCCCCGATCGGCAGGTACTGCTGATCGAACGTCGCTGGGACCCCTACGAGGGCCATTGGGCCCTGCCCGGCGGCCACCGCGACCCGGGGGAGTCGAGTCGCGAGGCCGCCGCCCGGGAGCTCGCTGAGGAAACAGGTGTTCACGTGGCCACCGGCGACCTGCGCGAGATCGGCACATGGAACCAGCCCGGCCGCGACCCGCGAGGCAGGTACAGCACCGACGCCTACCTCGTCGTCGTTCCCACCGGAACTCCCATCGCTGCCGGAGACGACGCCCGCACGGCCCAGTGGTGGCCGCTGGATGCCTTGCCTCCGCTCGCATTCGACCACGCGGACATCCTCGCCGCAGCCGTGGATTCAACGTCCTGAAACACCCAATCTAGGAGAACGCATGACCGACTACAGCAACCCGGACACCCCGCTCACCGCCCGCCGCTACGCCTGGGACGCCACATTCACACGCGGACCCGTGCGCCACGGGACCGTCACGACCCAGCGCATCGAAGGGGGCAGCTACGACACGCAGCCCGGCGCCACCGTGGGTTCTCTCCTCGCAGGGCTCACCACCTGGTACTCGAAGGAATTCAAAATCCCCCGGGAAGACGTCGCCATCGTGAGCTACTCGCTACGCGAGAAGTAGCTGAGCCGGGGCGCCCCACCCGCGTGGCAGCAACCGGGGCGCCCCAAACCCTCCCCGAACCCCGAAAGGCCGTAGGAGGCCACTAGATGACCACAGCCATGCTCGATGCGGCAAGCCTGGATCAGGCCGCCGCCCGCCTCTACCGCGCGAAACCGCTCAGCCCGAGCGAACAGCGACAGTTCGCAGACATCGCCGCCGGATATCAGCGCACAGCACCCGGCAACCACACCACCCGCCAACTCACCAGCAAGACCGTCGATGAACTGGTCGCCGAAGCCCTCAACGGCATCAATCCGCACGGCACCCGCCCCCCGGTCGACGTCCGCCTGCCCGGCCGGCTCGCTGCCGTGCTCCCGGACTGGGCGCACCGTGGCCGCCGGAAGGATTTCACTCACCCGCCGTCCACCCAGCTGTACGTCGCCGCCACGATCCTGCGCGAATGGGGCTGGCAGGCCAAGCCGCACAAGATGCGGAACAAGCGCGGCCAGCGCTGCATCTGCGGCGCCCTCGTCACCACCGTGGCATTGGGTGTCGGCACCATGTCCGGCGCCGAAACCGCCGCCTGGCACGTACTCGGCGTGCTGCGCGATCAGGGCTGGCCCCGCCTGATCGGGGACTGGAATCGGGAATGCGGCAACGCCCAGAAGGCCATCGACATCACCCTCACCGCCTACCAGCGGGCAGCGGCGGCAGGCCAGTGAACATCACCGTCCACAGCCGGGTCCGTGGCGTGCAGCAGATGGCCACCCGGCTGGAGCAGATCGCGGATTCGGCCGGAAACCTCATCAGTCGCCGCCTCGGAGGCCCGCTGCCCGACGTCGAATTCGTCCTCACCGATGGAGCCGGAGTCGACCGGCTCCTCCACCAAGCCCACGCCAGCCTCGGCGGACCCGGCAAGCCCACCACCATTCGCGGACGTGTCGCCACCAAAATCAAGGCGCGCCGGTCCTTTGCCGCCACCGCCATGACCCACAGTGGTGCGGTCATCCTCGTCAATGTCCCCGAGCATCGCGGTGACCTGCGCCAGTTCGATCGCACCATCGTCCACGAGTTGGTGCACGCGGTGCAGTTCAACCTGCCCGGCGTCCGTGAGCGGCACATCGCCTACCTGCGTATGTGCGCATCCCGCACAGTCGACCGGGCATTCCTGCGCGACTGCGAGCGGCTTATCGACGCCCGCGAACGCGAAGCCGAAAACCTCGAAGCACTCACCCGGCAACTCCCGAAAGGACACTGACTCATGGGCTGGAACATTTCCCACGGCACCGACAGCAATGGTGAGGTGCGGCGCTCGTACACCACCATGCACAACCTCGGGCAGCAGCTTGCCCACGTGCTGTCCGCGCGTGACTGGCGCACCATCGCGTTTCTCTTCGACGGCAACGCTTGTGACGTTGTCATAGTGGCGCCTCGCAAAGCAGGGAAGATCGCGGTGGTCCTGAGCCGTGCCGCCCAGCATCGGTTGATGCCCTCAGATTGGGCGAAGGACGCGCAGGCGCTCGCCGACTCGGCCCAGCGTGCGGCCACCGCCCGGCAGCCGTGGGAGTGGAGCTGACGGCCGTGGCCAGCAAGGCTCCGCACCCCGGCCCGGGAGGCTCGAGCGGTAGTGCTCCGGGGGACCGCACCGTCACCGGGAATGGCCGCCGCCCCGGAAGGCATCCAGCAGGCACTCCCGAATCCACCAGTCGCCGCAACAAGCGGCCTACAGCGAGCTGAACAGAGGCCACAGTGATCACGTTCCGCAAGTCCATCCGGATCTTCCGCTGGCTCACGGTCAACCTGAATGGCCGCTCCTGGTCGATAACTCTCGGCGCCCGCGGCGGACCCCGGCACACGATCAGCTCGACCGGGCGCCGCACCAGTTCGATGGACCTGCCTGGCCCGTTCGGGTGGAGGCACAACCATCGGTGGGGGAGGCGGCGATGACCGCCCTGACGGACGTGGACTTGATCGCACAGCGCGTCAACGACCACATAGAACGCGCCGAACGTGGCGAGCAGCCGCCGGACACAGCCGAACGGTGTCTGAACTGGTATGCCACCGCCACCGGCATTTCCACCCAGGAGATCAGGGCCGCTCTAGCAGCCCGCAGCTGGGAACGCATCTGACCCGCCACCCAAACCCCGACCTGTCCCACGAGAGGAAACCCATGGCCATCTACCAGCCCGGCAACTACCGCTTCCGAATCGCCGTGACCGACCCGGCCGGGAAGCTGGAGCCGTTCGTGCTCGACAGCAACATCACCGTCGATCGCCCGATGACTGACCAAGAGATCGCACAGGTCATCGTCACAGCATCCAGCGCGGACTATCCCGCCGCGCGAGTACTGCAACTCCCCAACTCCAAGTACGGCCTCGTGCTCGAACCCAAGCGCAGCAACTGATCCCGCACAACCACACCGAGAAGAGGAGAAGCACATGGACAACGAGCAGTTCTACGACAAGTACAAGCAGCACCTGCGGCAGGAAGGCCGGTTCCCCAGCGAAGCCCAACTGGCCGAGGGCGCCGAATCCGGTGACGAGCCTGCCAGCGGCAACACCACCGACGACTGACCGACCCCGACTGCCTGCCCGCCGTGCTCCGCGTGCCGTCACGGGCGCGGGGCACGGCGGGCACACAGCCCGAACCCTGCCGCAAGGAGCCCCTGTGGACAAGAAGCTCGCCGCCGCCCTCAAGCGCGACGATCAGCGTGAGGCTGCCGGAATGCACGCCGACGACCGGGACACCTGCCACACCCACCAGTGCTGGGCCAGCGAATGCGAGAACCGGCACCGGCGCCCCACCGCCGGACGGCTGCTCGCTGAAGCAGTGGAGATCAACCGCATCCGCTACAACGCCCGCAAGCAATAGGGGAGGCCAGATGGAAAACGAATGCATCTTGTGCGGAGCCCCCGGCGGCGACCCGTACTGCAACGAAGACTGCCGCAACGCCGACGAATGTGAATGCCCCGCGGGCAGCGACTGCACCTGCTGACCGCATCACCGACCAGCCCACCACCAAACGGAAAGGACCACACCATGCCCACCAAGACCATCACCTTCGAGAGCATCATCGACCGCTACGCCAAGGCCGTTGCCGTCGTTGTCGACGAGGACCACGATGCGACCCCGGCCACCAACCTGGACGCCTTCCTCGGCCAGCTTCAGGACGCCATCGAGAGCCTCGACCAGTGCCACATGGACAGTGACGACGCGGACTCGGCCGTCACCTACCTGATCGACGCCCGCGACAGCGGCGGCGCCGAGCAGCAGATTCTGCTCGCTAAGGCAGAGCAGCACCTCGTCCGCGCCCGCGACCTGTTCGACGACTACGCGACAGCGTTCTAAGGCAAGATCTGACCCGCCCCCCACTGGGCGTGCCCAGCCCGATCACAGCGGGCTGGGCACGCTCGAACCCTAGCCGACACCCAGGGGTCGTGACCGATCGAGCGTGACGCCGTCCGTCACCTCGGCCCCGCTCGGATCCCGGGCGGGGCCTACTCGTGGGCGGGCTGTGGCTGCGGGGCGGGAACCTGCGCGCGGGCCATCCACCGGTCCCGACCCAGAGCAAGCGACGGGCGGCCCAACGGCACCAGGCCCAGCACCTCGCACATGCGCTGTAGCGTGGCCCGCACCTCAGCCTCCGACTCGGCCAGCACCACCACCGTCACGCCCATACAGGACAGTGTGGCGGGCAGAGCAGGGGAGCGGCGGGTATTTCGCCTACCCGTCCAGCTCGGCGCGCATCTCGTCCGTCCCCAGATCCAGCGTCAACGAGGCGGCCCCGCCCATGATGTCCGCGCTGTACTTGAAGCACGGCGAACCATCCAAGTCAGCGGCAGGATCCCCCAGGCAGCCGTCCGTCGCGTACCCGTTTGAGGCCGCACTCACCTTGTCGATGTCCTTCACCGACCGCGGATAGCGGGCCCTCGCGTCCGCGGAATCGATCGCGACCTCCAGGTCGATCACCACCTCGGCGATCCGTGTCAGGTGCTGGGCGCAGCGGTCCGCCCCCACCGTTGCGCACACCCCTTGCGTGCCCGAGCCAGTCGCGGCGTCGATCTTCGGGATCCATTCGGTGGACAGCTTGGCCGGCCGCTTCGGCGCTGCCGCGGCAGGCGTCGACTTCTTGGACGGTTTGCTCTTCGACTTGTCGCCGTCGTCGCTGCTGCCGCTGCTGCCGCATCCGGCGAGCAGCAGGCCCGCAGCAACGACGGCGATCATGTGGCGTCTCATGTCGTACCCCCCTGTGCTTGGTGCGGAAAAGCTACGGCATGATCGGATGTAGCGGGAGAGACTTGACCTATCTGCCGTGACGACGTCGCGTGCGCGCAGCCTTGCGGGCCATGCGCGACCGCCCGGCGAAGTAGCGGCCGGCGTTGGAGATGCGGGCCGCCTTCGACTTGCTGGCGCCCTGACGGCGCAGCGCCCTGTACGCGGCTTGGCGGGAGCGGTAGACGAATCCCCAGCGGCCCCCACGGTCCGACACCATCAGCGCTTCCCCCGCTTTCGGCCGCCCACGGTGATGGACGGGTAGCGGCGGCGGACAGCCTTCCGAACCTGGGCTTTCTCGCTGCTCGAACCGTGCTGCGCTACCCGTGCGAGGGCGTTGCGTGCCCGGCCCTTGGTGTCCAGCGGGTACTTGCGCTTGGAGGGCACGCCGAACGAGGACTTGGGTAGGCGCTTGCGGCGTTTGGCGGTCATCTTGGGGGACTTGGTCATGACGTTCTCCCTTCCGCTGCCTTCCATGGTGCGCCCAGAAGGTCAGCCCTGGTAGGGATTCGCCTACCCAATCGGCCATCTATCCTATGATTCGAAGGTGAGAATGGCGTGATTCTTCGGAATCATCGGACCGGGGAGAGAAGATGGCGGCAGGACCCAGCCCCTCAAGGCGCAAGAACATCGCCGACCGCGCAGAGCAAGCCGCCATCGTCTTCGATCTCAAAGCGCAGGGCCTCTCCTACCGGGCCATCGAAGCCATCACCGCCGCCCCCGACGGACCCACCGGCGGCAAACGCATCGCCGCCAGCACCGTCGGCGAACTCATCCACGACGAAGCGGCACGCCGAGTCGACCCCCGCGTCGACGAATGGCGCGCCATCCAGATCGAACGCCTCGAAGGCGTACTCCGCGACCACCGAGCACTCCGAGACGCCCACTGGCAGCGCGCCATGGGCACGGAGGAGAAGGGCCCCGAGGTAGCCGCCGCGCTCGCCGTCGACCGGGCCCTCAACGGGATCTCGCGCACCATCGAACAGGAGTCGAAGGTGCTCGGCATCCACGTCACGAAGATCGAAGCCCAGGTCACCGAAGTCACACAGCAGGACCTGGAGATGCAGGAGATCATCGCCGAAGCCAAGGCCAAGGTCGCCGCCGAAGAGGCTGCCCTCCGCGGCGAGGCCAGCGAATGACCACCCGCACCACCTGCGGGATCGAGAGCCTCGTCCCCTCCTGGCTACTCCACGACAGCGGCTACCGTAACGCCCTCCAGCAACACCTCCTCGACCGCATCGCCATACAGGGCTACGAGCCTGTCACTCCTGTCCGCATCCGTCAGGCTCCAGGTGAAGTGCCACCGCCGGTCGGCATGATCCTGCTGCGCGCTGAAGTCACCGTGGAGGAGTTCGACGTCGAGGTCGATGGGGACTGATGGGCGGCGTAGCGACCACGGCGCCCCCAAGGGTGGTGGACCCATACGACCCACGAGCGAACGCCGAGACGTTCGACCTACAGGGCTGGCTTGCCACGCTCGACGCCCGACTGCTGGCGACCTCGGAGGGGCGTCGTCTCCTAACCAGGCTGTCGCCCGCCCTCTTCGCCGTGACTTACCTCCGCCACCACCTCAAAGGCCGTGACGGCGAGGTGACGTTCGCCGATGCGCACCTCGACTGGTTCCGGCAGGCCCGCCAGTGGGTGCGCCCCGTACAGGCGCCGGCCGAGGACCGCATGGCGTGGATCGCGCCCCGCTCGTGCGGCAAAAGCACCATGGCGTTCCTCGCGCTACCCGCATGGGCCGCAGCCCATGGCTTCGCCCGCTTTATCGCAGCCTTCGCCGACTCGGCCATCCAAGCCGAGACACACCTGGCCACCTTTAAGCGCGAACTGGACACCAATGAACTGCTGCGTCAGGACTTCCCTGATCTCTGCGCCCCGGGGAAGCGCCCGTCGGGGGCGAACATGGCGGACACTCAGTCGATGTTCATCGCCAAGTCCGGGTTTGTGTTCGCCGCCCGCGGTATCGACGCGTCCAGCCTTGGACTCAAGGTAGGCGAGCGGCGGCCGGACCTCCTGCTGGCAGACGACGTGGAACCGGATGAGAGCAGCTACAGCCCCTACCAGGCAGCCAAGCGGCTCACCACGTTGCAGGACTCCGTGCTCCCCTTGAATGTCTTCGCCCGCGTTCTGCTGGTGGGCACGGTGACGATGCCGGGAAGCATCGTGCATGCCCTGTCCAAACACGCCCAGGGCATCGAGACCGCCGACTGGATCCGCGACGAAAACTTCCAGGTCCGCCACTACCGCCCCATCATCAAACGGGACGACGGCACCGAACGATCCATCTGGCCGGCCAAGTGGTCCATCGAATACTTGCAGTCCATACGGCACACCCGGAGCTTCGCCAAGAACTACGACAACTCTCCGCTCGGCTCCGATGGGGATCTGTGGACCCCGGACGACTTCCGCTACCCGGGCGAGGAGGGGCCGGACCCGATCACTCACATGATGCTCAGCATTGACCCTGCGGTGACGGCGAAGAAGAGCAGCGACTTCACCGGGCTGGCGGTGGTGTCGTGGTCGGCCCAACGGAAGCGGTGCACCGTCCACGCTGCGACCGCCCTCAAGGTGCAGCCAGGCCCCCTGCTGCGGGATCGCGTGCTGGCGATGCTCGACGAGTTTCCGCAGATTGGCCTCATCCTGCTGGAGGTCAACCAAGGTCACGACACTTGGCAGTCTGTCCTGCATCACATGCCGGTCAAGGTGAAGACGGTTACGCAGGCGGAGAACAAGTTCGCCCGAGCCGAGGGGGTGCTGAACCACTACCAGCGGGGTCGAGTTCTCCACGTGCAGAAGCTGCGGGAGCTCGAAGAGCAGATGTGCGCGTTCCCGAAGGCTCCGCACGATGACCTGGTGGATGCTGTGGGTTCGGCGGTGCGCCGCTTCATTCCAGCGTCATCGAAGGCGGTTACGAAGGCCAGCACCTCAAGCTACCTTTGATTCAAAGGTGGAGAGGTATTATCGCCTTAGTGAAGGGTGGTGGCCGTGGATGCGGACCTGATGGACCTGATGCATGGCATCCAGGAACTCGCCGACGCGCGCGCCGACTACGACAGGGCCCAGGCCTACTACGAGGGCGAAGTCCCCGAAGTGTTCGCCAGCTCCCGCATCCGCCGCGCCCTCCGCGCCAACGACATCGACTTCGACCTCAACTTCGCCAAGACCGCCGTCAACGCCGTCGTCGACCGCCTCGAAGTCGCCGCCATCACCAGCCCCGACAACGCCGTCAACACCCTCATCGCCAAACTCTGGGACGACAACAACCTCGCATTGGAGCTCCCCGACCTGCACCGTCGGGGCTGCGAGTACGGCGACGCCTACCTCATCTGCCTGCCCGTCGAAGACGACAAAGGGACCGTGCTGCGCGTCGAGATGTTCTACAACTCGCCGCAGACGGTGCGGATCATCTACTCGCAGGAGAACCCGCGGCTCAAAGAATTCGCGATCAAACGCTGGGTTGACGGCTGCTACCGGCGAGTCGAGCTGTACTACCCGGACCGCATCGAACGCTGGACCACCAAGAAGAACACGAGCGGCAAAGACGAAGCCGACTGGGAGCACTGGCTTGCTGGCCCAGACGAGGACACGGGCGAGGTCGACCCCGATTCGTGGCTCATCGAGCACGACTGGGGCGAGATCCCCGTCTTCCACTACCGCACCGACCGCCCCTACGGGGTGCCCGAACACTTCGGCGCCTACGGCCCGCAGAACGCCATCAACAAGTTGCAGTCCACCCACATGGGCACTGTCGACTACCAGGGCTTCCCCCAGCGCTACGCCCTCACCGAGGCGGCCACCACCGACACCGGCGACCTGGAGCCCGGCGACTGGGACGACGCCGACTTCCCCCCGGACGACCGCGACCAGGGCCCGTCCGACTCCGGCGACGACTCCAGCCTGAAAGCCGGACCGGGCGAGCTGATGCTGCTCCGCGGCTTCAAGGCCGTCGGCCAGTTCGACGCCGCACAGCCGAGCGTGTTCCTCGACCCGATCATCTTCAACGTGCGGGCAATGGCGCAGATCACCACCACGCCCACTTGGATGTTCGACCCGTCCGGCGAGCAGCCGTCCGGCCAGTCCGTGCGCGGCCAGGATGCGGGATTCACCCGCAAGATCTGCAACCGGCAGCTCAGCTTTGGCAGCACGCACCGCGAAGCGTTCGTCTTCAGCCTTCGCCAGCTCGGTGTTGAGGAACCTGTCGTGGATGTCCGCTGGGTGCCGGCCGAGACGGTCGACACCCAGGAGGGCTGGCAGACCGTCGGCGAGAAGATCAAGAATGGTGTGCCGCGCAAGCAAGCCCTCATGGAGGCGGGCTACCGCGCGGAGCAGGTCGACGAATGGCTCGAGGGCGTCGACGACGCCGAACTGTCCCGACGCGTCGGCATCCTCGCCGCTGTCGCCGACAGTGCCCAGAAGTTGGGTGCAGCAGCCGCCCTCGGCGTGGTCACCAGCGAGCAGGTGCAGCAGCTGCTCGCCGGAGCGCTCTCCGACATTGAGCTTCTCGCCGGCATAGAGGCCAAGACCTGATGGCCCGCCGCAACCTCAACGAGCGCCTCGCCCGGCTCATCCAGGGCGAGCACACCGACGCGGTCATCCGCCTCGAAGACCGCGCCACACAGCGCGTCCTCGGCAACCTCGACGACGACTTCACCACCCTGGTCCGCCGCACCCTCGCCGCCTGGACCACCGCATTCGGCGACACCACCGGGGACGCGACCAGCGACCCGGCGCTTCGGCGCATCCTCGCAGCTGTGCGGGCCGCTATACGGCGCCTACTCGCCCCGCTCGGACCCCGCGCCCAGCGCGCATTGGACGACACGCTCACGGACGCTGTACTGCTCGGCGCCCAGCAGCACACCGCGTTCGTCCGTGACGCCACCGGCCGCAACCCGGGCACACCCCCGCCTCGGCCCGGCCGGTCCCTGCGGGACGCCGCCGCACGCGTGCGGGACATCGTCACCGAGCGGCGCGACCGGGCCCTCGCCATGCTCCGCCCCACGGTGGCGCGCCGCTGGGGCCAGGTGCTCACCGGCATCGGCACCGCCCGCGGCGCACTCTCCGCTGTTCGCTCCCACATCACATGGGTCGTCGGCCGGGCCCTCAACGAGGGGCTCACGGCGGGGATTCGTGCGAACGGGGCGCAGAAACTCTGGGTCACGGAGCGGGACGCGTGCGTGCGCTGCGCCGCCTACGCCGGACTGGTGGCGGACGTGAGTGACGACTTCCCAGGCGGCCTGTCCTGGGATCCGCGGCAGCGCGGCCACGGCGACCCGCTGCCCGCACCTCCGCTCCATCCGCACTGCCGTTGCCGCGTAGTTGCCTGGAAGGACGAGTGGGCCGAGCCCGGCGTGCCGTCGTTCCCGGAGGCGCTCCGCCGTGAGGCCCGCCGCAGTATCGCTCGCGGCTTCTCGCTGCCCACCGAGTCCAATGCGGCCCGCATCCGGGCTGCCGCTGAGCTCCTCCGCCGCGGCGCCAACCTGCCCCGTTCCGTGGAGGCATACGCGGCCACCGCCATCGCTGCTGGCCGCTTCACCAACCGTTCTGTACCCACCGGGCGCCCGTGATGGGCGCACCGCAACCCGCAACCCCGTGATGGGAGACACCGTGAACAACCACACCGACCTCGCCGAGATCGTCGACCAGGCGCCTGGGATCAGCCTGCCGCCGCGCACCGTCATAGGTGTCGTGGCAGGGCGACCCGTGTACAACATCGCCGGAGGCTCCGAGGGCAACGACGTCGAAGTTGACGACGAGCCCGAGTCGGAGGTCGAGGAGGAACCGGAGGACGAAGAGGTCCCCGAGGTCAAGCCGAAGCCGGGCCCCAAGCCGGAGGCCAAGAAGGCGGAGGCCAAGCCCGGCGACGACGACTACGTGCCTCCGTCGCGCGACGAGTGGACACGCACTCAGGCCGCGCTCAAGAAGGCCAACGAGGACGCGAAGCGCAACCGGCTCCGGGCCCGCGAGTTGGAGGAGAAGACGCGGGCCGACGAGACGGAGCACGAGAAGGCGCTCCGCGAAGCACGCGAGCAGGGCGAGGCGAAGTTCCGTTCGCCGCTGGTGCGGGCCGCGGCACGTGCCGCACTGTCGGAGGCTGGGGCGTTCGCGGTCGCCGAGGGAGACGCGGCCAAGATCCGGGACCGGTTCGAGCGCCTGTACAAGCTGATCGACACCGATGGCGTGTCCGTGGACGACGACGGTGAAGTGTCGGGCCTCGAGGCGGAGATCGACACGCTCAAGTCGCAGTACCCCGAGTTCTTTGCGCAGCCGGCGGCGAAGAAGAAGGTGCGGCCGACGGGCGCGGAGCGGAAGCCGGTGGATGAGAAGCCTCGGTCGGCGGCGGAGCGTCACGCGGCACGAGTGCTCGGCACTTGACAAATGAAGATATAGTGATGATGTAGCCAACGATTTCGGTGATCGAAACCGTGACTGCCCTTTAATGCGAAGGTCGCCCGTGATGGGGGCCGAGCCGACAAGCTTCCCCATCACGCGCCCGCAGGAGCAGCAGTGGCACGCAACACGTTCGAAGCCTGGATCCCCGAAGAGTACGACTCCAAGGTCATCCAGCGCATCACGCAGACCTCCGTGGTCGAGGCACGCGCCTCCCGCATCCCCATGTCGTCCGACACCCGGCACGCCCCCCGCTCCGCGGGCATGGGCGTCGAGGTCATCGACAAGGGGAGCGCATACGGCGAGGACACCTCCCTCAACGACGACGTCATCCTCACCGCCAAGAAGTTCGGCAAGGTGCTCCGCATCGCCGAAGAGGACATCAACGATGCCCTCCCCGACACCCTCGCCGTGAAGATGTCCGACTGGGGCATCTCCTACGCCAAGATCCTCGACAACGCCAGCCTGGCCGTCACCGCAGCGCCCGGCACCGGCGTGCCCTTCACCTCGCTGTACTACCTGCTCCACACCACCGACGCCACCATCGGCTACACCGCCGACAGCAACATCACCGTTTCCGGCAGCGCAGGCCCCACCTACGCCGACTTCTCCAACACCATCGGACTCGTCGAGTCGGGCGACTACTACGACCCCGCCACGATGATCGCCATCGCACACCCCAGCTTCAAGAAGACCCTGCGTGGCGTCCTCGACACCCAGCAGCGCCCCATCTTCATCGAGGGCCTCGCCGGAACGCCCGACACCATCTTCGGCGTGCCGATCAGCTGGAGCCTCGGCGCCCGCACCAGCGCCACTGCCACCTCCTCCCCGACCGGCCGCCCCCTCATGGCGTTCGTGTCCACCGACCTGATGCTCCTCGGCATCCGCAGCGGCCCCGAGTCCGTGTTCATCGACGGCCGCGACGGCACCTCCGCTCTCACCGACGAGTCGCTCCTCAAGATGCGCGCCCGCCGCGGCTGGGCCTACGGCCACCCCGCCGGCGCCTCCATCCTCGTCGGCTAATCCACCCCCATCTCCCGCGCCGCTCCCACGGCCCGGCGGCGCGGGACAGATGAAGGAGGTGGGCCATGGCAGCAGCGAAGAAGACCGCCGCGACCGAGTCGAAGGCCCGCGCGGCAGAGTTCCCGGCCAAGGCCGGCGAGCCCGCCGTCGAAGTCGACGAGCGATCCACAGACGGCGCCGACGGAACCCGGCACGTCAAGCAGTTCGTCGTCCTCAAGTCCACTTGGCCTGGGCGCGACGAGGCGGAAAGCCACACGGCCAATGGTGCGGCCGTCGCCAACGAGGCGATCCAGCGCGGCCTGCACCCCCGAGGCGAACCCCGCTTCGACGGCGCCGAAGACCACCCGGACGGGCTGTCGCTGACGCTGACCTACAGCGTCGACACCGTGCCCTCTTCGGTGGACCACGCCCCCGGAGATACCACGACACCACGTGACGTGCTGCGCGGCGAGGGCTGACGATGGTTGACGCCTGGGCGACGCCGCAGCAGGTCATCGACACCACGGGTGTGACGGTGACCTGGGCCCAGCTTGTCCAGGCGCAGGCCGCGGTCGAGGTGTTCTCCAACCGGATCTACGCGGACACGCCGCGCATGCGCACCAGGGACGTGTACTGGCTCGGCAAGGCGGTCGCCTATCAGGCGGCGTGGCTGGTCGGCCAGTACGACGTGAGCACCCGGCTCGACTCGAGCCAGGTGCAGCAGGACGGTGTCGTGGCCTCGCTGGACGCGAAGGCGATGGTGTTGGCGCCGATGGCGAAGTGGGCGTTGCAGCGGGTGTCGTGGATGCGGTCCCGCACCGTGCACCTCCGGTCGCCATTCGAGGACGGCTACGGCTGGGCTGCGAACCCCCTGGCTGAGGGCTCCGACGATCGGCAGGAGTGGACGCCGATGGGGGACAGCCCGTGAACATGGCCACCACCACCGTTAGTGTTCTCGGCGGCACGACCACCGACGAGTTCGGCGACGAGAAGGACACCGAAACCCCTCTCGCCACCGGTATTCCGGCATCGCTGATGGAGGCCACCCGGCAGGCCTTCGAGCCGGTGACGGGCACGCCGCGCATCGTCCGCACTCACGTCTGCCGCCTGTCGCCCGCCACATCGGTGACCGAAGAGAACCGGATCCGGGACGAGCAGAGCGGCGAGATCTACATCGTCGTGTCCGTCACCCGCAACGCCAACCCGGTCATGGCGCAGCCGCTGCGCCTGGACCTGAAACGCACAGGACGAGCCGCGTAGCTCCGACATACACCCGCCCCGACGGCATCCGTGGCCCGTAAACGGCCAGCCAGCAGGGGCAGCACAGCCCGCCGACGTAGAGGAGGTGCAGGGCGATGGGCGCCGACTACCGCGTGGTCGTGAACCACGGCTGGCCCGGATGGCTGCGCAACCAGGTCACCCGCTACCTCCACAAGCTCGGCCGTGAAATCCAGAACGACGCCGAACGCCTGGCCCCCGTCAAGACCGGCCGGCTCCGCGCGTCCCTGTACCACGAGGTCAACCGCGGTGAGCTGCGTGTCGGGGTGAGGGACGTGCCGTACTGGATGACTGTCGAATTCGGCTCCGCCCCGCACATCATCACCCCGAAGAACGCCAAAGCCCTGTACTGGCCCGGCGCACGCCACCCCGTGGCAAAGGTCAACCACCCCGGCACCCCGGCACAGCCGTTCCTACGGCCGGCCCTCTACCGGCGGCGGGGTGGTCGCTGATGACCGTCACCCAGCGCGCGAACACAGAGCTCGTAGCTGTGGCCTGGCTACAGGGTGCCGAGGGCATGGAGCCGGGACAGGTCGCCACCACCCTGCCCACGGACGTGTCCACGTGGGAGGCGAACGGCTTCGTGCAGGTGTGCCCAGCGGTCGGCGGCTCGCCCCAGTTGCACTACGCACTCCGGGAGCCCGTGGTGCAACTGGACTTCTACGCCGTCAACCCGAACTCGGGAAAGCCCCCGTGGGGGAAGGCCGCCTCACTGGCTGAGCTGGCGGTGGCCGCGACATACGACGAGGCGCGCATGCAGCGCACCCTCACCCTCCTGCCGGGCTATCCGCAGGCCCGCGTCATGACCGCCCACTTCCTGACGGAGCCCCGTCGATTGCCTGGCGACGACTCGTCCTACGCCCGCTACACGGCCGACCTCGCCCTGCACTGGATCAGCCTCTAGGAGCCGCCATGCGAACCGTCCGCACCACCATCCAGCCCCACGTCGACGTCGAGGTGGATGACGCCGAGTACCTGGACCTGGAGCGCCAGGGCCTCCTCGTCTCGCGCCCGTCCGACTCCACTCCTGCCGCCGCACCGGCCAAGACCCCCACCCCGGCGAAGGCCAAGGAGGCTGACCGATGAGCGTCACCACCACCAACCTGATCATGGGACCGGCGACTCTCTACCTCGCCGACTTCGGCGCCACCGAGCCCACCGACACCGCCGTCAACGACGCCCCCGCAGCCTCGGCGTGGACCGACCTCGGCGGCACCCAGGACGGCTGCAAGCTCACCGTCGACCAGACCTACACCGACCTCGAGGTCGACCAGATCGTCGACGTGGCCGGCGCCCGGCTGACCAAGAGGTTGTTCACGATCGAGACCAACCTGGCTGAGCCGACGCTCGAGAACTTGCGATACATCCTCAACGACGGCACCGCGGCCAGTGGCTCGGGCTTCAAGAGCTTCGAGCCGATCTATGCCAGCTCGGCGACCCAGCCCACGTACCGGGCGGTCCTTCTCGACGGTTACGGCCCCAACCAGTTGCGGCGCCGTTTCATCATCCGCAAGTGCTTGTCCAACGACAAGGTCGAGAGCACCTACAAGAAGGATTCCCAGACGCTGTTCACCGTGAAGTGGAGCGGCTTCTTCGTGACCTCCTCGATCGCCCCGTTCAAGCTTGTCGACGCCACCTCGTAAGGATCCGCCATGACCACCAGAGCGCCCCGAACCCGCACCGCTCCGGTCGCGGAAGAGCCCCAGACCGGCATCCTCGAGATCACCACCTCGAAGGAGAGGCCCGTCGAAGAGGCCCGCGAGCCGCTGTTCATCATCGACGGGGAAGAGTTCACCGTCCCCAAGGTGATCAACGAGCGGCTCGTGTTCCTCGCCATGAACAGCATCCGCCAGGAAGGGGCCGTCTTCGCGGCCATGAGCCTGATGGAACTCCTCCTCGGCAAGCCCCAATACGTGCGGCTCCTGGAGCTGTACGAGCGGCAGGCCATTACCCAGGACAACTTCGATCAGATCGTGAAGCTGACGAACGGCCTGTTCTTCAAGCACATGGAAAGCGACCAGGAAGCGGCGGGAAAAGCTTCGCCCTCTTCGTAGCCAACGTCCGCGACCACAGCTGGATCGTCGACCACGAGGAGGATCTCGACGCCGACTTCCTCGCCATCTACCGCATCGACCTCAGCACCCAGGTCGTGGGCGCCAAACGGTTTCTCGCCCTGGCCAACCGAACCCCCGCCTACGACGGTGCCATGGCCGCCGCGATGGCCGCAGAACAGCAGAAGGAGCAGCAGCCCGCACGCACCGGATCCAGCAGCCCCGACGAGCCACAGCAGGTGGACGTCGACGCCATGAACCTGATCGTGCCCGGCCTCATAGAGAGAGTGGAGGTGTAGCCCTCAATGTCGTTCCTCATCGCCTCCGGCCACGTGCAGGTTGATGCACGCACCGAGAAGGCCGAGGCTGCCATCTTGGGTGTCATCGGGGCACTCGGGGCGGTCGGGCCCGCTGCCGCTGTTGCTGGCGCGGGGATTGCCGCCGCGGGTACCTCCCTGGCCGCGTTCGGGGCAGCGGTGATCCCGCAGATCTCCAAGATGTCCGACGCGGTCAAAGCTCAGAGCAAGTACAAGGACGCGGTCGAGAAGTCGGGGAAGTCCTCGCAGGAGGCGGCGAAGGCCGAGAGCGAGTACCAGCGGACTCTGTCGAAGATGCCGCAGGCCACAAGGGAAGCCACTGCGGCGTTCGTGTCGCTGAAGGACTCCTATAAGGCGTGGTCGGACAGCTTGGCTGACGACACGATGAAGCCGGTCACGCACTCGCTCCAACTGTTTCAGGCGCTGCTGCCGAAGATGAGTCCGCTGGTGAAGACCGCGTCGACTGAGCTGGACCGGTTCGTGACCCTGATCGCGGGCGGGGTGGCGTCGCCGGGCTTCGACGCGTTCATGGTGAAGGTGGACAACTTCGCGCAGAAGTCGCTGCGGTTCATGCTGGACGGCATCGTTCACCTGGGGGAGAAGCTGGCCAGTTTCGCTGCGGGCGGCGGCTTCGATCGGTTCATAGACAAGGCCCGGGACATGGGGCCTCTGGTCTCTGAGACGCTGGGAAATCTGGCGAGGGCTGCCCTGCACCTGGCAGATGCCGGGGGAGATCTTGGTGTCACGCTGCTGACCGTGGCGAACGGTCTGGCGAAGCTGATCAATGCGGTGCCGACTGGCGCTCTAGGAACCTTCTTGCAGCTCTATGCCGGACTCAGGCTACTGAAGCTGGGCATGGCTGGGGTCACCTCTGTCTTCACAGCCACGGCGGTCAGGCGTATCGGCACCTTCTTTGCCGCCACGTGGGCGGGGGGGTTCACGGGAGCTGTCACCGGTGCCTGGCAGCAGATGTCGAAGCTGCAAAAGGCAGCTGTCGGCCTTGGCATCCTCGGCGGAGTGGCCCTCGGCATTTCCAAGCTGGCGGAGAAGGCTCGCGGCGCACCCCCGGACGTGGACAAGCTCACCACCAGTTTGAAGAATTTGGCCACCTCGGGCCAGTTCACGGGCGAGTTGCAGAAGACGTTCGGCAACATGGATGGCCTGATCGCCAAAGTCAAGGAGCTTGACAAGGCCACCGAGGCGTCGAAGAAGAACGTGCTCGGCTTCAAGGTGCCGGTGCTGGACGATGTGGCTCACTGGGTGTCGGGCAAGGTCGATGACCTGGTCATGGGCGGGAAGTCCCTCAAGGCGCTCCAGGAGGACTTCGAATCGCTCGACAAGTCCATGGCCCAGATGGTCAGCTCTGGCAACGCTGAGCAGGCCGCATCCGGTTTCGACCGGATCAAGAAGGCTATGTCGGATGCCGGGTACAGCACCAAAGAGATCAACAAACTGTTCCCGGAGTACAAGGCCAGCGTCGCCGCACTGAAAGCCGACCAGCAGTTGGCCGCCCAGGGCATGGGACTCTTCGGGCAGCAGGCCATGTCGACGAAGGCCAAGCTCGACGAGCAGAAGCGGTCGACAGACGGGCTCAGACAGTCGATCGTCGCGTTGAACGAGGCCAACCGCGGCAGCCTGGGCGGCATGATCGGCTTTGAGCAGGCGATCGACGACGCTGCGGCGGCGGCAAAGACCAACGCGAACTCCCTGCGTATGGTGCACGGCGAGCTGGACCTGAACAGCCAGAAGGCGAGGGACGCGTCCACCGCGCTGCAAGACCTGGCGACCAAGACGGATGACGCCGCCACGAAGGCACGCGAGTCGGGGTCGAGTTGGGAGCAGGTCAACGGCATTTACTCTCGGGGTCGCCAGAAGCTTGTCGAGTACGCCATGCAGATGGGCCTGAGCAGCAGCGAGGCCAACAAGCTCGCCTCCCAGATCCTGAAGATCCCGGACAAGAAGTCCACGAAGATCGAGATGCGGCGTGAGGACGCGATCGCTGGCCTGAACGCGGTCATCGCCAAGATCAAAGCCACGCCGGGCAGCAAGAGCGTCACCGTCAAAACGCTGAGCGCGTCGGCCATTCAGGCGCTGGAGAACATCGGCTTCAAGGTCACCCACCTGCCGAACGGCTCGTTCAAGGTCACCGCAAGCACCGGCTCGGCCGCGGCCAACATCGCCGCCGTCCAGCGGGCCCGCGACGCGTTGCAGTCGAAGAACGTCACGATCAGCGTCACCACCCGCTACTACTCGGTAGGCAAACCCGGCAGCGGTGTGCGACAGCTGCCGTATGCCCGAGGCGGCCGAGTGCGCAGCTACGCCAGCGGCGGTGACGTGCAGATGTACCCGGACGGCGGATACGTCACTGGGCCCGGCACAGGCACGTCCGACAGCATCCTGAGCCTGTTCCCCAGCGGTGCGGTGGGTCGTATCAGCAACACCGAGTACGTGATGAAGGCCGCGGCGGTCGCTAAGTACGGCGTCAGGTTCATGGATGCGGTCAACTCTGGGCGTCTGCCTCGCTTCGCGAAGGGCGGCCTGACGGAGAAGCAGAAGGAGGCCGCGCGGAAGCAGGCTGAGGCCAGGTCGTCGCTGCGCGGGGACGTGACCCTCGGCAACATGTCGACGATCGCGGGCCGGGTGAACCCGGAGATCCGGGGCATGCTCGCGAAGCCCGCGGACGAGTCGGCGTTGATCTCGTCGCTGTACAGCCTCCAAACGAAGATCAAGGGATCGTTCTCGGGGGCGACTGAAACACGGCTCCTGAACCAGTTGACCCGCTCGGCGTCGTCGCTGTTCAAGCTGCGCGACTCAGCCGAGGCCAACGCAAAGGCGCTCGACTCGGCGAAGGACAAGCTCAACGACCTCAAGGGCCAGTTCGACAACCTCAAGGCGTCGGTCAAGTCCAACCTGATCGGCTTCGCGAACATCACCAAAATCGGCAAGTACGGCACCAACCCGCAGGCGCTCATCAACCAGCTCAAGTCCGACACCGGCCGCACCACCGAGTTCTCCAAGCAACTGGAAGAGCTGAAGAAGCGCGGCCTCAACGCTACCGCCATCTCCGACATCGCCGCAGCCGGAGTCACCGGCGGCGGCATGGCCACCGCCCAATCCCTCCTAACCGCCACACCAGAGCAGATCAAACAGATCAACGCGTTGCAGGCACAGCTCGTCTCCTCCGCCGACAAAGCCGGGACCACCGTCGCTGACAGCATGTACGGGGCCGGCATCAAAGCCGCCGATGGGCTGGTCAAGGGGCTCACGGAGAAGCAGAAGGCCATCGAAGCTCAGATGATGACCATCGCCAAGAGCATGGAGCGGGCCATCAAATCCGCCCTCGGCATCCGGTCCCCGTCGCGCGTCATGGCCAAGCTCGGCCAGCACACCGCCGACGGCTTCAACCAAGGCCTCGCCTCCCGCAAGAGCCTGATCACCACCCCGGGCACGATGCGGCTCGTCACCCCAGCCGCACTGCCCGCATCCTGGCAGCAAGCCGCAGCCATGACCAACATCCAAAACCTCACCGTCAACGTCAACGGCAGCTTCGACATGGCCTCCCCAGCCGAACGTCGGAAGGTCGCCGACGCCCTCGCCGCCGAGATCAGCGAAGCACTCCGCAAGCGCGACAAGGAGAGGCGACGCTAATGCCCCAAGGCGACTACGGAGACCTCCGCATCGGCCGCCTCCTCCTCCGGGAGACGTTCAAGGCTGGCGAGTCCAGCAGCGACAACCGCACCATCGACCTCGAAGGCCAAGAATCCAGCCCGCCCCTCACACGGGCCGACCTGGTGTGGCGGCACGACAACCTGTGCGCCCTCGTCGAAGGCGCCGTCGTACCTGCAACATGGACTGACAAACCCGAACGCAACTGCTACGTGACCGTCACCTCGGTCAGCGCGGACTACACGGAGTGGCGCACCGACATCGTCACCTCCGACTGGAAGATCCAGGCCACACGGCTGGGGTCGGATGCCGAGGTCGATCTCCAGTCGCGCCTCACCGGCATCGTCCGGGCCAACGACTTCTCGCTCACGGGGGAGCGTTGGCATGCACCACCCATCGGCCACTACAGCTACTACACCGGCAGCAGCAACCCGACCAGCATGACCCGCGCCGGCGCAGACGGCACCATCACCGTCTACCGTGGCGTACCCACAGGCGTCTCCCCACGTTGGGGCTGCACCCCCACCAACTACCTCAACGGCCGGGTACGCCTCACCTCGTCGGGTACCGAGCTGTGCGGCACCGACCAGAGCCTCGGCCCGGCCGGCTGGGCCCTGACCAACGGGCTCGTTAACGTCACACCGGGCGCCTCGGGCACGCTGGATGTGCAGACGTACACAGGTGGCGCCTGGCGCAGCAAGGAGTGGAACATCAGCGTCGCCGGTTCGGGAGCCAGTATCACCTCGTGGGATGGGGCCACGCTTCTGCGCAACGACCCCGAGCACGTCATCCTGCGCCTCACCAAGAGCCTCTCCCCGGGCCGGGCAACACTCGACCTGGCCCTCCGCCGCGGCAGTAGGTTCGTCGAGGGCTACCTTCAGACCGGCACATCGACGACCCTCGGCGCCTACCTGCGCACCCTGGAGTCCAGCACTAGTGGCACCGGCTACGTCACTGCGTCCGGTAACGACGCCGACGGCAACCGGTTCGCCTGCGGCTCGGCGCGCACGTTCACCGTCCACGCCAACGGCGGGCTGGTGAAGTCGAGCGCCACATCGCTGGATTTCTGGATCGGTGTCGCGGCAGGAGGAGGCAGTGCTGTCTCAGGGGACACGGCGACGGACCTGCGGAATCAGTACATCGCCAGCATGCCCGAAGCGGTCTACGCGGTGAGGCGGTGACCGAATGGCCGTAACGGAGATCCTCGAAGCCCTCGGCTCGTTCGAGATCGAGCTGTCGTCGTCCACACCCCGCGAGACTCTTGACGCCATCGACTACTTCGGGCACATCGCCATCATCCCCGGCCGGATCGACCCAGCGGGTTACGGTGACGGACTCCTCACCGCGGCCCGCTACGTTGGCGTCGTCCGCTCCCGTCGTGTTGACGACGACCGCCGCACCAAACGCATCGAGGACGCCACCAAAATCGGTGGCGTCGGCATGGCCTTCTGGCTCGGCGATGAAGACGACAAAGGCAGCGTCTACGAGAACGCCGTCGAACCCGCCAGCGCTACTTTCGCCACCGCCGTCACCACGCTGCTGCCCGCTTCCGGCGCCGTCACCCCAGGCACCCTCTACCCCGTCGCAGGGTTCTACTCGGGCCGCCACATCTATGAGACACCCCGCAAGGCGATCACCTACGTGTGCGACACCATGTCCACCACCAGCGTGCCCGTCGGCTGGCGCGTCAACGGCAACGGCACCATAGATGCTGGCCCCGAGGCGGACCTATACGTCACCGATCCGGTGTGCGTCATCGTCAAGCGGGGTGCCGGGGAGGACATGCACCTGCGTGCCCTCCCCGGCACCACCGGCGTCAGCAGGGATGTAGAGGACTACTCCACGCGAGTGGTGCTGCTGGCCGAGGGGAACGGCGAGAGCATCGCCACAGGCACCGCGGACATCACCCCAGGCACCTCGTACAGAGACCTGCACGGCAACGCTGTCCGGCTCACACGGCTGGTCTCCGAGTCCGACACCAGTACTGGCAATGCCGACACCAGGGCTGCGGTAGCTCTCAACCAGTACACGGGCACCCGCGACTCCCTCGAGCTGTCCACCAGCGATTACGACGTGCACGGCTCATTCCAGGTTGGCGACTACGTGTGGGTGTATGACCCCGACCAGGGCCTCGTCGACACCGCGAACGAGGTGACGTTCCGTGGGGGGCGCATCAATCCCATCAAGCTGCGGGTCGCCGAAACCCAGTGGCCGGTTACCGCCGGATACACGGTCGCCTACCGGGCCGGAGACGGCACCTGGTGGGACCTCACCGATCACGTCCAGTTCGAGTCCCAGTCCGATGTGCGGATTACGGTCGGCGAGTTTGGGCGGGCGCTCACTTCGGCCGGCACGGAGCCGGTGGGGTCGCGGCCAAACTCGGACACGAGCGTGCCGGGGATCCCTACGTTCGTGGAGCCGTTCGTCGGCTCCGCCTACCTGGACGGCCGCGGTTTCACCCGGGCCCGGGTCATCCTCTCGTGGAACGCGCCAAACAACGTGGATGGCAGCACTGTCCTCGATGGAGACCATTTCGAGATCCGCTGGGCGATCGACACCGACATGATCTACCCGGCGACCTGGTCGCAGGTCTCGCAGGTGCGCTGGATGGATCTTCAGACGTGGGCGCAGCCATTCGCGGCTCCGGACGGGGACTGGCAGACCATGTTCGTCGCCTGGGGCGAGTCCACAGCACAGTTGCAGGATCTGTCGCCGGGTGTGGGCTACGACGTGCAGATTCGGGCCGTCGACAAGGCGGGCAACGTCGGGGCATGGAGCCCCGTGACGACGTTCGTGGCGTCCGAGGACAACATTCCGCCGTCGACTCCGGCTGCCCCGACGGTGGCTGCGAGCCGGATCGCCGTGCAGGTCACCCACACGTTGGGCAAGAGCTCCGGCGGCACGTTCAACCTCGAGAGCGACCTGCACCACCTTGAGATCCATGTCGACTACGAGCCCACCTTCACCCCGTCCGAGACGACCCTCAAGGGGAAGGCGTCGGCCACGGCGGGCATGATCCAGGCTGGCATCCCGGTCGTGGTCACGGTGCCGGTAGAGGAAACCTCGGCCCGCTACGTGCGCGTGGTCGCGGTCGACATCACTGGCAACAAGTCGGGGCCCAGTGATGCGGCCACCGCAACCGCACTGTTGATCGACGACGCCCACATCTCCGACCTCACCGTCTCGAAGGTCACGGCTGGCACCATCACGGCGTCCTGGGTGATGGCCGGAGAGATCAAAACCGCAGACACTGGGGCACGAACCCGCATCAGCGGCGACGGCATCGAGGTGTACAACGCGGGTGGCACCCGCACGCTGTACGCCGAAGCGGCCACCGGTAACGTCAGCATCGTTGGGCAGCTCCTCTCGGGCACCACGGGCCGCCGCATCGAGATCAACCCGACCGCCACCTACCTCCCGGAAATCCGTTTCTATCCCACGGTCGGCAGCGACTACGCGTTCATCAACGCCGTCGGCTTCGACACGTATCCAACGCTCGGCATCAACGGCGGCCAGTCCGACGATGGCGGCGTCACCGTATCCCCGCGCCTATTCCTCACCGACAGCATCAGCATTTTTGAAATCATCCGAGCGGATGACCAGAGTACTCGGGGTGGCTTCACTCGTATCACCAGCACCAACGCCGACGTGGGCTGGACAGATGGCGGCAGCAGTGCCAACTGGATGCGCTTCCAGTCTGATGGCATTACTCGCCACTACGGGCGCTGGAAGGATTTCGACGCGGTCGACTCCAACGAGGGCTTGTTCACCGGCCACATCGTGATCAATGCGGGGACGGGAATCGCCGTCAGCTACGGGCCAACCATGGACAGCTTCATGCGGCCCATCGTCACCGTGTACGACAACGTGCTCCACACATTCGGGATCACAGCCGAATCCGCCAGCAGTTTCAGCGTCGACATCAGCCCGGCCGGATCCGGCAACTGGGACCTCAACTTCTGGGTGTTTAGGACGTCATGATGGCCCCTATCGAGTACACGGTCACTGGCGTCACGGAGGACACCGGGCGCGACCTGTGGCACGTCACCTACCAGAATGCGGCCGGGGATGTGCGGCACCACGTTTTCCCCAAGAACACTCTGGAGTGGAGGGCCGCCGAGTACGGCATCGACCTGGCCGACGCGGACACGTTGCTCGACGTTGTGCTGCACGAGCCGCATGCCCCACACCCGGACGACAGGCTCAGCGCAGACGACGATCCGGTAGCAGCGGCTGGGCTGATGTCACCAGCCCCCGTCTCCCGGGGCACAGTGCACGCAGGCGACCTCGTGCCCACCACCCTGTACACGGCAGAGACGGTCGAGCAGGCCCGTGAGGCGCACCTGCTGCGCATCCAGTACACCAAGGCCAACCGGGTGCGGATCTCGGCCCCCAAGGGCCGCAAGGACCCGCTAGATGTCATCCGGCAGCACGGCGCAGACCCGGAGCGCGTGGCGGCTATGGCGCAGCACGTAGACCGCACCCGTCGACGTCTGCGCGGCGAACAGGTACCCGACCGCGCCGGGCTGCCCATAGACCCCGGGATCGCCCGCCGGGCGAACGCCCGCAGCGGTGAAAACGAGGAGGCCGACCGTGCCTGAACCGTCTACCAGCAGGCTCGGCCTGTACAAGCCTCTCAACGACGGCTCCGAGCTCGTCAACGTCCAGCAGGATCTCAACCAGAACTGGGACAAGATCGACCTGGCGGCAGGTTTCCAAGCATGCACCTCCACCACCCGCCCGTCCACGCCCTACAGCGGCAAGGCCATCAGGGAGACCGACACCGCCCGCACCTACGTCCACAACGGCTCCAGCCCAGCATCCGCCGGCTGGGTACAGATACCCAACTCGGCCAGTACTTTCGACGCTGACCTCGACCTCACTAGCGGGCATCAGCTCAACATCGGCGGCAGCAGCAGTAGCGCCCCCCTCTCAACGGTTCTGTCGTCGGCCAGCAGCAACATGATCTCGTCGAGAGTCAGCGGTGACACCAGCAGCAGATGGCTCGTGAACGCTGACGGCGGCATCAGTTGGGGCCCCGGAGGTGCGGCAGCACTCGATGTCACTTTGTCTCGCAGTGGCACCGGAACGCTCACCCTCGTAGGTAATCTCGCTGTGACCGGCGCCGGCCAGGAACGCTACGTCATCAAGCCTTCCGACACCGCACGCACCAGCGTCAGCACCGTCGCCGACGACCCGCACCTTACAGCCACGGTCGTCGCAGGCGGCATCTACCTGATCAGGTTCGTGGTCTTCGCCACCACAGCCGACCCCACCAGTACCGACATCAGAACCGCCTGGAATGTGCCATCGGGATCCACCGGCCTCAAACTCATGCACGGCTCCGGAGACACTGCCGCCGACTTCGGCAGCGGCACCAACACCCGAGGCCGCTTCGCAGGACGCCAGTACTCCACCACCGGCAGCTACCAATCCGAAGCCAGCGCCGTCGCCATTCTCGAGGAATCCATCATCACGATCGGCGGAACCGCCGGGAGTGTCACCTTGCAGTGGTCCCAAACCGTGTCCGACACCGACGCGGTCACCGTCCTCGCCAACTCCTACATGTACATTCGCCGACTCGCCTGAAAGGGGCACCCATCATGAACGCCGACTACATCAGAGTGCAGGCACACGGAAGCGACCTCGGAGCGCAGGTCGAGGTCAAGGTGCTCAGTACCGAGCAGGTCGAGGTCCCCGATGGGGACCTGGCCGCAGCCGTCAAGGACTATCTGGCCAGCCTGCCGGGGGTCGTCAGCGTCACCGCGACCGCGTTCACCACCGTCAACGAATCCATCTGAACGGAGGAGCCGTGTCCCTCTTCGAGACGATCCTGGTTGTCGAGGTCGGCATCATCGCCTTGTCCTATCTCATCGGCCTACTCCGCCGCCCCTAGCCCCGATCGGTCGACCGGCCCGGGAGGGGGAGGGATCGTCTCGGGCCCGGCCGACGCCTGCGGGCGCAACTGCTCCAGTTCGGCCTCGAGCTCCTTGACCTTCGTGCGCAGCAGCACCGACTCATAGACGAGCTCGCC
The DNA here is from genome assembly GCF_052665095.1 of Streptomyces sp. NEAU-174. Lineage (NCBI taxonomy): Bacteria > Bacillati > Actinomycetota > Actinomycetes > Kitasatosporales > Streptomycetaceae > Streptomyces > Streptomyces sp. NEAU-174. The sequence continues at coordinate 103,595 of NZ_JBQTCE010000021.1, read as the reverse complement.
CATGCGCTCCCGGCACGCGGCAAGCGCTGCTTCCATGCTGATCTGACCGGCCATGTGCTGCTCCTATCGTGTGCGGGCGTCGCCGCGGTCGGCCCGCCCGGAGGTGTTGGCGCCGTGCAGGTTCCACAACCAGGTGCGCTCGGGCAGGTGCTCGATGCGGGCGCCCGCCTTGACGCACTCCACGGTGAACTGGAAGTCCTCGCCATAGCGCTCGCCATTGATGAGGGCGCCTTCGGGCGGCTGGCGGAACCCCACGGCCTGGGCGAGTTCGGTGCGCACCAGGATCGTGATCGTCGTCTGCGTCGGCCGCTCCGGATCGAAGCGGCGGCCGAAGTGGGGGAGCGGATCGGCGCCGAACCCCACGGCCTCATACCAGGCGTAGCAATAGTCAGCGCCCGTCTCGATGGCGCACTCCATCAACCGCTCCAGGTGCACCGGCTTGAGCTGGTCGTCGCTGTCGAGGAACGCCGTCCATGGCGTAGTGACCTTCCGCAGCCCGCGGTCCCGGGTAGTAGGCGCGCCAGCCCGGGCGAGGTCGTGCTCAACGACGATGGACTCGGTGGGCAAGGTCTGGCCCAGCACAGAGCCGATGGCCCGCTTCGTCATGCCGTTCCGCACCCGCGCCGGATGGGTGGGAATCACCACTGTGATGCCGCTCATCGCTTCACTTCACTCCTTGCGCCCACGCGTAGGCGTCACCCGGACGCGGGTTGTAGGTGACCGTCGCCTGCCGGAACAGATGCTCCAGCTCCTCTTGGAGCGGCTGCGGGGACACGTTGCGGTACCACTCCCCGGGTGCCGGAGACGGGGCACCAGACGCCCCATGCGGGTACCTGCCGTCCGAGGCGCAGGTGACGAACAGGGCCTGCGGGCCGGACGGGCGCAGCGCCTCCGACGCCGTTCGGAGGATGCACCGCCACAGCTGCACGTGCTCCAGAACCTCGGTACAGACCACGATGTCGTAGCGGTCCCAGCCGATCGGCCACGGCTGCGTCGCGTCGTGCACCAGATCCACCCCGGATCCCGGCTCGACATCGCAGCCGGCCCACGTGGCGTGGGGGAGCAGATCACGGATGCTGCCGTTGATGTCCCGGCCGCCCAGGTCCAGCACCCGCCACGGGGCGCCCAGGGCGAGGCCGGAGTCCTTGAGCATGCGGGCCAGCCCGTCACGTGCTTCAGGATGCATCAGTGCGGAGCCCTCCCCCACTTGGCGACGAACGTCTCCCGATCCCGCGCAGCCTGCTCGGCAAGCTCGAGGCGTTCCTGCATGGATCCGTTCGGGCAGCGATGCTCCACGGCCAGGCCGGGCACGAGGAGCGCGCCGCCTTGCTCACGGGCCGTCCAGTCGAGGTCGTCGTCGCTGTACCACCAGGCCATCGACTCATCCAGCCTCAGCCCTGCGTCGCCACGCAGCATGTACGCGTAGCCCGTGATCCGCTGCCGCAGATCGACCGGCTCAGCCCGGGTGTGGAGGATCTGCTCAGCACCGCCGTGCTGGTCCGGGTAGGCGAGCAGCGCCGAGGTGGATCGCATCGCCGACGACAACCCATCCACCCAGTCGGGCGGCACGACCACGTCCGAGTTGAGCACGGCGATATCCCACTCGCCAGCGCCCGCCATCACCACTGCGGCGTGCTCTGCAAGACGGATGCCGCAATTCCACAGCGTCGAGATGTTCGGAGGGTCGAGATCCACCTGAGCGGACCCCACGAACGCCCCGCTGTCCTGCGCCCACTGGTCGGGGTCGATCGAGGGAACGCTGCCATTGTCGATAATGTAGACGGCGTCGACCTGGCCGACGACCGAATCCACGCAGTCGGCGAGCATGGCGTGCCGGTCCCGCGTGGGGACGACCGCGACGCGGAAGGGTCGGTTCACGCGGCACTCCAGATGGTCGTGTGAGGATCCGCCGTCTCGGCCCGCAGCGGCGCGTAATAGTAGACAGCCAGCGAACGACGCCAGTGCTCGCCGACGATCGGCTCCGGATGCCCATGCCACGACTCCAGGCCACAGGCGAAGATGACGGTGCGGTTGAACAGCGGCAGCACCTCAACCTCACGCCGGGCGCCCAAGTACAGCACCCCGCCCCAGTCGGCATCCCACCCGTCGTTGAGGAAGACGAGCATGTTCAGGCGCCGCTCCAGCGGCAACGTGGGGTGCACGTTGAAGTCCCGATGGAGCGCGAGCCGACCGCCCGGCCCGGTCATGTGCATCCCACCACCCACATCGTCCGCCGTCAGCGGGCCGATACCCGTCAGGGCGTCCAGCGTTCCGCAGGTCTCCTCGCTGCGCGCCAGGTCGAAGAAGGACCGGGTCGCCGGGCCCCACAAGCGAGCATCCCCGGAGCGCTTGCCGTACTCCTTCGGATCCGGGTAGGTGATCCACCGCGGATCGTCCCCGGGAGGGAACTCGGCAGCCGCCGCCCGCAGCAGCCCCACGTCCCACAAACCGTCGACCACCAGATGCGGGAACGGGGCGGCATCAGCGAACTGGCGCTCGTGCGCGATGGTGAACCTCACGCCGCCACCTCCGCCGCAGTGAGCCCGAGCCACTCGGGATGCCCCAGCGTCCACTCCACCGTCCGCCGCAGCGAATCCTCCAGGGGAAGCGGCGCGGTCCAGCCGGCCTCGGCCAGCTTGCTGCCGTCCAGCCCGTATCGAAGATCGTGGCCCGGCCGGCTCGAGTGGAAATCCACCAGGTCGAGCTTCGGATCCTCGATGCCCATGAAGCGGGCGAGGAGATGGACCATCTTGATGTTGTCGACTTCCCGCTCACCGACGATGTGGAAGCGGGACGGCCGGTCGTGCTGCCCGTACATCTGCGGGGTGTGATTACGGAGGAGCCACAGCCACGCGTCGGCGAGGTTCCTGGCGTGCAGGTAGAAGCGGCTACCGGGGCGCCCTTTGGGGGAGACGTGCACTGTGGCTGGCTCGCCACGGAGGAGGGCTCGCATGGTCTTGGGTACGAACTTCTCGGGGTCCTGCTGCTCGCCGATGATGTTCATCGTGTTAGAGATGACCACGGGCACACCGAACGTCCGCCAGTAGGTGAAACAAACGGCTTCCTGCGCCGCCTTGCTCGCGCTGTACGGGTTCGACGGCAGCACGGGGTCCCACTCGCGATGCTCGTAGCCGTCAGGGGCCGGGCCGTACACCTCGTCCGTCGACATCTGGAGAACCACCTCGGGCTGCGCCTGCCGGGCGTAGTCGAGCACGTTCGTCATGAGCTCGACGTTGTTCCGCACGAACGGACCCGGGGCCTCGATGCTGCGGTCGACGTGCGACTCGGACGCGACATTCAGCAGGTAGTCGACCCGCCCGAAGCGGGTCGCGGTCACGGGGTCGATGGGTGCGGACAGGTCGCAGTAGACGACGTCGACCCTCTCCCACCATTCCGGGTTGGTCTCCAGCGCGGAGGCGATCCGCTTCGGCACGCCCTTGTGCCGGAAGGTCACCGGGCAGGCGACGGTCCAGTCGGTGTTGGCCATGAGGTGGCGGAGGACGTGGGAGCCGACGAACCCTCCGGCCCCGGTGAGGAGTACGTGCTTGGTCATCCGAGGATCGCCTTCTCCCATAGCGGTGCGGTCTGGGTGATGGTGTGCTGCCGGGCTTGCTCGCGGGCTGCCATGCCCATCTCGCGTCGCATGTCGGGCTCATAGGCGAGAGCTCGCAGGCAGGCAGCCCATTCGTGATCGCGGCGGACGAGGTATCCGGTTGTGCCGTCCCAGACGTAGTCCTCGTAGGGGCGGACAGCGGAGGCGACGATGGGGATACCGAGAGCCCCGCACTCGATCGCTTTCAGAGTGGACTTCGACTGGTTGAACAGGTGCGGCCTCAGTGGGGCGATGCCGATGTGGTAGTCGATGGTGCGCAGGAAGTCCTCGACGCCGGGAACCCAGGGCGTGAACCGGGCCCGGTCGGCGGGGATGCGCATCCATGTGCCGTAGTCGTTGCCGATGCAGTGGAACTCGGTGCTCGGGTTGCGGGCGAGGAATCGGCGGAGCTGGTCGGCTGCCTGGTCGAAGTCCATGGCGTGGGTGGCTGATCCGCCCCAGCCGATGGTGAGGACCCCGTCGTCGCGCTGCTGCGGCTGGTGGTCGAGGAGCCAGTCGGGTACGGCGTTGGACACGATGTGCACGTTCGGGTTCCACTGGGCGATGCGCTCGGCTAGGGGCTCGGTGGTGACGGTGACGGCGGTCGCCACCTCGATGTTCCGCTGGAGGTTGGCACGGATCTCCGGGCGGGCGAAGTACTCGTGGGCGACGGGGCTGCTGGCGTCCACGTTCCACAGGTCGTCGTCGACCTCGAACACCAACTTGCGGCCCTGGGCGGCGAGCATCTGCCACAGCTTGGACGGCTCGGGCTTGCACACCCGCTGGCCGACGATGACCGTGTCCGGGTTGTCGCGAGCCTCGGACGGCATCTTCATGCTGTGCGCCACTCGGTAGCCGAGCCCGGCGAGGCCCTGCATCGGGAGGGCTATTCGGTAGTAGCCGCAGCCTGTCTCGTCGGCGGCCCAGCCGAAGACATCCAGGTCAGCCATCGCTGCTCTCCGTCCAGCCGTACCCTTCGGCGATGATGCGGAGACGCCGTTCGACACGGGTGTCTCGGCCGCAGTCGCAGGGATTGCCACGCCGTTCGTCGTCACAGGTCTCGCCGTTGTCGCGCTCTTCGGTGGCCGCCGCGCAGGTGTACCAACAGTCCTCAACGACAAGGTGCCGTTCAGCGGTGATGTCGGCGATCAGTTTCCGGTCGGCGGCGCAGCGGCGGAGGACGACGGAAGGGTCGTTGAGGGCGATGTGCTCGCCTGTTCCACGGCGGGGGACGAACGCGACGGTTCCGCTGTTGACAGCGTCTCGGACTTCGCGGGCGAGGTCGTCGTACTCCCAGATGGGGGACGGCTGCTGGTGGTCCTGAGCGATCTGCTCCCGCTTGCCGATCTCTTCCAGGAGCCAGGCGTGCAGGTCAACCACTGGCCTGCTCCGTCCATGGCGCGGCGCTGTGTGCGGCGCGGGTGACGGCGTCCCAGAACTCGGCTGCCGCCGCATCGGGCTGGTAGTTGGGGCCCTGCTGGATGCTGCCGTCCGGGCGGATACCGACGATCAGCGTGCCGTCGTCGGAGTGGAGGGCGATCACGAACACGGGCGGCTCCGGCTGACCGATGGACACCTTCTCGCCTGCCGGGGGGATGTACTCGGCCAGCAGGTCGCCCCCTTCTCTTTCCTCTCTGGTAGCGATCTCTTCGGCCAGCCGTGCGACCTCATAGCCCATGTCGGCTGCAACGGTGAAGCGATGCCCGCACGGCCGGAACAGGAGGCTCAGAGTGTCGTCGGGGAACCTCGTCTCGCTCGCGTGGACTTCTACGGCAGACCGAGCACAGGCCGGACAGTTGGGCAGGGGCGCCAGGATCAGGGTCAAGCCGTCCTTCTGCTGCTGCTCGCGCCGCGCCATGGCCACGGCCACCGGCAGGAACTGCTCGGCGGTGAGAGGCATGGGCTCGGTCACGACGACTCCTCGGAGGGCTCGGTCATCCGGGGGAGTGCCTTGCTGTGGTGAATGGGTGTGGTGGCCATGTCACCCGCCGCCTGCTGCTCGGAGAGGAGCGTGTACGTCTTGCCGCCGTCGGTGGAGAACGCTTCCGGGTTCCGGGCGGACTGCCACAGCGGGGTGGGCGTGGTGCCGTCGGCGTGCCGGTCGATCCACTCGCCCGGGTTGTCGGTGAGTTCGGACAGCGGCTGGTACCGGAGCAGTTTGTCGAGGTAGAGGGCGGCGTAGTGGGCGCTGGCGCCACTGTGTCCCATGTCGGCGAAGGCTTGGACGACTCGGCAGAGGCCGTCGATGACGTCTCGGTCTTCGCCGACGAGGCGGAGTTCACGGCGGGCGTGGGCGACGAGGTTGCTCATGCGGGTGCTCCTGGTGCGGGTTGTGCGGGTTTTGGTGTGGCGGGGCGTGGACCCGCACGGCCATGCCCCGCCACAGGGTCGGACCGTGACCCACCGCCAGAATACCTCTATGCCTTGGATTCATAGGAAAAAGTAGTGCAACGGTCTACGATTCGAAGGAGACGTCTGTTAGGGGATCCCGCATGGCCACACCACTCACCGCCGCCCAGGCGCTCACCGCCCTGAAAGCCGAGGGCTGCAAGGTCGTCGAATACCGGGACTGGCGCACCCACAACCGGGAGGGCCACGGCGCGTGGGGCCCGGTGCACGGCGTAATGATCCACCACACCGTCACCTCCGGCACCGACTCTTCGGTCGCCCTCTGCTACGACGGGCACGCCAGCCTGCCCGGCCCGCTATGCCACACCGTCGGCGCCAAGGACGGCCGCCTGTTCATGGTCGGCTGGGGCCGCGCCAACCACGCCGGGCTCGGCGACGACGACGTCCTCCAAGCGGTCATCGACGAACGGGCGCTGCCGCCGGACAACGAGGCCAACACCGACGGCAACCGCGCCTTCTACGGCATCGAGCTCATCAACCTCGGCAACGGCAAGGACCCCTGGCCCGAAGCCCAGGTCGACGCAGCGGCACGCTGGGCCGCAGCCCTGTGCCGCAAACACGGCTGGTCCGAGCGGTCGGTGATCGGCCACAAGGAATGGCAGCCCGGGAAGATCGACCCCACCTTCGACATGGGCGACTTCCGGGCCCGCGTCCGCGTACTCCTCGCCAAGACCCCCGGCAGCAGCACCCCGGCGCCCACCACACCCAAGACGCCCACGCCCCAGCAGCAGGAGGAGAGTGACGTGCCCAGCACGCTCGGCCTGTACAACACCACCGACCGGCCCCTCGTGCCGGGAAAGTGGACCACCATGACGGTCGACAAGACCGACATCGTCACCGGCGCCAAGGCATACACCGCGAGCGTGATGCTCACCATCGACGGCGCATCCGCAGGCGGCACCCTCCAGGGCCGCTTCTACCACCAGCGCACCGACGGCAGCAGGTGGGACTCGGGCATCGTCGAACGCCCCACCACCGCGGGCACCACCTTCGCCGATTTCCCCCACGCCGGATCCATCGCCGCCAGCGAGAAGCTCAGGTTCGAAGTCGCGTACTTCCCCGCCACCTCCGGCGACGAGAAGTCCGTCACCATCACCACGTCGCGCGTGCGCGGCCTCTACTGGAAGTGAGACACCCATGACCGCGCATCTCGACAAGGCTTACTGGCTCGGCCTGCTCATCAGCGTCGTCCTCCCCGTCCTCGTCGGCCTCGTCACCACCCGCGTCACCCACGCCGGAACCAAGGCCGTCCTCCTCCTCGCCCTCACCGCAGCCAACGGCTTCCTCGTGGAGCTCGCCAACCCTGGCCCCGACTACGACCTCGGCACCGCCGTCGTCCTCACCCTCGTATCCTTCGGCACCGCCGTCCTCGCCCACTTCGGCCTGTGGAAGCCCACCGGCGTCAGCAGCAAGGCGCAGGACACGCTCGTCACGTCGAAGGCCAGCCCGATACAGGGCGTCTGATGCCGCGCCGGGTGGCCCGGCGGTTCGCCCGTGCCCTGGGCCGCCGCGGCGCAATCCTCCTCTCCTACGGCACCGTATGGTCGCTCATCGGCTACGCCCAGATCGCCTCCCCGCAGCCAGACCAGCGCGGACTACAGCCCGCACTGAACGTCATGCCTCTGTGGGCATGGGGCTGCGCGTGGCTCATCTGCGGACTCGTCGCGATGGTCGCCGCATGGCTACGGCAAGGCGTGGATGCGATCGGCTTCCTGGCCCTGCCGCTGATCGTGCTGCCGTGGATGACCAGCTACCTCATCAGCTGGATGACGGGCGAATACCCGCGGGGGTGGGTTGCGGCGGCAGTCTGGGGACTGATCGCGCTGCCCGTGATCGTGGCTGCCGGGTGGCCAGAGCCCCCGAGGCCCAAGAGCGTAAAGGGGCCCTGACGTGGGCGTAGACACCTGGGTACAGGCCGGCATGGGCCTGGTGGGCGCGGTCGGCGGCATCGTCGCTGCCAGATCCGCGAGACGCACCAGACGCCAAGAGCGCCGGGATGATTTCAGTGCGGTCACCGGGCAGATGGAGAAGACCATCCAGCGCCTGGAGAAGCGCATGGAGGACCGCGAGACGGAGGCGGAGCGGCAACGGGAACGCATCGGCCAGCAGGACGCCGCCATCGGATGGCTCCTCGGCCGGGTGCGCGGCCTGACCGGCTACATCCGGCAGCGCGGCATGGAACCGCCCGCCCCGAATCCGATACCCACTGAGGCCCGCGAGTACATCCGCAATTTGGACGTGTAAGAACCGGAGTGAGACCGCCATGTCCAACATCGTTTTCAATGTCGCTCTCGGGCGGCTCGCCTACTACACGTCCCTGCCTGCCGCGAACGACGCGCTGATCCTGGTGCCGTTGGAGAGTAGCGGGCTGGAGACCGACGCCGTCCTCCGCGACAAGGACACCCTCGCCGACGTCGTGGCGGGCACCACCAACGAGCAGACGACCATCGGCAGGAAGACGCTCGCCAGCGTCACCGCCACCGTCGACGACACCAACGACCGGGTCACGCTCGACGCGGCCGACGTCACTTGGACGTCACCAACCGGCAACGCGGTCGGTGCAGTCGTCATCGGCTACGTGCCAGACACCACTACGCCGAGCGACGCCGCGGTGATCCCGCTCACCAAGCACGACATCAGCTGGTCGCCGGACGGCAACAACTTCACCCTCGCCATAGCGGACTTCGCCAGGGCCAACTCCGCCGCGTAACGGCGGGCGGACCGCCGGGAGCATGCCGTGACGAGCTTCAGCGACGACTTCAACAGGCCCGACTCAACCGACCTGGGCGCCGGGTGGGTGGAGGTATCCGGCGACTGGTCGATCGTCTCCAACCAACTCTCCCCAGGCGCGGCGGGCGGCACGATCATCCTGCGGGCCGCGGGCGCGATGGCGACCTCCGACCACTACGCGCAGGTCACCATCGCGGCGACCACCACGGCGAGTCAGGGTGTTTGGTGCCGCGGCAACGCGAACATCAGTCAGGGCTACCTGTGGCGCAACAACGGCTCGAGCTGGGACCTGTTCAGCGTCGTCGGCGGATCGTTCACCAACATCGGCACCTACGCGGCAGCAGCGGCACCAGGCGACGTCGCGAAAGTCCAGGCCGTCGGTACAACCGTCAAGGGATACGTCAACGGGATCGAGCGGGTCAGCGTCACGGACACCGGCGTCGCGACGGGCACAAGCGTCGGCATCCGCTCCGACTCGGCCGGCGCGATCCGCTACGACAACTTCACCGCCGCAGACGTGACCGCCGGCGCAACCCTCAGTGTCGCGGCCGCGGTAGAGACCGCCCAGCCGCTCACGGGCTCCAAGGCAGCCACGCCCGGCGTCGCCGCCGAGACGGCCACCGCACAAACTCTCACCGGGCTCGTCACGGCAACACTCGGCACAGCCACCGCCGCCGAGACGGCCCGGCCGCTGACCGGCGGCAAGACCGCCACGCTCGGGACCGCGGTCGAAGTCGACACAGCGCGTCTGCTCACTGTGCCGTCCACCACCGTGCCCAGCCCGGAACGCACCTACCAGATCCCCGCCGAGAACCGGCGCCTCGTCGTGGCCGCCGAACACCGCACCCTAGAAGTCCGGAGGTAGGCCGCGTGCCCAACAACTTTGTCAAAGACCCGCAGGCCCTCCTGGACTACACGTGGGACTGGTCCGCGTGGCTCGCTGACGTCTCCGACACCATCAGCACTGCGACGGTCACTGTGCCTGCCGGGCTCACGGCTGTCGGGGCGCCTACTGTTGGCGACACCGCCGTCACCCAGCGGGTCTCGGGTGGGACCGTTGATGCCGCCTACGCGATGGTCTGCCAGATCACCACTGCCGGGGGGCTGATCGACGAGCGGTCGATCTACCTCACGATCGGCGAACGGTGAGGAGCGGAGAATGCTGGCCCGCCCGTTTCGGCAGGGACGGGTCGACGCGGATCATGCGCGCGGCTTCGGTGCAGCACCCAGAACGTCCCGTACTGCGTACAGGAACTCCGCCCGACTCTCATGCATCGAATTGCGCGTCTGCGTCCACGCGTCGTGAATCGGCCCGGCCCGGCCGCCGGTGACGTCCCCGGCCATCTCCCACGCGCGGAGACGCAGGTCCTGGAGATCTCCCAGCAACTCCAGCGCTCGCTCTTCCACGCTTTCCGGGCCCAACACCATCAGCCGCTCGTAGCAGGTTTCAACACTGATCGTGGCCCGGTCCAGTTCGTCTCTGATGTCTGCGGCCTGGATGCCATCACTTTGTGGTGGTCCGCCGATCCTGAGGCGAGCGCGCTCCCACTGCTCCTCCACGGCCGCTAGGGCCCGATCCCACTCGCCGATGTAGGTGACATACGTTTCCTGCCGCTGGTTCCGGAGCCAGTGCCCGTGCTCGATCGCGCCTTGGTCGACAACCTGGCGCAGCACCGCATCCGCCGCCTTCTCGGCACCCTGCCTGGCGGCACGGCCCGTGTACCATCCCGACGCGACGGCGCCGAGGAACGCGGCTACCCCTGCGGCTACCGCCGCCCACCCCTCATCCATCCCGGCATCATGCCCGTGTTCGCCGCCCCGCTACCCTGACACGCAGCCGCCCCGCCTGCTTACCTCAGGCGGGGCGGCGCTGGTGCGTGGGGTCACTTCTCCTTGGTGTCGGCGGGCGGGGGTCCGAGGCGGCGGAACAGTGTGTCGAGCCCAGTGTTGATGGTGCTGGCGGCGGCCTCCGGCGCGCTGCGGTGGGCGTCGATGAGGGCGATCTGCTGCTCGTCGGGCAGTTGGTGGAGGAACTCGGCGTCGCCGTACCACTCCTCCTTGACAGCCAGCGCCTCCGCCTCGGTGGTGCCGGGCAGAACGGCCCACGTCGCGGTGCACCAGGGCTCGTCGTCGAAGTGGTGCAGTCGCCCATGGCTGAAGCACCACGCGAAGGTGGTTGTGGTCGGTTGGTTCACGGTTTCTCCTCTGTGTTGGTGGTGCGGCGGACCCACACGCGGCGGGCGGGGGCAGGGCGGTCCGGGGCGGCCTGGTCAACTCCCTGCGCGACACGCACAGGCGCCGTTAGGGATGCGGACGAGGTCGGCGATGTCGTCACCCTCCAAGCGCAACTGCCGCGCGAGAACGGCACCGACGGCGGTGACGGCTCCCCAGCGGCGGTCGATCATGCGGTCGGCCAGATCGTGGACGAGCCGGTAATCGGCCGCACCTCGGTCGCCGAACCCGAAGTGCGGGTTGAGGCTGAGAAATCCCGCCCGGTCGTGGCGGGCCGCAACCTCGGCGCACATGGCGCGGGCCGGGGTCCACAGACCGGTCTCGCGCAGCCACCGGTCTGTGGCTCGCTCGCCAGCCCCGGTGTAGGCGGCGGCGTCTTCGCCGGTGCTATGGCCGCAAGCGCCTGTGGCCCCGTCGGTGTCGCCCTCGCTCCCGCTTGGAGCCTGGATCTGTGCGTAGTGGAGATGTGCGCCGCCATCGAGGGCCGCGACGGCGTGAGCGGCCTCATGGATGGCGCGCATCTGATGGAGCGTCTCTGCGGGCAGGTCCCACAACGGCCCGTCGCCCCGGTCGTAGTGCACGTAATGGCGCGTCGGATACGGCTCTCCGTCCACCCACAGGACGGTGTGCCACCCCGCGTTCTTGCCCGCCGGAATGGCAGTACCAATGCGCCGTCGGGAGACCTTGACGACCCCTTTGGCGATCTTCGCAAACAGGCCCATGGCTGGCCCTTCCCTACCACTCATGGTCGGCGCCCTCACTGCTCGCGGTGGTACTTGCGCTTGTGCTTGGCGACGCTGGCGGGCGCTCCCCGGTAGCCAGGCCGGGTGGTGCACCCGTCGCACTCGATCCAGTCGGTCTTCTCCACAGCGTCCCCAGTGACCGAGTGCTGGGGGCCGTACCCGTGGGCGTGGAGGAAGTGGGGGACGCTGCCCTCGTACTTGAGGGCGATGAGCGCGGACTCGGCAACCTTGTCGTGGCCTTGGGCGAAGAACTTCCCGAGGCCGACCTCGCGCCCGCAGCCACACCAGCAGTTGCCGGTGGGTAGGAGGCGGGGCTTGTCGTTACTGGGCATGCACTCAAGGTAGCAAGCCTTAACAGCAAGTCAAGACTTAATGCCAAGACTTGAGGGGTCGAACATATGGCTCGCCTTCCATAACCCCACTCATGGAAGGTCGCCCAGTTGGGGCCTGGCGATCAATCAACTCGATGGTTGATAATGACAGTTATCCCATACAAGACTGGAGGCGGTATGTACGGCAGCGGGACCCACAAGGGGGAGCACTACTGGCTGCGAGACGGCGACGATTGGGGTTGGGAGAAGTGCGGGCACCCAGACTGCGATGCTCGACGGCACCGGCCACTCCGCAACGGAGGGGCAGACACAGACCGATCGGCCACCCAGTGCCCGAAGACCGCAAACGGGGAACATCAGTGGCAGCCGCTCTCCTTCGTCTTCGAGACACAGATGCTCGACGAATCCGGCCGCGTGGTGGTTCGCCAGCCCGATCTCGACAAGGGCCGCGTGTACGCGGCCTGCATGCCGTGTCGCTCCCACACCTACATCGAGACCGCCTGGGTCGGCTACTACCTGGGCTACCCCTATATGGAAGAGGAGCAGGAGCGGTACGCCCCTGAGTCCGGTGAGGACGAGGCTGCATGACCGCCTTCGTTCCGCGCCCACACCGCTGCACCGATCGGTGTCGTTGCCCAGTGCACAAGACGCCGCTGATCTACTGGCCTGGCGGCGACGACCACGCATGCCAAGACGCGGACTGCGAGTACGCGCAGGGCTTCAAGCCGGTCGAACCGACACCCGCCGGTCAAGCCGTGCTCGACACTCAGGCGATCCTGATGTGGCGACACCACCCTGACCTCAAGAGCCTGGGGCGTGAGGAGTGACTGATCCAGGCCGCGCAGAAGGTCGCCTTCACTGTCGGCCATCGTCCGCCGTCAACAGACTCTGAGACGCCCGCAACAGAACTCGACCTCGACAAGGAGAGGCCATGACTTTCGACGAAGCAAAGGCAGCCGAGATGGATCGTCTGCGCGAAGAGATGACCATCAAGCTGTGCTCGGGAGATCCGACGGATCAGGCCGACGCCTACACGGCACTCCAGGAGATCATCGGCAGCGATCCGCGCAACGATCCACAGGCCACCCAGTCTGTGTACGACCCCATCGCCTGGAAGACGTACAGTCGCGACGCAGCATGCCGATGCACCGCACCCGACCCCGCCGACTGCTCTCTGTCACACGGCACCGGAGCGTGGCTGTGCGTCTGCCACCGGCTCAGTGAGGTGACGATCGGTGGATGACCTGTCGAAGTGGTTGCGTACTCAGCTCGACGAGGAGGAGTGGCGGCCGTGACGGACCTCGTCCCGCGCCCGTCGGCGGAGATGTCGACCGACCGGCACGACCCCCGCGACGACTGGCCCGACGAAGCCCGCGCACTCGCCGACCACCTCGCTGGCATCTACGGCGACCGCGACCCGCTCCCCACCATCGCGGGCGGCTGGGTCGCCCGGCAGAAGTCCCGGCACACACGGCGCGCCTACGTCCGGACGTTCAAGGCGTGGGAAGAGTACGCCCGCAAGAGCAAGATCCACCCGCTCCAGGCGAAGCTGCCGCTCGCCGACGCCTACGCCAAACACCTCACCAAGACACCCACGAGGAGCGGCAAGCCGCCCGCCGAGACCACCCAGGCACAAGCCCTCGCCGCCGCAGGGAGCTTCTACACCTACGCCGCGCGCCTCAAGGCCGTCGACAGCGACCCGTTCGCCGCCGTCAACCGGCCCTACGTCGACCCCGACTACAGCCCCACCGAAGGCATGACCGAGGCCGAGACGATGCGGCTCATCGAGACCGCACGCGACTGGGCACCCCGCTCCTACGCCCTCGTCATGCTCCTCTACCTCACCGGCGCCCGCGTCGACGAACTCCTCTCCCTCAACGCCGACCAGCTCGGCTACGACCGAGGCCACCGCACCCTGCCGCTCACCCAGAAGGGCGGGAAGAAGCGACCCGCGCCCGTCCCGCCGCTGGCCCTCGACGCGCTCCTCGCCTACCTCGGCGACCGGGAGGACGGGCCGCTCTTCACCACCGAGGCCGGCCGCCGCTGGACCCAGCCCGAAGTCTGGAAGCACCTGCGCGTCCTCGCCCGCCGAGCCGGAATCCCACAGGCCGCCACGATCAAGCCCCACACGCTGCGGCACCAGTTCATCACCGACAACCTCGCCAACGGGGTGCCCTTGCAGGACGTCCAGGACGCCGTATCGCACTCCGACCCGCGCACCACCCAGCGGTACAACCGGCGCCGCCGACAGCTCGACAACCACCCCGCCTACGCCCTCGCATCGAAGCTCGCCGCGAGACTTCAGCCCGAAGAAGAGGAGAAGTGACCGTGGCCGACAAGTGGACCGATGCCGTCAGCGAGGACATCGGGCTATGACCGATCACGCCGAGCGCTGGAGCCGGGAAGCGGCCGACATCCGTGCCCGCTGGGAGCACGGGCATGACGAGCTGACGTCCGGCTGCGCCCTATGTAACGGGGAGTTCGAAGAGGTCATGCGGTGGACGCGAGCGAACCCGCTGTGCGCCGAGGACCCCCGCCAATAGTCCGGACGTTATGCGCTACCTCGCCCGATAGGGCGGCGCCCAACCCTTGCCTGTTGTGCAGCCCCAGGCGCACACTGACCGCGGCCCTCCCCGTCCAGGGACCCGCCCCGTCCTGAGCTGCGGACAGGACGGGGCGTTCCGCTGCCCGCCACTGTCGGCCCCTCGTGCGACACTGGTTGTGCGGGCTGACCCGGTCCCCTTGCCCGGTGTAGGTCTGCGATCAACGGCGGTACGGCACCCATGGGGTGTCGCCCGATCGGCCGTCGAGCTGGAGTCGCGACCCAGCAATCGCCTTGCGCCCGTCCTCCGAGGTTGAGGACGGGCGCTCGTGCTGTCGGCCCTATGCGCCTACCACGTCCCGCTTCCGTGCCCCGTCTGCGTGCGCCTTGCCCATGAGCGATCCTTCTTCTTGCTCGTAGTGGGAGAGGGCGAGGCCGAGACCGAAGAAGGTGGGTGCCCATTCGCCGACGAAGATGCCCCACCGGTCGGCACGGTCGAGGCCTCTGCCGGGCTCGGCGCGGAGCGAGGCAGCCCAGGTGAACATGGACAGGCCGATGGAGGCGACAGCAGCGGTGTAGGCGTGCTCCGAGCGCAGGCCGATATCGTGCAGCTTCTTGATCACGACGATGCTCCTTCGGGAGGCCCCCCTCAGGTCCACCCTCGTGTGCCCACGCTTCAGCGAGTGACGCAGGACGGCTCAGGTATCCTCGCCGCGCGCTCGCTTGGCGGCCCGCACGGACTCCTCCAGCGCGGCCATGAGGTCGACTGCGGGCGCCGGCTCGGGTCGCACCGCGAGTTCGCCGCCGGATGCTTTGGCATCGACCAAGCTGTTGAGGGCTGCCGTGTACTCGTCGTGCAGTTCTTCGATGTCGACTCCAGCGAGCGCATCCATGAGCACCTCGGCCATGGCGAGCTCCCGGTCGGTGAGCGGCGTGGGGGAGGAAAGGTCACCAGGGTCGCGTACCTCCTCCGGCCAGAGGAGGGTCTGTAGGAGCAGCATGCCGTGCCGCGGCCGGAGCGCGGCGAGACGCTCCCTGCTGCGGATGGCGACTTTGCAGATGGCGAGCCTGCCGCTGCGGGAGAGGGCTTCTACCAGCAGGGCGTATGGGCGTTGGGCTCCGGCGCCGGTGGCGCCGATCCAGTAGGGCCGGGAGTAGAGGATCGGGTCGACCTCCTCGGTGCCGACGAAGCCCAAGACCTCGATGACATGCTTGGTGGGCAGCGGCAGGGCTTCGAGGTCGGTGTCGCGGAGGATGACCTGGCGTCCGTCGGGGGCTTCCCAGGCTCTGGCGATATCGGCCTGCTGAACCTCGATTCCTTCGAGTTCGCAGACGCGCCGGTGTCGGATGCGGCCTCCGCAGGCGGCGTGCACGGTGTGGAGTCCGGGGCCGTGTTCTTCGGTGGCAGCAAAGAGCTGGCAGGGCAGGGCTACGAGGCCAAAGCTCACGGTTCCGCTCCAGATGGCCCGCATGCTCCGACGGTAAGGCGGCCGTGGTGTGGGTCGCCCCTGGGCAGCCCCCATCCGGGTATTCGAACTAGAATCCGATTTATGGATGCGGAGGAGGAGTGGCGGTCGAAGGCCGGGCCGTGGGCGCGGGCGGCGCTCCCCGATGGTCAGGGGCTGGACGTGATCGTCACCGGCTGGACCCGCACCCCGGATGGCGAATGGTGGTGCGAGGCCGAGGCGATCCTTCCCGCTCGCTTCGAGGACGCTGACGGCCGCAGCCGCCCGACCGGGGCCCCGACCGCGATCACCCTGGCCGCCGACCGGGTAACCCCGATCCCCGGGGAGGACTACAGCGCGGTGCCCAGGGATGGAGCGATCTCGGGCAGGCAGTGGGTGATCGAAAAGCTCCACCAGTACGCCGAGGAGGATCCGTCTCGCCGCCTGCACCGCCGGGACTGCTGGCAGGTCAGAGGCGAGCATGAGCGCATCACGACCGAGGATGCTGTGGAGCGGCTCGCCCGCGAGACTGTCGTGCGGTGCGACGTGTGCCGACCCGATAAGGCCCTGCGCCGCTGACTGCCGTGCCACACTGGTTCTGGCCCTCGCCGCATCCCCCGTCGGCGGGGGCCACTTCGCGCCCCGGGCGTTGTCGGTACCCCCACGTACCCTTGAAGCATCTATCCGATTTACTGCGTGGGCTGCGCAGCTACTCGGATGCGAACCGCCCCGTCGACCCGGCGGGGCGGCGGCATGTCAGCTCCCGGTCTCCGGGTGCCGGGCGGCCTTCTTCACCTTCGCCTCGAGCTCATGCCGGTTGCCGTCACCCGCAGCCTCGGTGATGGCGGCCTGCACGGTCTCGGCCGCTGTCCGCGCCGTCCAGGCCCTGAAGCTTGGCGTGCTCGGCGTCGGAGGCCCGCTGCAATTCGATCAATCTGTCGATATCACTCACGGCCGGATCTTAAGCCGCCGCAGTGACATCGCCCCGCTGAGCTGCCGCCCACGCCACCACCAGCCGCGCATACTCCGCCCGCTCAGCCTCGAACAGGGGCCGCCCTGCCCGCTCCGCCATGAACCGGCGGATCGCCTCATTCGCCGCAGCAGCAGGCGCGGAAGGCAGGGGAGTAGGGGTCTCGGGCATGCGAACAAGACTACGGGCCGGGTGTGACAGCGGGCCCCGTATTCAGGCGTCCGGCTCGGGCTCCGCGATGAAGGTGCCCTTCGCGGGCAGGGTCAGCACCAGCCCTCGCTCCCGCAGTTCCTGCACCGCGCGTCGCACCGTGCCGACCGCCACCCCATACTCCTCGGCCAGATCCCGCTCACCAGCCAGCCGCGCACCCGGCCGCAGCCGACCAGACTCGATCTGCGCAGCGATGCGATCAGCCACCTGCACATACACATACACAGGCGCCGTGGGGTCGATAGGCGACTCGTCCATGCCAGCAACGTAGAACGCCGCTGAGCTGCACAGACGTATGGAGAGCGGCCTACTGCACCATACTGCTCCATATAGCGGTAGCTTATGGACCCCCGCGACCGTGCGACCGGCCCGGGGGCATGGCCCACCTGGAGAGAGCAGGCAGACATGACGGAGCCTACGACCGGACCACGCCACCACAGCAGCCCCCGAGCCGAATCCGTAGCCGCCCGACTAGCCGCACTCACCGGAACCACGCCGCGGGTCACAGTGGACGGCCCGCGCACCCGCATCGAGGCCGACCTCCCACCCCAGCTCACCAACGCCGAATGCCGCATCCTGTACCTCGCACTCGCCGACACCGACCACTGCGGCATCAGCCGAAACGGATGCGCATGGGCCGAATTCGTTGAGCTCCCCGACCCGGGCCGGCTCAGCCCCGAGCAGCGCGCCGGCGATGCTTGCGCCATCTGCGGGCTCACGCTCTATGCCTGCCGCTTCCTCGGTGCGGTCGACGGATGCCGACTGTGGGCCTGTTCGCCTGCCTGTCCGACCGCACCTCTGGCCAGGGGTTAAACAACCCGTGACAGGTTCGTGGGGGATGCATTTATCTAGCGCAACCCTCTTCCCTGGCGACATCTACCCGAGTTGACTATGGCGTCAACAAGGCGGCGCCGCGCGGCGCGAACGCCCCCACCAGTCCTGCCCGGAACCTACATGCGCAGGCGCCAACGATCCGCAGGAAGGACCAGGTCAGATGCCTCAACCGGGTGGCCATCTGCGGCATACCGGATGCGCTGAAGCAGGAACGCCGCGGCACCAGCAGCAAGGCCCGTCAACTCGGCCTCC
This sequence comes from Streptomyces sp. NEAU-174, assembly GCF_052665095.1. NCBI lineage: Bacteria > Bacillati > Actinomycetota > Actinomycetes > Kitasatosporales > Streptomycetaceae > Streptomyces > Streptomyces sp. NEAU-174. Next base: position 85,304 of record NZ_JBQTCE010000021.1, on the reverse strand, counting down.
GCGGCGGTGACCGCATGCGACTGGACCTCGCACCGGTAGAAGGCGTGCGCTCGGCGCCGGCCCCGCCGCCACGTCGTGCACAGACCCACGGTGACACCGCTGCCGTCGACCATCTCGACCGCCGTGCAGGACACGCGGGTTCCGGGGGGAACGCCGAGGCGGACGGCCAGGTCGACGTCTGTCATCGGCCGGCTCTCGGCCCGCTTCGCATCCTGATGGGCGGGCCAGTCGACGTCCGCCGACACGAGGGTGCGCACAGGCGGAGGGTAGGCGACTGTGGGCCGGGTGCGGCGGACCCCTTCGAGGAGTCCTTCGCGCCGCAGTTGGGCGATGGCGTGCTCGACGACGCCGCGGCCAACGTGGTACTCGGTCTGGAGTTGGGCGTGCGAGGGGATGCGGTAGCCGGGCGGCCAGTCGCCGTTCTGGATGAGGCTCCGGAGGTGGGCGGCGAGCCGCTGATACGGCGCACCAGCCATTTAGCAGGCCCCCAACAGCGGACGATCATGAAGGTGTCACGCTAGAGAGGGGTCGAAAATCTTCCGGCCGGAAGATACGGTCACGATGGCTGGTGAGGATGAAACCCTGCGTCACCTTTGGTGGTGCCGCGGCAGGGTTGGGGTTAGGGTGCCCAGAAAATCGCACACGCGTTCACCTGAATGGGTGAACGTGGACTGTCGATGATGAGGGCCGGGGAACGTGGGTACGGGCATTAGTGCCGCCTCCCCACGCTTGAGCGACCCGGCCGGGGACGGGATGCCAGGGGTGGCACGTCCCCCCGGCCGGGTCAGGCGCCGCCTCGCACCTCGAGGGTGCGAGGCGGTTGCCGCAATGAACGGTAGCCCTTCAGGTCGCAGCGCGGGGAGTGCCCGGGGAGCCGCTGGGGAGAACCGGGGGAGTTCGAGCACGAAACCCAGCGAAACTCGACGACACCCACAGACACCAAAAGTGCAGGTCAGCGGCAACGCCACATACGACGACCGAGGCAGAAACCCCCGGGAGACAGAACCCGGCGTACAGGCCGACTCGTCCGCCGCTAGGGGTCTCTGATCAGGGAAATTGCTGGTCAGGGGCCTTTTTTCATGGAAACGTGAGCTTGTTCAGACCCCGGTCCGTACCGGTTCAAACGGGGTCGCGCGGCTACGTACGTAGCCATGAAAGTAGCCACGGGACACGGGACCGGAGTTCAGCGGGCGCGGGGTCTGACCTGCGGGGTGGCCTTCTGGCCTGGGCCGTCTGGGTGCCTCGCCGCAGTGCCCGAGCACGCGATGCAGTCGTTGCTGCCTTGTACCTCTCCGATAGCTCTGCTCAGTGGAGGGGGATGCCGACGCGAGTGAGGGGGCAGCCGGTGGGCCGAGAAACGGGAGCGGGGCTGAGGCCGGTCTCGGCCTCAGCCCCGCTGAGATTCAGCCCCGCGCCCTTGGGGGGCGAGGACGGAAGTAGATCATCATGCCGCGCGTACGACGGACAGCTTCGGCCGCGCCGTCAGGCCGGCGGCTACCGCCCCGTGCGTGTCGGCGTGGTCCTTCAGAAGGTGGCTGTACGTGCGCCGAAGCTCGTCGACGGAGTCGCCCACCCACGCGGCCACAGTGTGCTCCGGAATCCCGTTCTGGAGGCACGTGGAGATGAAGGTGTGTCGAAGGTCGTGGAAGGTCGGAAGGTTCCCATCCTCGTCCTTGATGCCCAGCTTCAGCAGCGTGGGCTTCCACAGGTCGTCGTTGAAGTAGTTCCGGCACATCAGGTTGTTGCGCGGTGTCCAGAAGAGTGCTCGTGCCGAGCCGCGCCTACAGTCGTCGATCTTCTTCCTGTGCTCCCATAACACGGTCTCCGTGGCCCGAGGTGGGAAGCGCTCCATATGCTCCCCAGCGGCCTCAATGAGGTACGGAGGCATCGGCACATCCTTCGAGTTGATGCGAGGGCTCGTCTTCAGGCGGTCCACCAGGAGGCGCTTGTAGCGAGTCTCCTTGGTCTTGAGCACCTGTCGGTGCAGAGTGAGCAGGCTTCGGGCCCAGTCGAGGACGTCGTCGCATACACCGAACGCCTCTGCCTGCCGACTGCCGCAGGCGAAACCGAACATGGGGATGAGGCGGTAACGCTCAGGGAACGCGTCGTAGATCGCCCAGCACTCGTCCGGGCTGAAGACGTACGACGGCGATTCGCCTACGTAGGGCCCGTCGACCTCGTAGGTCGGGTTGGAGCTGATCTTCCCGTTCTGAAGGGCGTCCTTCATGACCATCTGGAAGACCTTCCAGTGGCCCTCTCCAGTGGAGTTGGCGACACTCTCGTCGTTCTCAATCTCCTGCACCCAGGCTTCGACCTGGGCCTTCTTGATGGCTCTGAGACGTTGTCTCCCCCAGCGAGGATTGAGATGCACGCGGATGGCTATCTCGTACTTCTCCAGGCTGGAGTCTTTTACTCGGCGCCTGCTGAGCCAGTCAGCCGCCCACTGCCGGAAGGTGAGGTTCGCTTCGACGGGCTCGGGGGCTGCGCCGGGAGCCATTCCGTCCAGAACCGCCTGCGCCTGGGCCTGAGTGATGCCGACGGAATCGGGAATCGTGGCGCGCGTTCGCTTGCCCTCGCTGTTCGTGAGGTTGTAGCTCCAACTGTGGTTACATCCGTCCTTTTTGGGCCTGTTCTGGTCGGAGCAGTCGCACCGCTTGTAGACAGTGGGCTTGCGTGCCACGGGACGCCTCTCGCGATCTTGGTTGATTCTCAGGTGACTCCCTGGCCAGGGGAGTTGGACTCTACGTAGGCGCAGCCATGACTGGTCAAGCAGTCGGGCGAGGGGTGGAACGGTCGGTGCTGCATCCCCTATTCGCGGCTATGACACTCCCGTCGGTGTGCGGAATTCACTCCGTACGCGCGTCGAGCCATGCCTCGAAATCGCGCTCCCGGACGCGAAGGATGCGATCACTGATGCGCACGACGGGGATTTCCCAGTTCCGATAGTTATCGAGAACGGTGCGCTTTGTGAGTTCCATCCGCTCGGCAATTGTCTCGAAACTCAGCAATGCATTGGAACCGCCGCGAGGCATAGTCGTCCTTTCTCGTCCGCAGATGTTCCCCGGCGGACCGATCCGGCCGGATGGAGCCGGTTGCGTTCAGCCCGGCACCGACAAGTACGTGAATCAGCGGAATCTGTTACACCCGCGGGAAGTCCAACGTGTCCGCCGACGTCGCTACGGGGTGTGACGGAAGCGTTGGAGGCGGTCGGTCGGGCCGGTGGCGGACACCTCGGATGCTGTCGACCTTCATCGGTGATCTTGGGCGCGCCGGGTGCCGTGTTCGCTGTCGAATCACCGGCAGGCAACGGTTCGCGTGTGGAGCCCGCGGCGTGCTGGTCGCTACCGCTCGGGCTCTGCGGAACGCTGGATCGTGCGGCGCGGACCGGGGTGGACGCGCATGACCTGCTGGGCCGTTCCTTTTCCGCGCGTGCGCAGTACGCCGCGGCGTCGGCCTGCGCGCATGACGCTGAGGGCGGTGTCCTTGTCGATCTTGGCTCGCCGAGCGACCGCGTCGATGGAGATCCACTTGTCGAACGGCAGGAGCATGAGGGTGCGGTCGGTGGCGGTCATGAACGGGGGCGGCATAGCCGCGGTCCTTTCGCTTCGGGTCTAGGCCGTGCCGGGTTGCTCTCCCGGCCTGCGTCGGCACCATATACCACAGTGTGCGTCGCAAGGTATCGCTAACCTGTTCGGCGCATTTCGTAAGAGGTCGGTTATGCTGCCTCAGCGTCGCACCGGAAGGTAGTCCTCCTCCTGTGGGGGAGCAGTGGAGGGTGAACCCGAGGGCGGCGTTGCAGGGGGTCAGTGCAGCATCGGTTCTTGGGGGGCATCACGCCGTGACCGACATTCTGGAATCCCTGGCCAGACGCGCCGCAGCAGGCGGGGAGGACGGGGCCGACGCCATCGCGGCGTTATACGACGAGCTGAACGGCACCGTGTACCACTGGGTGCGGCGTTACGTCCGCGACGGGCACGTCGCGGAGGACCTGAGCCAGGAAGTCTGGCTGAAGGTCGCCCGGAACATCAGCAAGTACCGGCCAGGCACGAACCTGCTGGGCTGGCTACGCACGATCACCAGAAACACCACGCTCGACTACCTACGCTCCGTGCAGCGGCGCCCCTCGGAAGTGCTGTACGCCGATCACCTCGAGCTCGACCGGCCGCGCGTCGACCAGAGCCCGGAGGATTACGCCGAAAGGCGTGCACTGGCCCAAGCCGTCGCATCCCACATGCATAAGCTGCGACCCCAGCAGCAGCAGGTTCTGATCCTGCGCTTCTTCGACGGACTAAGTTCGGGGCGCATCGCACTGATCATGGGGAAGACGGAGGGCGCTGTCCGTACATTGACGGTACGGTCGCTGCGCAAGCTCGCCGAGGTCATGCCGGCTGGGGAGTCGTCTTCCCAGCTGGTTGAGGAGCTTCTGACGGCGGCAGCGGGCAGAAACAGAGTTGTCGGTACACGGGTTGAGACACGAGAGGCGATGGCGCATGTCGCGACGCGCTGAGCAGAGCGAGCGCCTGGAGCGGGCGCTTGACGGCGGGCCCATCCCTCACGATGAGGAGACTCGCCAGATGCTGGCCGCCGCGGGCGCGCTGAGCCCCGGCTACCGACGTAATCCTGCGACGGTGCGCGCCACCAGGGATGCGATGCTCCGCGAGTATGCGCGTGCCCAGACTCCCCAGGAGGCCCGCGAGGACGCCGGAACCGGCGACGGCCTTGAAGAGCCGGAGATCCACCGTGCGGAGATCGAGATGCCCGACGGCGGCCACCTCGTCCTCACAGATATCGAGGACATCACGCCCGAGCGCGCCGAGCAGACGGCTGCCCGCATCGCGCGCATCCTTCAGAGCAAGGAAAGAGATCGGCAGAGTTGAGCAGCGCGATACCCCTCGTGCGAGGAGAGCGGTCGTGACCTCGTCCGTGCCGCCGGTTCAGATTCACGTCCTCAATCCGGACGATGAAGATGACGTACAGCTCACTGACGTGGGCGTGGTCACCATGAACGGTGAGCGGCACCTGTTTCTGACCCCGCAGAGCTTCGACTCCGCAGTGCGCCAGGTCAGCTCTGCCATGCCGGACCTACCGCTGGAGCAGGTCGAGCGGATGGTGCGCGAGTGCGGTCAGTTCGAAGACTTCGACGAGCTGCTGGCCCCGTTCGAGCCCGCTCCGCCTGTGGACGTCCGGCTACCCTCGGCCGAGCCGTCCGAGCTGGCGCGCCCACGCGGCCGCGCCAAGAGGTGGGTCATCGCTGCGGCGCTGCTGCCCGCGCTCGCCGGGTCCTGGGCGCTGGGGCACTTCACCAGCAGCGGCACAGTCGGTACGGCGGCCAGCACCCCGGACACAAGCTCGAGCTCCACCGGGACGAAGACGGCGGAGCCGTTTGACGATCCCAAGTTCATGGACTTTTCGACCGCTGGGAAGATTGACTGCAACCCGATCGACAACTTAGAGGCGGAGTGCACCGACGCCGACGGGATGGTGATGTCCACCAAGGCCGCCACCGGCCCGGACAGCACCATCTTTACCTTCTCGTACGGCTCGGAGCGGCTTGGGCTGCGGATCTTCACAGACACCGAATACGCGGGCACGTGGACGAAGCAAGACGGATCTCAGGAGCTGTACCCCAACTTGGTCCGTGTGGGCCGGTACGTGCTCTGGGGCACGGACGAGGAGCGGCTGAAGGAGTACCTGAAGCTGCTGCGCTCCGGGCCGAAGAAAGTGCCGTCCGTCGCGCCCCCCATGGACGTCGCCGAGCCACTGCCACCCCGGCTGGCCGCACTCACCCTGGGCACCCTGGGCCTGGGCGAACAGGATGTGCACACGATCCTGTCCGCACCGCAGGACGTCCCGATCGATACCCCCCTGCTGATGGCCGCCCAAGCAGTGCTCGGCGTGACTCATCACTCTCCCCCTGGCATGAGTGTGGGGGAGGACGACATCGTGGCGCTCGCTGCGGGGATCGAACCGTCTGGGGTGGTAACGGCGCCAGACCCGAGCACGAACACGCCCGTGGTGCCGGTCGTCGACCCTGCGGCCTCGGGGCCGACTCCCACAAGCAGTGGCGTGTCCGGGTCTACGCAGGAGACCACAACGCCCAGAACCGATCCAACGTCGGCCCCGAAGCCAATCGAGACGACGCAGACGCAGGAGCCGGACGAGGGGACGCCCACGCCGGGCTCGACCTCGTCGCCCAGCAAGGGTACGCCGCCCGAGCCGGAGCAGGCGCCTACGCCCCCTGCCGACCCGACACCATCGGATACCGAGACGCTGCCGCAGCAGCAGGAGCCTGCACCAACTGACCCACGGCCCTTTGCCGGGAGTGACGGCGAAACCACCCAGCAGCCGGTCATGTCCGACCCGGGCACGACGGATACCTCCGTGGCGGCCACCGCAGGAGACACGGACAGTGAACGGCTGGCGTTGCCGCAAGCCGGGAACGCCCCGGCCGAGTAGAACATCAACGCGCCGCGTGGAGGACTCGTCCACCGCGCGGCGCGTCGCAGGTGCCGCCTCGGCTTAGAACGGCGGCTGAGGGCCCGCCCACTGGGCATCGGCCACCGGACGGCCCGCAGGCGCGGCCGCGCGCTGAGCGCCGGTCTTGGTGACCTTCGCCGTCGCGGTCTTCAAGCTCACGCCGACGTCCTCGACATCGAGTTCGAACACGGTGCGTCTGATGCCCTCCGGGTCATCGTAGGAGCGCTGCTTCAGGCGTCCTTGCACGATGACGCGGGTGCCGCGGGTCAGCGACTCGGCGACGTTCTCCGCCGCCTGGCGCCACACTGCGCACGTCAGGAACAGGCTCTCGCCGTCCTTCCATTCGTTCGTCCGCCGATCGAAGGTGCGCGGAGTCGAGGCCACGCGGAACTTGGCCACCGCGGCGCCCGAGGGGGTGAAGCGAAGTTCGGGGTCGTCGACCAGGTTGCCGGTCAAGGTGATGACGGTTTCGCCTGCCACAGGAGCGGCCCTTTCGGGACTGGGCCGGCCCGCGCGAGGCGGGCCGACCGGGGGCGGTCAGGAGAATGCGATCCGCCAGGTCAGCGGACCGGGCAGGCCGTCCGCGTCGCCCTTCAGCTCCTTGTGGGCAAGCTGTAGATCCCGCGTGTTCAGCCGGTCGGCATCGGCCCACTCCTCCGACGGGCCGACGCGGTAGTGCTTGCCGAATCCCTTCTTGACGAGCTGCTGCCCCCACTGCTGCACATACCGGTTCTTCTTACCGGGGCCGAACTTGTCCCGGCCGGGGAACGGCGGCGGAGTCGGCTTCGGCTTCGGCTTGTCGTCGGCGGGCTCGTCGTCCTTCGACGGGGCCCGGCCAGCGGCCCACGTCTTCATCGCGGCCCGGCTGGCGAACTTCGCGACGTTCGTGTCCTGCGGCTTATCGGTGTACTGGTGGATGAGCCACTTCGCCTCGATGCGGGGCTTGCCTGCCGGGACGTAGTCGGCGATCCATAGGCCGTCCCCCGCGTACGAGGTCGTGTCCCGGTTCAGCCAGAAATCGCGGTTCACATACAAGATCACCTTGTGTGTGGGGCGGAGATTCTTCACCGCGCGGATGAACCGGTCCTTCTCCGCGCACGACGCGCGGGTGCCGGAGCTGGTGTTCTCCCAGTCGACGGCGAGCACGTCTCCCTCGTGGGACGCGCACTTCTCGACGAAGTAGCGGGCCTGTTCTTCAATGTTGCCCGGCCACAGGAAGTGGTAGAAGCCGACGACGCACCCGGCGTCGCGGGCATGCGCGGCCTGGGCGGACTGCCGGGGGTTGACGTACGAGCGGCCCTCAGTCGCCTTGACGAAGACGAAGTCGATGCTCTTGGTGCTGAACGTCGCGCTCTGGTACGCGCTGACGTCGATGCCCTTGATGGTCACGGTACTGCCTCCTCCGATGCGAATGGAGACGGCACCGTGACTGGTGCGGGGGGTTAGTGTCGCGTGCTGCCATCCGCGGGCTTTGGCGGACTCGGCCGTGACGGGCGGGAACACGATGGGGCCATGGATGCGCTGGGCATGGGCACCACCATGACGGCGTTCAGCCTTCGACTACCTCGGCCTCGACGAGGCTGCCGTCCTCAAGTTCTGGCGGATCGGGGTACTGCACGGCGAACAGGGTCTTGTTCAGCCGCTCGGCGAGCGCGCCGAGGTCGATGCGTTCCTCTTGCGCGGGTTCGCCTCTGTCCACGCCGGTGATCTCGATCGCGAGCGCGGCGTCTTTGCCGTAGTGGTTGCGGTGTTGCCGCTCCAGATACCAGGCGTCGGCGCGCCAGTCCGGGGCCGTGCGGTCCTCGGTGACCTCCTCGACGATCTGGCCGGTCTCCGGGTCACGGAACTTCCTCGTCGTGACCTTGGTGACGATTCCGCCGTCAGCGACGCGCCTCACATTAGCCATAGCTCGGGCTGCGGCCATGGCACGGGCGGTGCGGACCTTCGAGAAGAGCTCGACATAGGGGTCCTCGTCACGGTTCGGAACCTGACCATCCTCGCGCGCGGCGACTTCGGCACGGCCACGCGCCATCCACCGACGGTAGGTCGCGCTGGAGATGCCAGCCGCCTCGGCAGCGAGTTCGACGGCAATGCCGATGCGCGAGGCAGCGATGATGCGGGCCTCGACGTCTTCGGAAAGCAGGGTGGGGCGGCCCGCCTTCGAGCGGTGGGGCTTGCGGCGCGCGGACATGGGGCGGCTCCTCAGCGGTTGGGCGTAAACGCGTGGCCGCAGGCTGGGCAGGTGGTCAGCGGGGCGCGTCCATCGTCGGGGCTGAGCCTCTTCTCTCTCCCCAAACCGTCTCCGCCGTCGTCCGGATGGTGCAGCACGGCCTGGTCCTCGTTGATGGCGCCGGGCAGGGTCTCCGGGTCAACTCGGCGCAGCAGGCTTTCAAGTTCGTCTTCGGGGATCGCGAGCGAGTCGAACAGCTCGGCGTCGGCGGTCACGATGTCTTCGAGGTACGCGGCGAGGGCCCGAGGTCGCCAACCGCCGTCTGCCCCGATCTTGTTGAGCTTGATGTTCAGCGCCTTGGCCTCGGCGTCGGATCGGGAAGCCCAGCCCCGCTGGACGGGGACGAGCCATCCGCCATCGTTGTCCAGGAGCAGACCGGTGGGCAGGCGTTCCCCACGGGTCTGCATCTCTATCAGGGCCTCGCGGCGGCCGTGTCCCCCCAGAATGGTGCCAGTGCGCTCGTCAGCAATGGGTTGGTCGACGAAGCCGTGCGTATGGATGCTCTCGATGATCCGTTCGACCTCGTGCTTCTTGGGATTGCCGGGCGCGGGGGCGAGGTCAGTCAGGGGCACGTAGGTGGTGTAGCGAGGCGCGGGCACGGTCTCAGTCACGGCGATCCTTCCGGCGGTTCAGAATGCCGACGGCGAGCGCGGTCTGCGAGCCCGCGGACTTCAACCGCGGCGCCCCGCCTCGCAAGCGGGGCATGCCTCATGGCCGGGCCGCGCCTGCCGCCGGGCCGGGGTCGCCTCGTTCCGGATGGGGCGGCCCCGGGGCCCGCCAGCGCCGAGGCGACGTCACCGTGGGCTGGCGAGCCGAGCGGAAGGTAGGGGGCACAGGCAGTTTGTGTCGCGGAGGCGTCTTTCACGCGCCGATCAACGCGTGCTGTACTATTTGGAGTGGCTGGGAGAGCAACCCAGCTTCCCGGGCCTAGGTGTAACAGATTCCGGCGGCTGTCGTACTTCTTGGCAACGCCCTCTGCACCCCGCCTGGGGAAGACCCGAAAAGCCCTGGGCGTAGCCTTGGGCGAGAAAGGACCAGGATGTCGCACGAGGACGCCGATCAGAAGCCGGACATTGCCCTGCCTCTGAGTGACGCGGCGCTGCTCTCGGTCTTCGCCAAGCTGTTCAAGGCGCACGTCGTCCCCGCGATCGACGATCGGATCGCCACGGTCAAGGCCCCGCTCCTCGATGCCTACGACGGGCCCACCGGCCAACGCAGCGTCGACGCCAAGGTCAACGGCATCGCGGTCGCTACACACACGGTGGCCATCTCCAAGGACAAGTACGAGGTCGGCGACGAGGAAGCGTTCACCGCGTTTGCCGAGGAGCACGGCGAGATCGAGGTCATCATCCAGGCTCGGCCCGCGTTCCGTGACGCCATGCTCAAGCGCGCCACCTACGACAAGGACAGTGACACCGTCGTTGACAAGCTCACCGGCGAGGTGATCCCCGGCGTCAACCACATCCCCGGTGGCAAGCCCACCGGCACCGTGACCCTCTCTTGGAAGCCCGGCGGTCAGGAAGCCGTGCTGGAGGCGTACCACAAGGGGCAGCTCGACGGACTGCTGCGCGGCATTCCGATGCTTCCTGCCGCCTCGGTCCGCGACGGCGAGCAGTAAGCGCGTACCGGCCGTACGACGGCCCGGCCGCACCTCCGCCGCCGGGCCCCAGCCCGAAGGACCACCGCCTTGTCCACCCGTACCGTTGACGTTGCTCCGGTGCTTGCCGGAGGCATATCCGATCGTGCGTTCCGCTTGTACTGCTACCTGGTGCTCTACAGCAGGGGCTGCTGGGTCACCGTTCAGGACGCCGCTGATGCGTGTGGCCTGACGAACCACCAGGTCCGTGAACCCCTCTCCGAACTGCGTGAGGTGGGCTTGGCAGAGTCCCAGCGCGTGTACGAGACGGGCGACCACGGCCGCAAGACGTGGCACACCTACTTCCGGCTCGTAGAGACGACCAGCGAGGTAGAAGCGTGACCGCCAACCGCAGCGCGGTGCGCGTCAACCGGCGCACCCACTTCGTCCAGATCGAGTCCAAGACTGCCCGCGACACCCGCCTCAGCTACAGAGCGCTCGGCATCCTGACGTACTGCCTCGACCAGCACGACAGCTGGAACGTACGGTCCGAACAACTCGCCCGCGGAGAAGGACGCGAGGGGCGAGACGCCGTCCGCAAGGCACTCCACGAGCTGGCCGCGCACGGCTACTACCGGCTGGAGCGGCGCCGTTTCCTCGACGGTAGGACGGCCATGGGCGCCGCGATCAGTGAGTACCCCGTCGATCAGTGGGCTCAGGACTACGTTGTCTTCGGCGGGAAGCTGGACGTCCCTGTCGTCGAACAGCAGGACGGTTCGTTCTGCGTCCGCTACTCCGATGACAGCCTCGGCTCCGATGGCTTCGGACCCCACCTGGACTCGCCTGTACCGGACCCCGTGCCCTCCGCGGACGCCTCTGAACCGGAGCCGAAAACGCAGCCGCGCGCGGCTCCTCCGGCTGCCACCTGCCCCACTGCGAAGAAGAAGGCGGGGCAGGGCAAGGCCCCTGCGGATGCGGAGAAGACGAAGACGGCGAAGGAGAAAACGCCTGGCGAGGCAGTTGCCACCTGGTACTACGAGCACGCCACGCAGCACCTCGGACCGTATGCGGGTAAGCAGAAGTCCGGGTGGTACATGGGCCTCCGCAAAATGACCCAGCAGGCCCTGGATGCGGGATACACGCAGAAGCAAGTCGCCAGAGCATTCCAGCGCACGGGACTGCACTTCCCTTCGGCTGCCCAGTTCCAGCGGGCTCTGAGCGACGAGCGCAACAACAAGCCGATGCCTGCCCAGTACGGCGGTCGCCCCGCCCCCTACAGCGATGCCGCGACCTGGGGGGCGAGCATCGCGGGCGGGCCGCCCCCCGCGGGCACCCCCGAGGACCCCGACGACGGCGCCGCGTTCGGCATCGTCCCCGCTTGATGAGGAAGGAGAACGAGCGGTGAGCACCCTGGAGGCTGCGCAAGAGCCGCGGCACCTGTTAGAGGTCACCGACCACGTCCTGGAGATCCTGCGGCGCGGCGGCGCGGACCTGTCCCAGCTCGGCATGCCTGCTCCCGCGGACGAGGACAGAGGCGAGCTGTGGGAAGACGTCGCTGTCCCGCAGGCCAGCGCCCGCGCACTCGCCTGGAGGAACAGCATGCGTGAGGCCGCGCATGACGACTACCTGAAGTGGCGATTCGCTGACCTCGACGCGAACCAGCACCCGAAGGTGCTGCGCGGATGGCTGAACTCGCTGGTCGAAGCGAAGAGGCACGGGGCCCGGCCGACCACCATGCACCTCATTGCCCCGGGCAACATCGGCACGGGGAAGACGACCGCACTCGCCGCTCTCGGCAACGAGGGCAGCGAGCAGGGCCTGCTCGTGCGGTTCATCAAGCATGCGACCTACCTGACGTGGCGCCGCCCCGACGGCGGGCCGGGCGACATGACGGCCTACACGGTTCGTAAGCGGCACGTGGAGGCGGACCTGCTAGTCCTCGACGAGCTGTGCGGCGAAATGGACAGCGTGGCAACCGAGTTCGCACGCCGTGAGACAGTCGACCTGATCGACTCCCGTCTCTCCGCGGGCAGGCCCACCGCGTTCTCCACGAACCTGCGACGCGACAACATCGCCGCCGTCCTCGGCGAGCGGTTGCTATCCCGGATCGAGGACCGCGCTTACCTGGTGAAGATCACCGGGCCTGACCGGCGCACGCCCAGGAAGCCGCTGGACTGGTGAACCGCGGGCCGTCACACATCCGGTGGCGGGCCGTAAACGAATCAAGGGGAAGCGCCACCGGCGGAGAACGCTATATCGTTTGGGCAGCCCGAGGACCGACGAGCATAGGCCCTTCGGGAAGACCCGAACGAAAGGGATTTGTTGTGCCCAAGCTGCCTACTTTACGAGCCATCACCCAGGGTGAGCGGGAGCTGCGGGATTGGCACCGCAACCTCCGCTTCGGAGCGGCGGCCGCGGGCTTCGGCATGATGCTCGCCTCCCTGTACCAGCTCCATTGGGCCGGGAAGCTCATCGGTTTCCCCACCTTCGCGGCCGGCGCAATGGCCGGATCGCTGGAACTGCTCCTCGCCTTCAACGCCGGGGCGGTCACCACGATCCGCAAACGCACCGACCAGGGCGCAGATGGTGGCTACTACTGGTCGCTGTGGGGCATCTTCGCTTTCCTGCTGTGCATCTCGATCGCCGCGAACGTGGGACACGCCGTGGTCGCGCTGTCTGAGTGGTTCAGCACAGGCACCGCCCCGGCCGTCATGGTCGAGAACAAGGCGTACGTGTATGCGGTCGGCAGCGCCGTCGCCGCGATGGTGCCACTCGGCGGCAGCTTTGGCCTGCACGTCTCCGGCTTCGTCCGGGCGCGCGGAGCCGGATCGGACTGGGTCGATGCGGACGGGACCAGCGCACTTCTCGACCCGGCTGCGGCCGCGCCCGCTAACCAGCGCAAGGCCGCCCCTACACCCCGCCCGGACACGAAGGTCTCGGCCCAGCCCAAGGGCCCGGCGCCGACGCCGCTCACCAAGAATGACGAGAAGCGGCCCGACCTCAGGGCCGAGGAGACGGAGAAGCCTCAGGAGGAGGCGGAGGGCACACCGGAGATCAACCCGGTGGAGATCGTCTCCGAGGAGGACCTGTACGCCATCTACAAGGCCGCCCGGAATGCTGGCGAGCGACACCGGTTCGGACCACGCGGCGACCTGAACAACTCTCAACTCGGCCGCCGCCTGGGGCAGAGCCCGCAGAACGGCCGGAAGAACGTCGGCCCGCGGTTCGAGTCGCGCTACGACGCGGAGAGGCAGGCGGAGCAGGGCGAAGGAGTGGACATGGACAGCCTTGCGGCTGGTAACGGGGCCACTCAGGCATCCTGATTTTCCACACCTTCACGACATCGCGGCGGGCGCACCGGCATCGGGTCGCCCGCTGCTGGTGATCGGACCGTTGATGACTCGGGGGCATGCCTCTGCTCGGGACAGCACGCGCGTAGCCGGACTTGTTCGACCCGGCCCCGGCAGGGCATGAGGGGCTGACTCCGATGCCCTGCGAGCGCATCGAGTGGCGCAGCGGCTGTGGGGGCTGATGCGCGGACCGCACTGAAGATGGTTTGACCCGAGACAGAGGATCAGCGCAGCAACGCCTCCAGCTGAGTTAGCAGGACGAGTGCGGTCAGCTCTTCGTCTTCGGAGCAGAGCTTGCCCTCCTCTTTCCGGAGGCACGCCTCCAGTAGGAGGATAAGGGTGGCCCTTGCCGAGTTGAAATGAGGCAGCTTTCCGAACGTCACGGGAACGTCAGAGGACAGGTCCAGCGCCTGGCGAATCTCGGTTTCGCTGTACTTGCAGGTTTTTTCGTCCCTGTTGACGGCCACAACGTATGTCATGCGAGCGGCTTCCAGGTAATCGAGAGGTGCGAAGGCGTCTTCCAGCGATGCTGGATCAGCAACAACTACCGCACCAACCGAACCGCGGACCAATGAATCCCAGGATAGGGTCGGTGTCCGCTCTGCGGGAGCAAGGCAATTCAGCTCATCCGTCGGCAACGTGATGCACCCGCGATAAACCGTGTGCCATTGACGCACGAGCGTGCCGGGACACGATTCAGGCACGCGGCTCTCGTGGACATCGGTCAGGCTTCTGATGAAGTCGACTGCTCCTGCCCGGACACCACCCGCAATGAGGATCTTTTGCATGCGGGGGAAGTATTCGTGTGCTTCAAGGGTGGACGAATCCGATGCCGGGTCCTCGGACATCCAGGCCATAAGCTCCGTCAGACCCTCCTCGGACTCGGGCGTCGAATCCTCGTCGAGCACACGATCGAGCTGGCTGAGGACGTCGCCAATGGCGGGCCGCCAGTGCGGTGCAGCGTCATTGGAGTCGAACCCGTAGGTCTTGTCGTTGTCGCTCATCGGATCCCCCCCTCAGTCGAAACCATCAGCGACCACTCGGAGGGAAAGACCACTTCGTCTCCGAACTCCCTGACCAGCGCTCGCCGCGCGTTGCTCAAATGGGCGTGGACGGTCTTGGGGCTCAGCCCCAGGTGATCAGCGATCTCGCGGCTGGTCCACTCCGCATACCACCGCAACAACGCCACTCGCCTCTGCGCCCGGGACATCGAGTTGATCACCATCCAACACCTGAGGAGAAGCAGGTTGGACACTGCTGCTCGGGGTGTATCAGAGGCGGCGACTTCGAACTCAACATCGGGCAGGGGCACCTGTCGTCTCGTCACCCCCCAGTGGTCGAAGACTTTGTTTTTCACCACTCGAAACAGCCAGGCCCGCTGACGGTCCCGGCCGAGACAGCGCAACTGCTCCCAGTTCAACGCTGCGGCTTGGAAAACTTCCTGGATGATGTCCTGCGCTGTATCGGGCTCGCCATATAGCAGACGCGTGGCGAAAGATCGCAGCTCACCTGTCAGCTCCCGGTATAGGGAAGCTATCTCGGCCCGATACTCACCCGAGATGCGGCTCACTGGCCTCCCTCTTCCTGGGCACCTGTGGCATTGCGCGTGGTTCCGTCTCCGACCCAGACGCAGAACGCCGGCCCGACGATGCTGCGGCCCTGAGCCAGTCTCGTCCCCGTTGGGGCTCGCGTCGTGATAGCAACCAAGGTCTTCCGCCGTGAACGCTCCGCCAACAGCTTTAAGCCTCCCGCGCTGAGCGACACAGCACCAAGGACCAGCCACGCCGACTGATCCAGCACTACCTCCCACACAATGACCCGTCCCCGTAGTCCGATGTCCAGATGACTGTCATACCTACACATCGTCCGACTCCCCGAAAATGCCTATGCCCCAGCACCAGAAATTTTCACTTCATCGCTGTACGCACGCCTCCCCGCCAGACCTGCCAGGTGGGAACGGGTCTGGCTGTCCTCCTGCGGACCCCGATGGGGAAGATCGTGCAGGCCCTCGGGTGGCAGGGGGTGGGGGGCGAGCACGGGGACGCGGTGAGCGAGTGGCAGTCCGTGTCGGCATCGACGTACCAGGGTGCCGCGGACGACGCGCGCCGCCTGGACGCCTGGTACCGGCGGCACCGCGACGACAGCGATCCGACTGGAGATCCGGCGTTGATCTGCTGCAAGTGGATTGAGTATCCGCCGATCTGCGCTAAAATAGTACAGCACGCGTCGGGGCTAGAGCTTAGGGCCCTGCGCGCCGCAACATCCGGGAGAGCAACCCGGACGAAGACCTGAAGTGAAAGGCCCCCTTCGTGGCTGGAATCACCGCGCCGCAGCGCACCCGCAAGAGTCGGAAGCCCACCGGCAAACCGAACCCACCGATCGTGTTGCTCACAGGCCCGGAGAAGACCGGCAAGAGCTACGAGGCGGCCAAGGCATCCGGCTCCGACTTGATTGGCCGGACGTACTGGATCGAGATCGGCGGTACCGAAGGGACTGCCGACTACTACGGCCGTGTCCCCGGCGCCGACTACGAGATCGTTGAGCATGAGGGGTCGTACCAGGACATCCTCGACGCGATCCGCTGGGTGAATGTTCAGCCCTGCATTGACGGCAAGCCGAACCTGCTCGTCATCGACTCCATGACGTCTCTGTGGGACATGCTCAGCGACGAGATCGCCCTCTTCGCGCGCAACCGCGCGATCCGCAAGGCACAGCGCAACCGCTCCCGCGTGCCAACTCTCGACGACCCGGTGGTCGTCGACTCCGACCTGTGGAACAGGGCCAAGGACCGCTGGGGCGCGGTGTTGTGGCTGTTGCGCCGCCACCACGGCCCGTGTCTGCTGATCGCCCGGCAGGAGATCGTTACCGCTTTCGAGAACGACAAGCCGACCCGTAACACCACCCGAAAGGTGAAGGCTGAGAAGAACCTGCCTGCCGCCGTCGACGCCGTTGTGGAACTTCACTCGCTCGGTGAAGCGTGGCTCACCGGTGTCCGTACCCTGCACATGAAGATCCAGCCGGGCGAGACCCAGCGGTTCCCCGACTTCAGCGTCGACTCACTGCTGCGGCGCCTGGGGTTGCAGGACGCGGCCGAGACCCGCTCGGTTTCTGAGCTGCGACCGGATGCCGATTTGCAGGAGCATGGGCAGCAGACCTCACAGGCCGAACTGCCCCCGGTCACCGCGCGGCAGGCTCCGGCTTTGACCGGTGCCCAGGCCGCCGGTCTGATCCGCGATGCCTTGATGCACCCCACCGAACCGGAGACTGCTCTTCGCGAGCTGCGCGTGGAGTACGGCCGTCGCACGCTCAAGGCCGTGCACACCGAGACCGGCTGGGGGCGGATGAGCGCCGACGCGCTGATCACCAAGTCGCTCGACCACCTCAAGGAGAAGGCGGACGAGGCAGCGGGCGAGCACGGCGTCCAGCCCGGCGAGCATTCGGACCCGGTCGGGCAAGCACATGGCCAACAGGAGACGACCGCCGCGGACGAACCCGCCTCCCTCGAGGAGGGGGCGCCGCCCTCGGGCCCAGCCGAGGAACCGCCGGTGCCCGAGCAGCCCGAGGAGATCAGCGAGGCCGAAGAGCCGCAGGACCTGCCCCGGCCCCGGCCTGCCCAGGTGAACAAGGCCAACAAGGTCCTGGCGGTGCTGCTCACCGAGGCGGAGATCCAGGCCCGCATCTTGGGCATGACGATGCAGGAGCACTTGGAGGACGTCTCGGGCCCGGACGAGGGGATGCCGCCGCCGATGACGAAGCTGAGGAAGCACGTCATCGACCACCGCCCCGCCGTAATCGGTCTGTTGGAGGAGCGTGGCGAGCGGGAGATCGCCAACGCTTACCGGCTCGCGGGCAAGCCGGAGCTGAAGATCGCCCAGATCTTCGCGACGCTCTACACCGACCTTGCCACGGTCGGGTGAGGTGACGTGATGTGACGCGCAGCAGGCTCCCCTGATCCGCCGGGATCGGTATGGTCCGGCGATCGCGCATCACGTCACGTCATCTTCCGGTGGGCACGTGTGCGCAAATTCAGCCATACGCAGGCGCGCCTTCGCTGTCTCCCGGTGGCGCGCCCCGGCAGCCGCAACGCGTGCTCCACCGCGCTATGACGGCGCGCGCCCGCGAGCAGGCCGAAGCGCGCCAGGTGTCGGCTCCCAGAGCGCGCGGCCGCGCCCCGTGCCTGGACGGGCGCGCCTTCGTCTGGGTGGCGCGCCGGACCAGGCGCGCCACGCGCGCGTGCGGCGTAGCGTCGAGGCGCGGGTGCGCCCCGACTCAGGCGCGCGCCTCCAGATGGCGTGGCCTCTTCTGACCTGCAAATTCGCCAGGCGCGCCACCCGTGCTGCCTCTTGTCCGGCTGTCGCAACCGCCCGGTCGGTGCGGGCACACCAGTGTGAGTGTGCAGGCGCGCCTATGTCATCCGATGCGCGCCACCGGAAAGCGCCCGACTCGGGCATGAAGAAAGGGCGCGCCCAGGTGTGCGCGCCCAGGATGGAGGAGGTTGCGTCGTCAGTTCGCCTGGCGCGCCGCCGCCCGCTTCTCGTAGCGCCGTTGCCGGCGCACCTCCTCGCGTGCCTTCCGCGCGTCGGCGCGCACCGCGTTGAGCAACTGGGAGAACTCCTCTGGGTACTTCTCGGCGAGGAGACGCATCGCTTGGAGCCGGTGATTCGGCGCGGTCGGCATCCGACCCCATCGCGCCACTGAGTAGTTCAGCGTGTACTGCAAGAACCGCAGCTCTGCTTCCAGCCGCGACCGGAGCTGGGTCACGCGCGCGTGATGCGCTTTGCGTGACTCGCCCTCCTTGGCGGGCAGGTACTGCTCCGGGACGCGCCTCATCTGCACGGCCACGGCCTGCGTGCGGGGAGCAACCTCCGGCGAGCGGAACGCGAGGCCCTGCACGTAGTCGCGGCCGGGCCGCGTGCTGCCGGCGACCTGCTGGACGAATGCCAGCCACTCCGCGGCGAACGCCTCGTCGTCGAGTTGCGCCAGGTATTCCGCCTCGTCCACGGCGAGGTCTTCGATCGTGTCGACGATCGGTTGCCGTGCCGCCTGGAGCTGAGTGCGGAAGGCGTTCATGCGGGCCTGGTACTCGCGCTTCGACTCACCGTCGCGGCGGGGGAGCGCCGTCTTGAGTTCACGGGCGACGCGGTCTGCGGCGGCGAGTGTGCGGCTCGCCACATCCGGTGACCGGAAGGCGGCAGCCTGCACGTCGCGCGGCGCCAGCCGGTCGACGCCACCCAGTACGTACGTTGCCCATGCCTCGAAGAACGCCTGGTGCGACATCTCCTTGAGGCGCCTTACCTCTGCCGTGACTTGCTCGGCAGGCGGCTGCGCGTCGGTCATCCCCGCGGTTCCTCCTGGTCTTAGCGACTTGCTGCGCCGCCGGACCGCACGCGGCGGCCGGTGGGTAAACGATGGCCGCCTCGCAACCGAACCCACCCCGTGTGCCGGGTCGTCGCAGGAGCAACCACTGTTCCGGCCCTGGGCGCTCTGCACGCGCGCAGTGGTCTCGGACTGTGTGTCTGCTGGCCTAGACCCCGGAGGAAAGGGAAAACCAAACCCCTGGAGACCAGCAGCAGCCCTCAACGCGGTGAGTTCGGCGGCGAAGCGGCCACCTTGTTGCGGATGATACCTGCCGGCGTTCTGGCGGGTTACCGGACGCGGTGCTATCCGGCCTGTCCCGAGCGCTTCGGACTGGTAGCCGACTCGATCGCAGGGGCGACCTTGCTCGGCTTCCAGATCAGGTCGTACGTGGACTGCGAAGCTGCGAGGACGGCGGTGATTGTGGCGAAGGTCATCGTGCCGTGCTGGAACTGCTCCCAGCCGCCGGAGGTCGCCACGGTGATGACGCCCGCGACCAGGGCGAGGACGACTGCCACCATCTTCTTCACCTCAGCCGACCAGGCCGGGCGCTGCACGAGGGCGGTGATCAGCGGGAGGAGGGCGCCGACCTGGGCGCCGGTGGTGATCGAGTCGAGGGTCGACATAGGGATTCTGCCCTTCTACTGGGGTTGTAGTGCGGACAGAGCGTGCGGGCGCCAGCGTCCTTGTGTCGCGTGCTGGGTTTTACGAGCTGTCGCGGTCGGCAATGTCGGCGGCGATCTCGTCGGGAGGCTCGGGCGGCGGAGGGTGAGGTATGCCGCGGGACAGCAGATCGCGCAGGATGTGGATGTACTCGATCGCGGCGGCTTTCCACCGGCGCCACTGCCGCTGCTCTTCTTGCAGGTGCTCGACACGGCGCTCGAGGTCGCTGTACTTCGCCTCAAGGGACGCCATCCGCTCCAGGGTCTGGTTCGCCGCTGCGCGCTGCTGCTCCAGGAGGCTGGTGAATCCGTCGGTGACCGTCTTCACCGCAGCCACCTGGGCATCGCTGTCGGTCTTGCGCCTGGTCTGTCGGTACACCAGCCAGGCACCGCCCAGTGCGCCGATCATCCCGAAGAGGGGAGCGAGTACGGGTGCCAGCGACACGAGCCCATCCACTGGCTCTCTCCTCGGTCGACCGGTCGTGTGGGTGCGCGGAGCAGGGACCGATGACCGGTCCGCGGCTCCTCGCGCGTCGTACGGTGCAGGACCTACCGGTTTGTGTCCTGTCCTGGAGATCAGGTCGCGCTGGGGTCCACCAGGGCGGGGGTCACTCCTGCGGTGATGTTCCAGGCGTCCTTCACCGCGGTGATGAGCTGGTCGTCGGTGACGGCGTCGCAGAGCGCGGCTGGCTCTGGGCTCGGGGCGCCGGCCGCCGCGGTGAGGACGGTCTCGCACGTCGCGATGACGGGCGTGAGTCCGTTGGCTCCGGTCAGGTCGCTCGGGTTGAGGACCGAGCGTGCGAGGCTGACGCGCAGCGGGTTGCCTGGTGTGGCAGGGTCCTCGTCGAGGACCTGGCGGGCCACGTAGGTCCAGGCCATGCGGACGCGGGCAGCAAAGGGACCGTAGAGAGCCAGGGTGTGCATAGCGGTGAGGGAGAGGGCGGGCACGGCGGTTCCTCCGGGATTACTTGGTGTAGGTCACACGCAGTCGCGGGGGGTTGGTCTGGCCGACACCGCGGGCGATGCCGTAGTACGTGGAGCTGGTGCTGTTGGGGTCCAGGGCGATACCGCGCCAGGATGTGCTGTCGAAAACGCCGGTGATGTCGACCCACTTGCCCTCGTTGCGCTTCCACGAGATTGTCTGCGACTCCGAGTCGCTGGAGAACGCGGTGGGGCGGGAGGTGTGCTTGTGGGCCTTGATTACGGCCTTCCCACCGGCGTTCGAGTACCAGTGCTCGAAGTAGAGATAGATCTCGGCTTTGATGATCTTGGCCCCAGACAGATCGGCGCTGAGCGCTGAGGGGAACCCGACCAGGGCGGCTTGTGTCCCGTTCCCCGAGCTGTAGTAGCCCTGCACGCACCGGTTCCCGTAGGAGCTGTTGTACGAGCTGCGGTTGGCGTACGAGCCGCTCCAACTCGCCGCGTAGGTCTTGCTGTATTTCGTCACTGGAGGTGTCGCCGTACCGCCGCCGGTGTTGTAGCCGCCGGTCTCTGGAATCCGGGGGCCGATGTCCTCGACGTAGTACTTGCCGAGGCTCCCGCTGCCGCCGGAGAGCGTTACCGTCTGGCCGGTGGGCTGGTACGCGTTGGCGAAGGTGATCAGGGTGCGGTGCATCCCAGCGCCGAGGTCCGAGCCGAGGGCGATGTGCTCCAGCCGGGCCGTGAAGCTGTTCCCGAGCGCCATGTGGTGGACGGCGATGTGGAGCTGCTTGCTGGTGATGGTGGGCGCCTCGGCGGCACCGTCGCGGAGCCGGAGCTGGAGCTCTCCTCCCGCGGCCGAAGGGTTCGCGCGGGCCTCGAACACGAACCGGTACATGCGTTCGGGGTCCGCCTCGAAGTCCAGCTCGACGAACCCCATCTCGCTGCCCGATGCGGTGACGGTGCTGGACTGGTAGTCGATGGCAAGGATGCCGCGCGGGAGCTGGTTGAGGTATTCGGTCCAGTCGCTGCCGCCGACTGTGAGATTTTCCGCGACGGCGAGCCGCTGGAAGCCTGCCCCGCCATCTTGATCGATCGTTGCGACGGGGGTGCCGTCCGTGGCCAAGGTCAGATAGTTGGGGCGGCCGGTTACCAGGGCGACAGCCTCTTGTCCGGCGGAGTCGTAGAGAAGAAGGCCCTGCGGCGAGAGTTCGGCGCGGGCCCCGGCAACGCCCGACGCGAGGACGACCCGACATGAGGCGTTGTCGTATGCCACGCAGCCTGCGGTGGAGTCCACGGTGGAGCAGGCGACGCGGACCTGAGTCGTTCCGGCGGGAGCCGCGGCGTCCGGCACACCAGTCAACCGCTGCCACGAGCCGCGCACCGCGTCGGCGTCGCCCGTGGTGATGGTGCTGTATCCGAGGACCTGGCCGTTGGCGTCCTGCCACTGCGCGTAGAAGCTGATCCCGGTGCCGGACCAGTCCTCCGAGGCGAGGTAGTCAATGGTCAGCCACATCTTCTGCCCAGGAACGGCTGGCTGGACGGCCAGGGTCATGGAGCGCGTGATCGCAGTGGGGTTTGCGGCGTTCACCTGGAGCGCCTTGGGGGTCTCGTTGCCGGGCGTCACGATCGACCAGTACGGGGAGGCAGCGACGCGCTGTGCGCTGATGGCGTTCTCGAAGGACGGGTCCGCGATGATATTGCCGTCGGTGCCCAGTGCCAGGCGGTCCGCAGTAAGGGCTCCAACCTTGATGTGGGTGGCGTCGATCGACCCGGCAAGGATCTTGGAGGCGGTGACGGCGTTCGCCGCGAGCTTGTCCGTCGTCACGGACAGCGCGGCCAGCTTGTCCGCCGTGACGGCCAACGCCGCGATCTTCTCGGCAGTGATCCCGAGTGCGACGATCTTCTCCGCCGTGACTGAGTTGACGGCCAACTGGTCGGTACCGATCGCGCCGAGCTTCACCTTGGCCTGTGATACGGCCTGTGCAGCGAGCTTGGTTTCGTCGATGATCCCGTCGATCAGGTCCTTCGGCACGGCCTGCCGAGGAGTGCCCTGCACGGCCGTCGACGGCGGCCCGGTGATCGAGGCGGTGTTCTGCGCGACGAGCCTCACCCAGATCGAGTCGTAGCCCTCGACCGCCACGGTCACGGTGCCACCGAGCACTGCGGTGATCGTGGCGACGAGGGTGGTCGGGTCCAGGGGGAAGTCCTCGGTGGGGCCGAGGTGGACCTGTATGAGGGAGAAGTCCGTGGGCGTGGCGTACGAGTCATCCCACGTGCCGTCCCAGCCGACGACGAGTCCGGCCAGCACCGGCTCGACGGTCGGCGGCATTGGGGTCGGCGGAGGGTCCGTGTGGACCGGGACCAGAGCGACACCGCCATCGGGCTGCACGCCGACGCTCCCCTTGAGGTTTCCGTCGGCGTCGTAGATGTCCATGGTGCCGCCCTCGATAGAGGTGTGGGCGGCCTGCGTGGACCGTTCGAGGGCCTTGAGGCGGCGGTCGTACTCGTCCAGGAGGGCAGCAAAGCGCCGGGCATCCGCTTGCGTGTCCAGGAAGGTGACCATGACGCGGGATGCTGCGTCCCCGCGGTGCCTTGTGTCGCGTGTTGTTCCCAGCGATCAGTAGTGGAAGGAGTCGGAGCGCTTCAGGGTGAGGACCACGGTGCCGTCCGCGCTGATCTCGTCCGAGACGATCCGGTGCCACACGTCGACATCGCCGACCCAAGGGACATGGACTTGGACGCGGATGTCGTCGCCGAGTTGCCAGGCACCGAGGCGGGCGTTGGGGTGGTCGATGACCTGTATCGCCGGGATCTGGAGGGCTTGCGTGCGGCCGGCCAGCTCCTGCTGACCGCGGGTGCTCAGAGCCTTGGACGAGGAGAGCGTCTTGTCGGTGACGGTCGCGACCCGACGCAGGCGCCCGTCGTACCGGTGGACCTGGGCGCGCGCCATCTTCCGACCTTCACCCTTGCCGAGCACCACGACTTCGTTGGCGAAGTCATCGCCCATCCCCTCCGGCTTCGCGATGGCGATGATGTTTTCGCCGTCGGCGAAGCGCAGGTCAGTGCGCTTCCTGCCGAGCCGGGGTGTGCCGAGCCGTATGCGGTGCTCGATCGAGTTACCGGACCCGGCCCAGCCGTGCGTTTCGAGCCAGTCGAACGGGGTGGTGCTGGTCAGGCTGTCGAGGGTCTGTCCGCAGTCGGGGTTGTTCCACCACGCCAACTCCCATGGATCGGAGCCATCCTTGGCGCCGAGGAGTTCGCCGAGATCGTGGCTGTCGATCTTCAGGCCGATGTTCCCGTACGGCTTGCCCTGGACGTGGGACCAGATCTTGCGGACCGCGTCGTAGACGTCGATCCGGGGGCCGCCGTAGGGCTTCGGAGGGTCCGGGACACGCTGCTTGCCCTTCTTACCGTCCACCCAACCATCATGATTTTTATCCTTTCCGGCATAAGGATCTTTAGGGGTGATCAGGGCGCCGGAAACGATGTAGTCCTCGAACGGGATGCCCTGCGGGTAGCAGGAGAACCCTTCGCACTGGATGCTCGCCTGCGGACCGTCGTACGCCGTCTTGGTCACGACCCCGCCCCAGCGGATCACCCCGTCGACCTCCAAATACAACTTGGTGTCCCATTCCTGGAGGATCGGCTTCTTGTCCGGGCCGAGCATGCGCGCGTACTCGGGCTCGATCGTGCCTGCCATCGCTCCGGGGCCGCTGAGATCACGCTTGGGATTGCTGTTGAGCGCGAATGGGACTTCCCAGTCCAGGATCTCCTCGGGCAGTGCGCGTTGTGCGATGAACCGCCACCCGGACAGCATCAGAGTTCTTCCTCGTCCGGGGCCTCGACGAACTCGACGTCCGAGACGATCGACGTCGAGCCGTCCACAGAGAGGTCGCCGGTCTCGATCTTCGACATGTACGTCTGGAGGTAGAGGCGCTGGGTGGTGCCGCGCACAGAGCTGGAGACGCTCAGGTTGTCGGCGATGACCACGGTCTGGCGGCGTGTCTCCTTGCCGGTGTCGTCGTCGATCACCGTGTTCTGCCCCTGGATCGTCCCGAATACGTTCTGCATGGAGGCGAAGACGTCGGCCTTCGTCATCCGCAGGCCCGCGATGGTGGTCACGATCTTCAGCCGTGTCGCCCAGGTGGGCACGTCGATGTCCCACTTCGCGGGTTCGCCCGGCCAGTTGTGCCACTTGTTGTCGGAGTACGTCAGCGTCGACAGGGTGCTGGGGAAGGCGGTGTAGAGCCTGCGGTCCCGGCGAGGCGCGACCATCGTGCGGAGGTCCTTGATCATGGCCTGGGTGATGGTCGTGGTGTTGGCTGGCAGGTCGATGCGCGCGAGCGCTATAGCGGAGTCCGAGCTGCGGACCTGTCGCACGGTCGTTGTGGTCTTTGGGACCCCGCTGATCACGCGGGTGTAGACGTACGGGCCAACCGTCGGATCGGCTGGGTTGGGCCACGTCTCCCCGTAGCTGTACGGGTTCTCCACGCGGGCGACGATCAGGTCCGAGCGGGCGGAGACACCGGTCGCGGCGATCGGCACCTGATCAGCGGTGGGTAGCCGGGCCGCGTATGCCTGGTAGGAGCCGCCCTGGGCGCGGTTGATGATGGCGCAAGCTCCGGTGCGGACCTGCACGGCGGCCGCAGGGGTGCTGAGAGCCTTCACCTGGAGGTCAGCGGAGCCGACCACGCCCTCGGCGCCGCCGAAGGCCGCGTAGGCCAAGAGCCTCGCCACCTCGCTCGAATGCGAGGCACCGCCCTCGGTGAACCACGGGACGCTGTCCCACATGCTGTTCCTCCGCTGATTGCTGGGTCGAATCGGCGAGGAGTGTTGAACGGGCGACTCCCTTGCGTCGCGTGCTGCCGGGGCGCTCGCGGTGATCACGGTTCGAGGTCAGAGGTATGCGTGCGCGTCGCGCCAGGCCACCGTCATGTACGCCGTGCCGGTGGTGTCCGTGCCGCGGAGAACGACGTCCTGTCGGCCCACGGGTAGCCGCATGTCCTCGAGACGCGGCGTGCTGCGGTAGAGGAGCCCAGCCACCGACGCCTTGCCGTTGCGCAGCACAGTCCGGGCCCACGGTCGGGGGTCGATCACGACACGTTCACCTGCGGCCAGCGTGAGGTCGAGGGACGCCTTCCAGCGGCCGACGACTTCGCATGCGGGTTGGATGATCGGGCCCCAGATCGTGATGACGGGCCACGTCGGCTTGGTGCCGCCCACTGTGACGTCCCCGGCGGCCTTTCCGTTGCTCTCGCCCGTCATTGTCAGCGGGGTCGTCAGCGGGCCGACGAGCCCACGGTGCGGTGGCGGCTGGATGTCGACGCGGACGCTCTGCTCGACGTCGTCGTACGCGGTGTCGTCCTGGCAGGCGAAGGTGCACACGACGGGCGTGTAGCCCTGCCGGGTCAACCTCGACGCGGCGGGTGCCCACTTGCGGGGCCGCCCGTAGAAGCGGCGGGCCCGACCGCCCTGCGTGGTGGACAGCACTGCGGGGGTGGCGAAGCGCAGGCGCAACGCCTCGGCATCCCACGCCTGCCCGAACACGGACAGTCGGTTCAGGGCCGCGCTGTGCCTGCCCTGCTGTGTGGGCGCGTCGTCGACAGCGTCGACGCCGACCTCGAAGGTGATGGTGGCCGCGGCCTTGAAGTCCTGCCCGAACCGGATGCCGTCGGCGCGCGGCAGCGGCGTGTCCCCGGCGTCCGTGTCGCCGTACGCGATCTCGTACGGCTCCAGTAGGTAGTAGCCGGACCGGATGGTGCCGAACGTGAACGAGGCACCCGGGTGCACGCCGTTCGCGCTGTACGACAGCTGCCATTCGCCCTCAGCCAGCGACATGGGCACCTCCCCTGCGTATGCGCCTCAGCTCGAACATCGCATCGTTCAGCGCTGCTCCGGGGCTCATGGGCTCACCGGTCATCGTGAGATTGAGGTCACCCCCGACGAGAGCAGGGCTGACCGCCTGCGGAACCGAAACCCGTGGCGCGGCCGCGCGGGTACTGCGGTTGATGGCCACCGCGCCGTCGGCGTATTGGCGCAACGCCCCGTTCGCCCAGGCCACGACACCGCCGAACTCCTGCACGATCTGCTCGACGATCGCCTTCGACCGGGTGCGCTTCGACGGGCTGAGGGGGACGTACGCTTCGCCCCCGGTCTCCGGCTCAGCCCACAGCCGCCACTCGCCGGGGCGTGCGATCTGCGCAACGTGCCGTTCGGCTCCGGCCGCGAATGCCTTGATCCGGCCGCCGACGCGGTGAATCCCTCCATCGGCGTACCGCAGAATGCCGCCGTTGGCGTTCTCGGAGACGTACGGCTTGCCCTTGGTCGTGTACTGGATCGTGACATGGACCGTCTTGCCGGTAAGGCTGTTGATCTTTCGCTGGATCGCCTGGACCTGCGAGGTCGCTGATCCGGTAGGGGCCGTGATCTCAACCTTCTTGCCCTTGAGGTCCCTGACCTTGAAACCCAGGTCCTTGATCATCTGCTGCGCCGTCTTCGTCGGCGCTTCCATCTTCAGCTTCTTGCCGGGCGGCAGGCCCGCGACCTTGTCGCGGATCACTTGCAGGTCGCCCGTCGCCTTCTTGATGATCGCGTTGACCGTGACGTTCTTCCGGTTCGGCGCATTGGCAATGTCCTGGGCCAAGGCGGCGACGCTGACGCGGGCCCCGCCCGTCGGCGCAGTGATCTTCACGTTCTTGCCGCCGGGCAGGGTTTGCACCTTGAACCCGAGGAGTTCGAGTTGCTTGCGCGCGGCGGCGGTCGGCGCCTTAACGGTGATGGACTTCCCGGCGCCCAGGCTGTCGAGCTTGCCGCGCAACCCCAGAATCTGGGCGGTGGACTCCGGGATGCCCTTGGTCGTCATTAGCGTGGTGACGGTATCCGGGATGAATCCCATCTGGTCGGCGAGTGCCTTCGCCTGCGTTTTGGGGATGCCCATGTCCATCGCGAGCTGGATGGCCTTCGCGCGGGCCCGCTCCATCGCGCCCTGTCCCTTGTCCATCGCTTCGGACATGGGCATCAGGCCCTGCTCGGCGGCCTCCTGCGCGCGGGTGGCGACGCTGAGCATCGCGTCGCGCATCTCGGTGAGCTGACTGTTCAGCGTCTGGCCGTTGCGGGAGGCAGTGTTCACCAGACCATCGCTGTCGACGAGAGCCTTGCCCCAGCCCTCAGCCCGGTCAATGTTGCCTTTCATCGTGTCGTCGATCTGCAACATCACGGAGTTGAGCTGGGCGGTCGCGTCGTGGAAGGACTGGGAATTGCCACTGAGCGCGTCGAGCGCGCGGCGCAGGTTGTCGACTCGCTCGTCGGCGTTCTTGGTCTTGTCGCCGAAGCCCTGCACGGCGGCCTGGAGACGGTCGTATGCGGACGTGCCGGTGCTGGCTGTGCCGTTGACCGCCTCGTTCAGTTCCTTCGCTTTGGACTTCGACTTGTCTAACTCGCCGCTCATTCCCTTCAGCGCATCGGCGGCGGCCTTGTACTTCTCCCCCTGGGGCGTCATCTTCAGGACGTCGGCTTTGGGACCCATCGACACATAGCGCTCGGTCTCCTTCGCGAGACCGCGCAGCCTTTTCTCCAGTCCGTCAATGGAGCCGCCCTGATCGAGGTAGGCGTCCGTGACCTGCTTCAAGCTCACGTCGGCACTACGGAGGACGTCGACGAGCTTGCTCTTGCCGTCGGAGAGCTTGACGTCCTGGAGATACTGCGCCGCCTGAGCCCTGACGTTCGCGTCGATCTGGCCGTTCGAGTCCGCGAGGGCCTGTGCCAGGGAGCTGATGCGTTCCTCGTGTGCGGCTGCGGCGCGGGCTGCGGCCTCCTGCTTCGCGGCGAGCAGTCCCAGCCCGATCGTGACGCCGGCGATGGCGATTCCGAGAGGCCCGCCGAGCGCGGCCGTCATGCCGCCGAGTGATCTGGAGGCCACCCGGTTCGCGGCTCCGATGCCGCGCAGCGTGCCGGACAGGCGTCCGCCCTCGGCGGCGGCGGTGCGGTAGGCGCTACCCATGCGCTGCCACACGGTGGCCTGGGGGCCGATCGTCCCGGCCGCGAGGGTGCCGCGCATGACGTTGCCCAGCGATGTCGCGGACCGAGTGGCCGCGGTCACCGATGTGCCGAATCCGCGAAGCGCGGTCGAGACGGCGGAGACGACCTTGAGTGCGAGCATCGTGCCGAGCAGCGCGGCCAGGGCAGTGTTCGCGCCGGGTATCGCACTCATCAGTGAGTTGAAGATGTGCAGCAGGCCGTTGAAGGCGGCCAGGAGGACGCCGAGCCCGCTGCCAGCCGCTGAGAGGTTCCCGAACGCGGTAGCCAAATTGGAGACGAGGCTGATCAGCGCCGGTCCAATCGAGTGGCCGACGGAATCGAAGAAGCTCCCAAGCGCGGGCATCAGCTCCGTACGGAGCTGCCTGATCAGATCCGTGACGCCGTTGTCCTTCGCAGCTCGCCCCAGTCCGCGGAAGAAGTCCCCGACCAGGAGGTTCAATTCGTGGAACGTGGGCGCGGCGTCGGAGAAGAACTGCTTCATCGACGCCTGGCCCTTGGCCGAGTTCGCCCACTGCTTGAAGCGGTTCATGGTGCCCTCGAACCCGTCGAGCAGGGCGTTACCGCTGTCCTGCGCCGCCTTGCCGACGCCGCCGAGACCTTTGACCAGGTCCCAGGTGGAGCGGCCGAGCTGCGCCGCCTTGTCCCCGGCGTGATCAAGAAATCTGGACAGGGAGCCGGTCTCTCGTCCGGCCTGGACGGAGGCCCGTGCCCATTGCGTGAACCTTTCCGCGCCGCGGCTGACCCGCTCGACGAAAGGGCCGGAAGCCACCAGGAAGTCGAGGCTCGCGTGCCCGAGGTTGGCGAGCCCATCGTTCATGTGACCGATGGCCGTGCTGTTGGTGGCCGCGATCTTCTTGAAGTCCCGGCGGAACGGGCCGGTCTGCATGAACTGTGCGCCGCGCTTGGCGAGATTGCCCATCTGGCCAGCCGTGTCGCCGAGCGAGTCCTTGAGGAGCGGCAGCACCGCGGACGAGAGCGGCTTGACCTCGTCCGCGACCTGCGAAAAGAAGCGCTCTTGCACGGACTGGCGCATCTTGCGCCACGCGCTGTTCAGGCTGGCAACCGTCGTGACGGTCTTGCGAGCGGAGGTGGACAGCCCGTTGAGGGACTGAGCCAGGGCCTCCTGCTGTGCCTTGGTCTGTTTGGTGCCGGAGGCGGCTTGCTGCTGAGCCTTGAGGGTCTGCTTCAGGGCCTCGCCGAACCCGCCGAATGCTGTCTTCGTGCTGATCGCCGCTACACCGGCTGCGGCGATCAGCCCGGGTATCGCGCCGAGGACGCCGACGGCGGGCGCGGCGGCCGAGACGAGCGCGGTCAGTCCGGCGCCGTACTGGGTGAGCGCGGCGACGGCGGGCTGGGCGAGGGAGATCAGGGAGCCAATGCCGAGCATCCGCATCGACCTGCGACCGTGCGGCATCCGCATCCGCACCGGCACGTTGACCGGTGTGTGGTCGGCTTCGCCCTGCGCACCGCGGATCAGGTCGCGGACGCCCGACAGCAAGCCGCCGCTGCGGCTCCGGCTGTCCGAGTCACCATTGGGCAGGACGGGCACGCGGACGTCAGTACCGGCGATGCGCCGCGTGATGTCGTCCAGCTCGGCGCGGAGACGCTGGTCGTCGATCTTGATCTTGACCTTGGCGCTGACGCCCTTCGACGCCTCCTTGACAGCGGTCTCGAGCTTCTTGCGCAGGCCCTTGGCGTCGACCTTGACCTTGACCTTGACGGCCAGCCCCTCGGCGGCCTCCTCGACCTTCGTGCGCAGCTCACGCGCGAATCCGGCGAGGTTGGCGACGACCGGCACGTCAAGGCGGCCGGCCTGCATGCCCTCAGCCACGGCGGACCATTCCTCTCTGCATTGCGGCCGCGAGCATCTGACGGTGCCCGGTGAGCTTGGGGGCGGGCTGCGGCTGCGACTGCGCGCCAGATGACTCGAGGGCGGCGTCGGCGGGGTGGTACGGACGAGGAACGGACGTCGGTTCTTCACGACGCCGGTCGGCGGCCAGGATGCTGACCTCTTCGATCAGCTGCGCCAGGAGTTCCGTCTCCTTGGTCCATCCGGCGATCTGGGCGGACTGAATACGGGACTCCTCGGGGAGGCCGTCGATCAGGACGATCAGACGCCTCAGCCCGAGGAAGCCGGGCTCTCCGGGGCGCCGCCAGATTCCTCGGGCGTCGAGTCCGTGGAATCGGCTGAGGTCGGACTCGACGTCTCCCCATCGCTCTCGGAGGAGTCGCCCAGTCCGAAGGACTTTCCCAGGTCAACTCCGTAGACCTTGATCAGGCCCACGGTGAGGCGGACGTATGCGGGGAGCGACGGGTTCAGGTCCTCGAACCGCTTGTACTCCTCCGTGCCGAGGAGGATGCGGTGCACCTCGTAGATCGCCTCGACGAACTGGCGCGGCAGATGAGGCCGCTTGAAGATGAGGTCGATGACGACAGACGCGGTCGGGTTCTCGCTGGCGTCGATTACGTCGCGGAGCAGGCCGACCAGGTCGAGTTCGTCGGCGAGCAGCGGGTCGAGCGTCTTGGCGGGCAGCTCGGCCGGGTAGATGAACTGCTCGCCGTGGAAGAGCACCGGAATGCCGTGGGGGTACTGGACCTCTCGGCGTTCGGCGGCGTCGAGGTCGATGACGAAGGACATGAAGGGCTGGCCTCTCGTGTGTGCGGGCTGAGTCGCGGGTGCGGCAGCACGCGGACATTGGCAAGTCGGTGAGGCTTGCGTCGCACGCTGCTGCGGTGAGAGATCAGCCGTTCGTCGGCGGCGCGACCGGGGCGAAGGACGGGTCGTTGGTGATGACGTACCAGGCGTCGGAGTCATCACCGCCCTGCACCGCGAGTCTGAGCGGCAACACGGCTTCCTTGGTCTTGGCGAGTTCGGTGTTCACGCCCTCCATCTGCATGGTGCGCGGGACCATGTAGCGGTAGTTCTTGCCGCCGTCGATCACCTCGATGCACGCGGCGATCTCGGTGCGCGAACCGATCCTCGGTGGCGTGAACTTGTAGTGCTTCTTGGAGTCCTGGGCTGTGACTTCGGCGATTTCACCGCCGCCGTACACGGCCCGGAAGTTCTCGCCGGACCACTGCTGGAGGTCGACTTCGATGGTCGACGCATCCTGCGTTTGGAAAGTTCGGGTCGGGTACGAGGACTGGGCAGAGCGGACCTGCTCAAAGTTCGGTTCGTTATTGAACTTCAAGCTGTCCTCGGTGGTCAGGCCGACGGCGCGCCAGCCCGTGGGCATTGCGACGGTGGCGTCGGTCGGCGCTGTGGTGCCGACTTCCGCGAGCCACACGCGGGTGAGCGAGGGGATGACAATTTCGTTGTTGTTGGCTGTCTCGCCTGCCATGACGGGCTTCTCCCTAGGGTCCGGTGATGTGGCCCCGGAACCTTGGGGAGAGCAAGGGGTTAACGTCGCGCGCTGACCGGGGCGCTACGGTGCTTCCCAGAGGGTCCGCGCGACGTGCTCGGTTCCTCGGGGCGTACGCGGACGGCTCGCGCAGTGCCAGCCGCCGCGGGGTGGGCGCCGCGCGATGATTCGCCACCCGGCGCCGCGCAGGCTCGCCCCGGACTCACCCTTCTGGGTGTACGTGATCAGGCGGGAGTAGCCCAGGGCCTGCGCCGCGCGCCAGCAGGCGCCGTAGAGCAGGCTGTTGGCGTTGCGGACGCCGTCCGTCGCTGTACGGGTGACCTCCAGCGTCTCGCCGTCGTCGAGGTGACGGGCGACGGGACGCCCGACGATCGCTACGGCCCGCAGCACGCCGTGCTGGTCAGCGGCACCGACGGTGAAAACGGCACCGGGTGGCGGCCTGTGGTGCCGGTGCCACTCGGCGACGAACTCCTTCGCCTGTTTCTGCCGCAGGGGCACGAGGTGTAGACGCACCCCCTCGGCCTCGATGTTCATGGCCCGGCCCTCGCCTAAGGGTGGAGGGTGACCAGCAGGCCGAGGAGCCATCGCGGCTGCCCGTCGACGAGCGGTGACCACAGGAGCGTGCCGGAGGGCCGGACGCCGCTGATAACGGGCTGGCCCGGTATGTGCGGGGTGTCGGGCAGTTCGGTGACGGCAGCCGCGCAGACGAGGATGATCCGCCGCAGTTCGGCCTGTCCCGGCCAGCCGCCGGGGTCGCCGTAGACCTCCAGGGTCACCTCGGGCTGCGTCGCCCACGTCAGGGTGCGCATGTCTCCGCCGGGCCCGTGGGCGATGCGCAGGTGTGGCCATGGTGCCTCGGCGATCCCGGACACGCGGCCGGGGCCGCCCAGGGCGTCGGTCACGCGCGTGTGCTTCTGGAGCCAGGTGAGGATCGCCGATACCGGATCGGCGTCGGCGAGTTCTAAGGCGGCGGCCATCAGGCGTGAGCGACGTAGCCCTGCATGCGCAGACGGCTGGCGTAGTCGGCAGGTACGCGGACCTTGGCGCCCGGAAGGTAGTCGGTGCCCTCGATATTGAAGTGGTGCGACAGCGTGATGGTCTCCATCCTCGTGCCGAGCGCGGAGGTGACGTGGACAGTTTTGACCTCGTCCGCCGGGGGCTCCGGTGCGGTGGTCTTGGTGATGTTCTTCGTAGTCATGCGGCGCACTGTGAGCGCTGGCCAGTGCTTGCGTCGCGCGCTCGCATGGGAGGGTGCACGTCAGCGTCGGGCGGCCACGATCGCCGCCGCGCGGGCCATGAAATGGGTGCCGTCTGCCAACAGATTGCCGGGGTAGACGGTGCCCACTTCGGCCTCGACGACCATCGGACCACGCGCCGTTACGGTCACGGTGACCCTCTTACCGGTGATGATCGGCTGGCCGGTGCTGATGTTCCGGGCGATACCCTCCGGGTCGATCGCCGCGGTGCAGCGGCAGTTCTTCAGGTTCGCGACGGCGCGGGACGACTGGTCGCGGGGCTGGAGCATGTAGGTGTTCGGGCCGGCGCCGCGGTGCTTGCGGTCCCATTCCATGCTGTTGACCTTGAAACGCAAGTTGCCGGGGACGACCTGGCCCTGCGCCTGGATGTGGGCAGGGCGAACCTTGTCGTCGGCCATCGTGACCCACCGTTTCGTAGGCGGCGCCAAGCGCTTGGCCTCGACCTCGACCTGGTGGGCGATGCGCTGGACGTGCGGGGTGATCATCCGCGCGAGCAGGGTTTCCAACGATGGGTTCGGGGTGAACTTCGCCATCACGGCACCTCCGGGGGATTGCGGGTGGCGGTGGCCTGGACGTAGTCGACGGCCGGGCAACCGGGCACGTGGTGGAGGCGGGAGGTGGTGACGGTCCACGTCATGCCGGTTTCGTCGCCGACGACATCGCCGGGCTCCACGGGCCAGGCGGCGGGGTCCAAGCGCAGGGACCAAGCGTTGTCCGGCTGCTCCAGTGCGGAGCCGGGCCAGGTGCCGCGCGGCTCCGGCCGCTGGTTCGGGGCCGACGGCACCGGGACGCCGTTGGCGTCCCGGTGCCATGGGTGCTCGAGCGCGTACAGCGTCAGTAGCCGGTTTGGCAGGACGACAGCCACGGCCCTCAGCCCTTTCCGGGGATGACGAGGGCCTGCCGGATACCTGTGGTCACTGCGGTGACGTACGCGGTGAAGGCGGCCGTGGTGTTCTTCCTGTTCGCGCGGCTCATGTCGCCGCCCTGGAAGAACTGAGTGCGCTGGGCGTTGGTGAGTTCGAGCTGCACGCCCATGCGGCGGGTGCTGCGGTTGCCGATGTTCGCCGGATCGGTTCCGCTGAGGTCTTCGGAAGCCACGCTGACCGCGAAGCCCGCGTTGGCCAGGGCCTCGCCGATCTGGTCGCGGAGGTTGTAGTCCAATCCGCCGAGATAGGTCAGCGCCGTGGTGCCGGCTGCGCCGTGCCAGGACACGATGTGGCTCGCGGCCTTCGCCATAGCCAGGCCCTGCGGCTCGTCGAACCGGGTTGAGGTGATGTGCAGCTCGGTGTTGGCGCCTGGGTCCTTGAACCCGTCGAGGGTGTAGAAGTCATGGACGTCGCCCGCGGCCGCGTCGGCAAGTTCGGTGGTGCCTTGCTCGATCCCGCCACCGTGGATGGCCAGGTGCAGCAGGCTGGAGAACGCGCTCGTGCGCCATGTGCGTTGGTAGTGGATGCCTTCGATCTGGCCGCTGGCCAGCTCCGCATACGACTGGTACAGGTCCCCCATGGGGGCTGTTCCTTCCTTCCCGTCAGCGCCAGCGCCGCGTGCGGCCGGACGAGTACGGCCATGGGGCGCGTGACGGGCGGGACAGAGGCTGGAACACCAGGCGGCGCAGCCGCTTGAGGCTGTTGAGCGCGGGAAGGGCGCCCGCCTGCCCGGTGGTGGGGGCGGAGTCGTACGAGACCGACTGGCCTTCGGCACTCACCGAGGAGACTCGACGGCCGGGCCCTGTGTTCTGATCGGGGCGCTGCCGTACAGACTCGGCGGCGTGCGCGACGACGTATCGCACGACCGTCTCCTCCTGGGCGCCGTTCAGGCCAATGAGGAGATCCACGTCGTACGTTCCGTTGGGATTGGCCCGGTAGGTGACCACCTCGGCGATGTCGTCGAGGTGGAGGGGCCAGGCGTCGAGGACGTCGAGCGTGTCCGCCCGGTGGGGGGTGACGCCGCGCACAGTGGTCGCGGTCGGTACCAGCGACCGGTTGAGGTACGCGGCAACGTCAGCTTGCGCATTGCGGATCTCCTCCTCGTAGGTGGTGCGCTGAGCGGAGGTGAGGGGAAGTGGGACGCCGAGGGCATCCGCAACTGCTTCGGGTGAGCCGACCAGGCCCTGGCCTGTGGGCAGGTCGAGGCGAACGGACGTGTCCGTGACGGGCTGCGCGGCCGAACTGGGGGTGAAAGTGACCGTTCCCCAGTACCGGCCCGGGGCGGCGGTGGGCAGATCGAACCGGTACACCCCGGCGCGGAGACGGACGGCGGGTGTGGCCGAAGCGACCACCGGCCCGTCGCGCTCGGGTGTGGCGTACAGGTCGAGGCGTGTCACCTCGCCGCCGGCTGGGCCCGGGTCGAAGTGAGCCCCAGCCCACAGGGGTTTGTGGTCGTAGATCGACACCCCTTTCCCCCCTTACTGGTTGCTGCCGAGACGCGCGGCCTGCGCGTCGAGGCGTTCGCGGATGCGGGCGGCGATGCTCTCGGAGACGACGGCTCCCTTGGGCTGGAGGAGCCGCGTGACGGGGTTGCGGTGTGGCCCGAGGAAGGTGCGCTCGACCAGACGGACGGCGCATTGGCGGGTCGAGCCGAACGGGGTGAGCGGCACGAACACGGTGTCGATGTCCGCGGGCGGCTGACCTGTTGCGTCGTCGAGGATGACGTCGGACAGGTTTTCCTCGTCGGGGATGACCTCGGTCGGCGTGACGTACGGGCTCGGCGCCGGGGGCTCCGGAGCCTCGTCGACGTGCGGCGGTTCCAGCGGGGCGGCATCCGGCGAGGGCGGGGTGCTGCCGGTGGCCGCGACGGTGGGTTCCTCCGGGGCGGCGGTCTTTGCGGGGATCTCCCCGGAAGTCGTCTTGGCGGCGAACTTGCGGGCGCGGGCGGTCGTGGCCATGGAGTGGGCTCCTCATATGTCAGTCCGAACGCGCGCACCCTGCACGAGGGGGTCTCCTTGCGTCGCGCCGTGCCGTACGGTCGGCGCTGGGTGAGGGAGGATCCACTCCAATTCACCGCTGTGATGGAGACGATCAGGAATTAAGCAGTGACGTTTCGCTGAGTTGAATGCGTACGATAGACCGACATTGGCAGGACTCATGGCCTAGGGTTGCCTCCGATTGCCGGAAACTGCGCGGCTGGGGGGTTGGGTGGCATTACGCAAGGGGGATCCCACTTTCGTGGGAGGCTATCGTTTAGAGAGTCGGCTGGGGGCCGGTGGTATGGGGGTGGTGTATCGGGCGTCACCCGCTTCTGGCGGCCCGGTTGCTCTGAAGGTGATAGGGCGTGAATGGGCTGAGGACGCCGAGTTCCGGGCACGGTTCGAACTGGAGGTCGCTGCTGCTCGTATGGTCCACAGCGAGTTCACCGCTCCCATCGTCGATGCCGATCCTTACGCGCCGACCCCATGGATGGCCAGCCAGTACATTCCTGGAGAATCACTCGGCGTCCGGGTGAAAGAGCGCGGCCCACTCAATGAACAAGAGCTGCGCTGGCTGGCGACGGCGCTGGCTCGTGGCCTGCGGGACATCCACAGGGCCGGGGTGGTGCATCGCGACCTCAAGCCCAGCAACATCCTGCTGAGTGCACGCGGCCCACTCATCATCGACTTCGGTGTCTCCCGCGCCGTGGACGGCATGCCCCTGACCGCCGCAGGTCAGATCGTCGGCACGCCCGCCTACATGGCGCCAGAGCAGTTCACAGCTCCATCGGAAGCGGGACCGGCAGCTGATGTGTTCTCCCTGGGCTCTGTGCTGGTTTTCGCTGCTACCGGGCACAGCCCGTTCGAGGCGGACAGCCCTGTCGTGGCGGCCTACCGGAGCATGCACGAAGAACCGGACCTCAGCGAGCTGCCCGGCTCTTTACGCAGCGTTGTCGCCGCCTGCCTGCGCAAGGCGCCGTCCGGCCGCCCCGGCCTGGAACAGTTCCTCGCGGAGCTGGACTGCCCAGAGCGCCAACGCGAGGGTCCTATCGCAGCGGTCCATATGCTGCAAACGGTCACCGGCCAGTGGCTTACCCGGCGCGTGCCCGCCTGGGTGGCGGGCCTGACGGCCCTCACATCAGGAGCAGTGGCTCTTGCTGCGGTCGCCATCGGTCTGATTCCGGCAGTCATACCACAGAAGGAGCAAGGCGCGTGGGAGACATCGTTCAGTGCGCAAGGCGATATTCGCCGATGCGCCCTCCAGGGGGCCATCTACTGTGTGACCGAAGACGGCTCCGTCACCCGCGTCGACATCGACGACGGAAGCATTGCGTGGACCAGTGACCTCCCCAAGGAGAAAGCCAAAGTCTCAAGAGCGCCGTACAGCGACACGGTCGTGCTCGGTGCAGCCCACGGCAGGGTGATCACCGCCTATGAGCGCGTCCGCGAAGACGCTGGTTCCTGGCAATTCTTGGACTCCAGGGTGTCCGTGCTTGACGCCGATACTGGCAGAACGGTGTGGACCCGGCTGGTCCCTTATGCGCGGCTCCCCGACTTTCCGGCCGCGCAACTGGCCGGATCGACGCTGTATATGACGGACCTGGTCAGTGCCAGACCTGAACTCCAGGCGGTCGATATAGCAACGCTGGAGATTCGCTGGAGCCGACCCCTGCGGAAGCGCGAGGTGCCCACGGCGACGCCTCACGGCCTGTACACGGTCCGAGAGACCCAGCAGCCTCTGAGTCGACGCCCCCAGCGCACGGTGATCACTGCGCTCGACCCCGTCACCGGATACACAGCATGGTCCGTCACCAAGGACAAGGCTCTGACATACGCGGGTTCGGCACCAGGCGCCGTGTACCTGGTCGAGCGCCGCGACAAGGCGGATGAAACCGGTGATAATGGTGGAATCGATTCCCGGTACGTAGCGGTGGTGCGTCTCGATACCAGTACCCACAACCACGTGCGTATCCCCGCCCCCGGAGGCGCCGCGAACCGCGTTTCGGGAAGCGGCTTCCTATGGGCCGGTCAAGGGCTGTACGGAGTTGCCGACAACGACACCTTCTTCCTCCAGGTCAACTCCTGGAAAACCGTCGCCGTCGATAGCAGAAGCAAGAAGATACGCTGGACAGTGCGTTGTAACACGCCGACACTCTTCGGCTACCGACTTTACTGCTCTGAATTGAACGGAAGCATCACCGCACTCGACTCCCGCACAGGCAAGCAGGCATGGCTGTTCCAGCCGCCGAACCCCGGAGACCGCCCCATGAAAGAACCCATAGGGCCGATCATGGGTGCCAACGGTCGGCTGTACGCCATATCAAACCACAACAGGCTATTTACGATTGAAGCAGGTGCTGTTCCCTGAGGTTTAAGTGGCCGCCCAGCCGATTTGCCGGTTCCAGAGGCCCTCAGCCTGGTGCAGGGCCTCTGGACTCTATGGGACTTCGTCAGCTTGCGGCCCCCTCATAGGCGAAGCCGTCCACCTTCATGACAGGGCCGCTATCGTCGACGAGTTCGACGTCTACGGCCCCGGCCACGCCCTGCGGCGTCTTGACGGTCAGCTCATCGGTCGACCGGACCCGCAGGTCGGTGCCGCCGATGTCGCCGAAGCTGACTGCGGAGACCCCGTCAAGGTTGCTACCTCTAATGGTGACGGTTGTGCCACCCGCTGCCGGGCCTGTGGCCGGGCTGATGCTGTCGATGGCTGCTGGGTTGAACAGCCGGTCGACGGCAGAGCGCAGGACGATGGTCCCGGCCTGGTAGAGCAGGAGGCGCTTGGAGCCCTCGGGCTGCCCGTCGCCGCGCCCGTACGGCTCGGAGACGTAGATGTCTTCGGTGACCCTGACGGGCGGATCGTCGAGTGTGGCCGCGGGGAACGCTGCCTTCGTGATGCGGGTGCCATCCTGGCGATATAAGCCCATGGTGTCCTTCCTCCGGTGCGATGGTTCGGGAGAGAATGCCCTCCGATACGTGCTTGGGTCGCGTGCGACAGGCGGCAGGCGCAGTTCCACAACTGGGCAAATGATCTCGCTTGGAGGGCTTCGCTACAGCAGTCGGAGGTGGTCCAAGCCGTCCGGCTTAACGCTGACGACGAGCAGGTCAGTGCCGAGTCCGACGAGTTGTTTGTTCGTCACCGGCATTCCTCCGTGTTGAGACGTGCAGAAGAAGACGGAGGGGAGGTGCCGTCACGGTGGGTGGCGCCTCCCTCGCCGGGGTCAGCCGGTGGTGGGCTGGGTCCAGGTGCCGATCACGAAGGACTCCGGACGCGGAACCTCCAGGGCCACACGCTCATCCGCCCGGAAAGTGATCAAGCCCTTCTCGAAGTTGTCCGCGTTCTCCGAGGACACGGTGACGCTGACTGACTCTCTGTCGTGGAGCTGAGCGCCGAGGCCGAAGGCGCCGACCAGGAAGTTGTCATCCGCCATTGCGGTCGTCTCGACAACGTCCAGCCGCCAGACGCGCTTGGTCGCCCCGACGGCGATCTGCAAGGCGACGCGGAACGCGCCGGTCTTGTCCTCCTCAACCTCAACGTGCTCCCACATGGTCGGGCTCAACACGATGCCGGTCGGGTCGTATTCAGCGAGCAGGGCCTTCGTGATGCTGCGCCGGATCTGGACGCTGTACTGGTCAGTATTCAACCCCGTGTACTGCTGGACACCGGGGGTGTTGAAGATTCCGGTGAGGCTCTGGCCATCGCCGACGGAGTGCAAGAGATCCCAGTCCTCCTGGTACTTCACGCCTTCGATCATCCTGCCGTTGATGAAGGTCTTCAGACGGGGCTCGTCTGCCAAAATGTTCTTGTGCGCGTCCAGAAGGTGGGCGATCTCGCTGACGGGGTACATCACAGGGACGAGCGAGAGCTTGGAGCGGGGCGCTCGACCCCAGGTGTCGGTGTCGGCGCCGGTCGCCGGGCTGGTGCCGTCGGCGGCGTAGCGTTCCTTCACCTGCTTGGCGTTGTTGGTCCAGCCGGTCTCGCGCGCGCCGTAGAGCACGGCTTGCTTGGTGCTGCTCTTGGGGAACAGGTCGCGGATGTGGAACTTGCGGTACTCGCGCTCGGCCAGCCCGAGGTTCTGCGCGGAGCCGAGGGTCTGGTGCGTGACGGTGCCGGCCGACAGGCTGAAGATGCTCTTACCTTCCATCTCCGCGCGCACGTACGGGCGGTCGCGGAATCCGGCCTGGGCGGCGTTCTTGTAGGCATCGCTCTCGACGAACAGGTCACCGAGGGACTTGCCCTCCATGGCTCCTGACGGCTTCTGCCCGTAGTGCTGGCCCGCAGCGGGCACGGAGTCCGGCTCGGCGAGGTACTGCTTGACCTCGCTCAGGCCCTCGGCGTCGGCGATGAGTTGCTTGAGCTCCATCGCCTCGGCGGACACCTTTTTGAAGGCGGCGGCCTGCTCGGTGGACACGACGAAGCCGCCGTTGTCCTCCACCTTGAAGGTCCGCGAGATCCGCTCGGCCTCGGCGGACTTCTCGGCGAGCTGGGCCTTGAGGCTGTTGACCAGGCTCTTGTTCTCAGCCATTGCGGGGTGCTCTCCCTGATGCTGGGTGCGGTTGACGTGCGTCGCTCGCCCGGCCAGCACCGGGACGACCCGACAACGGGATGCATTTGAGAGATCGGGAGTGCTTAACGTCGCGCGCTGCTGCACCTCACGAGTTCAAGCGAAGGCTGTAGACGGGCTCTGACCTGCTGTTCTGTTGTTCATGACGGTCGTGCTGCCGTGTGCCTGGGAGGAGGGCCGTCAACCTGGTTGTGAGGCTGAGTTGCATGCGCTTACCCCTGAATCGCGGCGAGTTGGGCCTTGACCTCGTCGGCGTCGAGGCGGACGGTGTCCTTCTCGCTGCCATCGCCTTCTTCGTCGCCGCCGTCGTCCGGCGCGTCGTCGGTACCAGGTGCGGTGTCGTGTGGTTCGTCATATGGATCGTCGTCCCACAGGTCGATGCCGCTGCCCGCCATCGGGGAGGGCGCGGCAGGAGGCTGCTCCTGCTCAGGCTCGTCGTCGGGGCCAAGGTCGAGTCCCTTAGAGGAGAGCGCAGCGAGGAGGTCGCCGACGGTCGCACGTACAGGGCCAAGCTGCTCGGCGTCTTCGGCGGTCCGGATGCGGGCGGTGGCGTCAGCGAGAGCGCGCATGGTCGGCTGGACGACGCGGCTGTCGGTCGTTTCGCTGCTGTCCGCTTCACGAGCTGAGCCCTGATCGGGGATGACGACCGTGGTCAGCTCGACGGGCTGCGGGGTACCGAGGGATATCTCGGGGCCGGTGCTCTCGTACGGGACGGCGTAGGTGGCGGCGTCGGTACCGTCCTGGTGGACGGAGACGATGACGCGGTCGGGGTAAGTGGCCTCGACGCACGTCCATGCGCCGTCCTCATTGGCGAGCAGACGACGGACGGCTGCACTGACGCGGTCTCGGGTCTCCTCGTACGACGCGGGCAGGGGCTGGATCGGCGGCACGGCGGCTCCTGGGGGGATGCGGGATTTGGCTTCGATGACGGCGGCGCGAGCACTCTTGCTTTGGGGCGCACGGGCAGTGAGGGGATGGCCTGCGGCGGCGTGGTTCCTGGTGCCTATCGCGGCTTTCGCCTCCAGGACGGCGGCGCGGGCGATCTTCGCCTCGACCGGGGCCCGCATTTCGAGTTCCTTCTTGCCCGATGGTGCAAGCGCAGTCGTGGGCGCCGGTTCGTCGGAGACGGCACCGGCGAGGCGGATCGGGGTGGCGTCCGGCCCGCGAACGACGTGCACGGTGTCGAAGGCGACGGGGATGGGCGGCACGGCCGGGGTGTCGGCGGGCAGGTCATATCCGAGCGTGATGTGCGGGGTGAATCCGTGTTTGGCGCGCAGGGCTCCGGCCAGAGGGGACACTTCGAGTACGTCCATGATTCGGCGACGCAGTTTGGTCAGGCCCGGCACGTCGACCGGAACGAACATCGGCTCGCCGTCTCCGCTGTCGGGGAAGCGGCCAATGCCTCCGATCGTGCCGCGGATCGGCTCGGCGCCGTCGAGCGCCGCGGCGACAATCTCGGCGAGATCGTCTGGATGCCCGGGGAGTTGGTCAGCCTCGCCCAGGTAGGCGAGAGTGACGTGTAGGTCGCGCGGTGCCGTCCCGTCGCGGTGGGAGATCTTCTCCGCGAGATCGGCGGGGAGGTAGAGCGCCACCATGACACCACGGCCGCCCTGCTTCTCGGCGGCCTTGACGTTGATGTGGCTGCTGGACGCGGTGGTTTTGTGCTCCAACTCGGCCATGCGCGAGTCGGCCTTGACCTCCAGCGACTGCGTCATGGGGTGCGCGCCGTGCAGTACCGGAGAGACCTCGTACAGGTCGAGCTTGTGGATCACGCGGACACCGTCGGAGCGCTTCGTCGCCCCGCTCGGCGGGACCCGGTAGCCGATGGAGAATTGGGCTTGTCCGTGGATGTGCCACTGCCGTACCTGCTCATAGACGTCGCGTCCCTTGGACGTGCGCAGGTTGAACGCGATGGTCGCGACGAGCGCTCCGGCCCCGGCGGGCCAGTTCGGGATGTCAGCAAACCGGGGGTCGCCGGGCTGCCACTCGGCGATGTCCAGCACGACGCCGATGGGCTCTTTCCACTCGTGGTGCCAGACGGTCTTGACGGGTCTGGTCGCCAGCGTGTGGGCAAAAGCTCCGGGAGTGATGAGGTCCGCGACTTCATCAACGACACCGGTCACGGCAAAGATCGCCTTGCAGATGCCCTTGCGGGATGCAGGTGCTCGAGGCGTGTGGGCGGTCGGCACGGTGAGAACCCCTCCGACGGATGGACAGTTGACCGCCGGGACCGTGCCGTGCCCGCTGGGCTACTGTCCTGTGCTCGGCTCTGCCTCCGGGTTCTTCGCCTCCGCAGCGGTGCGCGCCGCGATCCATCCTTGGGCCCAGTACCGGGCGCCGAACTGCTGCTCCGGGTCGGCGCTGTACTGGTCGTAGGGACAGGCGTCGGAGGGGTCTCCGGCCGCGAACGCGGCTTTGCCCTCGTTGAGCAGCGCCAGATACGCCTGGCGGTTCAACTCCACCGGTACGGCTCCTAACTCTGCTTCGGCGGGAACAACGGGTCCTGTCCGCCGTGGTCGGCTGACTCGCCCCCGCCGCCGTTGGTCTGGCTGTGGGTGCGGGTCATCTGGGCGTCGTCGACGTCGATGGCCCACACGTCCGGGTCGGTGTACCGCCACACCTGGCCGACGTCGTCGCGGACCCATCCGGTCAGTGTGCCGTCTGGAGCCTGATCGAGCCACGCCTCCTCGCCGTTGGCTCCCTTGTAGGCGGCGAACGCGGCGGAGGCGTCGGTCTCGTCGCCCTCGTCGTACATGTCGCCGGACCACGGGCGGCCCGAGTCATCCTCCGGTCCTGGGGTGGGGTCGGCAAGCTCGCCGTCCGCTGTCTCGGTGCCGTTGGCTGGCTCAGGCACTTCCTTATCCGGGGCCTCCTTCTCGGATACCTCCTCGTCTGCCCGAACCTCTCGGTCCGGGGTGTCTTCATCGGGGGTGGCCACGCGCTCTGCGCTCGGGTCGCTCTCGGGCGGCGGCGCGGCGGGTTCGGGGTTGCCCGCAGCCGAGACGTCCTGCTCCAGGTCTTCGTCGTCGTCCCTGAACGGCTTGCTGCCTTTGGGGAGTGCCTTGATGGCAATTGCGTATCTGGTCACGCTGTGCAGGGTGGGGAGGGCGACCGGCTA
Organism: Streptomyces sp. NEAU-174; assembly: GCF_052665095.1. Lineage (NCBI taxonomy): Bacteria > Bacillati > Actinomycetota > Actinomycetes > Kitasatosporales > Streptomycetaceae > Streptomyces > Streptomyces sp. NEAU-174. The sequence continues at coordinate 41,493 of NZ_JBQTCE010000021.1, read as the reverse complement.
GTGTCCTGCGTTGCTCGTCCCATAATTCCGCGCTGGTCAGCGGTTATCGATGATGTTGGTGTACCGGCGGAGGACGGCGAGAACAGCCTCCCTGTCGTCTCCGGCCACCGTGCGCAGCGGGCCCGTGGGCGTCAACGCGATCGACTCGCCCGTATGAAGCTCGACGAGTGCCGTCGCGCGGACGGAGCCGACCACCGGCCGGTCCGTGTCCCCGGTGACCTGCACCTGGTAGGCGGATCCGTCGTCGAACCGGCCGGTGACGGTGGGGAGCATCGTCTTCTCCTTCATCGTGTGGCGAGTAGGCCGAGGAGGAACGACCTCAAGTCGTCGTCGAGGTACCAGTCGCCGGTGAACATCGCTTGCAGGGACCGGGCGAGGCTGTCACCCGTGTCCGGTTGCGTCTGCTGCTGTGCTAGGAGGCGCCCCAGAGCGCTGCGGTCGAGGATGCGGGCGCCGGGGCGGCCGGTGTGCGTCCGCGTGAACCAGAACGCACGCTGCGCGGCGTCCAGGTCTGGCAGGTGCCCGGCCAGGTGCTGCGCCAGGACGTGCGCGGCCGTACCGACTCCACCGTCGCCGAGGTCGGCTACGGTCGCACGGCGTGCGTCGGGCTCGTAGCGGCCGACATCTCCGTCGACGGCGGTGAGTCGACGGCCGCCTGGGGGAGCGAGCCAGTCCCTTGGGATGAGGCGCTGTACGTCGCGGACGGCGCGCTCGGCGTCCGGGGTGCTTTCCGGGCCGAAGACGATGCCCGCGTTGCCCCGGGGACCAAGGTCGCGGACGTCGGCCAGGGCCGCTGCGACGGCGTCGGGCACAGCGGCGGCATACCGGCTGCGCAGGTCCTCCCACTCGCGGCGTGCGGCGGCAGCCTCCATCCGGGCGGCGGCGATCTCCACGTCGACGTCCGGGTCCTGGATGGTGCTGCTGGTCCGGGCAGCCTGGAGGTTGAGCAAGCGGCGCTCGGTGGCGGCCACGTAGTCGTCCGCGTGCTGGAGGGTGCCATGCGGATCGCCGCCGAAGTCGCCACCGAGCGCATCAGCCAGGCGGCGGGTCACGTCCTGGTCGACGTCGGTGCCGGCGGCCCGCAGGGCTGCCATCTGCCGCAGCGTGGTGAGGCCCGGCCCGCCGTCGGAGGCCCGGTCCGGCACCCACCGGGTGCCGCTGGAACGGCCAGGAAGTCGGCCCGCGGCGAGCCGCGCCCACGTCGTCGGCTTCCACCACGAGACGCGGCGGGATGTCTGACCGAAGCGGCCACGCTCGGGCAGCAGATCCGCCCACTGGGACACCCGCGCGGCCAGCGACTCGCCCTCGACATCCGGGAGATTGAGCGCAGCGTGCAGACGCGCCAGGCGGCGGGACTCCGGCCAGTCGCGCACCCGGCGTACCAGACGACGCAGGAACACCCTCAGCCGAGACAGCCGATCACGCGAGTTGCGCCACAACTCGGCGATCTTCCGGGCGGCGGCCTTCACCAGCTCGATCAGGCGACGGCCGATGCGCCCCATCAGGGCGATCACGTGAGCGAGGAGACCAGGCTGTCGACCGGTGTCTGGGGCCGCGGCCGCCCGACGGACGATGCGCCGGGCGGTCGCCTGGCGGGCACCGTCGAGTTGGGTCGTCAGGATCCGGGTGAGCGCATCGATATCGGCCGGATCGTGCCCGGCCTCTTCGAGCTGCCGCAGAAGCGCGGTCACAGCATCGTCGACGTGCGTGACGGCGTCGGGGGACCCGTCACCATCCGGCGTGGAACGCCTGCCTGACGTGGCCGGGGTGCTATGACGAGGCATAGGGGAGGCGGTGTTGACCTGGTCCGGGATAAGCCGCAGGAGACCGGCCGCCCGCTGGGCCAAGTCCTCATCGGACTCGCCGGGGAGGGGCACGAGATCGTTGATAGTGCGCAGCGCGGCCCGCACGGTCCGCTCGTGCGCCTTTTCACGGGCACGACGGAGGGCCTGCTGGATGGCAGCGCGGTCGCGGCCGGTGATGCCTGCGGTGTTCAGGGCGGCGCTCGCGTCCTGGCGGGCGGATCTGCGGGCGTCTTGCAGGGCCTCCGGGGTCAGGTGCCGGGCGATCTGCTCGCGCAGCGCGTGGATGTTGCCGGGCGGCTCGGTCCCGGCAACGGCCTCGTCGATGATGCGCAGGGCCACCGTGCGGTTGTGGTCGGCGACGATCTGACGCCGCAGCGAGGCCAGCGGCGGGTTGGAGTCGCGCGGAGCGGGGGCGGGTGCCGGGTCCGCGGTGCCGTCGGTATCGGGGGGTGGCTCAGGGAGCTGCCACACGGGCATGGCGGCGTGGACCAGGCGGCGTCTCCACTGCCGGTTCTCGTCCTCCAGAAGCAGGCTGCGCACCCCGCCGGGTCCTTCCTCCATGTCGATGACGCGGTAGACGTGAACCTCGTTGCCGCGGCGCTCGTCAGGCATAGCGATGACGTCGCCCTCGCTGATCTGCGCGGCATTGGACGGACGCGGACGGTCGAGCCCTTCTGGTGCCGGGCGGCCGACGGCGCGGTCGAGGTGATTGGCCGCGCGGAGAGCGGCCCGCCCCTCGGGAGTGGCCGAGTCGGCATTCGCACGGAGTTGGGCGGCGAGCGCGGCGGCCTGGTCCGGCGTGACGGGAAGGTCGGCGCCGAGCCGGGCGGCTGCCTGCTGTGCCTCCGGATCGTCCTCGGGGTTGGTGCCGTGGTCGGCGATGGCGTCACGATCCGCCGGGGTGAGGTCCGGGTCGACGGTGGGGCCGGTGACGGGGTCGAGGGCGGGCAGCGGCTCGTGCACCGTGAGGTCGGCGGCGGCCGGCGCGTCGTCCGGGCCGAGGTCCGGGGCGGCGCCGTTCACCCCCTCGGCCTTGTGGATGACGGCCGTGGCGTCCATGTCGATGGTGCCCAGTTCGCCCGTCGTGGTGTCGGCGTAGTCGAGGGTGACGCGGTCGCCGTCGCGGTTGGCACCTAGAACCTCCAGGGTGGTCGGCGTGCCGTCAAGGTCGAGAACGACGATGTCGCCCTCCGAGATCTCGTCGGCGGTCTGCTCACTGATGCCCGTGATGGGAGCGGTCTCGGGAGTGTCGTCGCGAACTTCGCCGACGACGCGGAGGCGAGCGGCGTCGCGCATGACGGTGCCCTGGGAGGTGGTGACTGTGATGCGGTCGCCGTCGGCCTCGTCGACCGGGCCGAGGAGCGCTCCGTGCTCGTCGGAGACCACGTGGCCGGTGCGAACTCGCTGGCCTGTGGAGGTCCAGCCTGCTGGGCGCTGGTCATCGGAATCATCCACGGTGAGGGACGTGGGAGCGACGCCGTTTTCGGTGTCGCCGTTGGCCCAACGCACGGAGGCCGTTGAGTCGGTGACACCGGTGACGGTGCCCTCACGGCCTCCAGTACCGGTGACATGGCTGCCGGGGAAGAGGCCGCGGCCGCGGTTGTCGGTGGCGATGGTGTCCGGCACGTCGCCGCTGATGACGTCGCCCTGGGCACCGCTCGTGGGGGCGCCGGGGGCAGCGTTCTCGGGAGCTTCGGCGCGTGCCGCGCTGGCGTTGAGCGGGGTGTAGACCGTGCCCCGGCTGCCTGTGCGGCCGTCAGGAGTCTCGCCGATCGTCGTACGCCACATGTCCTCAGTGCGGCCCCGGTGGGTCACGGTGATTCGCTCAGGGGTGTCGAGGACGTACCCAGCTCGGGTCACGGCGCGGCCTTGGCGGGTCGTGCCGTCGATGCGCGCCATGTCGCCGGGCTGGAGCTGGCTGACGCTGGCCCAGTGCGCGGGCTGCCCGCCGATGGGCTCGGGCTCCGGCCGGGGCTCGGGCTCGGCAGTGGTCTCGTCGGTGTTGTCGGAAGTCTGCGGTCGTTCCGGCTCCGGGTGGGGCTCAAGGGCCGGGTCGGTATTCGGGGCGGGTGCGTCGTCGGTGCTGGTGCGCGCGGACTCCGAGTCGTCGGCGCGGTTCGCCTCGGGGGCGGCCGCAGCGTCGGGGTTGTCGTCCCTGCGGCGGGTGTCCGGGGCGTGCGGAGTGCTCTCGGCCGGGGACGGCTGGTCTGCCGTGCCCGCACGTGGCCCGCCGGCGTCGCCGGGGGCGGTCGGGATCATCTCGCCGACGGACGGCTCCCGCGGAGTGCTGGGGGCAGCGCTGGGCGCGGTCGGGGCCACTCCGTCCGCCTCGTCGACAGGGGCGTTCGGAACCCGGCTCTCGTCTTGGGAGAAACCGGCGCGCAGCCGCTCTGCCCAGAAGGACCGGCGCTCAAGGTCCTCGAGCGCATCGTGGTCCTGTGGCTTGCCCTGGGCAGTGGACAGGGCGTCGCGCAGCCACTGGAACTCGTCTCGGACATGCTCCAAGTCCTGCGCCAGGTTTCCACTCGGCGACTGCTGCGAGCGGATCGACTCGATGAGGTGCACGAGCCGGTCGTAGCGCTCCTGGGCCGCCGGATCGTCGCTGAGGCTTTCCGGGAGTTCCGGCAGCTCCGGGTTGTGGTCGGCGAGATGTGCCTTCACCGTGTCCCATGCATCCGTGCTGGGGTTCGCGGCGTTGGCGGGGTTCTGCTCGGCCCGCACGACCAGGTTGGCGACAGCCAGGTCCCGGGTGGCGGACCGGCTGTTGTGGTCATGGTTGATCGTCAACAACGGGGTCGCGTCCCACATCGGCCCGTGGTTGTCCGAGTTCTGGGCTACGTCGCGCACGGTGCCGATCCGACGACCGTCCATCCACACGTCGAATGTGCCGGTGCCGACGGCGGCCGGGCGGAGTTCGGCGCGCTCGGCATGGGCGCGCACCTGGTTGGCGCCGCCGAAGCGGCGATTCGCGTCCTCCTCGGGCTCCGGTGTCAGGGTGAACGACGGCAGGTCGATGTCGTCGATGCCGGGCGCCGTGATGGTGCCCGCGTCAGGCGTGGTCTCGTCAGTGGCAGCCGCGGCGAGGCGCTGTTCCTCCTCGTACTGCTGGCGCTCGACCTTCTCGTCCGCGCGGCGTCGCTGCTTGAACTGGTTGTAGGTGAGGCGTCCGCCGTTGGCGGCGAACCACTCGATCAGTTCCTCGCTGGCGTAGTCCTGCCACCGGCCGAACCGGGACAGAGAGCCGCCGGAGAATAGGTCGCGCTCACTGACGGGCGGGAGGCTCCGGCTTGCCCTACTGAAGAAGTAGCCGTTCGTAGCGTCGATCGCGGCGGAGTAGCGGGCCTCGTCGATGTCTTGGAACTCTCGTTGCAGGCGCTCCTCGCGGGTCTGCGGGCGGCGGGTGACGTCGGCGGGACCGAAGCCCAGGGCGGCGTCCATCGCCTCGCCGCGGCGTCGAACCTCCTCAGCGTCGGCTGCCGGTGTGTTCGGGATAGCATCCCGCAGCCGCTGGTCGGCGGCGTCGCGCTGGTCCATCTCCGCGGCGACACGCATCTGGTCGTTCTCGGAGAGTCCCGCTCCCCACGCGGCGGCGAGGTCATCGTCGCTTAGGTCGGTCAGGTCGTCCGGGAGCGTGACGGCGGGCGTCGGCTCCGGACTGCTGCTGTCCGGGTCGTCGTCATCCTGGAACAGGTCGCGCATCGCACGCAGGGCCTCGGGCAGCGTACGGCCCTGGCGGTCGCGCCACTGGTCGATAGCTTCCGGGGTAAGGAGCTGGTGCCAGTCAATCGGCTTTCCGTCCGCGTCGGTGGTGATCTCGAAAAGGTCGGCAAGGTCGCGGGCGTCGTGAGCGTCACGCGCGATGAGCGTGATACTGCCGAAACGACCACCGTTGCGGGCCTGAGCGAACTGCCAGCGTTTCATCCCGTCAGTGGTGTCGTCGGTCGTCCAGGTGACCAGGCCGCCGCCGGAGGACAGTGTGAGCGTGGGGTTATCGGCGAGCTGTGCGAGGAACCTGCGCCGCTCAGGGGTGTTCTCCTCCGCAGTCAGCCGGTCACCGCGGCGCCACACGTCGCGCAGGTCGGCCACGGTACGGGGCGACCTACGGTCGGGCGGCCCGCCGTCGCGTCCCGCGCCATCGCTGTCCGCACTGCCGCTGCCCCTGCTGGCCGGGATGCGGGGCAGGTGCGGCAGGTCGCGCCGGGGCATGCCGGGGCCGCCCGGCCCGTCGTCGCCTCGGTCTCCACGGCGCCGACGGCGACGCCGGTCACGGTCGTCTTTGTCGCCCTGGGCGTCCGGCTCGTCAGCACCTGCCCCGTCCTCGTCCCGGTTGAGGTCGGGGCCGTCCGGCACTCGCGGGCCACCGTTGGCGCCGACGGGAGCATCGGCGGGTGAGGCGCCGTCGGTGTCCCGCCGGTCTCGGCGGTGGTGCTGGTCGTCGTCCTGGTTCCGCCGTTGGGTGTCGTCTTCCTCCTGCTGGTCGTCGTGTCGCTCCGGCTCGCGGACCTCGTCGCGTGCGGCGCTCTCGTTCTCCGGCCGGATGGTGTCGCTGGCGTGGTGGTTGTCGGCCGCGGCGCTGCCCGTGGTGTCGTGGTCGTCGGAGCGGTCAGCGTCGAGAGCATCGCCTTCGCCGCCGTGGTGGGGGTCAGGCGTGGGTCGCTCGTCGCGGTTGTCGTCGGTGATCTCCTCGTCGGGGTGTCGCAGCCGAAGCTGGGCGTCGCGGCCGTAGAACCGCTCCTCACCATCGTCGGTGACGATCCGGACCCGGCCCCGGCCGGTGACCTTCGGCGGCTCAGCGACCGTGTGCGTGCGTCCGTTCGCGTCGGTGTACCGGTCGCCCTCCGCCAGTTCCTCGGGGCGGCGCATCTGGACCGGGCGGAGACGGCTGGTGTCACGGCCCTCGTGGTCCGCGAACATGTCCGGCGTGCCGAACGAGTCATCGGGCTGGTCGAGCGGGTTGTTCGGATCGGCGACCTGGGGAGCCTGCTGCTCCGGCTCATCGACGTTGAAGAGGCCACCTTCCGGCTCGGTGGGCTCGGGTTTCTTCGGCTCGGGTTTCGGCGTGCGCCCCGCGCGGCGGTCCTTCTCCGCCTCCAGCACGGCCATGCGGGTGCGATCGGTGCCGGTCAGCTCGCCGTTGGCCATCTCCCGTTCCACCAGGGCCACGATCTCGTCGGCGATTTCTTGATCGGACATGGCCGACGGCGCCTTGGTGCCCTCGGGGCGAATTGCGTCGAGCTGCTGAGTTACCTCGTCACGATCGAGGCTGACCATGTCGTCGGCGGTGTCGGTCTCGGGTGTGCTCGTCGCGTCCGGGGCATCCCTACGCGTGCTGGTCAGCTCGTCCGGCCGGAATGTGGCGAGGCTGCGGCCATTACCGACGTTGACTGAGCCGTCAGGGTTTTCACTGTTGACGTACCACCCCTGGCCGTCGGGGTCGGTTACGGGCTCGTTGAACCGGAAGCGGCCCGCGATGAGGTTGCCGCCCTGAGCCGGTGCATGCTGGTCGGTTTCGTGCTCCTCCGGGTCGTCGTCGCCGGGTGCGGCGGGGGTCGACGGGAGGTCGCGGCCACCGTTACCGCCGTCCCCCATGTCCACTGTGGTGTCCGGCTCGTCGGCAGTCTGTTCCTCCGTAATGTCGTTGCTGTTGCCCCCGTCGGGGCGGATTTGGTCGAGGGTCTGGGAGACTTCCTCGGCGGATAGTCGGACCCGGTCCCGCTCCTCCGGCATCTCCGGCTTCTCGGCACGCTCCGGTTCGGGGAACTTGCGGTCGAAGTCTTCGAGGGTGAGCACTGCGGCGCCGACCGCGGCCTTGAGCGGGATACGGGCCTCGTACCGTTCCTCGACGATTTCCTGCCGTTTCGCCTTGGTCAGCTCCTTGTCGAGTTCGTCCTCGTCGATCTCGGGGAGCTTGTCAAGGTCGGCGATCCGGCCGACCACGTCGTCCAGCAGGTTCGCGCGGGCCCGCGCGTGCTCGATCTGCGGTGTGAAGTCCGCGGCTACCTGCGCCGACTGGAGGAGGGCTATCTGCTCGTCAAGTTCGGGCAGCCGCGCTCGGTCCGCCTGCTGGAGGGCGGGTGCCTTCTCCAGCGCGTTGGTGAGTCGGGTGATCATGCCCGACCCGGCGCCCTTCTTCTTCAGATCCTCCGGTCCGCGCTCGAAGTCGGAGCGGGCCAGGTCGGGGAAGCCGACGTGCGCGACGAGCTTGCCGTCCGCGCGGCGTTCGGTGCGCACACCAAAGTCGAGGCCGCCGAACTGGCCCAGGACCTTCCACGGGCCCATGCCGTCGCGATCGTGCTCCAGGAGCTGGGTGGCGACCTGCCGGTGCAGGGCTGCCGCGGCGTCGGAGCGCTCGGTGTACGACATGCCGCCGAGGTTCACGGCGAAGGAGTCGCGGACGTCGCGGATACGGGGCAGGGCCTCCTCGCGGCGGGCGATGCCGATACGGGTGTCGGCGAGTTCCTGCTGAAGGTCGGCCAGGGTCTCCTGACGGCGGACGCGTTCGGCGGCCTCGTTGTGCTGGTCGATCTCCAGGTCGCGCAGCATGCGGCGGGCCTTCATGAGCTGGCTCATGTAGGGGTTGCCGCCGATCTCGGCTTCCATCGTCTCGTAGTCGGGGTAGTCGACGTCGAGTTCCGTGACGGTGTCGCGGGTGTCGCTGTCGGCCATCTCCGGGCGCTGGATGTCGATTAGGCCCTCGGCCTTGGAGGCGACAAACCCAGCCTTCCATGCATCGAGGGAGCCCTTGGTGGCGAAGATGTCGATCTCAACCTCGGCGTTTTGGTTGCCGTAGCGCGGGCCGCGTCCGTTGCGCTGCTCCATCTGCGCGGCGCCCCACTCGAGGTCGACGTGGGTCAGCGACACCATGCGGTTCTGCACGTTCATGCCGGTGCCGGCGACGCTGCTGGAGCCGATAAGGACGGCTATCTCGCCGTCGCGAGCGCGACGGAAGAGGGCGGCCAGTGCCTCGGGCTTGCCCGTCTTCTTGTGGTCCTGGACGAACGCGATCTTCTCGGCTGGGATACCGCCTGCGACCATGAGCCGCTTGAGCTCGGCGTACGCGTCGAAGCTGCCGCGGTTGTTGCCGCCCGGCACTCCCTCGTTCAAGAAGATCATCTGAAGGGCACCGGGAATTGGGTGGTCCTCGGTGCTGCCGTAGTACGTCTTGTAAACGCGGTCCTTGTGCTGGTTGTAGCGCTCGACGTGCTTGGTGGCGACGGCGGCGAGCTTGTTGCCCGCCGTGGCCTTGGCGTCGACGAGCCGCGGGTCCAGCGCGACGGACGTGCCCTCGTTGGACACGGCGAGCATGTTGTCCTGCGAGCGGTCGACGTCTCCGTTGTGAATCGCGCGGCCGCGGGCGACCAGCCGCTTGAGGCGGGCTGTCTGGTCCTTGGTCGGGTCGACCATGACCAGGTTGGGGCCACCGTTCGCGATTTTCGGGCGCGGGATGCCAACGTCGTCAGCGCGCTTGGTGTCCGCGACGAGGCCCCACATCGTCTTCATGGCACGGCGGTTGTGGAACTCGGCGAACCGCTCGACGATCCGCAGGCCCGAGCCGTCAGGGGCGTTCTCGACGCGGAGTGTCTTGCGGCCGAACGTCGCGGCCCACAGGTCCGGGGCCCCGGCCTTGTAGGAGTCCAGGACCCACGGGGCGGCCAGTGCGAGCATGGTGAACTGTTCGGTGATCGAATTGCTGAGGGGCGTGCCGGTGGCCAGGGTGACGGTGGCGCGGCCGGCGCGGCGGCGGTGCAGGTCGGTGAGCTTCTGGTGCAGGTCGATGCCGCGGATCGACGCGGGGTCGCCGCCGCCCTCGCGGGAGCGGAAGCCGACGCCCTTGTACCGGTGGGCCTCGTCGATGACCGCGTAATCGAATCCGAGGTCGTCCCAGTACGTCTGGCCCGGCGTGCGCATCGGCGCCGCGTTCTTGCTGATCTTGTTCTGGACCGTCGCGATCCGCTGCTCGATCTTGGCGACGATGAATGGATGATCCGGGTTGGTCGCGTCCTCGTACTGCCGGTCGAGCTGTTCCCGCAGAGCCTCCAGCTCCCGGAACTCGTACTCCTCCTGCGCCTCCGGCGACATCTTGATCGAGCCGAACGCGGGCTCTGTGAAGATCACCAGGTCCGGCTTGTTGGCGCGCAGCCACTCCAGCGTGCTGTCGCGGCGCCCGTCGGCGAGGTCCCCGCTCGTGATCAGGTGGATCTCGGCGTTGGGGTACAGGAACCGGGCCTCGTCATACCACTGCTGCGCGAGGTGGTCGGGGACGACGGCGTACGGCTTCTCGATCTGCCCGGACGCCTTGAGCGCCTGGGTGCCCATGACGAGCGTGGACGTCTTGCCTAGGCCCACTTCGTGGGCGAGGATCACCGACCGCTCGAACTGCATGCGGGCGGCACCGCTCAACTGCCAGGAGTGCGGGGTGCGGTCCGGGGTGAAGCCGTCCAAGGACGGGCTCATGCCGTCGTACGAACGGACGACGTGCCCGTTCATGATCTTGTTGTAGGAGTCAGTCAGCCGCGTGAGGCGTTCGGCGTTGGCCGTCGCGTACTTCGCGAACTCCGACCGCATCTGGTCGGCTTTCTGCCGGACCAGGCGGGACGTTTCCTCATCGACGTCCCGGCGCTTGTCGTCGTGGTAGATCGTCAGCGAGCCGTGGCCGAGGATGGCGCGGGCGATCTCGACGGCACCCTTGCCCTTGGTGCCCTTCCCCTCGTTGGCCGGGACGCCATACATGACGTTGTTGGCCTGCGGGACCTTGCCCGTGTAGAGCATCCAGCCGTAGCGGTCGTCGTGCGCAACGCGCAGCGTCCGGTCGCCCAGGTACTCGCGTAGGAAGCCCTGAAGCAGCTCCGGCGGCGTCCAGTGCGCGCCCATCTCCGGGGTGAACTCACCAATGGTGCGGTCAGCCGGCTGGACCGCCTCGAGCGCGGAGACGTTGACGGCGAACGCCGGGTCCTTCTCGGCGGCGCGGCGCGCGGCTTCGAGCTTGTCGCGGATAGGGCCGGACAGGTAGGCGCCGGCCAGTTCCAAGCGTCCGGTGGACGGGTCGGTGAAGACCTCCGTGCCCAGCGCCCGGAGGGCGTCCTGCGGGTCCATGTCCAGCAGGCGCGCGATCTTGCCGAGGTCGACCTCTCCGGTCGCGGCGACGACCGCGGATAGGGCCGTCTTAGGGTCGTCGGTGCGCGAGAGCGGCTGGCGGCGGGCCGCGGCCCGCTCGGTGAAGACGCGCGAGAGGATCGGCTCCTGCTTGTCCGCGTCCCACCGCTCCAGGGCGAGGACCGACCCGGCATCCGGGTCGGAGCGGAAGTAGCCCCACGCGGTCGGCGTGCGCTCCTCCGACCCGTCCGGGCGGGTGCCGGTCTTCATACTGCGGAACTGGCCTGGCTTCGAGAGCGGGCCGTACTGCTCGACGTACGCGGTGTGCAGGTCGCGGAGCTGGGCGCGCAGTTTCTCGGCGCGTTCGTCCTCGTCGTTCTTGCGGTCCAGCGCCCGCAGTTCGGCGGCGACGTCGCGCAGCTGCATCAGGGCGCGGAGCTGGTCATCGCGGTCGTCGGACGGCTCGACAGCGACGGGGTTGCCGCCGTTGACGTGCTGGTAGAGCTTGCCGTCGTCACCCTCGTAGAGGCGGCCGGTCCAGTCGTTGGCGTGCTTCTCCCGCGCGGTCTGCAAGAACACGGGCGGCCGATTGTCGCCGTCGGGGTGCGGCTCGTAGCCGTTGCTGTCAGCCTTCGCCTTGTTGGCGATGTCCTTCAACGCGTCCCGGAGTTGTTCGGCGGCCTTGGCCGGGTTGCCCTTGACGGTCAGGCGCGGCCCATACGGGGACGACTCGGTTGTCAGGTCGCCGAGCACATGCTCGGGGTGCGCGGTGAAGTACGCATTGACGTGCTCGCGGACGTTCCCGATCCTCCGCTCGGGCGCATTCAGCCACGAGGTGTCGCCCGGCTCGTCACCATCGGCGCGGCGCCGCAGCACGAGGACGTCGGTGACGACGCTGGTGCCAGCATCGTTGAAGACGCCGGACGGCAGGCGGACAGCACCGATGAGGTCGCCGTACTTGGCGATCTGCTTGCGGGCCTTGTCGCTCTTGGAGTCGAGAGTGTGCCGGGAGGTGATGAGCAGGGTGATGCCACCCGGCCTCGTCAGCGCGAGTTCCTTGGTGATGAACCCGTTGTGCAAGCTCTCCGCGGGGTACCGCTTGTCGCCGAACGGCACCGAGGCGAAGGGGACGTTTCCGATGCTCGCGTCGAACGTACCGGGGTGGGCGTCGGTCTCGGCGAAGTTCTCGTTCAGGACGTTGGCGTCCGGGTAGATCGCCTTCGCGATCCGCGCGGTCGTCGGGTCCAGCTCGATGCCGGTGAGCCGGGCGCCCTCCGGGGAGACGCCGAAGAACGTGCCGGAGCCGGACCCGGCCTCGAGGACGTCACCGCGGTCGAACCCGAGCGCCTTCAAGCCGTCCCACATCGCCTCGGCAATGGGCTGCGGCGTGTAGTGCATCGACAGCGTGCCACGCCGAGCCTGCTGCCACTCCAGTGGCGTCAGCTCGTTGGAGAGCATGGTGCGCAGCTCGCGGTACTCCGCCCAACGGGCGTGGTCCTGTGCGAACTTGCCGTACCGGGCACCGCCCTGCTGGTAGCGCGGCTCCTTCTCGTTCGGCTCCGACGCGAACATGATCGGAACCGAGCCCCACCCGGTCCAGCGGGCGAGGGTGACCTTTTCCTTCTGGGTGGCCGGACGGTTCTCCCGCTCCAGCCGCTTCAGGACCCGGATCGCCTCGACATTCGCCGCGGCACGCTGGACGGGTCCCTTGGTTGCAGCATCGGCCGGGTTCGGCCGGAAGCGCGGTGCTACATGTCGTACACCGCGTCCTTCAGCGCTTGCAGATCCCGCATCTCCGGGCTGAGCGTCGGCGCCTCCTCGGTCTCCGGCTCCGGCTCCGGCAGCAGATCCCGCAGCACCATCGCGGTCGCGTCCGCCCTGATCTGCTTGATCTGACCCGCCCGAGCCTCGTACTCCGTCGCCGTCGGCACGGTCTCCTCCAGCGCCTCCTCGGCCACCAGAATCGCCGTCTCGATCTCTCTGCCCTTGTTCAGGAAGAACGTCTCCGGATCGGTCATCTGCGCCAGCTCCCGCGGCCGGTGCCGCGTCCAGTGATCCCTGGCCACCTGGCTGTAGATGCTCACCATCAGCCCCTTCGTCCGTTCTGAGAGCCGCGCGCAGGGCTGCCTGCTGCGCCTCGATCTCCTGGCGGGAGATGACCTTGCGGTCGTCGTCCCCGCCATCCTTGCGTACTGCGGTGCGCTGCGCGTCGATCCCGTGCAGTGCAGCGTTGATGGAGGCCAGCCGGCTACGGGCCTTCGACCGGTCTGACGAGTCCAATTCACGGTCGCTGGCCCGCAGCATCATCTCGCGGGACAGTTCCTCGGTGACACGGTGGAACTCGGCGAGCAGGCCCTCGGGCACGTCCAGGTTGGCGCCCTTGCCGGTCTTCCCCGTCAGCGGGTTCCGATCGTCGGACCAGCCGTAACCGTGACTCTTGAACAGGTCGTAGAGGGTCTGACGCTCCTTGCTCGCCGAAGGGAAGGAGTCGGCGCGGCGGGAGGACTGGTACAACTCGAAGAACATCTTCGGCACCCACACACGCCGCACGGAGCCGTACAGGCGCACCGGCTCGGTGGCGGGGTCGGTGTCGTAGCTGTCGACGATGGCGGCCAGAGCCTCGGTCATGCTCGGGAAGGCGCCCAGGATGCCGCCGTGGCTCTGGCGTTGCGCATTCCATCCGGCCTTGTGGCCGCCCGCGTACGAGTCGTACTCGTGGTAGCTGACCTTGCCGTAGTCGTTGTCATCGACCCGGACGGAGGTGCCGTACGAGCCGCCAGCACGGATCGGGTCCTCGCGGGTGTCGGCCCGCCGAACGGTCTGCTCACGGCCCTCGGCGCCGCGGCGGTTCTGCTCGTCGAAGAGGGCCTTCAGCCGCTCCTCCAGTGCCTCCCGTTCCCGGCCACTGGCGAGGTTCCGGTTCTTGTGGAGGTTCCGGAACTCCTTGGTCAGATCCCCGTCGCTGAGTCCGGCCGGATCGGGTCCGTTGCGGTAGACGTTTGCCTTGCGGTTCTGCCGCTCCTCGTACACGGCGTGTCGGCGGGCGGCCAGGATCTTGTTCTGTTCGTCACCGAGGCGCCGCATGCGGATGGGCAGCCGCAGGGACTCCTTCTCCAGGGCGCCGTCGTCGAGGTCCTGGACAGGTGGACGCTGCTGGATGTCGCGGAGCTGCCGGGTCTGCTGCTCGGTCTCGGCCTCCTCCAGGCGGTTGCCCAGCTCGTTGTGCAGGTCGCGCTCCGGGGCCAGGTCCTCGTCCTGGTTGTTCGTGTTCGACGGCTTGTGCGTGCGCTGCTGGGCCTCCAGCTCCTTGGCGTACGCGGCGAGTTCGTCGTCGCCCAGGTTCTCCGGGGCGCCGTACTGCGAGAGCCGTTCGTTCGTGCGGCGACGACGGTCGGCGTACAGAGCCTGCTCGTCCTCGTTGAGAAGATCACCGCGGCGGGAGCCATACGTACCGCGGTCACGTTCGGAGCGGTTGATGGCCTCGGTGAGGTCGTCATCGCTCATCGAGGCCGCGCGGTCCTGCGCGCTCGGCTTCGCCTCCGGCTCGTCGCGGCTGTCTTCGTCATTCTTGGCGATGCGGCGCCGGTCGAGTTCCGCCTCGACTTTCTGTAGAGCGGCGCGCGCCCGCTGCTTCCGGGCCGGAGTCGTGGCGACCTGGGCGTGGATCTTGAGGTTGTCACGGTGCCCGCGTAGGTCTGCGTCGGACAGGGCGCGGAGCTTCTTGGCGCCCTCGTCGAGCTGTTCGGGGGCGTCGGAGGTACGGGTGCTGGCGTCCTCGTCAGTGATGCGGACATTGCGACCCTGGCGGGCGAACGCGGCGAGGATTTGCGCGGCCTTGCGGTCGCGGGTCTCCGGCTTCCACTGGGTGCCGGTGATTCTTGCGTTCTGGACGGGCGACCAGGCCAACCTTCCGGCGGCGCCGACGGCCCTGTCGTCCCGTTCGTCGTTCTTGATCGTGCCGCGGACGGCGATGACCCGCTTGCCCTTGTGGGTGGTCCACGCCAGGTGCACATGGTCGGCCTGCGACGGGTTGGTGGTGGCGAGGTGGTGGCGGGCGATGATCTGGTCCGCCGAGGACAAGCTGTCGCCGATCGGGATGTAGACGCCGTCGACTGTGGCGTGCCGGTCGCCGTAGCTGCCGACCACGCGTCCGACGAGCTTGCCGTTCGGGGCGTACACGGTGACGTTCCCGGACGACCAGGTGGTCCAGTAGCCATCCACGCCGTCGACGGGCTCAGCGTCCTCCGGTACGCCTGCCGGCCGCCCGTCGGCCTCGGGTTCCGGAGTCTCCTCCGGCTGGGGGGCGACCTCGGGCTCAGTCTCCGGCCCCTGCTGCTCGTCCGGGGCCTCCCCCGACTCGGGGACATCGACGGGAACGGCCGACGCATTGGCAGCGGGCTCGGGGGTCTGCTCGGCGGGTGCGTCCGTCTTCGGGGTCTGGTCCTCGTCGTCGCCGAAGGGGCGGCGGCGCAGCGTCTCGGCGAGCCGGTCGGTGGCGATGCTGTGCTTCGGCGGGTGCTCCTGATCCCACAGGGCTCGGGCGGCTGTCCACTCCTGGTGGTAGTCGCGGCCCTCGGCGGAGCGCCACGTCCTGCGGTACTCAGCGAACTTGGGGTCGGAGAAGTCAAGGGCGTTGCCGTGCTCGTCCTTGAGCCTGCCGACGATGTGCTCGGCGAACTCCTTGGCGTCGGCCTGCCGGTCGAACCACCACGGCATCTGCTGACCGGTGCCGGTGGCGTACAGGTACCAGTCGCCGTCGACGCGGCGGGCGACGAACTGGCCGTCACCGACCAGCTTGAGGCGCTGCTCCTTGATGAGACGGTCGACGTCCTGGGCGGTGCGCCGGTCCTGCTCGCTGCTGGAGGCGCGCAGGGCTTCGGATCGCTGGGCCCAGTTGTCACGGACCTGCTGGAGCGTGGTGAACCGCTCGCGGGGCTGGGGGCGCTGCCGCTTGGGCGCCGGGGTCTGCGGAGCGTTTCCGTTCTCGCGGGAGGCGCCGAAATCTCGCACTGCGCGGCGAATGGCCTGCTCGGCGTCCTCACCTTTGGTGGAGCGCCACGTCAGGAACCAATCGCCGATCGTGGGGTCGGAGAAGTCAATCGGCTCGTTGAACTCGCCCGCCATGATGTGCCCGTTGCGGACGTGCTCGTTGATGTACTCGGCCGCCGCTTCGGCTTCCTCGCGGGTGGCGAAGTCGCCGACGTCAAGGAACCCGCCGGTGCCGGTCGAGGTGAGGTACCAGCGACCGTTCGCATCGTCGCGGGTGGTGACGAGGCCGCCGGACGGGGTGATCTCCAGGTCCTCGTCACCGGCCAGACGGCGCAGCGCCGGTGCGTTGGCGCCTGGCTGCTGGGCCAGGTCGAGGAAGTGCCGGCGCACCGCTGCGGTGTCCTCGAACCGGGCCCCGGCGCGGGCCTTGCGGTTGGGCAGGGCCTCGATGTCGACGTCGTGGTGCCCACCCTCGGGCTCGTCCTGGTCGTCGCCGGGGCCGTCGCCTTCGTCGTCGCCGATGGCATTGCCCTCGTCGTCGACGTCGTGTGGCGTGTCTGGGGTATCCGGGTCGCCGTGGTCGTCGCGGGACAGGCCCAGGCCGCGCTGTTCGTCCTGCTCGCGGCGGGCGTCTTCGACCTCGACCTTCTGTTGGTTCGAGGTGGGAGCGCTGCCGTCAGGGCGCGCCACCATCGTGATCCAACGCGCGCTGGTGCTGTGACGTTGTCCGGTATACGTGCCATCGGCGGCGCGGTCCTGGACGAGGACACGGTCTCGCGGGAGGGCGCGGACGACGCGGGCGAGCTTCCCCGACCAGAGGCGGGCAATGCCACCGGTCTCGATGAACCGGCCCTTCGAGTCCCGAGGATGGAGGGCAGGGTTCCACGGCCGTCGTACGGACTTGGTCTCAAGGGCGCGACTCAGCCCGACCGAGGAAGCGGTGCGATTCTGCATGGCGCGGACCATGCACAGCGCGGGTGGTTAGCGTCGCGCGCTGCCGAGCCGCCCCACATTGACCAAGATCAATCCTTGTCTGCTCGGCGAGCGGCTACATCGTCTCGGTCAGGATGTGGATGGCGAACCAGGCGGAGAACCCACACCACCCCACCGCGAAGGCTGCGCGCCCGGCCTTGGACGTACGGGTGTGAAACAGGAGTCGGAAGTTCTCGCTCAAGGTGTCGTTCTCGCGCTTGTTGATGAGGGCGATCGTCTCGAACACGGCGAATAGGCAGGTCCAGACGATCCATATGGCGGGCCACATCAGGGGGTCTCCTCAGTGGTGGGACCGGTGCGGTAGTGCAGCCGGCAGCGGCAGTTGACGGTGAGGTTGGTGGGGGCGAACGGGTCGCCGGGGAAGCGCAGGGTGGTGCCGTCGACCGCATATGGGACGCCTGCGGGCAGGGTGGTGCCGTCGAGCTTCTGGTGTGCGGGGCGTACGCGGGTGTCGCCGCGGGTAACCCAGGTCCGCAGCACGGCGGGGCCTGCGCTTTCGGCTGCTGCGTCGGCCGCGCCATTCACGGTGGCGACGGCGCAGGATTCGGCGAGCAGCGCGATGAACTTCGCGGCTCGAGCCCGGTAAAAGGCGGTGACGGTGTCGGCGAGGCGGTCGAGAGTGGCATCCCCGGCCTGCGCAACGTCCAGGGCGGCGGCGAGTTCGGAGAGCAATCCGGCGACGGCACGTCCGGCCATGGTCGTGGCGGCGAGCGCCGCGGCGGCCGCGGCCGCCGGCATGGTCGCGGTGCCGGTCATGCTCGTGCTGAGCGCTGCCGCGGTGGTCGCCGCGGTCTGCTGGAGGATCGGGGTCAGGGTGCTGGTGGTCTCCTCCTCCCATCGCCCGGCGTTGACGACGCGTACGCCGTCGATCGGGCCGTCACCACGGCGTAGGTCCGTCGCGCCGTCTGGCTGCCAGTAGCGGGTGCCCTTGCGCGTCTTGGGCGCGTGGAGGCGGGCGACGATGACACCTTCCTGCCGGGCAAGCAGCGCGGTGAGCACAGCCCTGACGGCTGCGGCAGTCGTGTCGAAGTCGCTGTTGGTGACCTCGAACCCATCGTGCGACAGCTCCTTGTGCTCGATGCGGGAACGGGCGGCGTCAACGTCAGCCGCAGCCTCCCCAGCGCCCGGCTGCTCGACGGAGGAGCGCGCGGCCGCCGCGTCGTCTGCTGCGTCGCCGGGCAGGGTGAGCGACACGTTGTCGCGGGCCTGCTCGACGGCGGCCGCTGCCGACTCTCGGCCCATTGGGCCGTCGGGTGCCTCGCGGACGGCTGTGACGTCGTCGGCGGCGGTTGCCTGCGCATCCTGCGCGCGAGCCTCGGCAACCGCGTCCGCTGCCGAGCTGCCCGCAGGGCCGGACGACGCGATGGCGGGCGGGGGCGAGCCGCCTGTGCCCGGCAGGCCCGGCGCGCCTCCGGCTGCCGGATCCTGGGCCACCCCGAGCGCGGCCGCGTCCTGATCGTTGGCAGGCACGGGCGCCTTCTGCGGGCTGATCCACAGCGCGCGGGTATGCGGGACGTTGAATGGGCGGCGCCCGGCGATCTCCCGGTACTCATCGACCGTGATCAGCCCGGCGTTCCACTCGGCTCGTGCTTCCTCTCTACGCTGGCGGCGGGGGAACTCCAGAGCCTCCACGGACGAGGTGTTGAAGCGCAGCGACCACCCATCGTCCAGGTCCAGGTCGAACGCTGAGGCGATCAACGCGAGGTGTGGGAGTTCAGTGTGCTCCCAGAAAGTCCACGACTCGCGGTCCGCATTGGCGTACGTCCGCTCGCTTGCGTTGCCGACGATGCTCTCGGGAACGCCGAACGCCGACAAGATCTCGTCTTTCGCAGTCTGGGCCATCGTCTCGTAGTTCATGTCGCGCGGCCGCGTGCTGGTGTCGACGTAGTTGAGACCACCAGGCCCACTGCCGACGACGACGGTTTCGCCGGCATGCTGCGCGCCGGGGGCGAGGCGCTGCTGAATCCGGTCGATCTCACGCTGGTCCAGGCCGTCGACGTCGATGCCGACGATCCCCGATGGGCGCGCGTCATTGTCAATGAAGGTGATGTTGTACGTCCGCGCCTTCACGTCCAGGTCGACGGAGAGCCCGGCAGCCTCCAAAGGCGTGACGCCACAGAAGGGGTCAGTCGGGTGGGGGTCACGCAGCCAGACGACGCGGCTGGGGTCCAGCTCGCGGACCCGGCCGTCGTACGTCGTGAACTCGAAGTGGGAGACATAGTCGCCGTGGGGGTCGGGTATCGGCTCGACCCGGTTCGGGGGCAGCAGGTCGAGTCGGGTGATCGTGCCTCCGCGGCTCCGGGTGATCTCGACGAACGCGCCCTTCTTAGACAAGAGGAGCTGCGCGGAGAGCCGCTTCTTGAAGACGGTGGCCCGCTCCAGCGGGTTGGCCTGGACGTTCAGGACGTGCAGGAGCGGGTGATCGGCGAGGGTTTCCGCGAACTGGCGCTCGTCGCCGCCGCGTCCGATCTCGACGGTGAGCGCGCCCGGGTGCTTGGAGATCGCCTCGACGGACTTGAACGTCCAGATGGAGCGCTCGTAGCCCTCCTGGATGACGCGGTCGAGGTCCCAGCCCGCAGCGCGGTCCTCGGTGCCCCACACCGTGGTAGTGCCCGCGTAGGTCAGAGAGACGTACGAGTTGCCGGTCGGCGTGGCGGACTTCTCCTCGAGGGGCACGGCCGTCCGCGGGATGAGGAGCCGGCGGAGACCGGGCAGGAACTGGCGAGGCATCAGGTCCTCTCACTGGACAGCCACACGCCCGTCGCACTGAGAGCCGCGCCGACCTCGATCCAGCCCAGGAACGGGAAGTACGCGAAGGCGCAGCCGAGGGCGGCCACGGCAGTGACGGCGATGGTGGAGAAGACGACGGCGCGAGAGCGCTTCGTCTTCGGCAGCGCCAGGAAGCGGAAGGCCGCGAGGGCGCCTGCCGTGGCCACGGTGGTGCTCAGAACGGGGTGTACCGCGCCCAGAGCGACGAGCATAGTGAGGACGCCAGCGGTGGTGAGGAGGAGTCCAGCGGCTTCGCGGGCGAGGCTTCGTAGCGAGGGTGTCTCAGGCGGTGTACTCACAGCGCGCACGATGAGCGCAGCGTGGGATTAGTGTCGCGTCCTCGCCCCACGGGCCGGTCAGCGGGGACGGCTGACCCCGGCCATGTAGGCGTTGATGCCGCGCCGCTGGACCTTGTCGCCCGGGATGATTTTGGCGCCCCGCGGAGGCGGCGGGAGCTTGCGCTTCTTCCTCGTCGACTGATCACCACCGATGAGGTGGCGGTTGTCCACCTTCTCCTCGCAGTCCTGTCCCTTCACCTCGTCGTACGGACGTCGGCAGCCCTTGCAGTAGACCTCCAGGGCGTCCACGCGCTGCCCTGCGGCTGTCTTGAAGGAGCCACGGAAATCTGCGATGGAAGCGATACGCGGCTCCACCTGGATCTCAGCAGCGACGACCCAGGTGTGCGAAAGGTCCGCAGGCGTCTCGGCGGGCTCGGCCGGGGTCTCGGGAGGCGCTGTCTTGGCCTCCGCCTCCACCACCGGCTCCGGTCCAGGCGTTGGCCTCGAGGGAAGCAGAGGTTCCTGCCAGAAGGCCCGGCCCGCCGCCGGTGAGAGGGGAGCAGTAGCAGTCGTCACCCATTCCTCCGCGTCGCTGAGGTGATGGGGGCTGGCATACGAGCCACCCCCCTTTCTCTACAGCGCGGAACGTCGGCGACGGCAGATCTGTTACAGCCTCGGCGGCGGGCCCGAACCTGACTAGGTACTGGGCGCCCGGCGGGCCCGGACGAGCTGCACCACCACCGGATTGTCGGCCTCGGGAGCGCGGAGCAAGTCGACCGCCTCCACGCGGAACCCGTAGTCGACCAACACGTCCTCCCACAGATGCGGAGTCAGCACCCACATCTGCACGGGGATCGGTTCCTGACCGTGAATCCGGATCATCTCCTGTCGAGGGGCGACCACGGGGCCGGGGCCGTGGCCGTGGAGGTTGGTGTGCAGGGCGGAGAAGATCAGCCGGGCACCGTCACCGAGCCCGTTTCGGAGCGCTGGCAGGAGATAGTGCGGGTCGTTGCATGCGAGGGTCCCGATCGCGTACGCGGCGTCGTACGTCCTGGCAGTGCGGAGGTGTTCAACGACGTCGGCGTTGACGAACCGGACGCCGGGGACTTTGCCGAAGTGCTGGACCGCTCGTTGGTGCTGGGTCGGCGACAGTTCGACTGCATCGACGAGGGCGCCGTGATCGCGGGCGAGGTGCACGGCTTGGTGACCGGGCCCTGATCCGATGGCCAGCACTCGTTTTCCACGGAGTGGCCCGAGTGCTTCGGAGCCGGGTCCTACGCCGTCCCAGAAGCCCCAATGCAGCCGGTCGGGGACTGGCGGCATGTATTCGCGGTCCAACTGCACCTGTCCGTAGCGGACCCAGGTCTGCCTGTTCACTGAGTGCGTGCTCAACTCCGCGGTCCCGTCGTTGAGGCGGAGCGGCCGCTCGTGGTCCGAGCTTCGCCCGCTTGACCCTGCGCCATCAAGTCCCGAGAGGCGATGCGATCCATGTGCCGTGCGAACACGGCTTCGGCGTCGGGATTCATGCGGGCAAGTGCGACCATGCCGGTGACGATGACGTCGCAGACCTCGGCTTCGACGTCATCCCAGGTGTGCGAGTGTCCCTTGCGGGGGTTTTGCCCCATGGCCCCGATCACAGCTTCGGCGACCTCGCCTGCCTCTTCCTGGATCTTGAGGAGCTGGAGCAGGATGCGTTGCTCGCGCGGGATGTCAGAGTGGTCCTCCAGACGGCCGGCAAGGCGGGCGATCGTCTGCCAGGTGTCAGTCACGTGCGTCTCGCTTCTGTGTGGTGTCGGGTGCGGGGAGCGTGGCCGGTACCGGATTACCGGTCTTGAGCCAGAGCGACGAGCTCGCCGAACAGACCGTTGGCGTTGACCAGGTCCTCGTACTTGCCCTGTTCGATCACCCGACCCTTGTCCATGACAAGGATGCGGTCGGCCAGCCGTGTGTTCTCCAACTGGTGCGTGACCACGATCGTGATGCGGTCAGAGGCGCCGTGTTTGATCTTCTCGAAGATCTGGTGCTCGCCCCGGGCGTCCATCTGGGATGTCGGCTCGTCCAGGATGAGCAGTTCGGGCCGTCGGTAGATCGCGCGGGAGCAGGCCAGGCGCTGCCACTGTCCGCCGGAGAGTTCGGCGCCGCCGAAGACTTCCCGGGCGAGCAGCGTCTCGATACCGTCGGGCAGCGCTTCGACCGCCTCGCGCATGCCGACGGCGTCGATTGCTTCCCATACTGGAGCGTCGTCCCGGCTGTGGGGCTGTCCGAGCGTGACGTTCTCACGGACGCGCAGGGGCCACTGGGCGAAGAGTTGCGGCACGAGTCCTGTGCGCGCCCAGACCGTGTCCTGGTCGATGGTGGCGAGGTCTGCGCCGTTCCATAGGACGCGTCCTTTGTCCGCGAGGTAGATGCCGGTGATCAAGCGCAGGAGGGTGGACTTGCCGCTGCCGTTTTCGCCGACGATGGCCAGGATCTCGCCGCGGCGGAGAGCGAGGGAGACGCCGTCGACGGCCGGGCGATCCTTGCCGGGGTACTGGTAGACCACGTTGTCGATCCGGATCTCCTCTACGGTCGCGGGGGCTGGCAACTCGCCCCGCTGTGGCGCACGCCCGGAGGCATCGTCGAGGAAGGACTGCATGTCGGTGAGGTAGAGACTGGTGTGGAACAGGGCTGCCCCGTTGATGACCACCTGGGAGAGCGCGGCCAGCGTGGTCTGCACGGCGACGACCGCGGTCGCGGCCACGGCGAGTTCGATCCGGCCGGTCATGGCCAGCCAGGCGAGCGCAGCCCAGGCCAGGAGCAGAAAAACTCCGCCAGCCGATGCTGAGAGCAGGGTGATGAGCAAGGTGCGTGGGGCGGCGGTCAGCAGACGGCGGTCGATGCGCTCGGACAGGGACCGGTACCAGAACAGCAGGTAGCTGGTCATGCCGTTGGCGCGGACCTCGTCCCCATGTTTGGGCGTGGTGGCCCACCAGCGCATCATGTGCCGCACGTTGCGGTCCGAGACGTTCGCGTAGTGCATCTCGTAGTCGACTCGGGCGGTGAGAACCGCCCCGACTCCGGCGGGCAGTACGGCGAGGAGGAGCAGGGGCAGCATCACCCAGTGCAGCACGGACAGGACTCCACTGGCTGCCGCCATCCTGATCAGTGCGGCCACGAACCGCTGAGCGTCGTTCACCATCACGTGCGTGCGCACCACGCCCATCTCCGCGGCTTCCTGCCGGTCAGCGAAACCGTCGTGGGCGTAGGCCGCGGCTTCGACCCGGCATACGGCCTCGACGAGCCCGGTGTCGGCGTAGGTGGTCAGCGGCGGGGTGAGCCTGCGGTCCGCGTACGAGGCCAGCGCGCTGGAGAGCCGTCCGAGTGCTGCCGCGCTGGCCACGATGATCAGTGCGGGGAGCGCCTGGTGAAGGCGGTCGGTCACGGCGCCGGTGCCGAGGATTGGCTGCATGGCGCGGGCGGTCGCGGCCAGGCTCACCGCGGCGGCAATGCCGGTGACCAGTTGGCAGGCGATGAGGAGGAGTACGGCCGTGCGGTCGAGCTGCCACGCCATTCGGCAGATATGGCGCAGTACGGAGGGCAGGCGCGCGCACATGTGCGTGAAGGAGACGTTGCCGAGTGGGTTGATGGAGTATTCGCCGCTGTAGCGGATCTCCGCTGGGGGTGGAGGGGGCGGCGTCTTTGAGCTTGCGGTCGAGGCGTCCGTCACAGTCACCTGCATCCCTCCGTGGGGGTCGGTGCCGCACCTGGGTGGCTCGGCGGTGCATGGCATAACGACGCTGCGGCGGAATCGAACGCGCTCGATTCCGGACGAGCTGGGGTCCTTGCAATGCAAGGGGTCGAACGTGTGGACGCCGTGTTGGGGCCGTCCTCGGGTGTGGGGGATTGGCCGAATCGCCGACGTGTGGAACGCCTGTGACGCCTGAGGTTTCCGGTGGTGATCAGGTCGTGGCGACGACGGGGCGTCATCCGCGACCAAGGTCGTTCTTGCCCAATCGAGCAACTGCCCTGTCGGTGGGGAGACGGTGTGTCCGTAGGTAGGTCACAGAAGGCCTCGGAGGGTGACCTCGGCTTTGTCTACGGCCTCAGTGAGGGCTTGCATGTGGCTGGGTGAGAGATACCGTGTGCCGAGCCCTGACGCGGTGAGTGTGGCGTCGAGTTTCTGTTTCTGCGCGCTGGTCAGGTGAGGACGGGCTACGGGGTGGTTCAGGACGTCCCGAGCGGCGTAGGCGTCGAGAACGGCCACGTCCACGACAGCGGCTTGCAGGAGAGTCGCATGGGGGCTGGTTCGGTCACGGGCCAGATCGAGCGCGGCCAGTGCGGCTCTGGTCTGGAACGCTGCTGTCGAGGGGTCGGGCGTAGCGATCAGCGTGGCCGCCTCTTGCAGCGCGCTGTCCAGTTCCGGTTGCGGCGCGGGCGAGGCGGCGGGTCGGCAGTAGATGCGCAGGAGGGCCGCGATGTTGTCCTCCCACGGTTCGGTGGGGACGGTGGTGTCGATCGTGTCGCGAGCCTGCTGGTCGAGGCCGCGTTCCATCAGGGCCATGATCTGGATTTGGCGGCCGTCGAGCAGGCGATTGCCGATGCCCCGGTAGGCGGCCATGGCTTCGGCTGCTTCGGTCCAGCGACCGATGCGGGCCAGGGCCCTGGCACCGTCGACAAGCACGGTGACCCACAGTTCCTGGCAGATCTTCCGGTGGTCCGCCTCCGTGTTGATCAGGGCTGAAAGGTCGACGGTGTTCCTGCGGATCTCGGCTGGTTCGCGCTTCTGGGCGGCACGGTACAGCCGTTTGAGGACGTTGTAGGCGGCTGCGCCGTCGCCCTCGCGGGTCAGCAGCCGGGAGACGTTGATCAGGGGCATCAACGCCATCACGGCGGTGTCGCCGGTGAGGTGTCCGGCGTCGGCGAAGACCTGGTGCTGCCTCCAGCACAGGTTGTCTGCCAGGTCGGGCATTCCGATGTCGGAGGCGATCAGGGCTGCGTAGTTGAGGACTCCGCTGGCGCGGGCCACCAGATCGTGGTGGCCCGCGTCGGCGGGTGCGACGGTCAGCTCGGTGAGGTGGGTGATGCGCTCGTCCAGTGGTAAGGCAGGCGCCTTGGGACGGCGGACCAACGGGATGCGGCTGGCTATCGCGGGAATCATCGGCTCAGTCCTTGTGCGGCCAGTCGACGACGAGGCGGCTGTAGGTCTTGTCGATGACGAAGCGCGGCTCGGCGCCTGTGAGCTGGTCGCGTGCGTCGCCGACGGCCATGCGGAAGCTGGGCTCCGGCGCGTTGTTGCCCCAGCCTGCGTCCCAGTCGCGGATCTCGGTGGCGACCTGGTCGGCGAGGTCGGAGGCGTGGGAGCCGTGGCCGATGACGCCGATCTCCCAGAACCGGCCCTTGTCGTCCTCGCCTTCGCGAATGGTCAGGTAGGCCAGGCTGTCTCCGTCGAGGGCGGCCATGGAGCCCCAGCCGAAGTGCGGGGTGAAGCCAGGGCGTGATCCGGGCATGCGGGACAGCCCGTTGGGGAGTACCGAGGCCAGGTACAGGTACAGCCACTCCCAGGGGTCGCCCTGGCGGAACTTCACACCGGAGTAGACCTTGGCCTGCTTCTGATCCAGCACGGTGCGGATCGCGTCGCGGTCCACCGTCTGCTCGCTGAAGGTCTCCAGACGGACGTTGCCCTCACCTGCCATGGGCACGAGGGTGTAGATGTCGTCGCAGACGCCCTTGCGCAGGGGCACGAAGGTCGCCATCTCGCACGAGACGGTCTTCCAGGTGTCACCGCTCCGCTCGAAGGCGAAGCTGCGGGAGATGCTGCCACGAATCCGCATCGGGAGGACCAGGCGTCCGTCGGGGGCGAGCTGGTCGAGGATCTTCACCGGCACATCGCCCGCGCCGACGGTGAACTGGATGCGGTCGAACGGCGCGTGCTCCGGATGGCCGGTAGCTCCGTCGGCCAGTACGACGGTCACGTTCGAGGCCCCGGCCTCCGCGAGGTTCTTACTCGCGCCGTCGACGAGGTCCTGGTCGACGTCCACGGTCCACACGTGGCCGCCGGGGGCCACGAGTTGGCCCAGCAGGCGGGCGTTGTAGCCGGTGGCGGCCCCGGCTTCCAGAACCTTGTGGCCAGGCTCGGCGCCCAACTGCTCAAGCTGGGTGGAGACGATCGAGGGCGCGGAGATACAGGAGATCATCTCGCCGGTCTCGTCGTGCTTGATGGGCACCGCGTCCTCGACGTACGCCTTGCGAAGGTCGACGCCGGGGAGGAACCGGTGGCGTTCGGTATTGCGGAAGGCGGCGATGACGTCAGGGGTGCGCAGGTGGCCGCCCTCGATGAGGCGGCTCACGAGCGCTTCACGCAGTTCGGCGGGGTCGGTGACAGGTGTCACGAAGGTCTCCGTTCGAGCAGTGTTAGGGTCCGCAGAGGTGGACCGGCGAGTAGACATATCGGCTGCTTCGCCTGTGGCGAAGGCGACGTGGCGCCCCAGCCACGCGGTGGCGGCCTGCTCACTGGCAGACACGCCGGCGCGGTTGAAGGCGAAGATCGCGTGATGGGCGAGGATGGCGCGCAAGCCCCGTATCAGCCGCCCATCAGAAGCGAGCCTGCGAAGCTGGCGGCCGCCGTTTTCGAAGGCTGCGACGCGCTCGGCCCAGCCGGGCTCGGCGTCCGGCCGCCGGGCCGCGTCGGCGTTCATCAGACGCCGCATGGCTGAGATGGCCCGGTCGCGTGCGGGGCCGGTAGGCGGGGTGACGGGGGGCCGTAGGGCGCTGAGCTTTGCCCAGACGTCACCGACCTCGAACGGGTCCAGCCCGCCCGAACGGATCATGGCGGAAAGCAACAAGACGCAGCGCTCTCGGGCCCCAGGGCTGTTGATCTCGGCCAGGGCGCTGCGGCTGTCCGCGCAGAACACCTCGTGCGCGAGGTCCATGCCGTCCGGTCCGCCGAATGCCTCGGTCTCCGGCTCGTAGATGCCGCCGACCCAGCCGCTGGCCTGCCCGTCGGCGA
The DNA here is from genome assembly GCF_052665095.1 of Streptomyces sp. NEAU-174. Lineage (NCBI taxonomy): Bacteria > Bacillati > Actinomycetota > Actinomycetes > Kitasatosporales > Streptomycetaceae > Streptomyces > Streptomyces sp. NEAU-174. The sequence continues at coordinate 14,581 of NZ_JBQTCE010000021.1, read as the reverse complement.
CGAGGCTGTCCAGCAGGTCGGCAGCGGACCGCTCGGTGCGTAGCCGCAGCCCCCCGTCCTTGCGCAGGAAGTGGAACCGCTGGTCGTGCAGCGCCGACGACAGCACCTGGGCAGCTTCGGGGCTGACTGCACCGCCCGGAAACGACACGCTCGCATGCCACCAGTCCGTCTCAGTGGTGATCGGAAGGTGCTCGTCGTCGACTTCCATGGTCGTGGGTGCTCCTTGTCGAGGGGACTCGGTTCAGGGGACGCGGGCCAGGTCAGGTGATCAGCAGGGCACTGGTCCAGCCCGTGGTGTTCGTGCCCTCCAGGGCCAGACGCGCGCCGCTGCGACCTTCCATGAAGCCGAGCTTGGGCAGCTGCTTCATGCCAGCGGCCAGGCGTCTGTTCAGGTCTTCGATCAACGGGGTGAAGCGGTCCGCAGCGGAGCTGTCGTCGGCAACGGCGCGGGCGATGGCCACGAGGCCGGCCCAGCCGTGGCACAGCGAGGCGTCGGTGATCCGCCCGAGGCGGACCGGGTCGGTCAGCGTGCGCACGACGGCGTCCTCTGCCGCGCTCCGGCGGACCGGGTCGTTCAGGGCGAGCGCGGCGAGTTGTTGGGCACGGGCGATGCCGGGTTGGCCGTAGCACCAGGACGGGCGCGCAGACTCCGGCTCGGGCGGCTCTGCGGCGGACAGTTGGTCGCGGGTGGTCCAGTAGCAGCAGCCGTAGGTATCCAGCCAGCGCGCGAACATCTCAATGGCGTCCTGCTGCCCCGGCACCTGGACATGGTGCCGGGCGGCGAGGGACAGCACCGCCAGGACACCGGCGATGCCGTGTGCGACGCTGTTGTTGCCGTGCCCGCCGTCCATCTCCTCACCACCGGGCCCGACCGGGGACCACCACCCCGGCAGCTCCCGCTCCTCGATGCGGACCGGCTGCGCAAGGGAGACAAGGTAGGCCAGCACCTCCTCCAGCCGCGGCGAGGCCGCGCCGCGAGTCAGCAGCAGCGCGCCCAGCCCGGTCAGGCCCCGGATGAGGTCGAACTCCGCGAGCTGCGGCAGTTCCCTGGCCGCCTGCCGCCGACGTGCCGCGGCCAGGCGGGCGTCCACAACGCGGTCGACGGCTTCGCGGACATCCCGGCCGACATGTCCGGCACGGCTCAGGACGAACTCCAGTGCCGGGGCGCCGTGGAACAGGGACGCGTTGCCTCCGGCACTGACGCCGCCCGCGACTGCTTGCGCCAGGTGGCGGCGTGCGGTGGGCAGGTCACCGCGCTCGATGTGCAGCAGTGCCATCCCGAGTGCGCCTTCGGAGAGGTCCTGTGTACGGGGCAGGGTCGTCGTTTCCGTCATGAGCGTGCCTTCAGCGGGAGGACGAGGCTGTGGGCGCGCCCGTCGATCCAGCCATCGGAGTCCGGCGGCGGTGCGTCGTGCAGGGTCGCGACTCCGGTAGGGCTGGCGTCAAGGTGGGCACGCAGGAGGTCCAGGTGCATGTCCTGGTGCAGATCGAGGGGGAGCTGCTGGTCGTCCTCTGCCAGGAGCACGTGGTCCGGCACACGGAAGCGGCCCATCCAGGCGTGTAACTGCTCGGCCCACTGATCCAGCGTCGCGGTGCGGTCGGGCAGATCGCGGGCCCTCACCTTCCATCGCGCGGACACCAGGATCGAACGGCGGTAATGCAGTGCCGGGGTGAACGGCAGCGTCCAGGCCGCGCCCCAGTCGAACCATGTCACCTGCGGCGCTGTGGCCCGGCTGATCTCGGCCAAGAGCCGTGCCAGGGGAGGGGTGTAGTTGTTCCACAGGAAGTTGAGCGCGGTCGGCGCGAGCAGTTCCAGGTGTGTGCCGGTGGCCGCCTCGGCGAGGTAGAGGCGGCCGTCACGGAGACCGACGGCCAGGTCGGACGGGAACAGCACCTCCTTGGTGCGGTGCCGGAACTCGCCGACGCTGACCAGCCGGGGCAGCACGTGCGGGGCGCGGGTGAGCAGGTCGGCCGGGACACGACCGGCATGGAAGGACAGCTGGGCCAGCTCCGCACCCGGCTCGACCGTGGGCAGGCTGGCGTATACCGCACCGGCGTCCGGGAAAAGGTGCCAGAACCGGCCCGTCATCGAGCCGGCCGCGCGGGAGACGGTGGATACCTGAAGGCGGAAGTTCCCCTGGTCCAGAGCACGCGTGGAGTTGGCGTGAACCTGCATGCCCAGCTCGAGATGGGGCGGGGTGACCACGGGCTTGCCCGCGGCGGCCTCCAACTGCTCGATCGTCGCGCCGGAAAGGATCACTGCCCTGCTGCCCTCGACGGCCGCGGTGCCTGCCAGCTCCAGAAGCAGCCGGTCTCGTCGGGTCATCGGCCGGGGAGGCTCGGAAACCTGGCCGAACCCCTCGGGAAAGCCCAAGCCCTTCTCGGTATCCGTCACGAGCTCCAACGGCACCTCGGCGCCTTCACCGTAGCGGTCGGCGAACCGCTCGGCGTAGCGACGCCACACCGGCGTGCCCGTCGGATGAGTGGCGAGCCGGGTCAGGAGCGTCGCAGCGGTCTCCGCCTCCGTCAGCACCGCCTGCGGCAGCCGCACCGTGGCGTCCAGCCGCACGTCCGGCGTCGCCGGGCTGTTCCAGGCAACATCTCGCAAGGCGGGCGGCAGGGACTCGGTCGGATCGACGACGGTGGCGGGCGCTCGCAGCGAGGACCGCAGCAGCTTCACCCGAAGGAGCTGCGCGAGCAAACGAGACTGGTGCTGTTTAGCCGTGTGCGGGAACTCCGCGGCGAGCTTGTCCGCGAGGGCCGAGTACCGGATCGGCGATCGGGCCGTCTCCAGCACCAGCGCCACCACAGGCGTGAGCGCGAGCGAGAACTCCGATGCGCCCTCGGAGGGTACGTAGACGCGCCCGCCACGCTGCTGAACAAGGTTGTTGACACACACCTCTGCGTCGGCCATCCGCTCGCCATCCGCCTCCCAGTCGCTGATCACCGCGTCCAGCACCACCGGGTCCGGCCGGACAACAACCTGGTGCCGGTTCCCGATGCACACCTCGGTTGTGTCGCCAAACTCAGCCAGTGCTACGCCCGCGAACATGCCGTACGGGGTGGAGCGGCGCGTGTACCTGATGGCATACCGGGCGATGGCCAGGACCGCCCGTCGTGCCCGGCGCACTTTCGGCGATCGCCCGTCAAGGATCGACTGCACCCGGCGAGTCAGGTCGGGGCTTGCGCCGGAGACAGCCTGCCGAAAGGTGTCATCGGCCCACACAGCAGCCAGCCACGCGCGCCAATGTTCGAGCGGGGCAGCGGGCCCTGGCCAGGGCGGCATGCCCGGCCCGGTGAGGTTCACCGCGGCGCGCAACATCCCATCGCCGGCACCCCGGTACAGGCTGTGTCGTAAGCGCGTCATCACCCACACTCCGTTCTTGGCAAGAGGGGTGCGGGCTGGACGGACAGCTCTGCCCAGCCCGCACTGCCGGATTGACCTCAGCTACGAGGTGGTGCAGGCGCTCGGGCAGGAACTCCCGCAGTTGTCGCCGGTGCTGCACATCAGCACCGTCTCGGTCGCCGGGGTGTTCTCGATGAAGGTGATGTCGAGCTCGAACGGGTTGTCGTTGTCAACGACATCGACAGCGATCGGCTGCGCGGGAGCAACCGGCTGTTTCAGTTGAACGGTCATGCATGCCTCCTCGGCAATGAGTGAGGTGCAGGGTCCCGGGGCCCGAGAGTGGTCCCCGGAGTATCAGTGCTAGAACACCGCGACGACGCCGTGCCGCTTCAGCACGGTGTTCCGGGGCAGAGGTAACGGGGCGGGACCTGGCAGGAGCCCGATCGTTGCCACTCCCCGGCAGCGGTGATCCTGGGCTCAGCTCCGCAGCAGGGTCTGGTACTCGTCCGCGAGGGCTTCGGCCTGGCGCCGTGAGCGACCACGCCGCTCTCAAGGCTGTCGGTGTCCTCGATCGCGCGGCGGATGCGGTCCATAGCCGCACGCAGTGCGTCGGATTCACGAACAGTCGAGTCGCTAGCAGTAGCCATCGCGTTTCCCTACCTGGTGTTTCGCGCAACTGCTCTCGGCAGAAGACCCTAGCCAGAGGGCCACGGCTTCGAGACGGCTACGCGCCGCTGTAGGAGCACCTGCCGAGTTCGGCTGAAAGCAGCCGTCGCGGGTCGGCAACTTGGTCAGTGTGCGCATACTGCGGTTCCCGCTTGAGTGAGTACGCGTTCCAGTCGAGCGCGGTTGAAGCGGTACAGGACCAGGGCGTGGTCGGAGGCGGCGCGGGTGTCTTCGGTGTCGATGACCTCGACGTGGTCGAGAGCATCAGCCGCACGGCCAGCCGCGTAGCCGCGGTCGATGCGCTGCGGGCCGCCCTGGTGCGGTTTGTCGAACCCCGCCGTAGGGGCGAGCGCCATCTTGCTGTCCACTCCGAGATGGTCGGCCGCGTGCCGGGCAAGGTCGACGTATCCGGCGTCTATGAGGGCGGCGTCAGGACGAGTGTCGCTGCGGCGGTGGCCGTCGGCGTCCACGTAGGTGCGGTGGACCATGTGTGCGCGGTCGGTGACCGTGTCCCAGTTCGGCAGGGCGTTCGGTTCAGGAGCCCTCGGGTAGCTGTTGCTGTCCATGCCGATGAGGGTGACCATGCCGGGTTCGGCGAGAGTGGTCAGCCACCCGGCTTCGGTGAGCCGCTGGTTGGCGTCGAAGAAGCACAGGTGCGCGGAGACGATGTTCAGCGGCACGGGGCAGTTGCCCAGTTGCGCCTGTACGTGGCAGGGGTGCAGCCACCATGGCTTTGCCCGCGGCGGCTCCTCGCGGACGTGGAAGAGTTCGGGGCGCAGGTACACGGCGGTGGCGATGTCGGCATCAACGTATGGGTTGGGCTCTGCCAGGAAGCCGCGGAGCCCGAGCCGCTTCGCCGCGCTGTTCTTGAGTCGTTGGCCGCCTTCCCGGCTGCTGGAGCCAGACGTCCGGCTCGTGCTCGGCCAGGATGTCCAGGGCGAGGTCACGGCGTTCACCGTGGCGGCCGCCGTCTGCCTCGATGTTCCAGACAGCTACGTCGATGGTGCTGCTGGCGTCCATGGAGTCCCTTCAGATGGTTGGTGGAACCGGGTACGGGGATGGAGGGCCGGCCGCGGCTTCCCCACGAGCCGCGGCCGGGGCGCTCATGCGCCGCCTCCTCCGAGAGGCGCGGCCGGGACCTTCCGTGCACGGGGATGGTCACGACCGGGAGGAAGCCCCAGTCCTTGGGAGCGCTGCGCACCACTCTCAGCGCGGCAGCGCAGGGAATTCCGTCAGGTGGCGGCTGTGTCCGCGTTCACCAGGGCGGCGTGCTCGTCGGCCATGATCGCGTTGAAGGAGCGATCGATCCGATCCATCGCCTCCTCCTCCCGGAAGGCCCCGAACGTCGTCCAGTACGCCCGGCCGACCTCGCGTTCCATCACCCACCGCGCCTGGACCCTCAAGGAGGCGGTGTCGAGCAGGCCCACACGGTATTTGACCGACAAGAAGCTGATCAGCCGGTTGCAGTGCAGAAGCCTCGCGTACTCCTCGGCAGGCGGCTCGCCAGGCGCCGTCCACATCGCCCGCAGCTCGGGATCGGAGGCCACCTCGGAGAGCCACACCTGGTGCATCTCCTCAGCGTGAAGGGCGAGTCGCTGCCGGTTCTGCCTCTCGGACTGCACCAGCCTCGCGGCTCCGACTGCGGTGGCGGCGAGAACGACGTATAAGGTCTTCATCTCGGTTTGCCTTTCGTAGTGACTCGTTGTGACACTCGGGATCCGAGACCGTGTCGGCCGGTTCTCCAGCGGGTCCCTGGGACTCGAGGCCGGGTTCGCACGCCCTTGATATACGGAGATTTCACACCTCCGCTTCCCTGTCTGACGGGACCGGAAGACCCCGTGAACTTCCGCGTGAGTGCATTTCAATCCCCGCCTCCAAGAGGATCGTTCGAATGAAGCCGAACGACCTCCCTGTGACCTCACTAATGTCCCGCACGCTCACCTTGGGGACACGCTTATATACGGAGCTAACGTCTTTTCGGAAGTTTTCGCGGTCCTTGCCGGTGAGGCGCTTTCTCGGCGGTATCTTAGGCAGGTCTTCCAATTTTTGGGCAGTCATGTGCGGGGATCCCCAAGAGATGGAGGTATTGATTCTGTCGTACCTGATGAAACTTCGCATGGCCGATGCGGTCGGACTGCTCCCGAGCAGGCCGAGTTCCCAGCCGCGGTGGATGAGGTTCTCGGTGTTCTTCGCGTCCGTCAGGCTGATGAGGGTTCGTGCTTCCTCGCGCACCGTGTCCACGGTAAGTCCGCTGTTTGCGGCAATCCACGGCAGATCGCGGCCGTCTGCCAAGCCCCGGAGAACATGGTGCCGCGTGAGGTCAATACTCGCGCCTTCGGTTGTGGACTCAGGCGGATCGATTTCTCTCAGCGTGTATACCCGATCGACTAAACCCGGCCATGTGGGCGTACGGAGTTTCCCGGCCGCGTTCTTCAAACAGCAATTCACTCTCGCCGTGCACACTCCCATTTTTGTGGCCGACTCGGTTCGTGTCATACCCAGTGCCATAAGCTGGACGGCCTCGCGCTCGCGGGCAGACAGCCCTAGCCATTTCGGCGGTCGGCTGGTCACAGAAGGTCCTTTCGCATTCCCGTTGAAATGGTGATTCCAGGACGGAGTGCGGGTAGCGCGAGAGAAATTAGGACAGCTATGCGGCGGTCTGTGCGGTCAGGTCTTTCAGATCCAAGGCCGTGCAGCCGTGTAAGGAGACGACTTCGCGGCAGGCGAGTGTCCACGGGAGTCTCGGGTCGTCGTACGCCACGAGCGCGAATTCGTTACCGTTATCACGGGGCGCCGGGACAAGGGTGTCGGGTGAGTACACGATGCCGGCGACTCCCCAGACCAGGACGTGCTCCACCAGGACGGCCACATACCGGCTCCCCAAGGGCGGGCCTTCCAGAGCCGCCTCGACAGCACAGCCCGCGCATGAAGGGGGTGTGACGGTTTTGTCTCCCTCGGCAATCGGCTTCCCGGTTGCCGAGGCCATAAGGAAGAGATGCCGTTGATCGCTTCGGCCGCCAACGGTGGATTGGCCGCAGCCCTGACACAGCATGTGATACATCGCCTGTCGCTGACGCAGGGCGTGAATCCGGCCGAGCAACGGCCCACCCGCCCCGGGTTTGACCGGCATCCTGACCCACAATGCGCCCCGCACACGATCAGCAATGCCGTACTCGTCCGCATAGCCGATCCCGTAGCCGACGCGACCCAGTCGCGTCGTTATCGTGGGCTGACGTGCATTTTCGCCTGTCCACGGAGCGATGTAGGGCACGCGGATGCTGCCCGCGAAGTGCTGATGGGGCCGTGGACGCTGATGACCAGCAGTGGGGCGATCCGGCAGCGGTCCGCCGGGGGGATACAGGAACTCGCTCCGATGCATGTCAGTCCTTTCCGACGTGCTGTGAAAGCCCCTCTCCGGCTGTGGCAGGGCGGCGGGGGAATGTGGTCCTGCCATGTGATGCCAGCCGGAGAGGGAGTGTGGTGCGGCCGGTTACGCGGCAACCATGGGAAGGGTCCTCAGGCCGACCGGCACGGTGTGTGCTCCGTGGCCGAGGAAGGACGCCACGAGGACGGGCGGGGCGTAGGTGCTCATGAGTCAGAAACCCACGCGGCTGAGCCACCTCTCCGGGTAGGCGACCTCGTCCGCCGTGGGGACGTACGAGGCGTCTTGCCAGACCTTGTTGAACGGGATCACGCCGCCGGCTCCCTCGATGGCTAAGGCCACCCAGTGCAGGCCCTGGCCGCGTAGATCGTGCATCTGCGTCTCCGCCCGCTCCACCGCGTCAGCGTTGGCGACCCGGCGGGCCATCCACTTGATCAACGCGGTCTGCCCGCGGTAGCGCCACGACCGCCGCAGATCCGCAGCAGGCGCTGTGTCCGTCCCGAACAGTCGACGCGCGACCTCCTGCACCACCCAGTCAGCGTGGCCCTCCGCCAGATAGATCAGGCCCTGGTGGGGAGCCGTGAGGTCGCGGTCCAGTACCGGAACGGGCATGATCGCGGGACTGCTGGAGGCTATCTGCCACTGGTGGACAGCCTCGTGCACGACGAGCCGGTACAGATGGTTGTCGGCGTAACGCAGCCCCGTATGGTGCAGAGCCTTGGGCGCGATGAGGCTCTGCGGTTCGCCCGGACTGTCGAGCATCGTCCTGCCTTCCGTCATCCACCAGCTCGCCAGAGTCGATGCACGGTAGGTGATCTCTGTCTTCCGCGCCTCGGCTTCTTCATCCGGGGAGGGCGAGGACCGGGCAAAGCTGGCCTCGATCTGGCGGCGTATATACGCCAGCGACTCCGCGCGCCATGCCGAGGGGCTCAGCAGCCGGAACCTCAGCACGGCCGGTGGACTCAGAGCAGTGATGTCCGACACCAGCTCGGCGGTATCTTCCAGCATCCCTGTGATCTGGTCGGCGAGCTGACGCTCGCGCCCGGTCTCATCAAGGACATCGATCACGGTCACGCGTGTATCTCCATATGGTCTGGTTCGCGGGGGTCGTTCAGGTTGATGGCGACCCACCCGCGCCTCGGAGCGTTCGAGGCGGAGGGGCCTTCCCTCTGCTGGCGCTGGGCTGACCGGCGGTGGCAGAGGCACTCGAGCGCGGGGAACGTGAACACCGCGGCCGAGGGGACTTGGTCGTGTCTCTGGTAGTGGAATTGGCAGAGGAGTGGCTGGCGCCGCTCTCGACGTGGGAGAGAAGCAGCGCCGAAGAGGAGTTGTGGGTCCGCGTCTCGCCTGGTCTAGCCGCCGCCCCTCCCTTCCTGGCAGTTGGAGCAGGGGCGGCGGCCGGCACCCACCAGACGCGGGGGTGGTCCAGTTGACGCGATCATGGAATGACATCGATGCGCCCTGTTTGGGAAAGGCGCTCCAGCAGTTCGTTGGTGACCCACGCCAGCCGTCGCAAGTGGCCGATGGCCGTCCAGGAGTCGATTGGCCTCTCTTTGGAGCGCACAGTGTGGGCCCGCTCGACGAGCACTGTCGTCTCGTGATCCCGCTGGTCCGCACACCCGGCCAGAGCGATGTTGACGAGCTGCCCGAGGCTGTCGCTCAGGCGACAAGTGAGTTGATCGGCCTCGCGGTCCTCAGGCGCCTGGTGGTCCAAGGCGTCGGCCAGGTCCTCGAAGATCGCGTCGCAGTCGAGCGGATCCCAGCCCCGCATCTTGACCAGGATGTGCTCCAGCGTTTCCGCGTCCAGTGGAGGCACCCACCGGACGGTTTCCCGCACTCCGCTTTTCCCGATGGCGTGTGCAGCGACCATTCCGTTAGCCACCGTCCGCTCCGGGCGAGGCGATGGGGATCGAGCACCAGGTGCTGGTGCCGTCGGTGCTAACGCCCCAAGAACCGCCGTGCTGCTGGGTGATCCGCTGTACGAGCTGGAGTCCACGACCGCTCTCGGCGTCGTCGTCCGGATGTTGGATCTGAGGCCGCTGGCTGGTCTCGTCCCTGACTTCAAGCCGCAATTCGCCATCGTCAATGCAGAGCATCATGGTGATCTGGGTACCGCAGCTGTGTTTGACGCCATTGGTAACCAGCTCGGACACCAGCAGTGTCACGTCACCGGCCAAGGCAGACAGCCTCCAGTACACGAGGCGCGCCTTGGCCAGGTGGCGCATCTGGGAGATTCGTCGCGCGTCCTGGTCAGGGATGTCCTCTCCATCGTCGCGCGGGCTGATTTCGAAGCACACCGTCATGACGTCACGCGTGCGAAGACCCCTCAGCCGCGCCCCTGGCTCCGTGGCCAGGCTCCGCTCTCGGGGAGGCGTTCTTCGTAAGGTCTCGACCATCGCGAATGTCCTTGTCATGAGGCGACCCGCACTCACTTCGTGATCACTCGGCGCCAGAGATCAGACACCGTCCGGAGCGATCGACTGGAGTATTACAGTGGGTCCTCTCCCTCTGTAACGCTCACGGAGAGAGTGTCCGCATGGCTGTTACCACCGTTGCGGTACTCGATCACGGTTCGTCGACTCTGCCGTGTAACTTCCTTATGGCGGCTACGCGCCAGCAAAGGGGAGACTGGCTGCGACTAGTCCGAGGGAGTACCGCTATGACGGAGAAGCCGATGGAACCGGCCGAGTCGGTGGAGGCTGCGGGGCCGACAGCTCGGCGGCGGCAGCTTGGCTTCCGCCTTCTGGCGCTTCGGGAGGCCCGTGGTTGGAGCGCCGAGGAGGCTGGTGAACGTGCCGGCGTCTCGAAGGCAACTGTGAGCCGGTACGAGCGCGCCAAGGGCAACGTGCGGTGGAACTGGGTAGATCAGCTGTGTCGTGCGTACGGTGCCTCGGACGAGGAGCGCGAGGCCCTGGTCGACCTCGCCAAGAACTCGAGGGCAGTGGAGGGGTGGTGGGTTCCCTATGCGGGCAAGCTGCCGAGCCCGATGCGGTTGTTGCTCGCCCTGGAGGACGAATCCTCGCGCATCAGCCACTACACGGTGGGCGTGATCCCTGGTCTCCTCCAGACACTGGAGTACGCGCGGTCTATCAAGGCCACACCCAGCAGTGCGCTCCCTCCTGACGAGGTCGACGAGTACCTGTCCATGCGGATGCAACGGCAGCGAATCCTTGATCGCCCGTCCCCTCCGAAGTACCAGGTGGTGATGGACGAGGCGGTCATTCGGCGCGAGGTGGGCGGGCCGGACGTTATGACGGCACAGCTCGACCACCTGCTACAGCGCAGCCAGGAGCCCAACATCAGCATCCAGATACTGCCCTTCTCCGCTGGTGCATACAGCGCGGCTCTCAACAGCTTCGTTGTGTACGGCGGCCCGGACCCATCACTGGACGTCATCTTCATCGAGAACCCGGTCGGCTCTCTGTTCCTCGAGGAACCGAGCGCCCGGGAAGAGTACGCCAGTGCGATCTCCTTCCTGCGCCAGGAGGCGCTGGACACCGCCTCCTCGGCCGAGCTGATTGCCGAGGTCAGCAAGACGCATCTGCGAAACCGGAAGTAGCGAGGAAACGTACGTGGCCGAGCAGCCCCAACTCAAGTGGTTCAAGAGCTCCTACAGCGGCTCACCCAACAACGAATGCGTGGAGTGCGCTAACTTGCCCCAGAGCATCCTGGTCCGGGACTCGAAGACGCCGGATGGCCCGCATCTCACGTTCTCCCAAGTGGCATGGGGCGCCTTCGCTTTCGCTGTGAGTACAGGGACTCTTCGGCGAAACTGATCTGCTGAGGACCGCCGAGCCCGGCCCGAGGCCCCGCGAGGGCCCCGGGCCGGGCTCGTTGTGGTGGCTTCGTGACGGTGGGTTGCGGTATCCAAGAGGTGGAACCGGTGCCGCCCGGGGTTCCAACTCACGAAGTCGATTCCCGATGCGGACCACCTGATGACGCTGGAACAGTCCGCATAAGGGTGTCGAGGAGGACGCTGTGCCGCAGAAACCGAAGCCCTTGGACGATACCGAGTCCATGGCCCATTGGTTTGGTATGGAACTCCGCAACTGGCGCAGGGCCCGGCGCATATCTGCCGAAGCGCTCGGCGCAAAAGTGCACCTCAGTGGGGCTTCCATCGTGAAAATCGAGAAGGCTGACCGATCGTGCAACGCCCACCTCGCTACAGCGCTGGACGACGCCCTGGACGCGGGCGGTGCCCTCCGTAGGTTGTGGCGCCGAGTGGAAGAGGATGCGGACAAGCGGCGTGCTGATGCGGACAAGCTGATCAACGGCAAGGGCGCCTCTTCAGCGGCAACTGCGATGGAAGGTAGGAGGGCGCAAGCTGCGGGCATGCCTGATACAGACCCGCTCGACTTCCTGAATCGGAGCCTGTCCTCTATGGAGCGTCGTGCATTCCTCGCCGCTGGCGGCATAGCCGTCCTCGACCCGGCATCCTTCGGTGATCTGATTCGGGAGACGGTCCACGCGCAGTTGCCTGATGTGGTGCGGCCGGAGGACCTTGAACAGGTCCGCGCTGCTGCCGAGAACCATGCCAGTTGGGACAATCTGTACGGCGGTGGTGGGATCGTTCGAACGGCCGCGTTCGGCCAACTCGCCTGGGCCCAGGGTCTGCTCGATGTCACGTGCCCATCGAAATACGAAGCGGAGTTGTTCACTGTCGTGGGGCACCTCGCCATCGTGATGGGTGCGAGCGCGTTCGATGCCTACGAGCATGGAAACGCTGCCCGTTTGCTGGACTTTGGGGCGCAGTGTGCCGAGAGGGTGGGTAACTGGCACTTAAGGGCATTTGCCCTTAACTGGCGGTCCCGGCAGGCTATTTGGTGCGGATCCTCAGATAAAGGCTTGACCTATGCCGACATGGGGCTGGTACGGGCCGATCGTCTCACTCCCCGCGAGCGGGCAATGTTGCACATCGCCCGTGCTCGGGCCTGGGCCAAGATAGGAAACCGGCAGGAGACCCTCACCGCCATCGGCCAGTCAGACGAAGCCTTCAGCCTGGCCGAGGATGGAGAGGATGCATCGTGGCTGGCGTACTACGACTACGCCCAGCATCATGGGGACACTGGCCATGCGGCCTTCGACATCGCCTTGCTCCCCGGCCAGTCGCCGAGGCTCGCGATCGAGCGCTTAGAGACAGCAATCGATAACCACGCTGATGCTTACGTGCGTTCTCGTGCACTCTCCGGCACTAAGCTAGGAACGCTGACCATGGCTACTGGTGATCCTCAAGAGGCGGTGTGTATCGCTCACCGGGCGCTGGATGAGATCGGCCAACTTCGGTCCCGGCGAGCTGTCACCGACGTGCAGGACCTAGCGAGGGCGTCGGCGAAGTACGCGAAGAATTCGGAAGTGGCGGGACTGCGTGAGCGGATCTGGAGGACGGTCCCGGCATGTTGACGCCTCGAGCCAAGGAATCTCTCGCCCTCTTGCGAGAGGTTACTGCTGCTGCTGGCCTATCTTCACAGGGAGCAGAACCTATCCGGCTCGCCGAGAACGATATCTGGCGGTTGCCAGGCCACATCGTGGTTCGTATTGCACGCGCCGGCCAGGGGCATGCAGCAGTTCGTGAGGTAGCAGTGGCTCGTTGGCTCGCTGAAGCGAACATCCCGGCTGTCCGACCGTTGCCATTAGAACAGCCCGTGCACAGTGGTACGCGTGCCGCGACATTCTGGGAGGAGCTTCCGCCTCACCGACACGGCACTGAGGTGGATATCGCCCCGCTTCTGCGGCGACTGCACAGCCTTCCACAACCACCGTTCGATGTAGGGCGTTTGGATCCCTTTGTTCGGATCGAAGGTCGGCTGGCCGGGGCTCATTGCCTCAACAATGACGACCGGCAATGGCTACTCAGCTGGCTTGAGGACCTGCGTCAGGAGTGGAAGGAGTTGCCTATCGGCTATCCGGAATGCTTGATACATGGCGATGCTTGGGGCGGAAACTGCGTGGTCACGCCGAGCGGGGCAGTGCTGATGGATTTCGAGCGCACCTCACAGGGGCCACCGGAATGGGACCTGGCTTGCATTGCGGTTGATTACGAAACTTTCGGCTCAGTCTCGAAGGAAGGATACGGCCGTTTCTGTGAGGCTTACGGATGCGACGTCATGAGTTGGGGAGGCTATCCGACGCTACGCGGAATTCGTGAGCTACGAAAAGTCACTTTCGTTCTCCAGATAGCGGACGAGGACCCGCAGGCTATCGCCCAGGCCCGGTATCGCATCGCGTGCGTGCGGGGACAGCGCGGGCCGCGGCCATGGGGCTGGAGTGCTGTCGCCTGATCGTTTGGATAGTACGCGATCCGCAGGCGCTTCGACGGCGTGAGCGTTCTGTGCCAGCCCGTAGCGCTGCAGCATCCCCTACTTGATCGGATTTGCGTCGAGCCAGTCGGACAGATCATGGGCGGAGCCGAGGACATCGGGCCGGTTCGTGCCGACGGCCGTTGCTCCCTTGTCCTGACCCACCGCAATGCCCTTCTCCATTGTGTCGATCAGTGCGTATGCCGGCGACCAGAAGTCCGCGCCCGCTGACGGTCTTCGCCTTGGCGGCTGGCTTCGTGGTGGCCCTGTCCTCCGATGCGCTGCAACCGCTCACGGCCGCCACGGTCGCGGCCAGGATCAGCGCACTCACCGTCTTCCCCCATACCTGTCTCCCCATGACGGAGGATCATTGCGCGGCTGTCCGACACGGGCATGCAAACGGCCTCAACTGACCGCGCCCTCCCCGCAGCTCCCGCCAACGGAGACACGGCGATCATGTTCAGCAAGGCAACGGATTCAACGTGCTGACGAGCCTGGGCATACGGACTCCGATTGCTGGCTGCTTAGATACAGGGCTTTCTCGGTTCTGGTGAAGTCGCGGTGGATGCTTTCACAGATGGCATCACTGATCTCCTGTGCCTCGGGAAGGCCCGTGTTCCATAGGCGTGCTGTTTTGTCCCAGCTTCCGGTGGCCAGGGTTTTGCCATCGGGGCTGAATGCCACCGAGTTAACGGTGTCGTTGTGGCCTTTGAGTGTGGTACGGACGTTTTCTGTGTCTGTGTTCCATAGGCGTGCTGTTTTGTCCCAGCTTCCGGTGGCCAGGGTTTTGCCATCGGGGCTGAATGCCACCGAGTTAACGGTGTCGTTGTGGCCTTTGAGTGTGGTACGGACGTTTCCTGTGTCTGTGTTCCATAGGCGTACCATGTTGTC
>NZ_JBQTCE010000020.1:163951-175292 GCF_052665095.1 Streptomyces sp. NEAU-174 | reverse complement strand
GCAGAGCTCGCCGGGCCGACGCGCTCACCGCACCACCGCATCACCACTCACACGTACGGCACACAGCGGAACACAACGAGGGGACGCAGCCATGACGGCCGAGCTGGTCCGAGGGCAGAACCACCCGCTGCCCCAGACCCGTTTGGAGATCCGGATCTCTGCGGGCAATCCGATCGTGGCCGGGGCGACACTCGGCGATGAGCGGGGCACGGTGCACGGCGCCGAATGGGTCGCGCACCCCGCCTCGCCCCAGCTGGCCGGGATAGAGGTGCCCAAACAGGCGGCGGCCGCCCACCGGCTCGCCGTGGACCTCGACGCGATGCCCGAGCACATCCACCGGGTCACCGTGCTGCTCGCGCTGCCGACCGGCGTCGGCGGCCCGGCCCGGTTCGGCGCCATGGCCGCGCCGTTCGTCGCCGTCACCGGCCTGGACGGCACCGAGATCGCCAGCTACACCATCACCGACCTGGACTCGGAGTCCGCGGTGGCCGCCCTGGAGCTCTACCGCAGGCAGGGCGCCTGGAAGGTGCGCGCCATCGGTCAGGGGTACGCGGGCGGGCTGGCCGCCATGCTGCACGACCAGGGGCTGGAGCAGGGCGCCGACCTCGCGGCGCGGATCAACGAGGCGGTGGCCCGCGGGATGGCCCGTTCGGTCGCCCAGCCCCCGCCCCGCCCCGAGGGCGACGGCCGGGTGCGCACGGCCGCCGCGGGCGGCGGCACTGACCCGGCCCCGGCCCAGCCCCAGACCGCGCCGCAGCAGCCGCAGACCCCGCCGCAGCAGCCGCAGGGCGCGCCCGCCGCCGGAGGGTCCGTCGACTACCAGCACCCCGGCCGCCGTACGGCCGCGCCGCCCACGCCCCCGCCCACGGCGCCGCCCGCCGCCCCCGGGCAGCCCGCCCGGCCGGTCGCGGGCGACGCCTCCGGCTGGTCCATGGACGAGCGGCTCTACAACCAGGTCTGGGGGATGTTCGAGGACCTGGCCCGGACCACCGCGGCCTACCGCAGCGCCGTGGACTTCGCCGAGTCCCGCATGGAGCAGGAGCTGGACCGGGTGCTCTCCGACCCGCGCACCCGGGTGGGCCCGGCCGCCGACTCCGCCCGCGCCGAGGCGCGCGCCAAGCAGACCGGCCTCGTGGAGCAGGCCCGGACCGCCCTCGACCGCGATCTGGCGCAGCTCATCGCCGAGGCCGAGGTGGTGGAGCCCGCGCTGCCGTACGCCTACGCCCGCTGGGACAGCCCGGTGTGGCAGGCGTACCAGGTGCCGATGGAGGTCCCGATGGCCCTGCGCCTGGGCGATCTGCACCTTCCGGAGCGCACCGATCTGCGCATCCCCATGCTGGTACGGCTGCCGCTGGAGCGCGGGCTGTGGATCGACGCCGGGCGCTCGGGCTCGTTCGACGGACCGGCCGACTCCGGTGAGCTGCGCAGGCTGGCGGCGGACGCGGCGGTGGCGATCGCGGCGCGGATGCTGGCCGTCTATCCGGTCGGGGAGTTCGCGGTGCGTGTGATCGACCCGGCGGGTTCGGCCGCGGGCTCTCTCGCGCCGCTGGTGGGGTCCGGTGTGCTGGCCGAGCCGCCGGCGGCCGGGGCCCAGGGGGTCTCGGCGGTGCTCGCCGCGCTGATCCAGCGGGTCGACCTGGTCCAGATGGCGATCCGCAGCCGGGCCACGGACGCGCTGCCGCCGGATCTGGACACCGCCGAGCAGCTGCTGATCGTCCATGACTTCCCGCACGGCTTCGACGACCGGGCCGTCACCCAGCTGCGCTATCTGGCGGACGAGGGGCCCTCGGTGGGCGTGCATCTGATGATGGTCGCCGACCGCGAGGACGCGCGGGCCTACGGTCCGGTGCTGGACCCGCTGTGGCGGTCGCTGCTGCGGCTCACGCCGGTGGCCGACGACCACCTCGCCGACCCCTGGGTGGGCCATGCGTGGACCTACGAGCCGCCGATGGTGCCGCCGGGCAGCCGGGTGCTGGGCGAGGTGCTGGGCGAGGTGGGGAGGGCCGCGCAGGAGCTGAGGGCGGCCCGGGCCCGCCAGTCCTACGGTGGCTGACCAGGGCCGACCACGGCAGGCCCGGCTCTGACCAGGTCTTTTGCCTTTTTCTTTACTCTCTCATGGGGATTCCTGTACTCTCTTTTACGCGGAGGGGAGTACTCCTTAGCGGTGTTCCCGTCACCACGGATTCCGTCCGGCACCAGGAGGCCGGACGGAATCCCGGGACACCGGTCCATGGCGCGGTCCACGGGCGGAAGAGACCTCCGGCAGCGACGACGCTGAGACTGCCGTACGAATGCCGGAGGAACCGTGGACGTTTCCGTGACCATGTGGGGGCTGACGATTCTCGGCCTCTGCGCCCTGATCGCCGTCGACTTCTTCATAGGCGGCCGCAAACCGCATGAGGTCTCCCTCAAGGAGGCCGGGATCTGGACCGCCGTCTGGGTCGCACTCGCCGGGCTCTTCGGGCTCGGGCTGCTGGTCTTCGCGGGCGGCCAGCCCTCCGGCGAGTTCTTCGCGGGCTTCATCACCGAGAAGTCGCTGAGCGTCGACAACCTCTTCGTCTTCGTCCTGATCATGGCGAAGTTCGCCGTGCCGACGATCTACCAGCAGCGCGTGCTGATGGTGGGTGTGCTCATCGCCCTGGTGCTGCGCGCGGTCTTCATCGCCGCCGGCGCCGCGATCGTCTCGACCTTCGCCTGGGTCTTCTACATCTTCGGCGCCTTCCTCATCTGGACGGCCTGGAAGCTCATCCAGGAGGCGCGGGCCGATGAGGAGGAAGAGGAGTTCGAGGAGAACCGGCTGCTCAAGGCGGTCGAGAAGCGGTTCCCGTCCACCGACCGGTACCACGGCACCAAGCTGTTCATCGTGGAGAACGGCAAGCGGCTGATGACCCCGATGCTGATCGTCATGCTGGCGATCGGCACCACCGACGTCCTCTTCGCGCTGGACTCCATACCCGCGATCTTCGGCCTCACCCAGGACCCGTACATCGTCTTCACCGCCAACGCCTTCGCGCTGATGGGCCTGCGCCAGCTGTACTTCCTCATCGGCGGCCTGCTCAAGAAGCTGGTCCACCTCTCGTACGGGCTGTCGATCATCCTCGGCTTCATCGGCGTCAAGCTGGTGCTGCACGCGCTGCACGAGTCCGGGGTGCATGTCCCGGAGATCAGCATCCCGGTCTCGCTCGGCGTCATCTGTGCGGTGCTCGCCGTCACCACGGCCACCAGTCTGTACGCGTCGAAGAAACAGGCCCTGGCGGAGGCGGGGAGCGGGGAGGACCGGACCCGGGACAAGGACAGCGTCGACGTCTGACGGCGCCCGCGGCGTCACCGCCCTGACGGCGTCTCAGAGCGCCCGACGGCGTCCGACAGCTAGTCGACAGCTAGCCCCCCCGGAGCCGGGAGACGGGCTCACACAGCCGCCTCCCCGGCCTCCAGAGGCCGTACGGTCGGCCGTCCACCATCCGGACGGTCGGCCGTCGGCCGTGTCTCCGGCAGCAGGGCGAAACAGCCCAGGCTCAGCAGCGCCACGGCGATCAGATACGCGGCGACGCCCCAGGGCGGACCGTCGCCATGGGACACCGCCGTCGCCACGATCGGGGTGAGCGCCCCGCCCAGGACGCCCGCGAGGTTGTAGCCGAGCGCCGCCCCCGTACAGCGCACCCGCGCCTCGAACAGCTCGGGCAGATAGGCCGAGGTCACGGCGAACATGGTGATGAAGGCGAGCAGCGCGCCCAGGAAGCCGAGGAACATCAGCGGCGGCTCCCCGGTGCGCAACAGCGCCACCAGCGGAAACATCCACACCATGGTGGCCACGCAGCCCACCAGGCACATCGGCCGCCGCCCGAAGCGGTCGCCGAGATGGGCCGCCAGGGGCGTGAGGGCGCCCAGGACCGCCACGGCCGCCATGATGCAGCCCAGCAGGGTGGTACGGGCCACTCCGAGCCGCTCCGTGCCGTACGCCAGCGACCAGGTCGTGACCGCGTAGAAGACGGCGTAGCCCACCGAGAGACCGCCCGCGGTCAGCAGGACCAGCCGCCAGTGGCCGCGCACCACCTCGGCCAGCGGCGCGGCGGCCTGCTCACCGCGCTCGGCCAGCTCCCGGAACCGCGGGGACTCGGTCACCTGGGCCCGCAGCAGCAGCCCGGCGCCCGCCAGCAGCCCCGCGCCCCAGAACGGCACCCGCCACCCCCAGGACCGGAACTCGCCGTCGCTCAGCGTGGCCGACAGGGTCAGCATCGTGCCGTTGGCCAGCAGAAAGCCGATGGACGGGCCGACTTGCGGAAAGCCCGACCACAGCCCGCGCCGCGCGGCGGGCGCGTGCTCGGCGGTCAGCAGCACCGCGCCGCCCCATTCACCGCCCAGCCCGAGCCCCTGGAGGAAGCGCAGCACGAGCAGCAGGACGGGGGCGGCGATGCCGATCGAGTCGTAGGTCGGGACGAAACCCACGGCGACGGTCGCGAGACCGGTGAGCATCAGTGAGGCGATGAGCACCGGACGGCGCCCATGGCGGTCCCCGAGGGGCCCGAAGAGCATCGAGCCCAGCGGCCGGGAGACGAAGCCGACGCCGAAGGTGCCGAAGGCGGCGAGGGTGCCGGCCAGCGGCGAGAAGGTGGGGAAGAACAGCGGGCCGAGGACGAGCGCCGCGGCCGTGCCGTAGACGAAGAAGTCGTAGAACTCGATCGCGGTGCCGGCCAGGGACGCGGCGGCGAGGCGGGCCATGGACGGAGGGCGGTCATGCTGCGGAGAGCGGTCGTGCTGCATGACGCGACAACCGCCCCGGCCCGCCGGGGGTCACGGGGCGTACGGAGGCGTGCGGCGCTCCGGGGCCGCGCGAGCGCCGCTACCAGCCGCGCTCGCGCCACTCCGCGAGGTGCGGGCGCTCGGCGCCGAGGGTGGTGTCGTCGCCATGGCCGGGGTAGACCCAGGTCTCGTCGGAGAGCTGGTCGAAGAGCTTGGTCTCGACGTCGTTGATCAGGCTCTCGAACGCCTCGGGATCCTTCCATGTATTGCCGACGCCGCCCGGGAACAGGCAGTCGCCGGTGAACACGTGCGGATGGCCGTGCGGGTCGTCGTAGATCAGGGCGATGCTGCCCGGGGTGTGGCCGACCAGATGGCGGGCGGTCAGCTCGACCCGGCCGACCCGCAGCGTGTCGCCGTCCGCGACCGGCACATCGGTCGGCACCGGGATGCCCTCGGCGTCGTACTGGCCCGCGTAGGTGCGGGCGCCGGTGGCGTCCACCACCTCACGCAGCGCGTTCCAGTGGTCCTGGTGCCGGTGGGTGGTGACGACGGAGGCGATACCGCTCTCGCCGATCAGGGACAGCAAGGTGTGCGGCTCGGCGGCGGCGTCGATCAGGAGCTGCTCGTCGGTGGCTCGGCAGCGCAGCAGGTACGCGTTGTTGTTCATGGGACCGACCGCGACCTTCGAGATCATCAGATCGGGCAGTTCATGCACATCGGCCGGTCCGCCGACCGTCACCACTCCGCTGTAGGTCATGGCCTCAGCCTAGTGCGGGCAGGGCGGGCAAGGGACCGTCGGGGCAGGAGAGACCGGCGCCGTCCGTACGGCCGGTGAGCCGGCCCAGCAGGGCGGCGGGGGAGCCGGTGACGGTGACCGGGGACTCCCCGGGGGCGGCGGGGCGGCCGGTGCGCCGGGCCCGGTGACCAGCCGCAGCGGGGGAATATCCGGGTGCCCGGCGAACCTTGTACCAGTGAGTACGGTGAGCCGGCTCTCGACGAACGCGGTGGGCAGATCCGCCACAGCGCGGCGACCGTCGCGTCGAAGCGGGCGGCACTGGTGCGCAGGTCGTCCAGTGGACGGCGAGCGGCCGGGCGGCATGCCGCCGGATGTCGGCGTCGCGCGTCTCCACCACACGATCGGGTGAAGTCGGCTCCCGTGGCCCGCAAATCGAATGTGCGTGCTATAGGCTCGGTGTGCTGCATCCTTAAGACATCGTCGTCGTGCCCCCATACCCTGGGTTGGGGGCTTCGCTCCGCTCCGCCTCTGCTCCGACCGGCAGGGCCGCCCCGCGAGCGGGCTCGGCGCACCCCGACTCTCTCAAGAAAGGTGCCGACCGGCGTGGCCGACCGTCTCATCGTTCGTGGCGCTCGCGAGCACAATCTCAAGAACGTCTCACTCGACCTTCCTCGCGACTCGCTCATCGTCTTCACCGGGCTGTCCGGGTCGGGCAAGTCGTCCCTCGCGTTCGACACGATCTTCGCCGAGGGGCAGCGCCGGTACGTCGAGTCGCTCTCCTCCTACGCCCGCCAGTTCCTGGGGCAGATGGACAAGCCCGATGTGGACTTCATCGAGGGCCTGTCCCCCGCGGTGTCGATCGACCAGAAGTCGACCTCGCGGAATCCGCGCTCGACGGTCGGCACCATCACCGAGGTCTATGACTACCTCCGGCTGCTGTTCGCCCGTATCGGCAAGCCGCACTGCCCCGAGTGCGGCCGTCCGATCGCCCGCCAGTCGCCGCAGGCGATCGTGGACCGGGTGCTCGAGCTTCCCGAGGGCAGCCGCTTCCAGGTGCTCTCGCCGCTGGTGCGCGAGCGCAAGGGGGAGTTCGTCGACCTCTTCTCCGATCTCCAGACCAAGGGCTACAGCCGCGCCCGGGTGGACGGCGCCACCATCCAGCTGTCCGACCCGCCGAAGCTGAAGAAGCAGGAGAAGCACACCATCGAGGTGGTCGTGGACCGCCTCACCGTCAAGGACAGCGCCAAGCGCCGGCTGACGGACTCGGTGGAGACCGCGCTCGGCCTCTCCGGCGGCATGGTGATCCTCGACTTCGTGGACCTGGCGGAGGACGACCCGCAGCGGGAGCGGATGTTCTCCGAGCATCTCTACTGCCCGTACGACGACCTGTCCTTCGAGGAGCTGGAGCCGCGCACCTTCTCCTTCAACTCGCCCTTCGGCGCCTGCCCGGAGTGCACCGGCATCGGCACCCGGATGGAGGTCGACCCGGAGCTGATCGTCCCGGACGAGGAGAAGTCGCTGGACGAGGGCGCCATCCACCCCTGGTCCCACGGCCACACCAAGGACTACTTCGGCCGTCTGGTCGGCGCGCTCGCCGACGCGCTCGGCTTCCGTACCGACGTCCCCTGGGCCGGGCTTCCGCAGCGCGCCAAGAAGGCGCTGCTCAACGGGCACCGGACCCAGATCGAGGTCCGCTACCGCAATCGCTACGGCCGCCAGCGGGCGTACACCACGGCCTTCGAGGGCGCGCTGCCCTATGTGAAGCGGCGCCATTCGGAGGCGGAGAGCGACGCCAGCCGGGAGCGGTTCGAGGGCTATATGCGCGAGGTGCCCTGCCCCACCTGTGAGGGCACCCGCCTGAAGCCGATCGTCCTGGCCGTCACCGTGCAGGACAAGTCCATCGCGGATGTCTCGGCGATGTCGATCAGCGAATGCGCCGAGTTCCTGCGCGGCATGGAGCTGAGCGCGCGCGAGAAGACCATCGCCGAGCGGGTCCTCAAGGAGGTCAACGAGCGGCTGCGGTTCCTGGTCGACGTCGGCTTGGACTATCTCTCGCTCAACCGCGCCGCGGGCACCCTCTCCGGCGGCGAGGCCCAGCGCATCCGGCTGGCCACCCAGATCGGCTCCGGTCTGGTCGGTGTGCTCTATGTGCTGGACGAGCCCTCCATCGGCCTGCACCAGCGCGACAACCACCGGCTGATCGAGACGCTGGTGCGGCTGCGCGACCTCGGCAACACCCTGATCGTCGTGGAGCACGACGAGGACACCATCAAGACCTCGGACTGGGTGGTGGACATCGGCCCGGGCGCGGGCGAGCACGGCGGCAAGGTGGTGCACAGCGGGCCGCTGAGCGAGTTGCTGGTCAACCAGGAGTCGGTGACCGGGCACTATCTGTCCGGCAAGAAGGCCATCCCGCTGCCGGCGGTGCGCCGGCCCATGGACCCCAAGCGGCGCCTCACGGTCCACGGCGCCCGGGAGAACAACCTCCAGGACATCGATGTGTCCTTCCCGCTCGGGGTGCTCACCGCCGTCACCGGTGTCTCGGGATCGGGTAAGTCCACGCTGGTCAACGACATCCTCTACACCCATCTGGCCCGTGAGCTGAATGGTGCGCGAGCGGTTCCCGGGCGGCACACCCGGGTCGCGGGCGACGATCTCGTCGACAAGGTGGTGCATGTCGACCAGTCGCCCATCGGCCGCACCCCGCGCTCGAACCCGGCCACGTACACCGGCGTCTTCGACCATGTGCGCAAGCTGTTCGCGGAGACGATGGAGGCCAAGGTCCGCGGGTACCAGCCCGGGCGGTTCTCCTTCAACGTCAAGGGCGGCCGCTGCGAGAACTGCTCCGGTGACGGCACCATCAAGATCGAGATGAACTTCCTGCCGGATGTGTATGTGCCGTGCGAGGTCTGCCACGGCGCGCGCTACAACCGGGAGACCCTGGAGGTGCACTACAAGGGCAAGTCCATCGCCGAGGTGCTGGACATGCCCATCGAGGAGGCGCTGGACTTCTTCGAGGCGGTGCCCACCATCGCCCGCCATCTGCGCACCCTCAACGAGGTCGGGCTGGGCTATGTCCGGCTCGGACAGCCCGCGCCGACCCTCTCCGGCGGTGAGGCCCAGCGCGTCAAGCTGGCGAGCGAGCTCCAGAAGCGGTCGACCGGCCGCACAGTGTATGTGCTGGACGAGCCGACCACCGGTCTGCACTTCGAGGACATCAGCAAGCTGATCAGCGTGCTCTCCGGCCTGGTCGACAAGGGCAACACGGTGATCGTCATCGAGCACAACCTCGATGTGATCAAGACGGCCGACTGGGTCGTGGACATGGGCCCCGAGGGTGGCAGCGGCGGCGGTCTGGTGATCGCCGAGGGCACCCCGGAGGACGTGGCCTCGATCCCGGTCAGCCACACCGGGAAGTTCCTGCGGGACATGCTGGGCGACCGGGTGAGCGACGCCACGGTGCCCGCCGCGCGCAAGGGCGGTGTGACCGCCAAGAAGGCGCCCGCCAAGAAGGCCGCCGCGAAGTCCACGGCGGCCAAGAAGACCGCGGCGAAGAAGACCGTGGCCAAGAAGGCGGCGGCCAAGACCACGGCCGCCTCCAAGCGGGCGGCCGCGAAGTAGCCCGAGCCGCTGTGCCCGCGCCGCGCCCGGACCGACCCGGGCGCGGCGCGAGCACGGGCGAAGCGGTGGGCTCAGGCCAGCTCGGACGCGTAGGGCGGCTCCGCGCCCGCCCGGGAGCAGGTGATCGCTGCGGCGCGGGCGGCGAAGCCCAGCACATCCCGCCAGGCCGCCTCGTCCAGCTTGGCCAGCGCGGGCGCCGACAGCGCCTGGTGCCCCGCCAGCCGGTGCAGCAGCGCGGCGTTCACGGTGTCGCCCGCCCCGATGGTGTCCACGATGTCCACCCGCTCGCCGGGCACCGAGATCACCGAGCCGTCCTGGCGCCGTACGCTCAGCCCCTCCCCGCCGTGGGTGAGCACCACGGCCGCCGGACCCGCCGCCAGCCACGCGCCCACGGCCCTCTCGACATCCCCCGCGTCCTCCGAGTCGGCCAGCCACCTCGCGTCCTCTATGGACAGCTTCAGCAGGCCGATATGGGGTAGCCAGCCGTGGAAGCGGGCCCGGTAGGCGTCGGCGTCGGGGATCAGACCGGTGCGGATATTGGGGTCCAGCGTGGTGAAGACCCCGCGCGCGGCCTCGCGCCGCAGCAACTCCTCGTACGCGCTCGCGCCCGGCTCCAGCACCAGGGAGCAGGTGCCCAGCGACAGCGCGCTCACCCCCTCGGGAAGGGACGGCGGCAGGGTGAAGAGCCGGTCCGCGGTGCCCTGCACATAGAAGCCGTACCCGGCCGAGCCATCGGCCCCGATGGAGGCGACGGCCAGCGTCGTGGGCTCCTCGCCGCGCTGCACCAGCGCGGTGTCCACGCCGTCCTTCCGCAGCCCCTCCAGCAGCGCCTCCCCGAAGCCGTCCGTGGAGACCCGCGAGCAGAACGCGGTGGGCGAGCCGAGCCGCCCCAGGGCCAGCGCGGTGTTGTACGGGCCGCCGCCGCGCGCGGGCCGCAGCGCGGGCAGCCGGTCACCCGCCGCGGGGCTCGGCGTGCGCTCGGGCACGAGGTCGATCAGGGCTTCTCCGGCGACGACGATCACGAGACGGGGTCCTTTCCGGCGAGTCCGGGGGTTCCGGGGAGCGGTGGTCGGTCGAGGGCTTCGGCCACACAGCCGCACGAGGTGCGGTGGACGAAGGCGCAGGGCAGCCGTACGGTGCGCGGCGGCCGCCCCGGATGCTCCAGCCGCTCGAGCAGCAGCCGGACGGCGGTGGCGCCGACCTCCCGGCTGGGCTGGGAGATCGCGGTGAGCCCGGGGGAGAAGACATCCGCCCAGGAGAAGTCGTCGAAGCAGACCAGCGCGAGATCGTCCGGCACCCTCAGCCCCGCCGTCCGCAGGGCGCGCAGCGCGCCGATGGTCATCGCGTTGTTCGCGGTGATGATCGCGGTGGGCGGCTCGGGGGAGGCCAGCAGCCGGTGGACGGCGTCCTCCGCGCCCCGCGCCTCGGAGTGGCCCTCGGCCAGCAGCCCGGGGCGGAACGGCAGCCCATGGCGCTCCAGCCCGGCCCGGTAGCCCGCGATCCGCTCGCTGGTGGTGCTCAGCCCCGGAAGCCCCGCGACCAGTCCGATGCGGAGGTGGCCGAGATCGGCGAGATGGCCGACCAGCTGTTCGACGGGGCGGGCGTTCTCGGCGCACACCTGGTCATGGGCGTCGCCGACCAGCCGGTCGAGGAAGACGGCGGGGATCTTACGGCGGGCCAGATACTCCAGCAGCCCGGCGGGCTCGGCCGACGGGGCGACGATCACGCCGTCCACCCGCCGCTCATGCAGCAGCCGGACGACGGTGAGCTCATGCGCGGGGTCGTCATGCGGATCGGCGATCAGCAGCCCGTAGCCCCGCTCCAGGGCGCTGGACTCGACGCCCTGGAGGATCTCGGTGAAGTACGGATTGCTGATCGCCGAGACGGCCAGGCCGATCGAGCGGGTGCGCGCGGTCACCAGGGAGCGCGCCAGCGTATTGGGGATGTACCCGAGGTCGTCGATGGCGTCCAGCACGGCCTTACGGGTGCCGGGGCGCACCGGCCGGGTCTCGTTGAGCACATGCGAGACGGTGGCCACGGACACCCCGGCGCGCCGGGCGACATCGACCATGGTTGCCATCCGCTGCGGTCCTTAACGTCGTCGAGATCTCTGCCGAGCCCTGCTGGGGGCACGTAACGTATCGCATCGACCGTCGGACGTAAACGTTTGCGCAAACGCTTACGTCCCCCCCCCCCCCCCCCCCCCCAGGGGTGGTGTCTACAAAAAGAGTTTTTGCCGTTTCT